>NZ_JARWKU010000030.1:0-470 GCF_029846435.1 Cobetia sp. 1AS1
TCCTCGGCGACAGTGCTGCTGCCCAGCAGGTCGCCATCACCATTGGTGATTTCGACGGTGCCACCGGCCTCGGCGCTACCATTGACGGTACTGCCATTGGCCGTCTCGCCATCCGTCTCGGACAGGATCGGGGCATCCGGCGCGGTGGTGTCGACGGTGAGGGTGAACTCGCCAGACGCCGGGCTTTCGTTGCCGGCGGCATCGGTCGCGGTGACGCTGAAGACGTGATCGCCATCGGTGAGATCAGTGCTCGGGGTATAGCTCCAGCTGCCATTGGCATCGGCTGTGACTGTCGCGATTTCCTCACCGTTATGGGTGATGGTGACGCTGCTGCCGGCTTCGGCGCTGCCGGTCAGCGTCGGCGTCGCATCGTTGGTGCTGTCGCCGGAGGCGAGGGCACCGGTATTGGCTTCCACATCGTCGGTCGCGGAAGCGATGGTCGGCGTGTTCGGTGCGGTAACGTCAGCGTC
>NZ_JARWKU010000031.1:0-386 GCF_029846435.1 Cobetia sp. 1AS1
GGCACGTTCAGCATCACGCTGTCTCCGAAGCAGGAAGCCGGCGCTGAACTGACCGCCACCGTCACCGATACCGCGGGTAACGAAAGTCTAGCCTCCGATACGCTGGTGGTGCCGGAAGACGCTGACGTCACAGCGCCGAACACGCCGACCATCGCTTCTGCGACCGACGATGTGCCAGCCGATACCGGTGCCCTCGCCTCCGGCGACAGCACCAACGATGCGACGCCGACGCTGACCGGCAGCGCTGAGGCCAATAGCACCGTCACCATCACCCACAACGGCGAAGTCGTTTATACGGTCGTGGCAGATGCCAATGGCGCCTGGCGCTACACCCCGAGCACTGAGCTCACCGAGGGCGACCACGTCTTCAGCGTCACCGCGACTGA
>NZ_JARWKU010000032.1:0-338 GCF_029846435.1 Cobetia sp. 1AS1
CGCTTAAGGGCTGGTCCCCGTTCGCTCGCCGCTACTTGGGGAATCTCGGTTGATTTCTTTTCCTCCGGGTACTTAGATGTTTCAGTTCCCCGGGTTTGCCTCTATAGGTTATGTATTGGCCTATAGATACTCACCTGATGGTGAGTGGGTTTCCCCATTCGGAAATCGTTGGGTCGCAGGGTATTTGCCACCTCGCCAACGCTTATCGCAGGCTATCACGTCCTTCATCGCCTCTGGCTGCCAAGGCATCCACCGTATGCGCTTAATCGCTTGACCATATAACCCCAAGGGGTCTGTCAAGGATTACGAATCTGTCGGACCTCTCCGACATATCGTTT
>NZ_JARWKU010000033.1:0-326 GCF_029846435.1 Cobetia sp. 1AS1
GAGCGCGTCGCCAGGGTGCGCACTTCCTGCGCGACCACCGCAAAGCCACGCCCATGCTCACCGGCTCGCGCCGCTTCCACCGAGGCATTCAGCGCCAGGATGTTGGTCTGGAAGGCGATGCCGTCGATCAGACTGATGATCTCGCTGATGCGCTCGGCGGAACGGTTGATGTCTTCCATGCTCGCCTGCGCCTTGCGCATGTCGTCATTGCCGCGGCGCGCCTGCTCGGAGGTCGAATTGACCAGCTGACTGGCCTGCTGGGCGGAATCGGCACTGTGTTGCACGGTGGTGGTGATCTCCTCCATCGAGGCCGAGGTTTCCTGCAG
>NZ_JARWKU010000034.1:0-287 GCF_029846435.1 Cobetia sp. 1AS1
TTGGCGCGGGGCGATCTGTCCCAGCGCATCACCAGTCAGCGTCAGGATGAGATCGGCAAGCTGACCGCGGCCATGAATAGCGTCGGTGAGGACCTGAGTCGAGTGGTGGGTCAGGTGCGGGGCACCACGGGCGCCGTCAATCAGGCCGCCGGCGAGATTGCCCAGGGCAACGAGGAGCTTTCGGCACGCACCGAGCAGTCCGCCTCCAGTCTGCAGGAAACCTCGGCCTCGATGGAGGAGATCACCACCACCGTGCAACACAGTGCCGATTCCGCCCAGCAGGCCAG
>NZ_JARWKU010000035.1:0-282 GCF_029846435.1 Cobetia sp. 1AS1
CCATCGGAGATCTCGTAGGTGAAGGTCTCGGTGATCACCTCGCCTTCGGCCAGCGCCTGCACCGCCGCGTTGCTGTTGTCCAGCGCGTAGGTGTAGCTGCCGTCTTCGGCGATGGTGACGCTGCCGTAGGTGCCAGTGACCGGCGTACCCGCGGCGGTGTCAGTCCCGGCATTGGCACCCGCACCGATGCCACTGACGATCAGCACATCGCTGTCGTTGCCGCCATCAGTGTCGGTATCGGGCTGCGCATCGCTGAGCACGTTGCCGGTCGTGGTGCTGGTG
>NZ_JARWKU010000036.1:0-269 GCF_029846435.1 Cobetia sp. 1AS1
CCGACCACCACTGCCACCATTGACGCGATCAGCGACGATAGCGGTACCGACGGCGACTTCATCACCAATGACGATGATGGCCTGACAATCACCGCCACGCTGAGTGCCGAGCTCGTCACTGGGGAAGCTCTGCTCTACAGCACCGATGGCACCACCTGGGTCGACATCACTGACAGCGTGTCCGGTACTGCCGTCAGCTATGCCGATGCCGACCTCACCGCCTCTGCCACCGTGCAGCTCAAGGTGCAGGACGCCGCCGGCAACGATGG
>NZ_JARWKU010000037.1:0-231 GCF_029846435.1 Cobetia sp. 1AS1
TAGCGGTACCGCCGGCGACTTCATCACCAATGACGATGATGGCCTGACGGTCACCGCCACGCTGAGTGCCGAGCTCGTCACTGGGGAAGCTCTGCTTTACAGCACCGATGGCACCACCTGGGTCGACATCACCGACAGCGTGTCCGGTACTGCTGTCAGCTATGCCGATGCCGACCTCACCGCCTCTGCCACCGTGCAGCTCAAGGTGCAGGACGCCGCCGGCAACGATGG
>NZ_JARWKU010000038.1:0-228 GCF_029846435.1 Cobetia sp. 1AS1
AGGAGTATTTAGCCTTGGAGGATGGTCCCCCCATGTTCAGTCAAGGTTTCTCGTGCCCCGACCTACTCGATTTCACGTGACTCAGACTTCGACTACGGGACTATCACCCTGTATCGTCAAGCTTCCCAGCTTGTTCGTCTGTCAGTTGTCACGCTTAAGGGCTGGTCCCCGTTCGCTCGCCGCTACTTGGGGAATCTCGGTTGATTTCTTTTCCTCCGGGTACTTAGA
>NZ_JARWKU010000039.1:0-228 GCF_029846435.1 Cobetia sp. 1AS1
TCTAAGTACCCGGAGGAAAAGAAATCAACCGAGATTCCCCAAGTAGCGGCGAGCGAACGGGGACCAGCCCTTAAGCGATACAACTGACAGACGAACAAGCTGGGAAGCTTGACGATACAGGGTGATAGTCCCGTAGTCGAAGTCTGAGTATCGTGAAATCGAGTAGGTCGGGGCACGAGAAACCTTGACTGAACATGGGGGGACCATCCTCCAAGGCTAAATACTCCT
>NZ_JARWKU010000003.1:0-337376 GCF_029846435.1 Cobetia sp. 1AS1
TCGACCCGCCGCGCTGCCCCGCCGGGAGCGCCGATACCATCCTGCGCCAGCTGGATGCCTTCGGTCTGCAGCGCGATGGCGTGCTCCGCTATCAGAGCCAGCGTCACGCCGCCTACGCCGAGGCGCTGGAGCAACTCAAGGCCAGTGGTATCGCCTACCCGTGTGATTGCTCGCGCAAGCAGTGGCGCGAGCATGCCATCTACCCCGGCTGGTGCCGAGAGCGAGCCGAACCTCCCACGGGCGAGCATGCCTGGCGGCTGGATGTGCGTGCGGCAGAGCGCTTAGGCGGCACCCGGGCCATTGCTGGCTGGCAGGACCGCCTGCAAGGCGCGGTCCAGCTGGATCTCGCCGCGCTCGGCGACGTGGTGCTCAAGCGACGCGATGGCCTGTGGGCCTATCAGCTGGCCGTGGTGGTGGATGACGCCGAGCAGGGCATCACCGATGTCGTGCGCGGGCTCGATCTGCTCGACAACAGCCCCTGGCAACGTCTGCTGCAGGCCGCGCTCGACCTGCCGATGCCCCGCCTGACGCACCTGCCGCTGATCACGGCCGCCAATGGCCAGAAGCTCTCCAAGCAGAATCTGGCACCGGCCCTGCCGGAAGACGCCAGCGCGATTCGAACGCTGCTGCACCATACCCTGACGCTGCTCGGTCAGGCGCCGCCGCCCGAACTGGCGACCGCCAGCCCCGCTGAGCAACTCGCCCACGCCACTCCTTGCTGGTCACTCGCGGCGGTCGGCACCTCGCCGTCACTCAGTGCGGCCACTGCTCCAATGCCAAGGACCGCTGAGGGCAGCTGAGGGCAGCTGAGGGAAGCTGAGACCAGGCACGCCATGCACTCGGGACGCCTGACAACAGCCACGATTGTCGGATTGCCTCCCCTGTGGGAACAGGACAGACTCAAACGACAGTCATTCCCTCATGCACACCCTCAGGCGAGCGACATCACCCCATGGCCCGGATTCTGATCGTCGAAAAGGAAGGTGCTTCGCGCAACACGCTGCAGCATCTGCTGGAGCGCGAGGGTCACGACGTGGTGCAGGCCAGCGGCCTGGAGGATGCCCGTCTGCAGCACCCTGCCGACTTCGCGCTGGTGATCTGCGACAGCGAACTGGCCGGAGAGCATGCCGACCCGATCCTGCGCGCCAGCCAGCCAACTCCCGTGCTGCTGCTGGCCGACAACCCCAGCCTGCACGCCGCCATCAGCTGCCTGAAAGCGGGGGCAGCCGACTATCTGCCCAAGCCGTTCGACCAGCAGGCCTTCGCGCGCAGCGTGCGAGATGCGCTGTCGCTGCCACGCCAGGGGGCGCCGAGCGCCGCGCCCCCTCCTCCCCAGGCGCATGCTGGCACGGCCAACAAGCCGGTGGAGATGATTGGCCATTGTCGCGCCATGCAACAGGTCTATACCCGCATCCGCAAGGTTGCGCCCGCCGACGTCACCGTGCTGGTGCTCGGTGAGTCCGGCACCGGCAAGGAGCTGGTCGCACGCGCCATTCACCGCCAGAGCGAACGCCATCAGGCGCCGCTGATCTGCGTCAACTGCGCCGCCATTCCCGAGACGTTGATCGAGTCCGAGCTGTTCGGCCATGAAAAAGGCGCCTTCACCGGCGCCACCAGCTCGCGCACCGGTCTGATCGAAGCCGCCGACGGCGGCACACTGTTCCTGGATGAGATCGGCGAACTGCCGCTGGATGCCCAGGCACGCCTGCTGCGAGTGCTGCAGGAGGGCGAGATTCGCCGCGTGGGGGCCATCGAGACGCGCTACGTCGACATCCGCCTCATCGCCGCGACCCATCGCAACCTGCATCAGCTCTCGGCCAGCGGCGAGTTCCGCCTCGACCTCTACTACCGCTTGAACGTGATGGAGATCGACCTGCCGCCCCTGCGTGAGCGCGGCGATGACGTGCTGGAACTGGCCGAGCACCTGCTGGCCGGCATCGCCCGCAAGCATGGTCGTGACGGCATGCGACTCTCTCAGCGGGCGCGTCAGGAAATCCATCACTACGCCTGGCCCGGCAATGTCCGTGAGCTGGAAAACGCCCTCGAGCGGGGCGTCATCCTGGCGGAGCGCCGCATCATCGCCCCGGAAGACCTCGGCCTGCGCACGCCCTCAGGGCAGCCGCTTCAGGCAGCGCCCGCCGCAACGGCAGACCCTGTGCCCCCGCCGACTGCTCAGGCGCCGAAGACAGCGGGCAAAGGGGCGGCAAAAGGAGCAATGAAAGGGTCGATGAAAGGCACAGTGCAAGGCGCCGCCAGGGACGCAAGTCTCGAGACGGCCGCAGCGCCTGTGACAGGTCAGCCCGCGACCGGCCAACAGGACATGGGCCAGCCACCGCCTGCGGACACCCCACGCAGCGGCCTCTCGGTGGTCGGCGATGCCGGTGAAGAGGAAGACCTCTCGCTGGAGGACTACTTCCAGCACTTCGTGCTCGAGCATCAGGACCACATGAGCGAGACCGAGCTCGCACGCCGCCTCGGCATCAGCCGCAAGAACCTCTGGGAGCGACGTCAGCGCCTGGGCATTCCACGTCGCAAGGGCCGCCGCAGCTCTCCCGCAAACTGACGTCGGTGCAATGAAGCTGGAGCGACGCTGGAGCACTGACGCTGGCGCACAGAAGTCACTGCGCTGAAGTCACTGTGCTGAAGTTACTGCACCATGCAGGTGCCCTCCCGAGCGAGCAACCCGCCTGCGGCGCCACCTTGCATGCCAGAGATCCCCGCATCATCGAGGGCATCGCTAGACTTTAGTGTCGAAAGACTCGCAAAAAACCCAGCTCAATCATTAGCTTGCAAGGCACTTCGTTAGACCTTCGCACCAATTGTTACCATCGACCCCAAATCATGACCCCATCCAGCGCACCAATGGCCACGTCAGGTAACACCTCGCACCTCTCTACACCTCACGTCTCAGCGACCTATGTCTAAATGACTGAATTGCTGGTTTTTTTTAAGCTGTGGCACATCCGATGCAATAACACGGTCAAGAAAAAGAACAACCGGAAATACGAAGTGCGCCCAACAACAACAAGAACGCGCAATGCTTCGAAAACCCTCGACACCAACAAGAACAATACCCGTCGAGCGCGTGACATTGATGATGAACCGCATGCCTCACTACATGAGTGGTGACAGGCAAGAGCCAAAACAAGAACAAACGGCCGCAGTTCATTATCCGCCGATCCAACAACAACAAGATATCGGCAGTCCGGAATCTACTGACCAGGACGCGACGAATCCGGCCTCGAGCACCAACAAGAACAACAGGCTCGACCCCGGATCACCCCCGAAACAACAACAACTCGCGGGGGGAGGCTACTCAGCCGTCGGTGAATGGAAGATTGTTTTGAATACGAGATGGTCACCGAACAGACAGCCAGACAACAACAACATGATCTGCAACACGAAGGATCTGTCTGCATTGATTTGTGACTGTGGTGCGTATTCAGGGCGATGCGCCATCACGAAAAAGAACATCCGCTCAAGGATGCGTGTACCCTACCTGCAAGGGAGACCGAGTGATCGGTCTCCCTTTTTCCTTGTCTGAGAGGTGATTTTCGCCTCGTCAGACGCCTTGAAGTGCAGAGTCGGCCCCTGGATGGCAGACCGGCGCTTTGCCAAGGTATCTGCCCTCGGCTACACTGGGCGGCCTGCCACGCACGAGTCGAATCGCTGCATGCTCAAAGGATTTACCCGCTTTCTACAACGCCCCGGTGACCGCTTGAAGACGCTTTTCAATGCAACTGACGCGCCCGCGGCCCCATTGCCCAGCCTGCGTGTGATACCGCGGGATGAGCATCCCGTGTCCCGCCGCCAGCTCAGCGAGAATGCGCTGAAGGTACTCTATCGCCTGCAAAGCGGTGGATATCAGGCCTATCTGGTCGGTGGCTGTATCCGTGATGCCCTGCTCGGACAACGCCCCAAGGACTTCGACGTGGCCACCAACGCCACGCCGGAACAGGTCCGCGAGCTGTTCCGCAATGCCCGCATCATCGGCCGTCGTTTCCGTATCGTGCACGTGCGCTTCGGTCGTGAGGTGATCGAGGTCACCACCTTCCGCGGCAAGCCGGCCGATAGCACGCCCAGCCAGCATACCCAGCAGTCGGAAGACGGCATGCTGCTGCGTGACAACGTCTTTGGCTCCATCGAGGAGGACGCGCTGCGCCGCGACTTCACGATCAATGCCCTCTATTACGACGTGTCCGACTTCACGATCCACGACTGGGCCAATGGCGTACGCGATATCGAAGCGCGCATGATTCGCCTGATCGGTGATCCGGAAACACGCTATCGCGAAGATCCGGTGCGCATGCTGCGCGCCGTCCGCTTCGCCGGCAAGCTGGACTTCGACATCGAGGAGGCCACGGCCGAACCGATGTACGAACTGGCCCCGCTGCTGCTGCAGATTCCGCCGGCGCGCATGTTCGAGGAAGTGCTCAAGCTGTTCATGTCCGGCTATGCACTGGAAACCTTCCATCTCCTGCGTGAGTTTGGTCTGTTCCAGATGCTGTTCCCCGAGACGGAAGAGAGCTTCGCGCATTATCAGTGGTCCATGCCGCTGATCGAGAAGGCGCTGGCCAGCACGGACGACCGCATCCGCGAAGACAAGCCGGTCACGCCGGCCTTCCTGTATGCCGCCCTGCTGTGGCCGGGCGTAAAGGCGCGTACCGACCAGCTGATCGCCAGTGGCATGCCCGATATTCCGGCAGCCCATCAGGCGGCTCAGCAGGCGATCGCTCGCCAGCTCAACCATACCTCGATCCCGAAGCGCTTCAGCATTCCGATGCGCGAGATCTGGGACATGCAGGCCAAGTTGCCGCGTCGCCGTGGCAAACGCGCCTTCCAGACCCGTGAGCATCCGCGCTTCCGCGCCGCCTACGACTTCCTGCTGCTGCGCGAATTCGCCGGCGAAGTGAAGCCGGGGCTGGGCAAGTGGTGGACCGACTTCCAGGAAGTCGATGCTCGCACCCAGGTCACGATGATCGAAGGTGTCTCCGATGAAGGCCCCGCCGGCAGCAAGCCGGTCGGCACCAAGCGTCGCGGCAAGCGTCGGCGCAATGGTCGCGGCCAGGGCTGAGCAGTGGCTCGTCTGAGCCACTGCCGTCTCCACGCAGGAACTCCGCATGATTTCGACAGCCTTGATTGGCCTCGGTGCCAATCTTGACGATCCGCGCGCTCAACTGGAGCGCGCGCTTGAGGCTCTCGACCGGCTGCCGCTGACCCGCTGCACGCGACATTCTCGCCTGTATGCCAGCAAGCCGGTCGGCCCGCAGGACCAGCCCGACTTCGTCAATGCCGTCGCCGAGCTATCGACCCGCCTGTCTCCCCTCGCCCTGCTCGATCAACTGCAAGCCCTCGAACAGCAGCATCGCCGCGTGCGGCTGCGTCACTGGGGCCCCCGCACGCTGGATCTGGACCTGCTGCTCTTCAATGACAGCAGGATCTCGACGCCGCGTCTCGTCGTGCCCCATCGCGAAATGCTCAAACGTGGTTTCGTGATGCGTCCGTTGGCTGACCTGCTGGGCCCGCAGCGCCTAAGCGTGCTGGGCGAGGAGAATCTCGAAACACTGGCGTCTCAAGTTGAGGGCGATGACTTGCTCCCCCTCGGACCTCAGGAGTAGAGTTTCGCCATCTTGTTACCGTCGTGCCCACTTTGGCCTGTGCGGTAACACTTTCTGGTAACACCGGCCCGTGTCGCCCGCAGTCCGCCCTCGGCGGCCTTCTCGCGATCGCGGCTGCTCGACGCCACGGGCAGCTGCGTCATACGCGCCGCAACGAGTAAGCGTCCCGATGAAAAACGTCACCCTGAGCACCCTGCGCCGCCTCAAGGCCGATGGTGAGACGTTCAGTTGCCTCACCGCCTACGATGCCACCTTTGCTCATCTTGCCAGCGATGCCGGCATTGAAGTGCTGCTGGTCGGCGACTCTCTCGGTATGGTCCTGCAGGGCCATACCAGCACCCTGCCCGTCACCATCGATGACATCTGCTACCACACCGCCGCCGTGGCACGTGGCAAGCAAGGCAGCCTGCTGATGGCCGACCTGCCCTTCATGAGCAATGCCAGCACCGACATCCTGCTCGACCATGCGGCGCGTCTGATGCGTGCCGGTGCCGAGATGGTCAAGGTCGAAGGCGAAGCCTGGCTGGCCGATGCCGTCACCGCGCTCGTCCAGCGTGGCGTGCCGGTCTGCGTGCACATGGGCCTGACGCCACAGCACGTGCATGCCTTCGGCGGCTACAAGGTACAGGGTCGCGACGAGGCGCGCGCCGAGCAGATCATCGCCGACGCGCGCACGCTGGAAGCCGCGGGTGCCGCGATCATCCTGCTCGAATGCGTGCCGTCCGAGCTGGCCGCGCGCATTCGTGATGCCGTCGAGGTGCCGGTGATCGGCATCGGCGCCGGCGTGGACGTCGATGGCCAGATTCTGGTCATGCACGACATGCTCGACCTGACGCCCGGCCGCAAGCCACGCTTCGTCAAGAATTTCATGAGTGATGCCGGCAGCGTGCAGGAGGCCTTCGCCGCCTACCACCAGGCGGTCAAGACGCGCAGCTTCCCGGCGCCGGAGCACGGCTTCTGATGAAAACCGTCTCCCAGATCAATGCCCTGCGCGAGCAACTCGCCCAGGCGCGCCGCGATGGCCTGCGTATCGCGCTGGTGCCGACCATGGGCAACCTGCATGCCGGCCACCTGTCGCTGGTCCGTGAAGCGCGCCGCCATGCCGACATGGTCGTCGCGAGCATCTTCGTCAACCCGCTGCAGTTCGGCCCCGGCGAAGACCTCGACAGCTATCCGCGCACCCTCGAGGCCGACCAGAATGCGCTGGCCGCAGAAGGATGTGACCTGCTGTTCGCCCCCTCGACGGCGGAACTCTACCCCGCGGGCCGCGACGGGCTGTGCAACGTGCAGGTGCCGGGCGTTTCCGAAGGCCTGTGCGGCGGCAACCGTCCGGGTCACTTCGATGGCGTCGCCACCGTCGTCAGCATCCTGTTCAATCTGGTACGCCCTGAAGTCGCCTGTTTCGGCGAGAAGGACTTCCAGCAGCTGGCCGTGATCCGCAAGCTCAACCACGACCTGCACTTCGGCATCGAGATCATCGGTGTGCCCATCGTGCGTGCCGAGGATGGGCTGGCGCTGTCATCACGCAACGGCTACCTGAGTGAGCAGGAGCGCGCCATCGCGCCGCGCCTCAAGCAGTGCCTCGACGCCCTGAAGGCTCGCCTTGAACAGGGCGTGACGCGTGATGTGGCACTGCGCGAGGCACTGGCCGCCATCAGCGAGAGCGGCTTCAAGCCGGACTACCTCGAGCTGCGCCGCGCGGCTGACCTGGGGGCGGTCGAGGATGACACGCGCGAGGCGGTGATTCTGGTCGCCGCACACCTGGGCCGTACGCGCCTGCTCGATAACCTGAAGGTCGCCTTGCCGGTGGCCTGATGCCTGATTAGACTGCGCCGCCTTGCACCCTGGCGTGGCACTGTCCGCCACGCCATACGCGCCATGGCCCTGGTCCCAGGGCCTTGATCTGCGCCCGGCGGCGCTCAACTGGAGACATCCTGATGCAAGCCATCATGCTCAAGGCCAAGCTGCACATGGCCCGCGTGACTCACGCCGTCCTCAACTACGAGGGCTCCTGCGCCATCGATGGCGACCTGCTCGACATGGCAGGCATTCGTGAGTACGAACAGATCCAGATCTACAACGTGGACAACGGCAAGCGCTTCACCACCTATGCCATTCGCGGCGAAGAAGGCTCGAAGATCATTTCGGTGAACGGCGCCGCAGCCCACCAGGCCGATGTCGGCGACCGCGTGATCATCTGCGCCTTCGCCCACTACGCCGAGAGCGAGCTGGACGCGCACAAGCCCTCCATGGTCTATCTGATGGAAGGCAACGAGGTCAGCCATACGGCCAACGCCATCCCGGTCCAGATGGCCTGAGCACCCCTTGCTGCCTGCTGCTCCACGCCCTGAGGGCTGATGCTTTCAGGCCTTGAGCCTACCGCGAGCGCTCCAACACGACGCCAGCCCTGCCTGTCAGAGCGCTGGCGTCGTGCCGTCTGGACAGGCGATACGTATGGCTAAAGGCTGACACTGGAGATGCCCTTTGGCGATTGCCGCACCGCACAAAACTGCCTTATGCTGGAATCTCACCTCAGCAGGACTGCGCCTCGCCCGCTTGATGGCATGGCCATAGTCGCAGCCAATTGACTCAGACAGTCTCGCAAGAGAACAGGAGCGTTCAGATGCAGGATGTGGTGATCGTAGCAGCCCGTCGTACCGCCGTAGGCGCCTTCGGTGGCAGCCTGGCTGGCATTTCCGCCGCGGATCTCGGCGCACATGTCATCAAGGATATCCTCGCCAGCACGGGTGTCAGTGGCGATCAGGTCGATGAAGTGCTTCTGGGCCAGGTGCTGACAGCAGGATGCGGTCAGAACCCGGCACGTCAGGCGGTCATCAAGGCAGGCTTGCCGGAAGGCGTGCCCGCCATGACCATCAACAAGGTCTGCGGGTCTGGCCTCAAGGCGCTGCACCTGGCCACCCAGGCCATCCGTTGCGGCGATGCCGAGCTGATTCTGGCCGGCGGCCAGGAAAACATGTCCCTGTCTCCGCACGTGCTGCCCAACTCGCGTGACGGCAAGCGCATGGGCGACTGGAAGGCGATCGACTCCATGGTTCACGATGGTCTGTGGGATGCCTTCAATGACATCCACATGGGCATCACCGCCGAGAATCTGGCCGAGAAATACGAGATCAGCCGTGAAGCCCAGGACGCCTTCGCGGCCGCCTCTCAGCAGAAGGCCTGCGCAGCCATCGAAGCTGGCCGCTTCAAGGGCCAGATCGTCCCGGTCGAGATCCCGCAGCGCAAGGGCGACCCGATCGTCTTCGATACCGACGAGAACCCGCGCGCCGGCACCACGGCCGAGAAACTCGCTGGCATGCGCCCGGCCTTCAAGAAGGACGGCACCGTCACCGCCGGCAACGCCTCGGCGCTCAACGACGGCGCTGCCGTGGTCATGCTGTGCTCCGCCGACAAGGCACGCGAGCTGGGTCTGACGCCGCTGGCGACCATCAAGGCCTACTCCAACGCGGGTGTTGATCCGAAGATCATGGGCATCGGCCCGGCGCCGGCGACTCGCCTGTGCCTCAAGAAGGCCGGCTGGAGCCTGGAAGACCTCGACCTGATCGAAGCCAACGAAGCCTTCGCCGCCCAGGCCCTGTCGGTCAACAAGGAGCTGGGCTGGGATGTCGACAAGGTCAACGTCAATGGCGGCGCCATTGCCCTCGGCCACCCGATCGGTGCCTCCGGCTGCCGTGTGCTGGTCTCGCTGGTGCACGAGATGATCGAGCGTGATGCCAAGAAGGGTCTGGCGACCCTGTGCATCGGTGGCGGTCAGGGTGTCGCGCTGGCCATCGAGCGCAGCTGATCGCTCACATATCTGACCCCCCGCCTGAACCCTCCCTGCTCGCGCAATCTCGAGCAGGGAGATATGCAAAAGCCCCCGCCAGTAACCTGGCGGGGGCTTTTTCTTGCCCCGAGGGCTCACCTCTCATGCAGAGCAGGCAAGACCGGGGCGGGGACGCTCCGCGACGATCGGTCAGTCCTGGGCGGCGGCCTCTTCAGCCTGAGCAGCGGCAAAGGCCGCCTTCTCTTCTTCGCTGATCTCTTTCAGCGACAGCTTGACGCGATTGCGGTTGTCGATGTCGAGCACCTTGACCACCACTTCATCGCCTTCGTTGAGGTAGTCACGTACGTCATTGACCCGCTCCTCGACGATCTGCGAGATGTGCAGCAGACCATCGGTGCCCGGCATGAAGGTGATGAAGGCACCGAAGTCGGCGATGCGCGCCACCTTGCCGACATAGAGCTTGCCGATCTCGGCCTCGGCAATGATGCCCTCGACATATTTGGCAGCCGCCTGTGCCTGCGCCTTGTGCTCGGCATAGATGCGCACGCTGCCATCATCGTCGAGATCGACATTGGCGCCGGTCTCTTCACAGATCTTGCGGATGGTGGAGCCGCCCTTGCCGATCACGTCACGCACCTTGTTGGGCGCGATCTTGAGGGACAGCATCGCCGGGGCATTGTCCGAGACTTCCTGGCGACTGGCGGCCAGCACCTCATTCATCTGCGCGAGGATGGTCAGGCGTGCCTCGAGGGCCTGTTCCAGCGCCTGCTCAAGAATCTCCTCGTCGATTCCTTCGATCTTGATGTCCATCTGCAGCGCGGTAACACCTTCCGCGGTACCCGCGACCTTGAAGTCCATGTCGCCGAGGTGATCCTCATCGCCGAGGATATCGGTCAGTATCGCGACGCCATTGGCGTCCTTGACCAGCCCCATGGCGATACCCGCGACCGGTGCCTTGAGCGGCACACCGGCGTCCATCAGCGCAAGCGAGGCGCCACACACGGATGCCATCGAGCTCGAACCATTGGATTCGGTGATCTCGGAGACGACACGGATCGCGTAGGGGAAGGCCTGCAACGACGGCAACATGGATTCGATGCCCCGACGCGCCAGACGCCCATGGCCGATCTCACGCCGCTTGGGCGCGCCGATGAAGCCTGTCTCGCCGACGCAGTAGGGCGGGAAGTTGTAGTGCAGCATGAAGCGGTCCTGCTTCTCGCCGGACAGCCCTTCGATCAGCTGTGAGTCGCGCGTGGTCCCCAGGGTAGCAGTGGCGATCGCCTGGGTCTCGCCGCGGGTGAACAGCGCCGAGCCATGCGCCTTAGGCAACACGCCCACCGCCATGTCCAGCGGTCGCACGGTGCGCGTATCACGACCATCGATACGCGGCTCGCCGGCGATCACGCGCTGACGCACGATACGCTTCTCGAGCGCCGCGAAGGCCGTGGCGACGGCCTCGACACTGAAGCGCGCGTCATCCTCGGCGCCCAGCAGGTCGATGGCCTGCGCCTTGAGCGCCGACAGACTGTCCTGACGCGCCATCTTGTCACTCAGGCGATAGGCATCACCGATCCGGGTGGCGAAGCTCTGCTCCAGCGCCTCGACCAGCACACGGTCGAGCTTCTGCGGCACCCACGCCCACTTGGGACGATTGACCTTGGCGGCGAACGTCTCGATCCCCGTGATGGCCTTCTGCATCTCGTGATGGCCATAGAGCACGGCGCCGAGCATCTCATCTTCCAGCAGCTCCTGGGCCTCGGACTCGACCATCAACACGGCCTTCTCGGTCCCCGCCACCACCATGTCCAGCTCGGAATGCGCCAGTTCGCTGTAGCCGGGATTCAGGAAGTAGCCGCGCTGCTCGCTGAAGCCGACGCGCGCCGCGCCCACGGGGCCCGCGAAGGGCACCCCGGAGATGCAAAGCGCTGCAGAGGTACCGAGCAGTGCCGCGATGTCCGGGTCGACATTGCGCTCCGCCGACATCACCGTGCAGACCACCTGCACCTCATTCATGAAGCCTTCGGGAAACAGCGGGCGCATCGGACGGTCGATCAAGCGCGAGGTCAGGGTTTCCTTCTCGGTGGGACGCCCTTCGCGCTTGAGGAAGCCGCCGGGGATACGCCCCGCCGCGTAAGCCTTCTCCTGATAATGGACCGACAACGGGAAGAAGGACTGGCCGGGTTTCGGCGACGCCTTGGCCACCACGGTGCACAACACCGAGGTATTGCCCATGGTCACCATCACGCTACCGGTCGCCTGACGCGCGATGCGGCCGGTCTCGAGGGTGATGGTGTCATTACCGTACTGGAAGCTGTGCGTTACCGGGTTCACGGCGCATGTCCTTTAATCTGATAGTCATCGATGCCAGGCGCTCATGGTAAAGCGCGCCACAGGCAATGAAAAGCGGGTTGATCCCACGCGACAAGCGGGCTGCAGCGCGGGTCGAGCCTCTGATCTGAAGCCCGGATCACCTCGGTATCAGGCACAAAAAAACCGACACCGCCCGCAGGCAGTGTCGGTTTTCCTGTGCCCACCGGGGGCCCGCCATGCACCGAAGTGCATGGCGGCAACATCGCTGATTAGCGACGCAGACCCAGACGCTGGATCAGAGCGGTGTAACGCTCGAAGTCCTTGCGCTTGAGGTAGTCAAGCAGCTTGCGGCGCTGGTTGACCATGCGGATCAGACCACGACGGGAGTGGTGATCCTGCTTGTTGGCCTTGAAGTGACCCTGCAGGCCATCAATGTTGGCGCTCAGCAGAGCAACCTGAACTTCCGGGGAACCGGTGTCGTTCTCGCCACGGCCGAATTCGGTAACGATCTCAGCCTTCTTCTCAGCGGTAAGTGCCATCTGTCTCTCCAGTAAGCAATATGCTTGATAGATTAGAAATGTCGAAGACCACGCATATTTGCAGTCTTCATGCGGCTTGCGGCGAGGCCGCAATCAGCTCACCCAGCCGCCGCCTCGACGGCAGAACTGAGCAGTCGGCGAGGAGCGATGACGCCCTCCGCCGCAATCCGGACCAGCCCGAGCAACTGCTGGTCCTGATACACACGAGCCAGGGAGCCCACTTCCAGCGACCCTGTCGTCGTTTCAGCCTGTTGACCACGCAATATCATCCGCGCCATCTCGGCAGTGATGTCGAGACGCGGGAGATGATCGAGCAGGATGTCGACAGGTAACAGAACGCCTTCACGTGCCTGCTGGTCAGCCAGCGCCTCGAGGCGCTCGAAATCCAGCATGGCATCACCCGTGAACGGGCCCGTCTTGAGACGACGCAGTGCCGTGAGGTGGGCTCCACAGCCCAGCGCCTCGCCGATATCCTCGGCCAGACTGCGTATGTAGGTACCCTTGCTGACCGCCACTTCGATCTCGATGCCATCGGAGTGCCGCGCAAGAAGCGCCATATTGTAGATGGTAACGCGACGGACTGCACGCTCGATTTCAATCCCCTGGCGCGCCAGCTCGTAGAGCGGACGTCCCTGGTGCTTGAGCGCGGAGTACATCGGCGGCACCTGATCTATCTCGCCACGGAACCTGTCCAGCACCGCGTCCAGCTCGGCCTGCGCAATCTCGGGAATCTCCCGCTCGCGAATCACCGTGCCTTCCGCATCACCGGTATCGGTGACCTGGCCAAACTTGATCCGTGCCCGATAGACCTTGTCTGCCTCGAGAAGATGCGAGGAGAACTTGGTCGCTTCCCCGAAGCAGACCGGCAACAAGCCGGTCGCCATCGGGTCGAGCGTGCCGGTATGACCGGCCTTCTGCGCCTGGTAGAGGCGACGAGCCTTCTGAAGCGCATAGTTGCTGGACATGCCCTTGGGCTTGTCCAGCAACAGAACGCCATCGATCGGCAAGCCGCGACGACGACGCGCCATCAGGCGTCCGGCGTGGTGCCCGGGGCACCATCTTCGCTGTCGTCATCACCGCGTTCAGCACTGCGCTTGCGATCGTCGGCGACCGCATCGTTGATCAGTGAGGACAGGTGATGGCCACGAACGACGCTTTCATCGTAATGAAAACGCAGTTCCGGCACGTGGCGCAGCTGAATGGTGCGCGCCAGCTGGGAGCGCAGGAAACCTGCCGCGCGCTTGAGCACGGCGAGGTTTTCCTTGATGCGTTCCGGGCTGTCGTCACCCAGCAGGGTCACGTAGACATCGGAGTAGGACAGGTCGCGGCTGACCTTGGCGGCGCTGACCGTCAGCATGCCAAGGCGCGGGTCCTTGACCTCGCGCTGAATCAACAGCGCGAGCTCTTGCTGGATCTGGTCCGCCACGCGGTCAGTACGGCTGTATTCACGCATCCGTGATCTCTCCTTGCAGGGGCGCTATCAGAGCGTGCGCTCGACCTGGATCTGGTCGAACACCTCGATCTTGTCGCCAACCTGCACGTCGTTGTAGTTCTTGACGCCGATACCACATTCCATGCCGTTGCGGACTTCGTTGACGTCATCCTTGAAGCGACGCAGTGATTCCAGCTCGCCTTCATAGATGACCACGTTGTCACGCAGCACGCGGATGCGCTTGGAGCGGTACATGTTGCCTTCGACGACCATACAACCGGCGATCGCGCCGATCTTCGGTGCCTTGAAGACATCGCGCACTTCGGCAACACCGACGATCTGCTCGCGGAATTCCGGTGCCAGCATGCCAGTCATGGCCAGCTTGACCTCGTCGATCAGCTGGTAGATGACGCTGTAGTAGCGCAGATCCAGACCTTCACGTTCGACGATCTCACGCGCGGAGGCGTCGGCACGGACGTTGAAGCCGACCAGGATCGCTTCGGAAGCGAGTGCCAGGTTGGCATCGGTACCGGTGATACCACCGACACCGGAAGAGACCACGGCCACCTTGACTTCTTCGGTGGAGAGTTCTTCCAGCGCGCCACGGATGGCTTCCAGAGAACCCTGCACGTCGGCCTTGAGGACGACGTTGACCTTGGCGACTTCGTCCTGGCCCATCTGGGAGAACATGTTCTCCAGCTTGGCCTTCTGCTGACGTGCCAGGCGCACTTCGCGGTACTTGCCCTGACGGAAGTTGGCGACTTCACGTGCCTTCTTCTCGTCCGGGACCACGGTGAACTCTTCACCGGCGTCCGGCGTGCCACCCAGGCCCTGGATCTCGACCGGCATGGCCGGACCCACGGAATCGACCTGCTTGCCGAGTTCGTTGATCAGCGCACGCACACGGCCGTAATGCAGGCCGGCGAGGACGATGTCGCCCTTCTTCAGCGTACCGTTCTGGACCAGCACGGTCGCGACCGGGCCACGGCCCTTGTCGAGACGGGACTCGACCACGACGCCTTTACCCGGCGCGGACGGCACGGCCTGAAGTTCGAGAACTTCGGAGACCAGCAGGACACCTTCGAGCAGCGCGTCGATGTTTTCGCCGGTCTTGGCGGAAACGTGGACGAACTGGGTATCACCACCCCATTCCTCGGAGATGACACCGTGCTGGGACAGCTCATTCTTGACGCGGTCCGGATCAGCACCCGGCTTGTCGATCTTGTTCACCGCCACGACCATCGGGACACCCGCGGCCTTGGAGTGCTCGACAGCCTCGATGGTCTGCGGCATCACGCCATCATCGGCAGCCACCACCAGGATGACGACGTCGGTCGCCTTGGCACCACGAGCACGCATGGCGGTGAACGCCGCGTGGCCCGGGGTATCCAGGAAGGTGATGTCACCGTTGTCGTGTTCGACGTGGTAGGCACCGATGTGCTGGGTGATACCACCCGCTTCACCTGTGGCGACCTTGGTGCGGCGGATGTAATCCAGCAGCGAGGTCTTGCCGTGGTCGACGTGACCCATGACGGTAACGACCGGCGCGCGGGTGATCTGCTCACCTTCGTAGGAGATGCCTTCGAGAACGGCTGTCTCGAGTGCGTCATCCTTGATCAGCTTGGGCGTGTGGCCCATTTCCTCGACCACGATGGTCGCGGTTTCCTGATCGATCGTCTGGTTGATGGTGACCGCAGCGCCCATGTTGAACATGGTCTTGATCACTTCAGACGCCTTGACGGCCATCTTGTCGGCGAGGTCTGCCACTGAGATGGACTCAGGGATGGAGACTTCACGGACGAAGGTCTGGACCGGCTTCGGCGGCTGACGGTTGGCATCACGGCCACCACGGCGACCACCGCGACGCTCGGCGCGCTTGACCTTCTTGGCCCCGCCACGCTTGCGTTCGCTACGGTCTTCACGGGCTTCGCGACGATCACGTGATTCATCACGCGGCGCAGCCTTGGCGCGACGCGGCGCATCACCACGCGGCTCCTTCGGCGGCGCATTGACTTCCGGCGCAGCGTCGGCGGCCGGTGCAGCGGCAGCAGCCGGTGCACTCTGACGCGGACGCTCTTCGCGACGGTTGTCATTGCCACGACGCTCTTCGCGCTGCGGTGCCGCAGCCGGCTTGTCCGCAACGGCAGCTGCCGGTGCAGCAGCAGCCGGCGCTTCTGCAGCCTGCTCTTCGCCCTCTTTGACGTAGGTACGCTTCTTGCGCACCTGCACCTCGATGGACTTGCCGCGACCGCTACCCGTGTTGATGCGAGACTTGGTCTTGCGGGTCAGGGTAATGCGGTTCTTGGGCGCTGCCGGAGCGGCGCCACCACCGTGGCTCTTGGTGAGGTGATCAAGCAGCTTCTGCTTGTCGACCTCAGAGACGGCGTCGTTCTCTGACTTGTGCTTCAGACCCGCTTCATGCATCTGTTCCAGTAGGCGGGCTGACTCGCGGCCCACCTTCTTGGCGAATTCTTTGACTGTCATTTCTGACATGTACGACCCTCCTGAGCCCGTGACCTAGTTACTGTTCGCTTGCGAACCAGGGCGCGCGGGCGGTCATGATCAACGCCGCTGCTCGCTCTTCGTCGACGCCTTCGATGTCTTTCAGATCATCGATGGCCTGCTCAGCAAGGTCTTCCATGGTGACGATACCCTTGCTGGCCAGGATGTATGCCAGATGACTCTCCATGCCTTCCATGTTGAGCAGGTCTTCGGCCGGCTGTGCGCCGTCCAGTTGCTCTTCAGTGGCGATGGCGAGATTCAGCAGTTCATCCTTGGCCCGAGCGCGCAGCTCCTCGACCAGATCCTGGTCAAAGCCCTCGACCTCGAGCATTTCCTCGAGCGGGACATAGGCGATTTCCTCGAGTGAGGTGAAGCCCTCGTCCACCAGGACACGGGCTAGATCCTCTTCAATCTCGAGATGAGTGATGAAATATTCGACGAAACTGTCGATTTCCTGCTCGCGCTTGCCCTCGGCTTCCGCCTCGGTCATGACGTTGAGCTGCCAACCGGTCAGCTCACTGGCCAGACGAACGTTCTGACCGCTGCGACCGATGGCCTGAGCCAGGTTGTCCGCAGCGACAGCGACATCCATGGAATGGGTGTCTTCGTCGACCAGAATGGAACCGACATCTGCCGGCGCCATGGCGTTGATGACGAGCTGGGCAGGATTGTCATCCCACAGGATGATATCCACGCGTTCGTTACGTAGTTCATTGGACACGGCCTGCACGCGTGAACCACGCATGCCGACACAGGCACCGATCGGATCGATACGCTTGTCGTTGCTCTTGACCGCGATCTTGGCGCGCGAGCCCGGATCACGGGCAGCACCCTTGATCTCGATCAGCTGCTCGGCGATTTCCGGGACTTCGATCTTGAACAGCTCGATGATCAGCTCAGGACGCGTACGCGACAGGATCAGCTGAGAACCACGAGCATCCGCGTCGACTTTCCACAGCAGGGCACGAACCCGCTCGTTCAAGCGGTAGCGCTCGCCGTGAATCATCTCACCGCGCGGCAGGAAGCCTTCGGCGTTGTCGCCCAGATCGATGATGAGGCCATCACGTGTCGTCTTCTTGACGATACCCGCGACCAGCTCACCTTCACGCTCGGCGTAAAGGCGCACCACTTCCGCACGCTCGGCCTCGCGCACCTTCTGCACGATGACCTGCTTGGCGGTCTGTGCAGCAATGCGACCGAACGCTTCGGATTCGATCTGCTTCTCGACCACGGCACCCAGCGCCAGCGGCTCTTCGCGCTGTTCGGCGATGCTGGCCTTGATCTCGTAGTCCGGCGTCTCGAACTCGTCGTCTTCGACGACGGTCCAGCGACGGTAGGTCGCGTAATCACCGGTGACACGATCGATCTTGACGCGGATATCCGCCTCTTCCTGATCGAAACGCTTGCGTGACGCCGAAGCCAATGCCGCTTCGACGGCTTCGAAAATCACATCCCGCGGCACGCCTTTCTCGTTGGAGATGGCGTCAACGACCAGCAGAATCTCTTTGCTCATGACTTTGCCTCGCCAGAAACCTGTCCTTGCGCATCGACCCGGGCTCGCAACGCGAGCGGTGTGCCGACAACGTCAGTTATTTGAACTGCGGCACAATGCGTGCCTGGTCGATGCTTTCAATGGGAAAGCAGTATTCTTCTTCATCGACCCGGATCACGACATCACCGTCTTCGGTGCCAGTCACCAGCCCCTGGAACTTGCGCTGGCCATCGAAGGCCTGGCGAAGTCGCAGTGCCACCACGTGACCGATGTAGCGCTCGTACTGGTCAAGCGTGAACAACGGACGATCCATGCCTGGAGACGAGACTTCAAGCTGGAACTGACCGGTAATGGGGTCTTCGACATCCAGTACGGCACCCACCTGACGACTGACGTTTGCGCAGTTGTCCACGGTAATGCCATCGGGATGGTCGATATAGATCACCAGACGGGACTGCTTGCCTTGGGAGAGATAGTCGATACCCCAGAGCTCGAAGCCCAGAGCAGAGACGACTGGATCGATAAGCGCGTTAAGCGCAGCGTCCTTGGTTGACACAGACGAGGCTCCTACAGCAGTTGCATCAGGCACCTGACCGGGAGTAGAGAAGAGAGCTAGGTGGCTGATTGGCACTGGTGCTAACAAAAAGCCCCTTCATAGGAAGGGGCCTTTCAAGAAACTTGGTAGCGGGGACCGGATTTGAACCGATGACCTTCGGGTTATGAGCCCGACGAGCTACCAGACTGCTCCACCCCGCAACAATAGTCGGACGATGGTAATGTCACCGAAAAAGGAGGTCAAGGAATGACGTCTTTCCAAGGTGGCAGAGTTGCGTCCAGACTGCCAATCGATCTAACAAGATGGTGCCGAAGGGGGGACTTGAACCCCCACGACCATAAGGTCACTACCCCCTCAAGATAGCGTGTCTACCAATTCCACCACTTCGGCACGGGGGCGGGTATCGCCTGAGACGTTACCCGGAAGAATTCAAAGTTAACGCCTTGAATTCCTTAGAGTGCTGGTTGGTCTGCGTTGCCGCTTTCCTCAAGCACTGGCGACGTATTCTCCACACTTTCCTCGGAGTCGTCAAGTGATGGCAGTGAATTTTTCTGCTGCTCGATCACGCTGGCATTCGGAATGCCCGCTTCGACTGACGGCTGGTTGGCGTTGGACGCGAACCAGGCCAGTGTCAGAGAGGTCGCGAAGAAGCCCGCGGCCAGAACACCCGTGAAGCGCGCGAGGAAGTTGCCGCTACCGCTGGACCCGAAAACGGTCTGGGAAGCACCACCGCCACCAAAGGCAGCGCCAGCTTCGGCACCCTTGCCCTGCTGGAGAAGGACGAGCACGATCAGCGCGACCGCGAGTACCACATGGACCATCAGAACGGCTACTTGCATGAGATTCAACCTGCAGACTGGCAAATGGCTAGGAATTCGTCGATCTGGAGCGAGGCACCGCCCACGAGACCGCCGTCGATATCCGGCTGCGCAAGCAGCTCGGCGGCATTGGCAGCTTTCATGCTGCCGCCGTACAACAATTGCATTGCCTCGGCGAGCGAGGCAGACCACTCGGCCAGGCGCGCGCGAATGGCCGCATGGACCTCCTGCGCCTGCTGGGGCGAGGCGGTGCGCCCGGTACCGATGGCCCAGACGGGCTCATAGGCGACGACCAGACGCGTGCGCGCATCGGCGGAGAGCGCGGAGAACACCGCCTCCAGCTGTCCCAGCACGACACGCTCCGTGTCACCGGCTTCACGCTCCTCGAGCGTCTCACCGACGCACAGCACCGGTGTGAGGCCAGCGGCAAGCGCCGCCTCGACGCGCGCCAGTACCGCCGCATCGTCTTCAGCATACAGGCTTCGACGCTCCGAGTGACCGACCAGCACCATCGTGGCACCGACATCCTTGAGCATCTGACCCGCCACTTCGCCGGTAAAGGCACCCTCGCTCGCCGGGTTCAGCGTCTGCCCCGCCAGCGCCACGCTCACAGGCATGCTCGCGCGAGCGGCGCTCAGATAAGGGAAAGGCACTGCCAGCGCCACCTGAATGCCCTGCGGCAGCTCAGCCGCCTGCAGACCCCGGGCAAACTCATCGACCAGGGCAAGATCACCATTCATCTTCCAGTTTCCGGCAATCAGCGGTGTACGCATGTGCTTCTCCCTTGTGAGCAGTGCGAGGATGGTAATGGAGCCGCCCTTGACTGACAACCTTCGCGACCCCTGTCAAGCCCCGTGATCCGGCACGATCAGGCTCGGGGCAACTGCCAGAAACGACAACAGGCGCACTCGGCGCCTGTTGTCGTCCTGTGCAACCCGACCACTCGGCGACGTGAACCGTCGCCCCGGCGAGTCGCCTTGTCAGCGCATCACGCCGACATGCTGGATTCGACCGTCGCGGCGATCTGACCCGCCAGCGCATCGACATCGAAGTGCGGACGCCCTTCGACCATGACGCGAATCAGCGGTTCCGTGCCGCTGGGGCGCAGCAGCACGCGCCCTTCGTTACCCAGCGTCTGCTCCACTTCGACCACGGCGGCCTGCACGGCATCCGCCGCCATCAGCGCCTTGTTGTCACACCCCGGCGCCAGACGCACATTGATCAGCGCCTGAGGGGCCTTTTCGAAGCCGACCAGCAATTCACTGAGCGAGCACTCTTCACGCGCCATGATCGCCAGCACCTGCAGCGCCGAGACGATGCCATCACCGGTGCTCTGGATATGACTGCAGACGATGTGGCCGGAGGATTCGCCACCCAGCTGCCAGCCATTGGCTTCCAGACGCTCGATGACGTAGCGGTCACCGACCTTGGCACGCTCGAAGGGAATTCCCAGGCCTTCCAGTGCTGCCGCCAGGCCGAAGTTGGACATCAGGGTGCCGACGACACCGCCGCCCAGCACACCGCGCTCGTGACGGTCACGCGCGATCATGTAGAGGATGTCGTCACCATCGATGACACGGCCATCGGCATCGACCAGGATCAGGCGGTCACCATCCCCATCGAAGGCCACGCCCAGATCGGCGCCCTGCTCGATGACGGCCGCGCGCAGCGCCTGCGGGTGCGTGGAGCCGACGCCCTGATTGATGTTGAGGCCATCCGGCTCACCGCCGATGACGCTGACCTTGGCGCCCAGCTCGCGGAAGACGTTCGGCGCGATGTGATAGGTCGCACCATGCGCGCAATCCAGCACCACCTTCATGCCGTGCAGCCCCAGACGGCCCGGCAACGTGGACTTGCAGAATTCGATATAGCGACCGGCCGCATCCTGGATGCGTGACGCCTTGCCCAGGCTGTCCGGGCCGACTATCACGATGTCGCGGTCCAGCTCGGCTTCGATCTCGGCTTCCAGCGCATCATCCAGCTTGGTGCCGGCAGCGGAGAAGAACTTGATGCCGTTGTCCGGATAGGCGTTGTGGGAGGCCGAGATGACGATGCCGGCATCAGCGCGGAAGGTGCGCGTCAGATAGGCGATCCCCGGTGTCGGCATCGGGCCGAGCAGGGACACATCGACGCCCGCTGCCGAAAGGCCGGACTCGAGCGCGGATTCGAACATGTAGCCCGAGATGCGCGTGTCCTTGCCGATCAATACCTTGCCGCGGCCGTGACGGGCGAATACGCGGCCTGCCGCCCAGCCCAGCTTGAGCATGAAGTCTGGCGTGATGGGGAATTCCCCGACCGTGCCGCGAATACCATCCGTACCAAAATAACGTCGACTCATCGTATCGTGCCTTCCTGTAGCACGGCCCATGCCATGTCGACAGCGTCGACAGTCGGGGCCACGTCGTGAACGCGAAACAGTCTGGCCCCGTCACGAACGGCCAATGCCGTCAGTGCCAGGTTACCAGCCAAGCGATCCTCTACCGCGCGCCCGAGGGCATTGCCGA
Organism: Cobetia sp. 1AS1; assembly: GCF_029846435.1. Classification (NCBI taxonomy): domain Bacteria; kingdom Pseudomonadati; phylum Pseudomonadota; class Gammaproteobacteria; order Oceanospirillales; family Halomonadaceae; genus Cobetia; species Cobetia sp. 1AS1. Next base: position 21,559 of record NZ_JARWKU010000003.1, read on the forward strand.
TCATGCTCTTGCGTGACGTGCCGATCAGCAGCGGGAGGTTGAATTCATGCAACTGCGCCATGCGGTGATACAGGCGCAGATTGTCTTGCAGTGACTTGCCGAAGCCGAAGCCGGGGTCCAGCAGCAGTCGCTCACGCGCGATGCCCGCCGCCTCACAGGCCGCGATACGTGCCGCCAGGAACGTCCGGACTTCCTGCTCGATGGACTGAGCATAATGCGTATCCTGCTGCATGGTGTCCGGCTCACCGCGCATGTGCATCAGACAGACGGGCAGCCCGCTGGCAGCGGCGGCCTCGAGCGCGCCGTCTCGATTCAGCGCACGCACGTCATTGATCATGCCGACCCCCAGCCGTGCGGTTTCGCGCATGACTTGCGGGTTGCTGGTATCGATGCTCACCAACGCGCCCAGCTCACTCACCAGCCGCTCCACCACCGGGCAGACCCGCTCAAGCTCTTCCTCGGTGCTGACCGGCGTCGCCCCGGGTCGCGTCGACTCACCGCCGACATCGATCATCGCGGCACCATCGACCAGCATCTGCTCGGCATTGCGCAGCGCGGCGTCCAGAGTCGCGCTGCGGCCGCCATCCGAGAAGGAGTCCGGCGTCACGTTGAGAATCCCCATCACCCGCGGACGCGAGAGATCGAGATGATGTCCAGCGCACTCCAATGACATCAGATGGCCCACTCGAGGCTCGAGAGGCGTACTCAAGGCAGAATTCGTCATGGCATTCCATGCAGGCGAGAGGGGCACGAAGGTGGCTTCGCAGCCCGTTCAGAAATGATTGCGCACCACTTTAAAGAGCCAGCCCATGGCGCGCAAGGCGTGGAATGGCCGCCACACGGGGCGTCAGCAGATGGCAACGCCATTGGCTCAGACCTTTCACCCCACGCTCATCATGGCGCTGACAATGCCCGTGCAGAGACATGAGTCGACGCCGTCACACCACGGCGTAGGCCACTCATCAGCAGTACCTTAACTTCACCAGCGTCATTGCTTCAGCGGTACAGGTCACCATTGCTGCAGACAAGAAAACGCCCGACTGGCAAGCCAGTCGGGCGTTTTTCCTTTCAGAGGCTCAGATATCGCATGCGATATCGGGCGCGCCCCCTCAGGCCTAGATCAGGCCTACATCAGGCGTACATCAATGGCCGCTCGGACCACCTAGCGGATCAGACGGGCGACGGCGGTTGCTGTCGTCATCTTCACTGCCATCAGCGTCATCATCCGCCTTGGGAGCTTCCGGCGCTTCCGCCTTCGGAGTGTCGGCAACCGGGGCCACCAGGCCACCGTCACCGCCGCTCGCCGGGCCACCCCAGTCCTTCGGCGGACGCGGAGCACGACCTGCCATGATGTCCGCCAGCTGCTCGGCATCGATGGTCTCGTAGGTCATCAGCGCTTCGGTCATCGCATCCAGCTTGTCGCGATTCTCTTCCAGGATCTGCTGCGCCTTGGCGTAGCACTCGTCGATGATACGACGCACTTCCTTGTCGAGACGCGAGGTGGTGTCGCCAGACTTCAGCTTGCCGCCACCCTGACCCGGGCCACCGAGGAACTGATGGGACTCGTCCTCGTCGTACATGATCGGGCCCATCTCGCTGGAGAGACCCCACTTGGCGACCATGTTGTGGGCAAGCTCGGTAGCACGCTTGATGTCGTTGGACGCGCCGGTGGTGACACCGTTCGGGCCCAGCGTCATCTCTTCGGCGATACGACCGCCGAACAGCGAGCAAATCTGACTGATGATCTGCTGACGCGAGTAGCTGTAGCGATCCTCTTCCGGCAGGAACATCGTCACACCCAGCGCACGACCGCGCGGAATGATCGACACCTTGTAGACCGGATCATGCTCGGGCATCACCAGGCCGATGATGGCGTGGCCAGACTCGTGATAGGCCGTATTGCGCTTCTCCTTCTCGGACATGACCATCGATTTGCGCTCGGCGCCCATCATGATCTTGTCCTTGGCCAGCTCCAGCTCTTCCATGCCGACCAGGCGCTTGTTGCGACGCGCGGCGAACAGGGCGGCTTCATTGACCAGGTTGGCCAGGTCCGCACCGGAGAAGCCCGGTGTACCACGTGCAATGTTGACCGGCACGACGTCATCGCCCATCGGCACCTTGCGCAGGTGAACGCCGAGGATGTGCTCGCGGCCACGGATGTCCGGCAGTGCGACGGTCACCTGACGGTCGAAGCGGCCCGGACGCAGCAGCGCGGGGTCAAGCACGTCAGGACGGTTGGTCGCGGCGATGACGATGATGCCGTCGTTCGCCTCGAAACCATCCATCTCGACCAGCAGCTGGTTCAGGGTCTGCTCACGCTCATCGTGACCACCGCCCATGCCGGAACCACGGTGACGGCCGACGGCGTCGATCTCATCGATGAAGATGATGCACGGCGCCTGCTTCTTGGCCTGCTCGAACATGTCACGCACACGGGAGGCACCGACACCGACGAACATCTCGACGAAGTCAGAGCCGGAGATGCTGAAGAACGGCACCTTGGCTTCACCGGCGATCGCCTTGGCGAGCAGGGTCTTACCGGTACCCGGCGGGCCTACCATCAGGACGCCACGCGGAATCTGACCGCCAAGACGCTGGAACTTGCTGGGGTCCTTGAGGAAGTCGACCAGCTCCTCGACCTCTTCCTTCGCTTCGTCACAGCCTGCGACGTCACTGAAGGTGGTCTTGATCTGGTCCTGGCTCAGCAGCTTGGCCTTGGACTTGCCGAAGCTCATCGGGCCACCCTTGCCGGCACCGCCACCCTGCATCTGGCGCATGAAGAACATGAAAATGGCCAGAATGATCAGAATCGGGAAGCTGGCAATCAACAGGCGTGTCCACAGCGACTGCTGCTCAGGCTTCTTGCCGATGACCTCCACCTTGTTGGCAAGCAGGTCATCCATCAGCTTGGGATCGGACGCCGCCGGCCGGATGGTGGTGAAGCTGGAGCCATCGGCCCGCTCACCCTCAATGGTGTAACCATCGATGGTCACACTCTTGATCCGGTCGTTCTGCACCTGCTGGACGAACTGTGAATAGTTCATCGCCTGCGGCGAGGTATCGACGCTGAAGTTGTTGAACACCGTCAGCAGCACTGCTGCGATGATCAACCAGAGAATCAGGTTCTTCGCCATGTCGTTCAAGGGGACACCCTCATTGCATGAATCTGTCTTGGCATGCCGTGAATACTCCGACTGCCGTCTTGTGGTGGCCTGCCATGCTATCTGATCGTGCCTGCGGGGTATCAAGTCAGCGCAACGCGCCACTTCGCCTACCGAGTCACTCAAAGCTTGCCGTGCATTGTGCTACTTGCCTGCCAGCATCGGTAAGGCATTGAAACCCACCGAACTGTCACTGGCCCATCGTACTCAAGACCCAATGATATCGACACTACACCAGATGGGGGCTGGCAACCATTGCTTAAAGCCCGACAATGGACTATTGCGCCGATAGACAGCCTGCATCAGCCAGCGCTGCGACTCGCCCGGACACATTGGCGCCAGTCTGGACGAGCATCGCATGGCTCGCCTTAACCCGCGATGAAGCATGCGAACAGCAACGTGGAAATCTCGCCACCGCGAGTCAGTGCCTGCCGCGTGCAGCGGCATGCAAGGACACGGGCCGTCAGCCCTTGAAGCCCTGCCCCAGCAGATAGACTTCGCGTGAGCGTGCACGCGATGCTTCCGGCTTGCGGGTCACGACCTTCTTGAAGCTGCCACGCATGTCCTTCAGATAGGCATCGAAGCCCTCGCCCTGGAAGACCTTGACCAGGAAATTGCCGCCCGGCTTGAGAGTCTGGCGCGCCAGATCCAGCGCCAGCTCGACCAGATACATGCCGGCAGGCTGATCGATCGCGCTCATGCCGCTCATGTTGGGCGCCATGTCGGAGATCACGAGATCCACCGGGCGATCCCCCAGAGTGGCCAGAATCTGGTTCAGCACGGCCTCTTCGGTGAAGTCGCCCTGAATGAAGTCGACACCGGCCAGGGCGTCCATCTCGAGAATGTCGGAGGCGATGACCACGCCTTCCATGCCGACGCGGTCAGCGGCGATCTGGCTCCAGCCACCGGGGGCTGCGCCAAGGTCGATGACGGTGGCGCCCGGCTTGAGCAGGCGGTCCTTGTCATCGATTTCAATCAGTTTGTAGCTGGCACGGGAACGATAACCGTCGGCCCAGCTGCGCTGGACATAGGCGTCATCAAAGTGTTCCTTCATCCAGCCAGCACTGCTCTTGCTGGGGTGAGCCACGTTGTCACCTGGAATGTCGGGGAAAATCGAATACTGGCGGGAGATAGCGCGGGGGATAACGACGACACGAAAGGCGTGGCAAGCTTGCGCACGGGGTCGTGTCATGAGCGTCGTCATGGAGTAGAATGGCGGGTCCTGCGCGCGGTTCCGCCCGTGGGCACAGACATTGCCTGCGCAACAGACGGGTTCACACCCCTGGATTTCAAGCCCTGGAGTCGACCCTGTCTTTCGCTACGCTCCCCGCTCCCATCGGACGCCAACAGGGAAACTTTACGATACCATGAGCTTGTCACAGTCACAAAAGAAAGCATTTCGCAGCATCGGGCACCATCTTGACCCGATCGTCACCGTCTCGGAAAACGGCCTTTCCGAAGGCGTCGTGACCGAATTGGAGCGCGCACTGCACGATCACGAACTGATCAAGCTGAAGCTGGCGATCAACGATCGCGAAGCGCGCGGCGAGGTGGCTCGCCACCTGTGCAGCGAAACCGGCGCGACCCTGATCCAGAGCATCGGCAAGATCGCTCTGCTGTATCGCCGCAACCCGCAGGCCAAGCCGAAGCTGTCGAACGTACAGCGCTTCAGCGAGAAGTAAGCCGCCGGGCCCAGGCCTGACGAGGTTCACCTCGCACGCCACGCCTGCTGCAGACAGAAACGCCGCCCTCATCGAGGGCGGCGTTTCTGTTTTCTGTTGCTGACAATCACGACCTGATGACGCTGAGAGCCGCCTCCCTGAAGGATTTCGTGCCCGCAGGCAAAAAAACAGCCCTGCCGGGGTTACCGGCAGGGCTGTCACGACATCAGGATCTGACGAATCAGAGGCGATGCACTTCAGATGTGATGCACTTCGGAGATTTCATACTCCACATCGCCACCCGGGGTACGCACGACCACGACATCCCCTTCTTCCTTGCCGATCAGCGCACGCGCGATCGGAGAGGTGACGGAGATCTTGCCGTCCTTGATGCTGGCTTCATCTTCGCCAACGATGCGATAGCGCACTTCGCTATCGTCATCGAGGTTCATCAGGTCGACCGTGGTGCCGAAGATCACCTTGCCGGTCTTCGGCAACTTGGTGACGTCGATCACCTGGGACATGGAGAGCTTGGACTCGATCTCCTGGATACGACCCTCGATGAAACCCTGCTGTTCACGCGCGGCGTGGTACTCGGCATTCTCCTTGAGATCGCCGTGCTCACGGGCTTCCGCGATGTCAGCGATGACCCGGGGACGCTCAGTGCCCTTTAGGTGCTCGAGCTCCTTGCGAAGGCGGTCTTCGCCTTCGACGGTCATCGGACTTCTACTCATATCATGACTCCTGCATGCATATCCTGGAGACGACGGACCTTGACGTCGTTGCCGTAGGCAAGCGCCATGCACACGGCATTGGCACCCGCCAGCGTCGTGGCGTAGGGCACCTTGTGCGCCAGCGCCGTGCGACGGATCACGGACGAGTCATTGATGGCCTGACGTCCCTCTGTGGTGTTGACGATATAGGCGATCTCGCCGTTCTTGATCATGTCGACGATATGCGGCCGCCCTTCGAACACCTTGTTGACGGGTTCAACCTCGAGGCCGGCAGCGGCGATCACCTCTGCCGTGCCACGGGTAGCACAAAGCGTAAAGCCTAATGTTACCAGAGAGCGGGCCACCTCGATAACGCCCGCCTTGTCGAACTCACGCACGGACAGGAAGGCCTTGCGATCGCCAGTCAGGGTCGGGATGGCTTCACCGGCACCCAGCTGCGCCTTGTAGAAGGCTTCCGCGAAGGTATCGCCGGAGCCCATCACTTCGCCGGTGGACTTCATTTCCGGCGACAGGATCGGGTCGACCCCCGGGAACTTGGCGAACGGCAGCACCGCTTCCTTCACACTGTAGAAGGTCGGCACGATTTCCTGGGTGAAACCGATCTCTTCCAGGGTCTGGCCGGCCATGCAGCGTGCGGCGATCTGCGCCAGCGACTGGCCGATGCACTTGGAGACGAACGGCACGGTACGTGAAGCGCGCGGGTTGACCTCGATGACGTAGATCACGCCATCCTGCCAGGCCAGCTGCACGTTCATCAGGCCGACGACGTTGAGTTCCAGCGCCATGCGCTTGACCTGCTCGCGCATCTCTTCCTGGACGTCTGCCGGCAGCGAGTACGGCGGCAGTGCGCACGCGGAGTCACCGGAGTGGATACCGGCCTGCTCGATGTGCTGCATGATGGCGCCGATCACGACCTGCTTGCCGTCGGACACCGCGTCGATGTCGACCTCGATGGCCGCGTTCAGGAAGTGATCCAGTAGCACCGGCGAGTCATTGGAGACCTTGACCGCGTGGGTCATGTAATTCTCGAGCTCGGCGGCGGAGTAGACGATTTCCATCGCGCGGCCGCCCAGCACGTAGCTCGGGCGCACCACCAGCGGGTAACCGATGACCTCGGCCTTGACGAAGGCTTCCTCGAAGCTGCGCGCGGTGGCGTTTTCCGGCTGGATCAGACCGAGCTTCTCGATCATCTGCTGGAAACGTTCGCGGTCTTCGGCGCGGTCGATGGCGTCCGGCGTGGTACCGATGATCGGCACACCGGCGGCTTCGAGCTCACGCGCCAGCTTCAGCGGCGTCTGACCACCGAACTGGACGATGACACCGACCGGCTGTTCCTTGTCGGCGATCTCCAGCACGTCCTCCAGGGTGACCGGCTCGAAGTAGAGGCGATCGGAAGTGTCGTAGTCGGTCGAGACCGTTTCCGGGTTGCAGTTGACCATGATGGTCTCGTAGCCGTCCGCGCGCATGGCGAGGGAGGCGTGGACACAGCAGTAGTCGAACTCGATGCCCTGACCGATACGGTTCGGCCCGCCACCCAGCACCATGATCTTCTTCTTGTCGCTGACTTCCGCCTCGCACTCTTCCTCATAGGTGGAGTACATGTAGGCGGTGTCGGACGCGAATTCGGCGGCACAGGTGTCGACGCGCTTGTAGACCGGACGGATGCCCTGCTTCTGACGGTGCTTGCGGAAGGCCTTCTCGGACACGCCCATCAGACGCGCCAGGCGCGCATCGCTGAAGCCCTTGCGCTTGAGACGGAACAGACGATCAGCGTCCATCTCGCCCAGCGAGCTTGCGGCCACTGCGCCTTCCTGAGCGATCAGGTCGGCCAGCTGCACCAGGTACCAGCGGTCAATGTTGGTGAGGCGGAAGATCTCTTCGATATCGAGACCGGCACGCATGGCATCGGCGATGTAGAAGATACGCTCAGCACCGGCGGCCTGCAGCTCGCCCTTGATACGCGCCATGTTCTCGTCGCTGAAGTTCTCGACGATCGGGTCGAGACCGTCAACGCCGGTCTCCATGCCACGCAGCGCCTTCTGCAGGGATTCCTGGAAGGTACGGCCGATGGCCATGACTTCGCCGACCGACTTCATCTGCGTGGTCAGGCGGTCATTGGCCTGCGGGAACTTCTCGAAGGTGAAGCGCGGAATCTTGGTGACGACGTAATCGATGGACGGCTCGAAGGACGCCGGCGTCTTGCCACCGGTGATGTCGTTCTGCAGCTCATCCAGGGTGTAGCCGACGGCCAGCTTGGCGGCGATCTTGGCGATCGGGAAGCCGGTCGCCTTGGAAGCCAGCGCCGAGGAACGCGACACGCGCGGGTTCATCTCGATCACGACCATGCGGCCAGTGTCCGGGCAGATGCCGAACTGGACGTTGGAACCGCCGGTCTCGACGCCGATCTCACGCAGAACGGCCAGCGATGCATCACGCATCAGCTGGTATTCCTTGTCGGTCAGGGTCTGGGCCGGGGCGACAGTGATGGAATCGCCAGTGTGCACGCCCATCGGGTCGAAGTTCTCGATGGCGCAGACGATGATGCAGTTGTCGTTCTTGTCACGAACGACCTCCATCTCGTATTCCTTCCAGCCCAGCAGCGACTCGTCGATCAACAGCTCGCGGGTCGGCGACAGCTCGAAGCCGCGATGGCAGATCTCTTCGAATTCTTCACGGTTGTACGCCACGCCGCCGCCGGAACCACCCATGGTGAAGCTGGGACGGATGATGGACGGGAAGCCCAGCTCGGCCTGGATTTCCCAGGCTTCTTCCATGGAGTGCGCGACCTTGGCCTTCGGGCACGCCAGACCGATCTTCTTCATCGCCTTGTCGAAGCGATCACGGTCTTCGGCCTTGTCGATGGTGTCGGCGTTGGCACCGATCATCTCGACACCGTACTGCTCGAGCACGCCTTCGCGCTCCAGCGCCAGCGCACAGTTCAGTGCGGTCTGGCCGCCCATGGTCGGCAGGATGGCGTCCGGGCGTTCCTTCTCGATGATGCGCGCCACGGTTTCCCAGGTGATCGGCTCGATGTAGGTCGCATCGGCCATCACCGGGTCGGTCATGATGGTTGCCGGGTTGGAGTTGACCAGGATGACCCGGTAACCCTCTTCACGCAGGGCCTTGCAGGCCTGTGCGCCGGAATAGTCGAACTCGCACGCCTGGCCGATGACGATGGGGCCGGCGCCGATGATCAGGATGCTGTTTAGGTCTGTACGTTTCGGCATGTCTCTTCCCGCAATGATCTGGTGACTGAACTCAACGATGGATCAGGCCCTCGGGCCTGCGCTCGGCTCAGCGTCGCGCGCGCATCATCTCGATGAAACGATCGAACAGCGGGGCGACGTCCTGCGGGCCGGGACTGGCTTCCGGGTGACCCTGGAAGCTGAAGGCCGGGCGGTCGGTGCGCTCGATGCCCTGCAGGCTACCGTCAAACAGCGACTTGTGGGTCGCGCGCAGGCTGCTCGGCATGCCCGCTTCATCCACTGCGAAGCCGTGGTTCTGGCTGGTGATCATCACCACACCGCTGTCGAGGTCCTGCACCGGGTGGTTGGCACCATGGTGACCGTGGCCCATCTTGACCGTAGTCGCGCCGGAGGCCAGCGCCAGCAGCTGGTGACCCAGGCAGATGCCGAAGACCGGCGTGTCGGTCTCGAGCACTTCACGAATCGCGGTGATGGCGTAGTCGCAGGGCTCGGGGTCGCCCGGACCGTTGGACAGGAAGACGCCATCCGGGTTGAGCGCCAGTACCTCGGCGGCAGGCGTCTGCGCCGGCACGACGGTCAGGCGGCAGCCGCGGGATGCCAGCATGCGCAGGATGTTGTGCTTGACGCCGTAGTCGTAGGCGACCACGTGGAAGGGACGCTCGGACTCACGGGTATCGGCGTAGCCTTCGCCCAGTGTCCATTCGCCTTCGTGCCACTCGAACTGCTCGCTGCAGGAGGCTTCCTTGGCCAGGTCCATGCCCTTCAGACCCGGGAAGGCGCGTGCCGCTTCCAGCGCGCGCTCGACGGCGTCATCACCCTGGGCATCTTCACCGGCGAGGATGGCACCGTTCAGGGAGCCCTTCTCGCGCAGGATGCGCGTCAGGCGACGCGTGTCGATATCAGCGATGCCGACGACATTCTCGTCGCGCAGGTACTGATCGAGGGAGCGAGTGGAACGGAAGTTGCTGGCCAGCAGCGGGAGGTCGCGGATGACCAGGCCGGCGGCTGCGACGCTGTCGGACTCGGTGTCCTCGTCGTTGATGCCGGTATTGCCGATGTGCGGATACGTCAGAGTGACGATCTGTCGGGTGTAGGAGGGATCGGTCAGGATTTCCTGGTAGCCGGTCATGGCAGTGTTGAACACTACCTCGCCGCTGGTCTGCCCATCAGCACCGATGGCGCTGCCGTGAAATACACTGCCGTCTTCCAAGGCCAGTATCGCGGGTTTGATCAACGCAACGTCCTCCCCATAGTGTCCACTTTCCTGCCCGGAATCCGCGGTCGAACACCGGACATGCTGCTTGATTATCGTGCTCGGCATTCGCCGAGCCTGTGTCCCGCTGCCGACTTCGGCCAGGTGCCTGTCACTGGACAGACGCGCGCCAGAAGCGGCAAATTCAGGTTGCAAAAAAGCGGGACGAAACCGAAAAATCAGGTTTCATCCCGCTTGTTATCATTCTTCGGAATGCTGCTGGCCCGAGCGCTGCCAAAACGGCAACCAATAGGGCGGCCAAGAACGTGGCCAAATTGGGTAGAGATTACCGGAATCCTTGGGTGCTGACCACCCCACGCATGCCCCGCCAGCAGGCGACAAGGCCCACGATACGGTCGTTTCGTCGCCGCGGTCAGCTTGACGAAACCCTTGGCCGAGCCGGGACACTGCACAGCGCTTGTAAAGCGACGCAGTCCAGCGGCGCAAGGCGGCCAGAATGGCTCACGCTTGCGCCGCATCCTGCCCACCGAGACAGCTTTCAAGAAATTCTCCTGAATGTCGCCAGACTGTCATCTCAGCGCTTGGCTCTCCATTTCGCTCCCCACTTTGCTCTCTACTTCACTCACTTGAGCCCCAGCACATCCTGCATGTCATAGCGGCCGACTTCGCGTCCTGACAGCCATTCGGCCGCGCGTGCCGCGCCCTTGGCGAAGGTCATGCGGCTCGACGCCTTGTGGGTAATCTCGATGCGCTCGCCTTCGGTGGCGAACATCACGGTGTGCTCACCGACGATGTCACCGGCACGCACGGTGGCGAAGCCGATTTCCTTGTCGGTACGCGGGCCGCACTGACCTTCACGTGCAAAGACACCGTGGGTGGCGAGATCACGCCCGATGGAATGCGCCACGGCTTCGCCCATCGCCAGCGCCGTGCCGGAAGGAGCATCGACCTTGTGGCGGTGGTGCGCCTCGATGATCTCGATGTCGTAGCCGGCATCGCCCAGGGCACGCGCGGCGGTTTCCAGCAGCTTGAGGGTCAGGTTGACGCCGGAGCTCATGTTGGCCGCGAACACGAAGGGCACGCTGTCACGGTAGCCATCCAGCTGCTCGAGCTGCTCCGGCGTGAAACCGGTCGTGCCGATCACCATGCGCTTGCCGTGCTCGGCGCACAGCGCCAGGTTGGCCAGCGTCACCTGCGGTGCGGTGAAATCGATCACCACATCGAAGTCATCCACCACGGCAGCCAGACTGTCGCTGGCGACCACGCCCAGACGACCCTGACCGGCCAGCTCACCGATGTCGACGCCCGCCAGGGAGCTGCCGGATTCGACGATGCCCGCCGCCAGCGTCAGACCTTCCACTGCACCGACGGCCTCGACCAACGTGCGTCCCATGCGTCCGGCGACGCCCATGATTGCGATACGGGTCATGCTGACTCCTGCCTGTTGTGGGTCTTGAGGGTGACAGCCCGCGAGCATGCCCCGAGCGAGCGTGCCACCTATGCTGTGGCCACGAGTATATCAGCCGCCTGCAGCGTTGGCTGACGTCATGTATTTGTGCCGGTTACGCGCTAGAGTAGCCTCGTACCAGGTTGTCTCCTGTTGATCGTCATTTTTCTCATCACCGCTCAGTCTCCGGAGTCAGCATGCCTGCACGCCAATCCCCCGCCTCGCGCCGCTGGCGCATGCTCCAGACCCTCGCTGTCACCACGGCGCTCGCCGGCCTGTTGAGCGCCTGCGGCGTTCATCCGCGCCCCTACACGCTGGCATCGCCGGAACAGAAGAGCGAGTTCCCGGAAATCCAGTGGTGCGGCACGCTCAGGCTGCCGGGCAAATGGCTGGATGACACTCCCGTCGGGGGCCTGTCGGACATCGGCTGGGACCAGGACGAGTCACTGCTGTATGCCGTGTCGGACCGCGGCTGGCTGCATCGTCTGCGGCTCGCCTTCCGTCACGGTGAGCTGGTCGGGGCCAAGGCGCTCAATACCTACACCCTGCGCGACGAGACCGATGTCTCGCTGCGCGGCGCCCTCAGTGATGCCGAGGGCCTGCAGCTGCTGCGCGCGAACAATGACCGCCGTGGCGATTCCCGCCTGGTGATCAGCTTCGAGCAGCAGCCACGCGTCGAGCACTTCCTGCCCAGCGGCCTGGCCGTCAGCGAGCCCTTCACCCCGATGGGCGCGCGCGGCGCGGCGCCCAACAACGGCATGGAAGCCCTGACCCTGCACCCGGAATACGGCATGCTCGCCGGACTGGAAGCCACGCCCGAGGGCATGAGCGACGGTATGACGCGCATCTTCAGCCTCGATGACAAGCACGAGTGGAGCTACCCGCTGGCCAGCGACACCGGCTCGAGCCTGACCGCAATGGAGATGCTGCCCGACGGTGACATGCTGATGCTGGAGCGCGCCTTCTCGCCGCCCTTCCCGCTGGTGATCAGTCTGCGCCGCGCGCATCTCGGTGAGCCCGGCACCCAGGCCGAGGTGCGTACCCTGGCACGCCTGTCGAGCGGCGATGGCTGGTCGCTGGACAACTTCGAAGGGCTGACGCATCTGGAAGGCAATCGCTTCCTGATGATCTCGGATGACAACTTCAGCAGCTTCCAGACCACGCTGCTGAGCTGCTTTGCCGTCATCGAACCAGAAGCCTTCACGGCTGAATCGGTGCCGGAATAGCCATGCCCCCGGGCTGGGTTACTGGATTGAGTTACCAGACTGAGTTACTGGACTGAATTGCCTGACCGAGCCACCGAGCCTGAAACGCGAGAACCCCGCACTCGACAAGTCGAATGCGGGGTTCTCTGGCATGAAGGCCATCCACGGGGCTGGCCCGCGGACAGCAAGGCGAATGCCTAGGGCTTCATGTCTTCGAAGAACTTCTTCACGCCATCGAAGAAGCTGTTCTCCTTCGGTGAATGGCTCTTGCCGGTATCACCGAGGCTCTGCTGGAACTGACGCAGCAGCTCCTTCTGCTCTTCATTCAGGCTGACCGGGGTCTCGATGACCACCTTGCACAGCAGGTCCCCGGCGGGGCCGCCGCGCACCGGCTTGACGCCCTTGCCGCGCAGACGGAACAGCTTGCCGGTCTGGGTCTCGGCCGGAATCTTCAGCACGACACGTCCGTCGAGGGTCGGCACGTTGAGCTCACCGCCCAGCGCCGCATCGACGAAGCTGATCGGCACTTCACACTGCAGATGACGACCATCGCGCTTGAAGATCTCGTGCTCGCGCAGGTTGACCTGCACATACAGATCACCTGACGGCCCGCCGTTGACACCGCCCTCGCCTTCGCCGTTCAGGCGGATGCGATCGCCGGTGTCGACGCCCGGCGGAATCTTGACCGAGAGGGTCTTGGATTCCTGGACGCGGCCTTCGCCGTGACACTTGCGACACGGCACGCTGATCTTCTCGCCACGACCGTGGCAGGTCGGACATGCCTGCTCGACCGCGAAGAAGCCCTGCTGCATGCGCACCTTGCCCATGCCATTGCAGGTCGGGCAGGTTTCCTTGCTGGAACCCGGCTCGGCACCATCGCCATCGCAGTGGCCACAGGCGGCCAGACGCGGCACGCGGATATCGACCGTGGTACCGGCAACCGCCGATTCCAGATCGAGATCCAGGTTGTAACGCAGGTCGCTGCCGCGCTGCGGAGCGTTCGGGTTGCGACGACCACCGCCGCCACCGAAGATGTCACCGAAGACATCGCCGAACACATCGCCGAAGCCGCCGGCACCACCACCGCCAAAGCCGCCGCCACCGAAGCCACCGCCGCCCTGACCATCGACACCGGCATGACCGAACTGGTCATAGGCGGCGCGCTTGTCAGCATCAGACAGCACTTCGTAGGCTTCAGAGACTTCACGGAACTTCTCGGCCGAAGTTTCATCATCCGGGTTGCGGTCCGGGTGATGCTTCTGGGCCAGGCGTCGGTACGCCTTCTTGATGTCCTTGGTGTCGGCGCCACGCTCGACACCAAGCACTTCGTAATAATCACGCTTGGACATGGATCAGGTCCGCCTGGATTGCTGGCAGCCTGAGGCTGCCGGTCTGTTCTGGAATGCCGGTTGTCACCGGTGGCTCGCGGCTAGCGCAAGGCGCCACCGATGCAAACGACAACGCGGGACACCTTCACAAGGCTCCCGCGCTGTCATCAGACGTCGTTCAAGAAATCCCTCAGGACTTCTTGTCGTCGTTGACTTCCTCGTACTCGGCGTCAACCACGTCGTCGTCCTGCTTCTTGCCAGCCTGACCTTCGGCAGCCTGCTCACCCTGGGCGCCCTGCTCAGCGTAGAGCTTCTGCGCCAGGTTGCCGGACGCTTCGGTCAGTGCATCCAGCTTGGCCTGGATCGCATCCTTGTCGTCGCCTTTCAGGGCTTCTTCCAGCTCGGAGATCGCCGTCTCGATGGCTTCCTTCTCGCTGGCTTCGGCCTTGTCACCGGCTTCGGTCAGGGTCTTCCTGGTCGCGTGAATCATGCCGTCGGCCTGATTGCGCAGCTGGACCATTTCCTCGAACTTCTTGTCTTCGTCGGCGTTGGCTTCCGCGTCACGCACCATCTGTTCGATCTCGTCGTCGGACAGCCCGCCGGAAGACTTGATGACGATGGACTGTTCCTTGCCGGTCGCCTTGTCCTTGGCGGACACGTTCAGGATACCGTTGGCATCCAGGTCGAAGGCGACTTCGATCTGCGGCACGCCGCGCGGTGCCGGCGGAATGTCGGCCAGGTCGAAGCGACCCAGAGACTTGTTCTGCGCGGCCTGCTTGCGCTCACCCTGCAGGACGTGGATGGTCACCGCGCCCTGGTTGTCGTCAGCGGTGGAGAACACCTGGGACTTCTTGGTCGGGATGGTGGTGTTCTTCTCGATCAGCGGCGTCAGCACGCCACCCATGGTCTCGATACCGAGGGTCAGCGGCGTCACGTCCAGCAGCAGCACGTCCTTGACGTCGCCGCCCAGCACGCCGCCCTGGATACCGGCGCCGACGGCGACCGCTTCATCCGGGTTGACGTCCTTGCGGGCTTCCTTGCCGAAGAACTCGGCCACCTTGGACTGCACCAGCGGCATGCGGGTCTGACCACCGACCAGGATGACGTCGTCGATCTCGGAGGCGGACAGGCCGGCGTCGGACAGTGCGGTCTGGCACGGCTTCAGGGAGCGTGCGACCAGGTCGTCGACCAGAGACTCGAGCTTGGAACGAGTCACCTTGACGTTCAGGTGCTTCGGACCGGTGTTGTCAGCCGTGATGTACGGCAGGTTCACGTCGGTCTGCTGAGCGCTGGACAGCTCGATCTTGGCCTTCTCGGCGGCTTCCTTCAGACGCTGCATGGCGAGGTTGTCGCCGGACAGATCGATACCACTGTCTGCCTTGAACTGGTCAACCAGGTAGTTGATCAGGTGCATGTCGAAATCTTCACCACCCAGGAAGGTGTCGCCGTTGGTGGCGAGCACTTCGAACTGGGTCTCACCGTCGACGTCGGCGACTTCGATGATGGAGATATCGAAGGTACCGCCACCCAGGTCGTAGACCGCGATGGTCTTGTCACCACGAGACTTGTCCATGCCGTAGGCGAGGGCTGCGGCAGTCGGCTCGTTGATGATGCGCTTGACGTCGAGACCCGCGATGCGGCCGGCGTCCTTGGTCGCCTGACGCTGGGAATCGTTGAAGTAGGCCGGAACGGTGATGACGGCTTCGGTGACTTCTTCACCGAGGTAGTCTTCCGCGGTCTTCTTCATCTTCTTGAGGATTTCCGCACTGATCTGCGGCGGTGCCATCTTCTTGTCTTTCACCTGCACCCAGGCGTCGCCGTTGTCGGCTTCGACAATCTTGTACGGCACCATCTTGATGTCTTTCTGAACCACATCATCCTTGAACTTGCGACCGATCAGGCGCTTGACCGCGAAGAGAGTGTTCTCCGGGTTGGTCACTGCCTGACGCTTGGCCGACTGGCCGACCAGAATCTCGTTGTCGTCGGTGTAAGCGATGATGGACGGTGTGGTGCGACCGCCTTCAGCGTTTTCGATGACCTTAGTTTTCTCGCCGTCGAGCACTGCCACACAGGAGTTGGTAGTACCCAAGTCAATACCGATGATGCGTCCCATAATCGTATACCTCGAATCTGTTGCTAGCCTGAAAGATAAGTCTGGATGTCGGCACCTTGTGTCGGTGCCTGAACTTGTTTCTCTAGATGGGGTCGCGTGTCAGGGTTTCAAGACCCGGCCGGGCAAATTTTCCCGGGCCGGATCGCCCTGAGCCCCCACAGGGCGCGATCCAACGCCTATCGGGCGTCGGGAGCGCGCAGGCCTCAGGAGGCCTTGCTGACTGCCACCATCGCCGGACGCACCAGGCGGCCATTGAGGGTGTAACCCTTCTGCATCACGTCGATGACGCTGTTCGGCTCCGCGTCCGGGGACGGCACCATGGCGACAGCCTGATGGTATTCCGGATCGAAGGGCTCGCCGTGCGGATCCAGCTGCTCGACGCCTGACTTGTTCAGGGCATCCAGCTGCATTTTCAAGGTCATCTCGATGCCTTCGACGTGGGTCTTGGCCGCTTCGTCACCCGACATGGATTCCAGCGCCTTCTCGAGGGAATCCACCACCGGCAGCATTTCCTTGACGAACTTCTCCAGCGCGAACTTGCGCGCCTTCTCGGCGTCCTGCTCGGCACGACGGCGCGCGTTCTGCGCATCGGCAGCCGCACGCAGCGCCTGGTCCTTGGCTTCCTTGACGGCCTGCTCAAGCTCTTCGACCTGGGCGGCCAGCATCTCGGCTTCCGGGTTGTCCACCAGAGAGCCTTCGGCGCCGGTATCGTCGGCATCCAGTACGTTGTCGATCACTTCACCTTCCGGCGTTTCCGGCTGCGGCTCGGCATCGCGAGCGGCACGCTGAAGCTCTTCATCCATCGGGGTCTGCGGGTCCTGAGCCATGCTGATCTCCTGCGGGCCGGCGTCTATGCGCCATTGCCCTGATTCGTGGCCTGCTGAGCTTGTCGCGAAGCATTACGCGCACTGGCTGACAGACAGGCCATGAGTTGCCTTGAGAGGCAGCAAGGCCAGGCCATTGCTGCCGACTGAAAGTGTCAGTGCCTCTATATGGGGACAGCACATCGCTTCTCAAGCCTTGCCGCGGGCTTTTCTCCCCACTGAGTCCGGCGTGGATTGAAGGCCACCCGAACGTGCTGTATAAAAAGCCATGTTCACTGTATAAACATACTGTATGGCGACACCGTAGCCCGCCCATCGAGTCCGGGTCCGCTGATGTTTCCCCAGCACGGCGTACGTCAAAGCCCCCTCGGAGGTAGTCATGCTGCTGCAACTCGCCATCCAAGATTTTGCCATCGTCGAAACGCTGGAACTCGATTTCCGCCGCGGCATGACCGCTATCACCGGCGAGACCGGTGCTGGCAAGTCCATCCTGCTCGGCGCCCTCGGCCTGTGTCTGGGCGAGCGCGCCGATGCCGGCAGCGTGCGGCATGGCGCCGACCGCGCCGACCTCATCGCGCGTTTCGATATCAGTGAGCTTGGCGACGCCCGTCAGTGGCTGGATGAGCGCGAACTGGGCAGCGACGACTGCCTGCTGCGTCGCGTCATCACTGCCAGCGGCCGCTCCAAGGCCTGGATCAACGGCACGCCCTGCACCATCGCCGACCTGCGCGAGCTGGGCGAGCACCTGATCGACATCCACTCGCAGCACGCCCATCACTCCCTGCTCAAGGAAGAGACGCATCTGCGTCAGCTCGACGAATATGCGGGCCTGGAGACTCAGGCTGCCCAGTTGCGCGAGGACTTCCGTCACTGGCAGGAGGCGCATCGT
The DNA here is from genome assembly GCF_029846435.1 of Cobetia sp. 1AS1. Lineage (NCBI taxonomy): Bacteria > Pseudomonadati > Pseudomonadota > Gammaproteobacteria > Oceanospirillales > Halomonadaceae > Cobetia > Cobetia sp. 1AS1. Next base: position 39,340 of record NZ_JARWKU010000003.1, read on the forward strand.
CGCCTCAAGCGCATGAGCAATGATGGCGATGAGGTGCGTGCGCGCCGCCAGCTGCTGCGCTATCAGGTCGAGGAGCTCGATGAACTGGCGCTGTGCGAAGGGGAGCTGGAAGCCCTGGAGCAGGAGCAGGAAACGCTGGCCAATGCCGAGCAGATTCTGGCCGAGGCGCAGTCCGCCGCCGAATGCTGTGATCACGACGAAGAAGGTGCGTTGCCGCGCCTCAACCAGGCCCTGGCGCGCCTGGCGCATCTGCCGGGCAACGAGCACGGCTCACTGGCCAGTGCACTGGGCATGCTCGAGGAAGCGCGCATCCAGATAGAAGAAGCGGCGCGTGAACTGCATCGCTTCGTGGAAGTCACCGAACTCGATCCCGAGCGTCTGGCCTTCGTCGATGAGCGCCTGAGCCGCATTCATCAGATCGCGCGCAAGCATCATGTGATGCCGGACGAGCTGCATGGCCTTCATCAGCGCCTGAGCGAAGAACTCGACGGCCTGGGTGGCGATGAGGAGGCCATCGAAGCCTTGCGCGAAGAAGTGGCTCAGCGTCGCGAGGCCTGGAAGGGGCTGGCGAGTGAGGTAAGCGCCAAACGCGCCACTGCCGCCCCGCAACTGGCCAGCGACATCCAGGACCAGCTGGCCTTCCTCGGCATGGGCAAGGCCACCTTCGAGGTCGCCATCGAGGCGCGGGAGCGCCCGCAGCCGGAAGGCATGGAGCGTATCCACTTCCGCATCAGCGCCAACCCGGGCCAGCCGCCACGTGCGCTGGCCAAGGTCGCCTCCGGCGGTGAGCTCTCGCGTGTGTCACTGGCGATCCAGGTCGTGGCCGCCAGTCGCTCGACCATCCCCAGCCTGGTCTTCGATGAAGTCGATGTCGGCATCTCCGGCGCTACCGCCGAGATCGTCGGCCAGCTGCTGCGTCGCCTGGGCGACAAGGGCCAGGTGCTGACCGTCACTCACCTGCCGCAGGTCGCCGCACAGGCGCATCAGCACCTGCATATAGAGAAGCAGGCCGAGAAGGACACGACCCGCACGCACATGGCGCTACTGGATGAAAGCGGCCGTGTGCGCGAGCTGGCACGCATGCTGGGCGGCATTCACCTTTCCGAGCAGACCCTCGCCCATGCCCGCGAGATGCTGGGCGCTGCCGACAGCCGCCACTGAGCGCTGTCGTCAAAGTCGCCGTTCATGCACTGCCAGCGACGTCCATTCGTCCAATGATGCTCCTCTACAAGACGAACGCCAGAGTCATGGATTGAGGAAACATGAACGCCAGATACACGAACGGCCGCCCCTGTGGGCGGCCGTTCGTGTATCTGGCCGGAGAAGGCTCTCCGGCCACGTCATCCCTGACGCAACCCGCGTCAGCTGTCGCTCTTGTCGCCCTTGGGGCGCACGTAGAGCACTAGCGCATGCTCGACCAGCTCATAGCCGTGCTCCTCGACGATCTCGCGCTGACGGCGCTCGATCTCGGGATCACAGAACTCTATGATCTCGCCGCTGTCCAGACATACCATGTGGTCATGGTGTTCTTCCTGGGACAGTTCGAAGACGGCGTGACCGCCATCGAAGTTGTGACGCATCACCAGTCCCGCTGTTTCAAACTGTGTGAGCACACGATAAACCGTCGCCAGACCGACATCTTCGCCAGCCTCAAGCAACGCCTTGTACACGTCCTCGGCACTCAGGTGTCGATCCGTCGATTTCTCGAGGATCTGCAGGATCTTGACTCGCGGTAGGGTTACCTTGAGTCCCGCCTTGCGCAGTTCATGGTTCTGATCGGCCATGCTGGGGTACTCTTCGCAGTCGCTTGATGTATCAGGTATGATCGGCCAAGGCAAAACGATAGGGAATCTTCAGGGCAAATGCAAAACTTGATCAAAACAGTCGCCTTTTGCAGCGCCCTGTCGCTGCTCACCGGGTGCAGCTACTTCAGCGTCTACAAGCGCGACCTTCCTCAGGGCAACCTGATCAAGCCGGAAATGGTCGAGCAATTGAAGCCGGGCATGAGCCGCGAACAGGTCATCTACGTGATGGGCTCACCGCTGCTGACCGCCCCCTTCAGTGAGGATAGCTGGGACTACGTCTATCGCCTCAAGAAAGCGGATGGCGAAATCATCAACAAGCGCGTGACGTTGACCTTCGCAGGCGATTCACTCTCCAACATCGACAAGAGCGGCGACATCGACCAGGAAACCGTCATCGTGCCGGACCTGGACATCGACCCTCGCGCGGCACAGCCTAACCGTGCTGAACCCAAGGCAGGCGCAGCCGACCTGCCTGAAGAGCGCTGATCACTGTCCTCTTCACTCAGTGACAAGCCAGAACAACAGCGGGGCACCTTTCAAGGTGCCCCGCTGTTTTTGATTCTCGCCGGTATCTCGTCTTACTGAGCGGCGCGAGCGGCCTTGTCGGCGCGCCGCTTGCGTGCAAGCTTGGGGTCGGTGATCAAGGCGCGATAGACCTCGACTCGATCCCCGGCGTCCAGCACATGCTCATCGGGTTTGCGCAGCGCCTTGCCGAAGATGCCCAGGTCCGCCTCGAGAAACACCTCGGCGGCAATCGTCGGAAAGTGCTGCTCCAGACGCGCCATGCGCACGGCCTCGCGCGCCGTGGTGCCGGGGGCGACCGCCAGCGAGACGATCTTCTGCTTGTCGGGCAGCGCATAGGCCACCTCGACCGTGATTCTGTCTGTCATGTCTGCTCCTTTGCTCTCGCCACCTTTATATACCACCTGTGCGATATATCACCTGCGCGGCGTTCCACCCTGGCCAACGGCCATGTGTCAGCGCTGGGTATAGATCTGGTCAGCGCGGCGCGTGAAGGCCTCGACCATCTGAGCGGCGACCTGACTGAACAGCTTGCCGAACGCCATGCCCAGCAGGCGATTGCTGAACTCGAAGTCCATCTCGAGCGAGACCTTGCAGGCGTCTTCGCCCAGTGGAGTGAACAGCCAGGTCCCCTGCAGACGCTTGAAGGGGCCATCGACCAGGTTCAGCTCTATCCGCTCGGGGGCATACAGGTCATTGCGCGTGACGAAGCTCTGCTGCATGCCTGCCTTGGACAGGGTAAGCCTGCCCTTGAGATGGTCCTCATCACGTTCCAGCAATTCCGCGTTGCTGCAGCCGGACAGGAATTCGGGATAACGCTCGAAATCATTGACCAGATCGAACATTGCCCGGGCCGAATGCCGCACCAGGGCAGACCGGTTGACCGTAGGCATCTAGCTCTCCGCTGACTTGGATACGCAGCATGCGTATCATGAACAATGGGCCGGCGCATGAAGTGCCGTCTGGCCTTGAATGGTAACACGCCTCCCCCCATCCAGAAGGATGTGCCATATCCACACTGGATGACGGCAGGCGCACACGACAAATGAGGCAACATGGGCAAGAAAAAGAAACCCGAACAGGGCGGCAGTCTGATCGCCCAGAACAAAAAGGCACGCCACGAGTACCACATCGAGGAAACCTTCGAAGCGGGTCTGGTACTGGCAGGCTGGGAAGTGAAGGCGCTGCGCGCAGGCAAGGGCCAGCTGACCGATACCTATATCGTGATCAAGAATGCCGAAGCCTGGCTGCTGGGCTGCCACATCCACCCGCTGGAAACCGCCAACACCCACGCGGTGGCGGACCCGCAGCGTACGCGCAAGCTGCTGTTGCACAAGAAGCAGATCGCACGCATCTTCTCGCGCACCCAGGACAAGGGCCACACCTGTGTGCCGGTCAAGCTGTACTGGAAGAATGCGATCGTGAAGTGCGAGATCGCGCTGGTGGAAGGCAAGAAGCTGCACGACAAGCGCGCCACCGAGAAAGACCGTGACTGGAACCGTCAGAAAGCCCGTATCCTGCGCGACCGCTGAGGGCAGCGTGAGGCAGCTCACGCCAGCAAGCTACTGTCAGGTCAGAAATTTTCCTGAACGCTTGAACTGGCGTAGCACAGTCCCCACCTGTTATGATGAAGACGTAGCAACGCAGTAAAGTGGTAACACTGTTATGGGGGCGTTCTGGCATTCGACGCTGGTGGCAAACCCTGAGGTGCATGCCGAGATCGTAACGTATCTCGTAAATAAAACGTTGCAAATATATAGTCGCAAACGACGACAACTACGCTCTAGCTGCATAAGCTGCTCATGATACCGTTGCGCCTGTTCAAGGTGGATTGAGAACGAGCCCGTATAAACAGGATCGTCTTGGCCGACGTCTCTAAGGTCGAGATTAAAACTCAGAGAATCGCATTGCTGTAGCCTGTTCATTGGCGGCAGTCGTGTTAAATCAAATAATGAAACTAAGCATGTAGAGCCGAAGGCGGAGTGCCGGCGGACACGGGTTCGACTCCCGTCGCCTCCACCATATCCGTGATAGAAAGGCCTCCCTTCGGGGAGGCCTTTCTGTTTGTGGGCGATCAGTTCTGGCTGACCTTTTCCTGTCAGTGGCAGACCGCCCCTCAAGTCGCCCTCTCAGGCCTCTCAAGCCCCTCTCTCAGGCCTGCGCAAGGCCCGGCAGCGGCCACGCAGGCGCCACAGCGCCCATCATGGCCACAGCCTCGGGCTCAGGTCGCGCTGCCGCTCAGGCGCTCGCTGGTGCGGCGCACGCCGATCAGCAGCGGCGTGCCGGTGTCGGGGTCGGGGATCAGGCGGCACTCGACCCCATAGAGCTTGCGCACCAGCTCCGGCGTCACCACCTCGGAGGGCGCACCCTCGGCGATCACGTGGCCGGCGTGCATGGCCACGATGTGGTCGGCATAGCGGCAGGCGCTGGCCAGGTCATGCACCACCATCACGATGGTCTTGCCCTCTTCATGGGCCAGCCGCTGGATCAGCTCGAAGACCTCGATCTGGTGACCGAGATCGAGCGCCGAGGTCGGCTCATCCAGCAGCAGCAAGGGTGTCTGCTGTGCCAGCGCCATGGCGATCCAGGCGCGCTGGCGCTGCCCACCGGACATCGAGGCCAGCTCACGGTCCGCCAGGCTCTCGATATCGGCGGCGGCCATCGCCTCGGCTACCAGGCGTTGATCCTCCTCAGACCACTGACTCAGCGCGCCCTGATAGGGCTGACGACCGAAACGCACCAGCTCATGCACCGTCACCCCCTCGGGCGAATGCGTCTCCTGAGGCAGCAGCGCGATGCGCTGGGCCACTTCGCGCCGCTTGTAGGCGTGAATGTCCTTGCCTTCCAGCAGCACCGCGCCTGACTCAGGCAACTGCAGGCGAGCCAGCCCTGCCAGCAGTGTCGACTTGCCACAGCCGTTGGGCCCGACGATCGCCGTCACCTTGCCGTCGGGCAGCCCCAGGGTCAGCGAATCGATCACGGTGACATGGCGCTGACGCGCGCCATAGCCCAGCGACAGCTCGTTCGCTCGCAGGGTGTCGGTGGTAGCCGCGGCGTGGCGATCGGCCGGGGAATTCATCGCTCGCGGATCAAGCATCGTCTCAGCGCTCATGGCGCACTCTCCTGAAACATCATCGGCCGCTGGAACATCATCAGCCGCTGAAACATGTCGTGCGACGCTGAGCGGCAAGGGCTGGCCCTGGGCCGCTCAGCAGGAAAATAGGGGCAACGGCTAGCGCGGGCTGCGCAGCAGTATCCACAGCAGATAAGGGCTGCCGACCACGGCCATCACGATACCTACCGGGATTTCCAGCGGCGACAGCAGGGTACGCCCGGCGAGGTCTGCCAGCACCATCACCAGCGCGCCGGCCAGCGCCGAGGCCAGCAGCGGCACGCCCTTGTGACGCGACAGGTAACGTGCGATCTCGGGGCCCACCAGCGCCACCATGCCTACCGGCCCGGCCACCGCGACAGCCGCCGCCGTCAGCACGACCGACAGCCACAGCGTGATCAGGCGTACACGCGAGACCGGCTGCCCCAGCCCGGTCGCCACGCGGTCGGTGAAGCGCAGCGTATTCAGCCCGCGTCCCAGCCAGAGTGCGATCGGCACGCCGATCAGCAGGGCCAGCCCGAGCCAGGTGAGCGAATCGGCGTCACGCGCATTGAGGCTGCCGACCGTCCACGGATAGGCGCTGTTGGCGGCATCGATGGAGACTCTTGCCAGCATCAGCTGCGTTCCGGCACCGAACAGCGCCCCGACCCCGATACCGGCGACCAGGAAGCGATAGCCGCGCGTGCCGATACCGCCGGAGAGCCCGAAGGCCAGCGCAGTGGCGATCACGGCACCGCTCAGCGCCATCACCGGCGGCGCCAGCGAGATGCCCATCCCGACCACGGAGGCCACCGCGAAGGCGGTCGCGCCATTGTCGATGCCGATAATGCCCGGCGTCGCCAGACGGTTGCCGGCCAGGGTCTGCATCAGACAGCCCGCCAGCGAGAAGGCAGCGCCTGTGGCGATACCGGCCAGCAGGCGCGGCAGGCGCAGTTCCTGCACCACGAAGACGGTGGCGAACTCGCCGTGCCCGAAGGCCGCCTTGAAGGCATCCCACGGCCCGAGGCCGGCACTGCCCAGCATCAGCGAGGCGACACTGGCCATCAGCAGCGCCAGCAGCAGTATTCCGGCCGCCAGCAATGGCGCACGCAACAGCAGCAGGGACAGCTTGCCATGTCGCCACCAGAGCGTGCCGGTAGGGGCCGAGCGGAGGGGGTCAAGCGGTGAAGGTCTAGACATCATCGATTCCAAACAAGGCCCTGTCAGGACAACGCCTGACAGGGCCGGTCGATTCAAGCAATGAGGCGATGGCGCCGGCATGCGCGCCAGCCTGGCCTCCATCATCATTCACGCCGCAAGCGCCAGAGGCACCAGTCGCTACAGGGTGGGCAGACGACGGGCACGCACCACGGCAATCAGCACGGGCGCGCCCATCAGGGTCGTCAGCACCCCCAGCGGCAGCTCCGAGGGCGGCACGACCAGCCGCGACACCACATCGGCGCTCAGCAGCATGGTCACGCCCAGCGGCAGGCACAGCCACAGCGTGCGCCGCACATCGGCGCCGCACAGCGCTCGCGCCACATAGGGCACGGCGAGGCCGACGAAGGCCACCGGCCCTGCCAGGGCCGTCGCGGCACCGACCAGCAGCGCCACCACCAGGATCGCGACCTTGCGCACGCGCTTGGGATGATGGCCCAGGCCACTGGCGACCTGCTCACCCAGCACCATCGCGGAGAGCGGCCGCGCCAGCCACAGCGTCAGCAGCACCGCGAGCAGGATACTGGGCAGGCTGCTGTAAAGCGCCTCCAGCGAGCGCCCGGCCAGACTGCCGATCACCCAGAAGCGGATTTCGTCGGCCGCGCGCTGGTCGATCAGCAAGGCCAGAGACGTCAGCGCCACCAGCAGGCTCGACAGCGCCGCGCCGGCCAGCACCAGGCGCACCGGGTCCTGACGTGCGCCGCTCATCCGCACGGTGCTCATCACGAACAGACAGCCCAGCAGCGCACCACTCTGCGCCACCATCACGTGCATGCCGGTCGCTTCCATCCCCAGCAACAAGGCCACGGCCACGGCAAAGGAGGCCCCGGCACTCACGCCCAGCAAGCCCGGCTCCGCCAGTGGGTTGCGTGCCACCACCTGCATCAGGGCGCCGCCACAGGCGAGCATCATGCCGACCACCATGCCGATCAGGGTACGCGGCGCGCGCAGCTCGAGCACCACGAAGCGCGCCTGATCGCTGCCCTGTCCGGCCAGCACCTGCAACGCCTGCCAGGGGCCGACATCGCCAGCCCCCCACAGCAGGCTGGCCAGACAGGTCAGCAGGGCACTCAGGCAGGCCAGCGGCATCACCTGACGCAACGCAAGACGCCCGGAGACCTTGTGGGTCATCCGGGCGGCATGTGCGCGTGGCCTGCGGACCTGTGGAGAGGTCTCTTCAGCCTGCATACCACCTCCCGCGTCGCGGTTGCGAGAGGTCCCCTGCCTGCGCAGGGGTCAAACGTGGTGCACCGACATGACTGCGACTAGCCATCATCGCGCGCCCGGTCGATATCCTTCAGCAGTGCTTCCGCGGCCAACGGTCCGCTGGCGCTGGTCCACAGCTGGCCATTCACGCCGACCAGGCTGTCGCGGTCCGCTGTCTCGAGACGCTGGAAGGCCGGCTCTGCCGCCAGGGCGTCAACCGCGGCATCAGAGGAGTCGTCCATGGTGGCGAGGAAGATGGTCTGCGCATCGATGCGTGCCATGTTCTCGTCGCTGAGCGGATCGGAATGCGGGCGACCCGGCTTGACCAGATCACCGCCGACCAGCTCATAGCCGCTGGCCGCCATCAGGCCGGTCGCGAACAGCTGGTCGGACATCGCCATCAGACCACCCGGCATGCGACGCACCAGGCTGGCGGTTTCCGGGGTGGTCATCTCGGCCTTCAGACGCGCGGCGTGCGCGTCGATGGCAGCTAGACGTGTCTCGAGTTCCGCTTCGGCCGTCTCGCCCAGCGCCTCGGCATAGACACGACTCTGCTCCTTCCAGCCCTGCTGGCTCAGCGCCGAAGCGCTCGGCACGACGGTCGGCGCCAGACGCGACATCAGCTGGTACTGGGTCTTGTCGAGGCCCGGCGGCGCCAGGATCAGGTCCGGCTTGAGCGCGACGATCGCCTCGAGATTGAACTCACGCGGCGTGCCGATGATCTTGATGTCCGGCACCTGCGGCTGGATATAGCTCGCCACGCCATCACCGCCGCGTGTGGTTACGGTACCCAGCGGCGTCACCTGACTGGCGACGGCCACATCCAGCGCACCTTCGTACAGGGTGACGACACGCTGCGGCGTGCCCTCGATGTCCAGCTCACCGTAGGCCGTCTCGACACTGCGTGCCTCGGCAGACAGGGAAGCCCCCATCAGCGCTACCGCCAAGGTCGCCATCAGGCCCTGTTTGAACCATGCAGGCCGGGTCATGCCACGAGCAGTAAAAGCAGTCGACGAGACGGTCATGCAGTACTCCGAAATGAAGGAAATGATCTCGCACTCAAGCGAAGGCAGGCGTGATCCTGCGCAGGACGATACCGCAAGGCGGCCCCTGTGCGCATGACTATCACACCTGAACAACGAATAATAATCAATCGCAACAATACCGACTCATCCTGTGACTCACCACACCAGTTCATGCAACGCGACATTGCAACATCCTGCGTGGCAGCAGGCCCCGCCCCCCCCCCCGAGCAGCGCCTGAAGACCTTGAAGGTTGGCGGCGCCTGCCGCAGGCTGTGCGCAAGAATGTCTCTGGCGGAGTCCCCGCAGGGGTTGGGATAGCAGCAAGTGCCCCGATAACTGAGGGATGGACTCTTGCTTGGCGTGCGCGCAGGACGCGCGTGACGCCCCTTCAACATCTACCTGACAGATCCTCGCGTTATTGATGGGACGCTTGCGAGCCTCTGATGCACCTGCGGAGTCTGCGCTCACTCTCTACCCCGACGCCTCACACACTCACCGACATGGAGAAGCCATCTGTGGCGATTCCGACACCCCCGCACTCCCCTCCCGCCCTTGCTGCCTCGCGCCAACCGGACTCATGGCGACCTGCCTGGCTGATGTCCGCCCTGATGATGCTGTTGATGGTGTTGAGCCTCGGGTTCAGCAGCCTGTCCCATGCCGCCCCGGCCGAGGACGGCAGCGGCGATGGCGCGACATCCTCCTATGAGAGCCTGGCCACGCTGCTGGAAGACCCCAGTCAGCGCGAGGCCCTGATCGAAGGCCTGCGACAGCTGGACAGCAAGGCGAGTGAACAAGCCGTCGAGGTGGCGGGGGAAGACGTCACCCTGAGCGAGGACTCGCCGTCACTGTCGCGCCAGCTGGCGGCCATCAGCCAGGACCTGGTCGCGGATCTCTCCGCCACGCTGGACCGCATGCTGGGCACCCTCGACGGTCTGGCCAACGAGGACGCCGACGAGATCGACTGGAGTCGCTTCACCAGCGAGGCCGTGAGCCTCGGGCTGGTCGTCATCTCGACCATCGCGCTGTTCCTCGTGCTGCGCAGACTCGCCAAGCCGCTGTTCTCACGTGTCAGCCAGTGGTCACTGGATGGCCAGCACCGCAGCCCGCTGCTGCGCACCCTGCTGGCGGTACTGGTCGCGGCGGTGGTGGACATCGCGGTCATCGGTCTCGCCTTCCTCGGCGGCTATCTGCTCGCCATCTTCGCCTATGGCGAACAGGGCGTGATCGGTCAGCGCGAGTCGATGTTCCTGAACGCCTATCTGGTCATCGAGCTGTTCAAGGCCCTGATGCGCATGCTGTTCTCCTCCGGCTACAAGGGGCTGCGTCTGCTGCCGATGCCGGATGAGGTGGCGCGGTACTGGAACCGCTCCCTGGCCATGCTGGCCGGCTTCATCGGCTACGGCATCCTGGTCGTGGTGCCGATGATCAACAACAACCTGGCGCCGGCCGTCGGCAGCTTCGTCAATCTGCTGATCATGGCCATCACCCTCGTCTGGGCCATCGTGGTGATCTCGCGCAATCGCATCATTCTGCGTGACCGCCTGCTCACTCAGGCCCGCGAGGCGAACAACGCGCTCATCGCCGTGTGCCTGCGCATTCTGGCGCGCACCTGGCATCTGATCGCGCTGGCCTACTTCGCCACCCTGTTCATCATCTCGCAGACGACGCCTGAAGAGGCGCTGCCGTTCATGATGGGGGCGACGCTCAAGACGCTGCTCGCCATCGGCGGCGGTGCTCTGCTGTCGCGCGTGGTGACGCAGCTGATCGGCAAGCGCATCCAGATCTCCGACAAGCTGCGCGGCCAGCTGCCGCTGCTCGAGAAGCGCCTCAACTCCTACATCCCCACCGCGCTGCGCATCATGCGCGCCATCATCCTGATCGTGGTGGTCGGCATGGTGCTGAATGCCTGGCACATCGTGGCGCTCGGCGAGTGGCTGGCAACCGATGCCGGTGCCCTGCTGCTGTCGCGCATCTTCCATGTGCTGTTCATTCTCGCCTTCGCCATCGCGGTCTGGGTCGGTATCGCCAGCCTGATCGAGCACAAGCTCAATCCGGACACCGGCAAGGGCAAGCCGTCCTCGCGGGTGGAAACCCTGCTGGCGTTGTTCCGCAATGCCATCGCCATCGCGATGATCGTCTTCACCGCGATGATCGTGCTGTCCGAGATCGGCATCGACATCGCGCCGCTGCTGGCCGGTGCCGGGGTACTGGGTCTGGCGATCGGCTTCGGCGCCCAGAAGATGGTGCAGGACATCATCACCGGGGTGTTCATCCAGCTGGAGAACGCCATCAACACCGGCGATGTGGTCTCTGCCGGTGGCGTGACCGGTACCGCGGAACGCCTGACCATCCGCTCGGTGGGCATCCGTGACCTGTCCGGCACCTTCCATATCGTGCCGTTCTCGTCGGTGGATACCGTCTCCAACTACATGCGTGACTTCGCCTACCATGTCGGCGAATACGGCATCTCCTATCGCGAGAATGTCGACCACGCCATCGTGCACCTGCGTGCGGCCTTCGATGAGCTCGAGGCAGGCAGCTATGGTCCGGAGATTCTCGAACCGGTCACCATCGCCGGCGTCTCGGCCCTGGCCGACAGCTCGGTCAATATCCGCGTGATGATCAAGACCAGCCCGGGCAACCAGTGGGCCATCGGCCGCGAGTACAACAAGCTCGTGAAGCAGCACTTCGACGCCGCTGGCATCGAGATCCCGTTCCCGCACATGACCATGTACTTCGGTCAGGACAAGGACGGTGGCGCGCCGCCGGCCAACGTGCGCACCATGCAGGCGCCGTTCGTGATCGATGGCTCGGCCGCCGGTCAGCCGAAGACCCCCGAGCAGCGCGAGGCAGCCGCCAAGGTCGCCAAGCGTCGTGAGGAGAATCCGCTGACGCGTCATGCCACCGAAGACGGCGAAGTCGTGGATGCCGAGGAACAACGCATCCGTCAGACCACCCAACCGGATGCCGACGGCGACTGATCAAGCGCCTGCACTATCCCGACACGGCTATCCCGACACGGCTGCCTGCGCAGGCAGCCATACTGAAACGAAAACGCCCCCGAGCCACTGGCTCGGGGGCGTTTTCATGTGCGGGCTTAAAATGCTGCCTCACGCCTCATGCACGAGGCTGGCTCAGGAGCCGGTGCCCCACATGCTGGACAGCGAGCTCAGCAGCGTCGAGCTGACGCCTTCGCCGCCCATGTAGCTGAGCAGCACCGGCGCGAACTGGGAGACCATGCTGCTGTCCATGCCCAGCGCGGAGAAGGCGCTGTCCAGAGACGCGCTGTCATCGACATTGCCGACGGTGCTGGCCAATGCCGTGGCATTGTCGTTGCCGCTCAGGCTCGCCAGACTGGAGAGCGTGGACAGCGAGCTGCTGCTGGTCAGGCTGGACAGCTGCGGCACGTCGGTGGACAGCTCGGAGGTCGCGCTGGTGCCAAGCTGGGACTGGGCCAGGGCCAGCATGGCAGCGGAGCCACCCAGCGCCTGAGTGGAAGACACACCCAGCTGGGAGGTCAGGCTGGACATCAGGTCGGCCGCCGGCAGGGACTGGCCTGTCTGGCTGCTCAGCATGCTGCTGGCAAGGCTCATCATGGAGCTGGGCGAGCTGGAGGAGCTGGCGGCGTTGCTGGAAGAGCTGTTACCGGTAGCGGCACAACCGGCCAGTGACACGGCCAGTACAGAGGCGCCCATCAGGGCCAGGGACTTATGCAACATGCAGACTCCATCATCGCTTGGGGAAACGGACCGGACTCGGCCCGAAGATGCACCACGTGCATGGGCGCATCCGACACGCAGAATCATCGCACGGAGGAATCGCTTCCAGCCAGCGCCACACGATCACGCTCCGGCCGTGAAGGCCCGGACGCATCGTTGCCGGATCAGCAACGAGAAATCCGGCACCGGCCATGCCCACGCCAGCATGCACCCGCCGACATCTCACGGCGGCGTGCTGATAGGGCGAAAGCCTGGGCGAGAATGCCCACAGCGCCCGTCATACGGGCAAAAAGAAGGGCATCCCGTCACACAGCGTGTGAACGTGGATACCCCGGAGAGAAACCTGCATCACCGGCCGACAGCGCGACCGGTGCAATTGGGCAATACCTTTCATCAAACAAGGAAACATCGTGCAAGCCGCCGAGTGTCTTGTCCGCCAGCCCTCATGACGCCTGTCGTGCCTTAGTTGGCACTCGGGGGTTGGCAACAGGCGGCTGGCGCTCGACGGTTGACTGACACTCGGCGGCCGCCCCTCAGGCGTTGTCCTTGCTCGGCTGCGGCAGGGCCGGCAGTGAGCGATCCAGCAGCTCGACGCTCTGACGGTAGTAGAGCTGACTCTTGTTGTGCTCGCCCAGGTTGGCGAACAGACGCGCGAGTTCAGCACACACCGTACCGCTCGGACGCTGGCGCTGGCTAGCCTCGAAGTACTCCTGAGCCTTGCCCCAGCTGGCGTTGCGCAGTGCCAGACGGCCCAGCGACAGCAGCAGGTCCGGATCATTCGGACGCTCCTGCAGCCACTTCTCGGCATACACCAGCTGACGCGGTGCATCCACGTCCAGTAGCCCGTAACGCAGCACCAGACGCGAATCCCAGCACTCCTTGAGGGAGTGACGCAGCAGACGCTCGGCCAGACCTTCCTGACCACCGGCGATCAGCGCCTCGGCGTAGAGCGCGACCAGATTCACGTCGGTACGCAGGTGGTCCGGCATGTCGGCCCACAGGTTGCGCACGCGCTCGATGTCTTCCGGATTGCGCGCGGCCTGCTGGATCAGCGCCACATAGGCACGCTGTTCCAGCTCCTTCTTCTCCTCGGGGGAGATGAGGTCCTGCTTGTCGAGACGCGGCATCAGACGACGCAGACCATCCCAGTCATTGACCGCCAGATAGGCCTGCTTGAGCAGCTTGAGCACCTGCGGGTGCTCGCCCAGCTGCTTGTCGAGACGCGTCAGGGTCGCCAGCGCCTGTTCATGCTGCTGGCGGTCCAGCATCAGCTGTGCCTGCACCAGACCCACGGCACTCTCGGAGCCCTGGGTGGACTCGTGCGCCCGCTTGAGCAGCGTGTCCGCCTGCTCGAAACGTCCCTGATAGTGCGCGGCCAGGGCGGCGGACAGGTAGTTGACCAGCGGCGTGCTGGAATCTTCCGCCGAGTGAGTCAGCGACTTCTCGGCCCGCTTCCAGCGGCCTTCGGCCAGCGCCACCAGACCCCGTACGGTCTTGCGCGTGGCATTGCGGTGACGGGTACGGCTGTTCCACACCTTGAGGCGGGAGAACGGATGCGCGAAGCGCGACAGCAGGCGCAGACCGAAGTGCAGCACCACGAAGCCCGCGAACAGCAGGATCAAGCCGAACCAGAAGGAGGTCTGGACCGAGGTATCGCCGACGCGAATCAGCCAGTAGCCCGGGAAGGCCTGCATCAGTTGCCCGAACAGGGCACCGATGGCCAGCCCGATGATGATCAGCAGTATCAGGACTCTCATGCGTTGCCACCCCCTTGCTGGGCGCGACGCTCGATCAGCTCACGCAGCTTGCTCAGAGAGGCGGAGATGTCAGGCAGCTCCGGACGGATGGTCTGGCTCTTGAGCTCTTCCAGCTTGGCGACGGCATTCTGCACGCCATCGGTCTTGGTGTCGTAGTAGCCATTGACCAGCGTGATGGCCTTGTCGATGGCGGCCTGGTAGAGCTTCGGCTCTTCCTTGAGCAGCGCCAGCTGCGCCTGTTCCAGCACCAGACGCACGTTCTGACGCAGGTAGGATTCCTGCTCCGGCGTGATCAAGGCTTCCAGTGCCTCGTCATGACGACGCACGGTGACCAGGTCCTTCAGCTCGTTGCCGAAGCGGGCCAGCTGCTGCTGCCAACCGCCTGTCGGCGCTTCGTCGTTCTCGACCTTGGCGGCGATCTCGGCCACGTCCTGCTTGAGCGGCAGACGCGCCAGCTGTTCCTGCTCGGCGAGCAGCGCCAGATAGATACCGCTGCGATCGACGCGCGGCACGCTGTCCAGGCTGGCCAGTTCGGACTGGATAGCCTTGCGCACCGGCAGCAGCGCCGGGTTGTTGGCTGCCGCGATGCGCGCATCGGCGTTCTCGAGCAGCGCATCGGCACCGTTCACGTCACGCTCCAGCTGCAGACGCTGGTTGGCGAGGCGCAGCAGGTACTCGGCTTCCGCGTAGTGCCAGTCACGCGCGTCGGTCTGCTGGGACTTGCTGAGCTCCTCGAGCACCTTGTTGAGGGCCTGCTCGGTGTCCTGGCTTTCGCTGGACAGACGCTTGTCGAGCTCGCTGACGCGGGATTCGTTCTTCTCCAGCGTGCTCGACAGGCCATCGACCTTGCTGGAGACCTGGCCGACCTGCTGGGTCACGCTCTCGCTGACCTGCTTGTCGAGGCCCTGGGCATCCGGCAGCGCATTCAGACGCTGCCAGCCGAACCACGCCAGCACCGCGACCACGATGGCCAGCACGATGACGAGAATCAGCGCGATGCTGCCGGCCTTGCTCTTCTTGCCCTGCGGCTCGCCGGGCGGCGGCGTACCGGGTGCCGTCGTGCCACCCAGGCCTGCACCACCCGCGCCGGCCGTCTTGCCAGCCGGCGTGGAGGGCTTGCCGGGAGTCGCCTTGCTGGAAGAGGCCTTGCCAGCACTCGGCTTGGCGGCAGACGCCTCCTTGGCGGGTTCGCTACGCTCCGGAAGCGGCGATTTTGCGCCGGAAGGCGTCGATGCGTTGTCGTCTGAAGTCTGGCTCACGGGCGTGGACTCACTGGCAGTGGAGGATGAGGTTGAAGAGGAGGAGCTGCCCTGCCCCTTGCCACGCCCACGACGATTGCGCCCACCTCGCGAGCGGCGCTCGCGCGGGGCATCAGCCGTGTCGGATGACGAGGAAGAGGACGAACGGGAGGCCTCGGCGCCAGGGCGGCCAGAGGCAGTGTCATCGGCGGAAACGCCGGAAGCGGAAGAAGCATCTGATGCGCGAGCGGCAGCATCCTTGTCGCCCGACTTGCCGGGCGTCATGCCGGCAGAGCCGTTATCTTCCTGATCGTGTTCTCGGTTGCTCATCTACGCTTGCCCTTTTCCGGATTCTTGGGAATCGATGGCCTCACGCGGACCAGGCGCAGTGGCGCCGGTCACTGCATGGCGAGTCTTGATGATGGGGGCGCAGGCGCGAAGTACTGCCTGCGTCAGGGCCCCGGGTGAAGCGTCCTCGGCGACCGTCACGCGCTCGAAACCATGAGCGTGTGCCAGTGTAGCCAAACGGTGGCTCGACACGATTAGCGGTTGGTGCAAGGCCTGCGGCGTCACTGATGCCATCACCGTCTCGAGCAGTTCATTGCTGGTCACCACCATTGCATCATACGCGCCCGCCGCCAGACGGCCAGCCTGTTGCGGCGACAAAGCCAACGGAAGGCGTCGATAAAGTGCCAGACGCGTGACCTGAGCGCCCCGTGCCACCAGCGTCTCTTCCAGCAGCGGACGCCCGCCTTCACCGGCCACCAGCAACCAGCGCTGACCCGCAAGCGCCCTGAGCGATGGCAGCGACAGCAAGGCTTCGCTGGTGGTGCCGACCGGCGCATCGCGCTCGCCATGCTCACCGCGCGTGGCGCGCGGCGGAACACGCACCGGCACGCCCAGCCGCGAATGCAGCACTTCGGCCGTGGCCGCGCCGACGGCATAGAAGCTGACGCCTTCAGGCAGCTGTGGCCACCACTCCTCCAGCCAATCGGCCAGATAGCCGGCGGCCTGGGGCGAGATCACGATCACGCCGCGATACAGATCGACATCGATGATCGCCTGGCGCGCGGCGGGTTCCAGCGGCAAGGCCTCGAGCGCCATCAGCTTGAGGCATTCCACCTCGCAGCCGGCCTCGTTCAGCATCGCATCGAGAACCGCTCCGCGCGAGCCCGGCCGCGTCGTCAACACCTCAAGACGCGACGCCTTTGCCATCGCTGACACCTCAGCCACGAGCGTCGCCGTAGACCGCCGCCAGAATCTCGCCGGCACCCTGGGAGAGCAGGTCTTCGGCAACGGCGACGCCCAGCGCCTCCGGGGCATCGGACGGGCCACGCGCTTCGGCGCGCAGGATGACCGTCCCGTCGGGGTTGCCGACCAGCGCACGCAGCCACAGCTGGCTGCCGCCTTCCTCGAGCACGGCATAGCCGCCGATCGGCACCTGACAGCCACCTTCCAGATGCGTGTTCATGGCGCGCTCGGCCAGCACGCAACGGCTGGAGTCTTCATGGGCCAGCGGCTCGAGCAGCGCAAGAATCTCCTCGTCCTGCAGGTTGCACTCGATACCGAGCGCGCCCTGGCCACAGGCTGGCAGGCAGGTCTCGGCGTCCATCTCGGCGGTGATGCGCGCATCCAGCTCGAGGCGCTGCAGGCCGGAAGTGGCCAGGATGATGGCATCGAACTCGCCGGCATCCAGCTTGCCGAGACGCGTCTGGACATTGCCGCGCAGGCTCAGCACTTCCAGGTCCGGGCGTGCCGCCTTGGCCTGCAGACCACGACGCAGGCTGGAGGTGCCCAGGCGCGCGCCCTGCGGCAGGGCATCGAAGTTGGCACAGGTGTTGGACACGAAGGCGTCGGTCGGGGCGTGACGCTCGAGAATCACCGCCAGTCCCAACGACTCCGGGAAGTGCATCGGCACGTCCTTCATGGAATGCACGGCGATATCGGCGCGACCGTCGAGCATCGCCTCTTCCAGCTCCTTCACGAACAGCCCCTTGCCGCCGATCTTGGCCAGCGGGGTATCGAGAATCTTGTCACCACGCGTCGACATCGGCACCAGCTCGACGCTCAGGCCAGGATGCAGGGCCTCGAGTCGCGCCTTGACGTGTTCGGCCTGCCACAGGGCGAGCAGGCTCTTGCGGGTCGCGATACGCAGAATCTCACGGCGGGGCACGGCATTCTCCTTGGTGGCGCGCAATGCACGCCATCTGATTCGAAGTTGTTGAGCAAACCTGACTGACGAACAGCGCTGCCCTCTGATGACACTTATCATAAAGCCAGTCACCTCAGGGGGAAAATCCGTGGCACGCTTTCCTGCGATCCGCCGGACTGGCCGCGGCCCCTCGCCCACGCGCAGGAGTCTGGTACACTCCAAGGTCAACGATACCGGCTGCGCGACCGTGCACCGGACGCCGAACTCTGGACACGTCACCACAATTCGAGATCCCGATGAGCGAATCTACCAATCAGTCCTGGGGCGGCCGCTTCAGCGAGCCGACCGATGCCTTCGTGGCACGTTTCACCGCCTCCGTCGATTTTGATCAGCGCATGGCGCAGCACGACATCCAGGGCTCCATCGCCCACGCCACCATGCTGGCCGGTGTCGGCGTGCTGAGCGAAGAAGAACGCGACGTCATCATCGCGGGACTGAAGGAAATCAGTGAAGAGATCGCGCGGGGCGAATTCGAGTGGTCCGTGGCACTGGAAGACGTGCACATGAACATCGAGGCACGCCTGACCGCCAAGATCGGCATCACCGGCAAGAAGCTGCACACCGGCCGTTCACGCAACGACCAGGTCGCCACCGACATCCGCCTCTATCTGCGTGACGAGATCGACGCCATCGACGCCGAACTGACGCGTCTGCGCGAAGGCATGCTGGGGCTGGCCGAGCAGGAAGCCGACACCATCATGCCGGGCTTCACTCACCTGCAGAGCGCTCAGCCGGTCACCTTCGGCCACCACCTGCTGGCCTGGCAGGAAATGGTCGCCCGCGACCAGGACCGCCTGCGTGACTGCCGCGTGCGCATGAACGTGCTGCCACTGGGCGCCGCGGCGCTGGCCGGCACCACCTTCCCCATCGACCGTCACGTCACCAGCGAGCTGCTCGGCTTCGACCGTCCGACCGAGAACAGCCTCGATTCAGTCAGCGACCGTGACTTCGCCATCGAATTCACCAGCTTCGCCAGCCTGCTGATGATGCACCTGTCACGCATGAGCGAAGAGCTGGTGCTGTGGACCAGCGCCCAGTTCGACTTCATCGACCTGCCTGACCGCTTCTGCACCGGCTCCTCCATCATGCCGCAGAAGAAGAACCCGGACGTGCCGGAGCTGGTGCGCGGCAAGACCGGCCGTGTCTATGGCCACCTGATGAGCCTGCTGACCCTGATGAAGTCCCAGCCGCTGGCGTACAACAAGGACAATCAGGAAGACAAGGAGCCGCTGTTCGATACCATCGATACCGTGCGCGGCAGCCTGCGTGCCTTCGCCGACATGATTCCGGCGATCCGCGCCAAGTCCGACAACATGTACGCCTCGGCCAGCAAGGGCTTCGCCACCGCGACCGACCTGGCGGATTACCTGGTGCGCAAGGGCGTCGCCTTCCGTGATGCCCACGAGATCGTCGGCAAGTCCGTCGCCTTCGGCATCGAGCAGCAGCGCGACCTGTCCGAGATGACCCTGGCAGAGCTCCAGCAGTTCTCCGACACCATCGAGCAGGACGTCTTCGACGTGCTGACGCTGGAAGGCTCCGTCGCGGCGCGCAACCACATCGGTGGCACCGCGCCGAACCAGGTCCGCGCTGCCGTGCAGCGCGCGCGTGACGCCCTGGCCTCGCGCGCCTGATCATCCTCTTTCGGGCCTGGTCGCCACCTATGGCAACCGGGCCCGCATCGCTCTATCGCTTGCTGCCAGGAGGCCGCCCGATGCGTCATCTGATGAGCCAGTCCGCCCGTCATACCCTTCGCACCCTCGCGGCGCTGCTGCTGGGTGCTGGCCTGCTGGCCGGCTGCGGCCAGAAAGGCCCGCTCTATCTGCCGGCGGACGCCGATGCCGGTGGTCAGCGTGCCGAAGCCCCCGCGCCGGCCGCTGACGCCTCCGAGACAGAGAGCACTGCCGCTGCCGAGACTTCCGGCAGCGACGCCTGAGCCCCCTTATTCATCTCCGGCGGGTGATGCCCGCCGGCGCGACATCTTGCAGGCCGGATCATGGATCACTTCGTTTATCAGGATGGCGTGCTGCACGCCGAAGACGTCTCGCTCGCCACGCTGGCCGAGCAATTCGGCACGCCGTGCTACGTCTACAGCCGTGCCACGCTCGAGCGCCACTTCAAGGCCTATCAGGATGCGCTGGGCGACCACCCGCATCTCATCTGCTATGCCGTGAAGGCCAATTCCAACCTGGCGGTGCTCAATGTGCTGGCACGTCTGGGCGCCGGCTTCGACATCGTCTCCGCCGGTGAGCTGGAGCGCGTCATCAAGGCCGGCGGCGACCCCGCCAAGGTGGTGTTCTCCGGCGTCGCCAAGCAGGCAGGCGAGATGGAGCGTGCACTGGAGCTGGGCATCAAGTGCTTCAACGTCGAGTCGCTGCCGGAGCTTGAGCGCCTCAACGCCGTCGCCGGCCGTCTCGGACGCGTCGCGCCGGTGTCACTGCGCATCAATCCCGACGTCGATGCCGGCACTCACCCGTACATCTCCACTGGCCTCAAGGCCAACAAGTTCGGCATTCCGGTCGAACAGGCGCTGGAGGTCTACGAGATCGCCAACGCCATGGAGCACGTGCAGGTGGTCGGTGCCGACTGCCATATCGGCTCCCAGCTGACCGAGCTGGCGCCCTTCCTCGATTCCCTCGAACGCCTGCTGGTGCTGCTGGATCGCCTGCGTGAACGCGGCATCGTCATCGAGCACCTCGATCTCGGCGGCGGCCTCGGCGTGCCCTACCAGAACGAGACACCGCCGGAGCCCTTCGCCTACGCCAGCGCCCTGCTGGAGCGTCTGGCCCGCTATGAGCACGGCAGTGAGATGACGCTGCTGTTCGAACCGGGCCGCTCCATCGCCGCCAACGCCGGCGTGCTGCTGACCCGCGTCGAGTACCTCAAGCCCGGTGAAGAGAAGAACTTCGCCATCATCGATGCCGGCATGAATGACCTGATCCGTCCGTCGCTGTATCAGGCGTGGCAGAACATCGTCACCGTCGATACGCGCGAGGCGCGCAAGTCCGCCAGCTACGATGTGGTCGGCCCGGTCTGCGAGACCGGTGACTTCCTCGGCAAGGACCGCGAGCTGGCCATCGCGCCGGGCGACCTGCTCGCCGTGCGCTCTTCCGGTGCCTACGGCTTCGTGATGGCCTCGAGCTACAACAGCCGCTGCCGTCCTGCCGAGGTGATGGTAGATGGCCCCGAGATGCACCTGGTGCGTCGTCGCGAGCGCCTCGAAGAACTGTGGACCGGTGAGCAACTGCTGCCGGAAGGTGATGCCTGATGCTGGTGAACTTCACCAAGATGCACGGACTGGGCAATGACTTCATGGTCATTGACCTGATCTCGCAGCGCAGTCGCCTGCGCGATGCCGATATCCGCCGTCTGGCGGACCGCAACTTCGGCATCGGCTTCGACCAGCTGCTGGTGGTCGAGCCGCCCCGCGACCCGGACATGGACTTCCGCTATCGCATCTACAATGCCGATGGCAGTGAAGTCGAGAACTGCGGCAACGGGGCGCGCTGCTTCGCGCGCTTCGTGCGTGAACAGCGCCTGACCACCAAGCGCGAGATTCGCGTCGAGACGGCCGGCGGCCCGCTGACCCTGGTCGTGGCCGAAGATGGCCGTGTGCGCGTCGACATGGGCGCGCCGCGCTTCGCCCCGGCCGCGTTGCCCTTCGAGGCCGAGGCCGACCTGCCGGTGCACACCCTGGACATCGACGGCGAGACGCTGGAAATCGGCGTCGTCTCGATGGGCAACCCCCACGCAGTGCTGCTGGTCGACAGTGTCGAACAGGCCCCGGTGCTGACGCTGGGCCCGCTGATCGAGGCGCATCCGCGCTTCGCCAAGCGCGTCAATGCCGGCTTCCTCGAGGTCGTCTCGCCGCACGAAGCGCGCCTGCGCGTCTTCGAGCGCGGCGTCGGCGAGACGCTGGCCTGTGGTACCGGCGCCTGTGCGGCGGTCGCGTCCGGCATTCGCCGCGGCCTGCTGGCAAGCCCGGTCAATGTCACGCTGCCCGGCGGTACCCTGAGCATCGAATGGGCTGGCGACGGCCAGCCGGTATTCATGACCGGCCCCGCCGAGACCGTATTCGAAGGCCGCATCATCCTGTAGAGCGCCAGCCCCAGCCGAGGGACGCTGCCGGAAACATGGCCGACAGCGCCCCGCTGCCAACCGTCCGCAAGGAGTCCCACATGGCCGAGTCACCCGTGTCACGTCGCCCGCGCACGCTGGACCCGGATCGGGTCGCCGAATGGCTGGCCACGCATCCCGATTTCTTCGAGGGGCGTGAAGGGTTGCTGCAACGCATGCGGGTGCCACACCCGGAAGCGCGCGGCGGCAGCATCTCGTTGCTGGAGCGGCTGGTACATGACCTGCGCGGGCGGACCGATCAGGCAGAAGAGCGCCTCGAGGAGTTGTTGACCGCCGCGCGCGACAACGAGAGTCGCTATCAGCGTCTGCGTCAGCTGGTGCTGGATCTGCTCGATGCCGAGTCCGATGATGCGCTGGCCGAAACGCTGGCCACGCGTCTCAGCGAGCTGTTCGACATCGCGGCCGTCTGTCTGTGGCAGCGCGATGCCGGTGCCTCGGCACAGCCACCGCGCCAGGCACTCGACGATGCACGCGGCGAGCAGTTCGAGCGTCTGCTCGAGGGTCGCGCCAGTCGCTGCCTGGCCATGCCACGCACGCGTTGGGAAGCCCTGCTGCCCGACCATCAATGGCCACTCGGCGCCGACTGCGCAGACCTCGTCGATGCCAGCCAGGCCGATGCCACGCGCGGCTCTGCCGTCATCGTGCGCCTGACCCGTGGCGAGTGCCTCGGCTATCTGGTGGTGGCGAGTGCCGATGCCGAGCAGTTCCGGGCCGGTCTCGACACCCTGTTTCCCGAATATCTCGGCGACGTGCTGGCCCGCTGCCTGGGCCGCGATGCCCCGAGCCAGGCGCCACTGCGCTCCTCGAGCCGTGACGACCAGGCCAGCCGATGAGTCGCCTCGAGACGGTCCACGGCACCTCGGTCGTCGACACATCCACCGACGACGCCTCAGCGAGCAGCGCCGAGCGTGTTGCCGCCGAGCAGGCGCTGTCCGCGACCTGTCGGAAATTTCTGGCCGAGCTTGCCCTCGACAGCAGCCACGCGACCGTCAGCGCCTACGCGCGTGATCTGCAGGCGTTGACCGCTTTCATGCTGCGCCCCGCAGCGGACAGCAGCGCCGCTCGTGCAAAGGACGCGCCGCCCCTGCCGCAGGATTGGCAGGCGCTGGACGTACCGACGCTCAGGCGTTTCCTGGGTGCCGAGCGCAGTCGTGGCCTCGCGCCGCGCTCATTGGCGCGGCGGCGCGCGGCGATCAGCCGTTTCTGTGGCTGGTTGGTCGAGCAGGATGTGCTGCCACACAACCCGGCGGGGCTGGTGCAGACCCCGCGCCTGCCGGACCATCTGCCACGCCCGGTGGATATCGACAGTCTGGCGCGCTTTCTCGACTGCCCACATGACGGCACGCCGCTGGCGATCCGCGATCAGGCAATGCTGGAACTGCTCTACGGCGCGGGCTTGCGTCTCTCGGAGCTGGTCAGCCTCGACCTCGACATGCTGGAAACCCGCCGCCTGCGCGTACGCGGCAAGGGCGACAAGCCCCGCCAGCTGCCGATCGGCTCACGCGCCCGCCAGGCGCTGGATGCCTGGCTGGTGGTGCGTGGCCAGCTCGCCGCCCGGGACGAGCCGGCATTGTTCGTCGGCCAGCAGGGGCGTCGCCTCGGTCAGCGTGGCGTGCAGCTCAGGCTGGTGACGCAGGCGAAAGAACGTGGCCTGCCCGAGCATCTGCACCCGCACCGCCTGCGCCACTCCTTCGCCAGTCATCTGCTCGAATCCAGCGGCGATCTGCGCGCCGTGCAGGAACTGCTGGGACACGCCCACCTCTCGACCACCCAGGTCTATACGCGCCTCGACTGGCAGCAACTGGCCAGCGCCTATGATCAGGCGCACCCTCGCGCCCGCCGCCAGCGCGGATCAGCGACGGCAACGTCAGACACCGACGCCACCTCCCCTATTGATGCCCCACTCAAGGATGACACCCTGTGACGCCTGCCAACGCGCCTCGCCTGACGGCCTTGACCTTCGATCTCGATGACACCCTGTGGGCCAATCGCGCGGTGATGGAGCGCGCCGAGGCCGAGCATTACGCCTGGCTGGATGGAGAGATCGGGCATGCCAACGATTTCCCCCTCGAGGAATACACGCGTCGTCGCATGGCGCTGGGGCTGGAGCACCCGCTGCGCCGCGGTGACTTCACCTGGCTGCGCCGCGAGGCCATGCACGCCATGCTGCGCGATGCCGGGCATGATGATGAGCAGGCGGGCCACTGGTCACGCGCCGCCATCGAGCGCTTCCTGGCGCTGCGCCACGAATTGACGCCCTTCCCGGAAGCCAGCGAGCTGCTCGACTCCCTCGCCCGCGATTACCGTCTTGGTGCCATCACCAATGGCAATGTCGACCTGGCTCGCCTCGCGCTGGATCATCATTTCGAGTTCAGCATCGCCGCCGGCGAATGGCTGGCGCCCAAGCCGGATGCGCGCCCCTTCCTCGCCGCCATGGCACGCCTGGGCAGCCGCCCCTCCACCACCCTGCATGTCGGTGACTCATGGAAGGAAGATGCCTTGCCTGCCGCGCGCCTGGGCATGCAGGCCGCCTGGATCGACGTCAAGGGCCAGGGCGCACCGGGCCCCGTCCCGGCAGGCGTACATGTCATCTCGCATGTCCGCGAGCTGCCGGCGCTGATTGCACGCCTGAATGACTGAGTGACGGAATGAGTGAGTGACGGTGCAAGTGGCGGAATGACTGAGTGTGGGAATGACTGAACGACCGACGGCTGAGGCTCAAGGTGTGGCGCGCCTGATGCGCCTGGTGTGCCCAATGGCTGAGTGAATTAAAACTTGTACAAAAATGACGCCTCAACCATATTTCATGTACAAGTTTCTCAGCGTCGTCGATATTGAACCCTGTCTGGGGTTCCTGAATCTGCGCTGGGAGATGCCTGCCACCTCGACCTCAAAAGGAGAGGCCAGCATGAGCACCCACTCACTCCCGCGCTACCGTGTGTCATCTTCCTCTCCCCAGAGGCCGCCCCTGCATGGTGAAGGCGAGCAACGCGCGCCGATCATGACGCCCTCGCGTCAGACCAGCCGCGCCCTGCTGAAAGGCGTCGCCATCGTGCTGGCATCCGCGTTGCTGGTCATCGTGGCGGTCTACAGTGGGCGTGCCAGCCTCGCGACGCTGCAATCCGGCGTGCAGGAGGCCCCGGCAGCCTCACCACAGGAGGCCATGCGCAGCCTGCTCGTCCCCAGCGAGGCCGTGACGATGCCAGAAGTCGTCGAGCCCGCGGCAAAGGTGCCGCATATTCTCTCGGCGCCCAGGGAGACGAGCTCCCTGACCCGCCTTGACCCCATCAGCAGCGCGCCGCGCAGCCTGTTCATGTGAGTGGGCCTTGGGGAAGGGCAGCAGTGCAGATGTGAGTGATAGCGCGCCTGTCGTAACGCAAACGGCCACCCCGAGGGGTGGCCGTTTCGTCATGCAAGGTGGCGTAGTTCGAGGATTCGCCCCAAATCGCCTTACACCTTCAGTCAGTCGTCGAAGGGGTCCTGCGGTGCCTCATCGCCTGCCATCTCTTCCACGCCGTCCATCACCGACGGGTCCGCCAGCCACTCGTCGAGCTTGGCATGCACCTGCTCGACACCAGAGTACTTCAGCGACGAGAACAGCTGCACGGTGACCAGGTCTTCCCACTCCTTGAGCGCGTGACGCACTTTCTGCAGGCTTGCCGCAGCAGGCCCGCGCTTCAGCTTGTCCGCCTTGGTCAGCAGGATATGCACCGGCATCTTGGCCTCATCGGCCCAGCCCAGCATCATCTGGTCGAATTCGGACAGCGGATGGCGCACATCCATCAGCAGCACCAGGCCCCGCAGCGACTGGCGGTTGCGCAGGTAGTTGGACAGATGTGACTGCCACTCGCGCTTCACCTTGTCCGGCACCTTGGCATAGCCATAGCCGGGCAGATCGACCAGATGGCGGCCCGTTTCACCGATGGTGAAATAGTTGATCAGCTGGGTGCGGCCGGGGGTCTTGGAGGTACGGGCCAACGCCTTCTGCGAGGTCAGCGCATTGATGGCGCTGGACTTGCCGGCATTGGAGCGACCCGCGAAGGCCACTTCGGCACCCACGTCCGTCGGGCACTGGGCCAGAGTCGCGGCACTGATCAGGAAGCGCGCCTGACGATAATGGAGCTTGGGGGTCGAAGGAGCTGATTCGGCCATGGGAGTTCTGAATACCTGTTGAAGGCGGACGTCTCGCCCGCGCGACATCACGAGAGAGCAGAAGAAACGACCGGTGTAACGAAAAAGAGTGCCGCATGCCCTGCCATCGGCGCTGCAACTTGCCGACGACAGCGGGAAGATGCTCTGGATTACTGCGATGACACGACTGGCGACAGGCACGCTCACGCGCCCTGAGGGGATTCGCTATACTGCCTGCAAGGTCAGCATGGCGATCATGAGGCCTAGTGTACCACCCCGCTCTCACGGGCTGCGAGAGTGGGGTGCACTTCTCACCGCGCGCAGCACGGCGCGGGCACCGGGGAAATGACAGAGGCCACCATCCACGCCGGATGATACAAGCCCCGAACGGGCCTCTTCGTGAAACAGGGACCAGTGAAATGGATGAGCTGATGAGACCAAGGCAGACCCCCGAGCGCCCCTTGCGCCTGCTGCTGGCACTTGCTGCCACGACGCTGGCCGCCACCTTGCCGACGGGGGCCGCCGCCGAGTCGCTGGTCGGCGATGCCGCGGCAGGCAAGGCCAAGGCTGCCGTCTGTGCTGCCTGTCATGGCGCCCAGGGCATCTCGCCGACGCCGGCCTTCCCCCATCTTGCTGGCCAGCAGGCCCACTACCTGCGCAAGCAGACGGCCGACATCCGGGATGGTCGCCGCTCGGTGCCGCAGATGGCCGGTATCGCCGACAACCTGAGCGATCAGGACATCGCCGATATCGCGGCCCATTACGCCGCGCAGCCCGCCAATCGCGGCCAGGCCGAGCCAGAGGCGGCCCGTGCAGGCGAGGTGCTGTATCGGGCCGGCTCGCTCGAGCGCGGCATCGCGGCCTGCACAGCCTGTCATGGTCCGCGTGGTGAAGGCATCGACTCGGCAGGCTATCCGGCGCTGGCCGGGCAATTCCCCGCCTATACCGTGACGGCGCTCAAGGCCTTCCGCGACGGCAGCCGCGACAACGACCCGAACGCCATCATGAGCAGCATCGCCGCGCGCATGAGTGACAGCGACATGCAGCAGGTGGCCGAATATCTCCACGGCCTGCGCTGAGGCATCCGTTCAGCCGGTTGTCGCGTATGACTGACTTGATGACGACCGGCACCAGCACGCCATTCACGGGGCGTGATCGAGCGACGCCTTGTACGGCGCGTGATCGAACGGCGTTCATCCAACGGTCAACCTTGTCACGCTAGGCTGGCCCGACAGTGATCCGCCGTGTCCCGCCCGGCAGTCTCGACAGCAGTGGTGGCTGACACGCATACTCGATGCATCACTAATGTTGCCGGGTATCATGCCCGGGCATGCCTCAATCCGATGGAGATGTTCCATGAAGTGGAAACCCCTACTGACTCTGGTGGCGGGCCTTGGCCTGTCAGCAAGCGTGTTCGCCGCTGAAGCTGGCAAGGACTACCAGGTACTCGACGAGCCGGTGAAGACCGACGCGCCGGCGGGCAATGTCGAAGTGGTCGAAGCGTTCTGGTATGGCTGCCCGCACTGCTACAAGCTGGAATCCAGCCTCGAGCCGTGGGTCGACGAGCTGCCGAGTGACGTGACCTTCAACCGTCTGCCGGCCACCATGGGGCAGGACTGGGTCAAGCACGCCTATGCCTTCTATGCCGCCAAGGACCTGGGCATCCTCGACGAGACCCACAAGGCCTTCTTCGATGCCATCCATCAGGACCACCAGCGTCTGACCGATCCGGATGATATCGCCAAGTTCTACAGCGACTACGGCGTCAGCGAAGAAGACGCCAAGAAGTCTCTGACCTCCTTCGGCGTGAAGAGCCAGGTCAATCAGGCCCACGCCCAGATGCGCGCCTACAAGATCATGGGCGTACCGGCACTGATCGTGGATGGCCGCTATGTCATCTCGCCGAGCACGGCTGGCTCACTGCAGAACATGCTCAAGATCACCGACGAGCTGGTCGAGCAGGTACGTGAAGAGAAAGCCGGCAGCAAGGACGCCGCTTGATGGCAGCGGCTGCTGACCCAGTGGCCGCCAGCGCCGCGGGAGGTGCCGGACTCGACGAGACGGCACCTCCCCTGCGTCTGCTGACCTTCAACATGCAGGTCGGTATCCATACCGCGGCGTGGCATCACTACGTCACCCGCGGTTGGCAGCATGTGCTGCCACACCCGATGCGCCGCAAGCGTCTGGAGCTGATCGCCGCCGCCATCACGCCCTACGATATCGTCGGGCTGCAGGAAGTGGACGGTGGCAGTTTCCGCTCCGGCAACGTCAATCAGGTCGATTCACTGGCCGAAACGGCCGAATTCCCGCATCGCTATCAGCAGCTCAATCGCAATCTGGGCCGCCTGGCTCAGCACAGCAACGGCCTGCTGTCGCGCCTGCCGATCAGCCATCTCGAAGAGCACAGTCTGCCCGGTACGCTGCCGGGACGCGGAGCCATCCATGCCCGCTTCGGCGAAGGCGAACACGCCCTGCATGTCTTCGTGACCCACCTGGCACTCGGTGCCCGTATCCAGCATCGTCAGCTGCAGTACCTCGGCGAGCTGATCGCGCCCCTCAAGCATGTCATCGTGATGGGCGACCTCAATTGCACGCTGGCCCAGCTTCGTCAGCACAAGGCGTTCAGCGAGGCACTCGACTCCCGCCCCAGCAAGGCCATCAACAGCTACCCGGCCTGGCAGCCACGCCGTGGGCTCGACCATATCCTGGTCTCCTCGACGCTGCGCTTGAGCCACCCGACCACGCTGTCGCACCTGTTCTCCGACCATCTGCCGCTTGCGGTAGAAGTCCATCTGCCAGCCGCATGCCGCAAGGCGATCGGGCTCGCCTGACGCCTGTCTCTCTTGCATAGGCATCTCTGACGCCTGCCCCTCGGATATCGATCCCTCGCATATCGCCCCTCTGCTGCCTGGCTCTCCCACCTGGCTCTCCCACCTGGCTTTCCCGCCTGACTCTCCCGACCCAGGCTTCCCTCAGCTACGGCTTGCCGGCAGCTGTCTGCGCCATGATGCTCACCCCTGCCGCCGCGTCTGCGGCGCATCGCTTGCGGGCTGTTGGATGCGCATGACGCGATCTGCCGCGCCCTTACTTGCCCGTTTCCTTGCCTGCCTGACGGTATTTTTTCGCCTATCTCACTGTAAGCAAAGACAAAAACCGCCTGTCAGACCAATGATCCATTTGTTGTTGCGGCGCCGCTCGCTACTCTTTGTCTGCCAATGACGTGGATTAATCGTTGACTTAGCGATGACTGATGGCATGCCGTATCCGAGCGACGTCACTTACAGGGATGAAGCGTGGAATAGCGTTGTTCAAAGCGATGCCATCACGGCTTGCTGGACACCGCGACTGACCACAACATGAGCAACATCTGAATTGGCGACCTTGCCAGCAATCGCTTGCAACACAAGCGCTTGCAACACAAGCGCTTGGCAAAGACACAGCAGACGCTGTCGGCAAAGCAACAACAACACCAACAATCATCACCTGCTACCCGCAGGCCAAGGGGACTCCATGTCTGCCAATGCCTCTACCCCCGGCTGGCTCACAGGGCTCGACCGCATGACCGAGGGGCTGGGACGCTGCGTGTCCTGGCTGGTCGTCATCATGATGCTGGTCGAATTCACCATCGTGATGCTGCGCTACGCCTTCAACATCAACAGCATCCCCATGCAGGAATCCGTGATGTACATGCACGCGGCCGTCTTCCTGCTCGCCGCCAGCTACACGCTCAAGCACGACGGCCATGTGCGGGTGGATATCTTCTATCAGCGCATGTCGCACCGCGGTAAGTCGTGGGTCGATCTCGGCGGCACCCTGTTCCTGCTGTTCCCGGTGATGACCTTCATCCTGCTCTCCAGCCTCGGTTACGTGGGCGATTCCTGGGGCATCAAGGAAGCCTCGCCCGAATCCGGCGGCCTGCCGGGCGTCTACCTGCTCAAGACCCTGATTCCGGCCATCGCCATCCTGATGATGCTGCAAGGCGTGGCGGAAGCCGGCCGCCATCTGCTGTTCCTGATGGGCCGCCTGCCCTCTCCGCATGCGAGCGATGACACCCCTGACCACGATGAGGAGCTGGTGTAATGCTCGAGATCATGCCACTGCTGCTGTTCGTGTGTATCTGTATCGTCTTGATGCTGGGCTATCCGGTGGCGCTGTCACTGGCCGGTACCGCGCTTGCCTTCGCCGGACTCGGCATGGGGCTGGATGCGCTGGGCATTACCCAGGGCGTATTCGATGCCAGCTTCCTGTCCGCGATGCCCAACCGCCTCTACGGCACCATGACCAACCAGACCCTGCTTGCCGTGCCATTGTTCGTGTTGATGGGCGTGCTGCTGGAGAAGTCCAAGGTCGCCGAGACGCTGCTCGACGCCATGGCACTGATGTTCGGCTCGCTGCGTGGCGGGCTGGGGATTTCCGTGACCATCGTCGGCATGCTGCTGGCCGCCTCCACCGGTATCGTCGGCGCGACCGTCGTCACCATGGGCCTGCTGTCACTGCCGACCATGCTCAAGCGCGGTTATGACCCGTCACTGGCCACCGGCGCCATCTGTGCCACCGGCACCCTAGGGCAAATCATCCCCCCATCCATCGCGCTGGTTCTGCTGGGCGACGTGCTGTCTTCCGCCTATCAGCAGGCGCAGCTGTCGATGGGTATCTGGAGCCCGAAGACCGTCTCGGTGGGTGACCTGTTCATCGGCGCGCTGATTCCGGGCCTGATCCTGGTGCTCGCCTATATCGTCTACATCGCCATGGTCGCCTGGCTGAAGCCGGAGAAGGCGCCGGCCGTCGATCGTGATGCGCTGATGGAAGAGCTGGGGCATACCGGCAGCATCTTCTGGCTGCTGATGAAGGGGCTGGTGCCGCCGATCGTGCTGATCGTCTGTGTGCTCGGCTCGATTCTCGGCGGTCTCGCGACCCCGACCGAAGCCTCTGCCGTGGGTGCATTCGGTGCGCTGATGCTGGCCCTCGCCAACCGCAAGCTGAGCCTGAAGACCCTGACGGAAGTGGTGCGCTCCACCACCAATGTCACCTCGATGGTGTTCCTGATCCTGATCGGTGCGGCGCTGTTCTCGCTGGTGTTCCGCGGCTTCGGCGGCGAAGAGGTCGTCACCGAGATCTTCGAGAACATGCCCGGCGGCGTCATCGGTGCCACCCTGGTGGTGATGCTGGTGATCTTCCTGCTCGGCTTCATCCTCGACTTCATCGAGATCACCTTCGTGGTGGTGCCGATCGTCGGTCCGGTGCTGCTGGCCATGGGCCTCGATCCGATCTGGCTGGGCATCATGATCGCCATCAACCTGCAGACCTCCTTCCTGACGCCGCCCTTCGGGTTCGCGCTGTTCTACCTGCGCGGCGTGGCGCCCAAGGAAGTCAGCACCAGCCAGATCTACAAGGGTGTCGTGCCGTTCATCCTGATCCAGCTGTGCATGCTGGGCGCCCTGGCCGCCTTCCCGGGGCTGGCGACCTGGCTGCCGGCCCAGTTCTAGGCCACGACTGACGAGACAGCACAAGGACAGAGCACGGACAGAACAAATACAGAACACGGACAGAACAAAGACAGACCAGCAACTGAATTGGCGGGGCCTGCCCCGCCAGCTGATGGGAGAGCCGCCAGTCGGCTCATGCAGATGCATCATATCCGGGGGTCGTTCGCGGCCCACCTCTTGCCCAGCGCCAGTTCATGACCGGTGCACAACAACAATCGGGCACTTCAAGGAGCATGCCATGCAACTCAACAAACTCGCCTTCGGCATCGCCGTCGGCACCATGACCGCCATGGGCACCCTGCCGGCCGTCGCCAACGCCGCAGATACCTTCACCTGGAAGATGGTCACCTCGTGGCCGAAGAACTTCCCGGGGGTGGGCCAGGGGCCGGAACGCCTTGCACGTCTGGTCGATGAGATGTCCGACGGCCGTCTCAAGATCAAGGTCTATGGCGCAGGCCAGCTGGTCCCGGGCTTCGAGGTCCTCGACTCCGTATCTTCCGGTACCGCGCAGATCGGTCACTCGGCTTCCTACTACTGGAAAGGCAAGGCGCCGGAAGCCCAGTTCTTCGCCGCCGTGCCCTTCGGCATGACCGCGCAGGAAATGAACGCCTGGCTGCATTACGGCGGCGGTCTGGAGCTGTGGAACGAGGTCTACGACAAGTTCGGCGTCGAAGTCATGGCGGGCGGCGCCTCGGGCGTGCAGATGGGCGGCTGGTTCAACAAGGAGATCAACTCGGTCGCCGACCTCGATGGTCTGAAGATGCGTATCCCGGGTCTGGGTGGCGATGTCATGCAGCAGATGGGCGTGGCGACGGTCAGCATGCCGGGCGGCGAGATCTTCACCTCGCTGCAGTCCGGGGCCATCGATGCCACCGAGTGGATCGGTCCGTACAACGACCTGGCCTTCGGTCTCTATCAGGCCGCCAAGTATTACTACTATCCGGGCTGGCACGAGCCGACCGTCACCTTCGAGGCCATCGTCAATGACGACGCCATGGCCGAGCTGCCCAAGGACCTGCAGGCCATCCTGCGTTCCGCGGTACGTGACGTGAACCAGGACATGCTCGACGAGTACACCGCGCGCAACAACGACGCCCTCGAGACACTGCTCAACGAGCACAAGGTCGAGCTGCGCCGCTACCCGCAGGACGTGCTCGACAAGGCGCGTGAGCTGTCCGGCGAAGTGGTCAAGAAACTCGGCGACTCCAATGAGCTGGCAGGCCGCATCTACGAGTCCTACACCACCTTCGAAGGCAAGGTCGAGAAGTGGCATGAGGTCTCTGAGCAGGCCTACCTGAACGCACGCAACCCGGAAGGCGTGCAGTAAGACTGCGTTACCTGCGCCGCGCTCCCGCGAGACGGCGCAGTCTTGTCATCCAATGCTTGCAGCCGCCCCCTCGGGGGCGGCTTTTTTGGGTCTGCGCGATCAGCTCTCGAGCAGGAAGGTCACCGGCCCGTCATTGAGCAGCGAGACCTGCATGTTGGCACCGAAGCGTCCGGTCTCGATTCCCACCCCCAGTTCTCGCCCGTGCTCACGCGCCTTGTCGACCAGATAGGCGAACAGCCGCTCGCCCTCCGCCGGTGGCGCCGCCGAGGAAAAGCTGGGGCGCATGCCGCTGCCGGTGTCCGCCGCCAGCGTGAACTGCGAGACCAGCAGCAGACTGCCTCCCGCCTGCTGGACATTGAGGTTCATCTTGTCGTTCTCGTCAGCGAAGACCCGGTAATGCAGCAGCTTGTGCAGCAGCTTGTCGGCACGCGCCTCATCATCGCCCTTCTCGACGCCCACCAGTACCAGCAGACCGCCCTCGATGGCGCCGACGCTCTCGTCCTCGACCACGACTTCCGCCCGTGTGACGCGCTGGATCAATGCTCGCATGCCGCTTGCTCCTTCAAGAGATGGATGATGTTCATGACATTTCGTGTTCGGGAGCATACCAGACGCGAACGCCCCGCAGACTGAGCCTGCGGGGCGCGACAGGTGTTACTCGATTGGGCGAGCTGCCAGTTGGCGAGCTGCTAGTTGGCGAGGCTGGGCAGGAACAGCGCGATCTGCGGGAACAGCATCAGCAGCACCGTCGCCAGCAACAGCAGGGCAATGAAGGGCGGCGTCCCCCGGATGACCTCCATGTACGGTTTTCGGAACACCGCCACCGCCGTGAAGATGTCGCAGCCGAAGGGCGGAGTCGCCGAACCTATCGCCGCCTGCAGGGTGACCAGGGTACCGACCAGCACCGGGTCCAGTCCGGCGGCATCGACTGCCGGCGCAAACACCGGTGCCAGAATCAGGATCACCACGATGGGGTCCACGAACATGCAACCGACGAAGTAGGCCGCCGCGATCACCGCCAAGAGCGCCAGCGCATGCTCCGACAGGTAGGGGATGTAGCCGCCGAGGATGGCATCCGGAATCTTGGCGAAGGAGATCATCCACGAGAAGCCCGCCCCCGCCGCTACCAGGATGAACACCACCGCGGTGATCAGCCCCGTGGAGAAGGCCACACTGGGAAGGTCCTTCAGGGTCACGCCGCGATAGATCAGCATCTCGAGAATCAGCGCGTAGATCACCGAGACCGTGGCGGCCTCCGTCGGCGAGAACATGCCCGAGTAGATGCCGCCGATGATGATCACCGGGAAGCCCGCCGGCAGGCTGGCGCGCTTCAAGGCCTTGAGGCGTGCGGGCCAGTCCGCCTTGGGCTGCGGGGCGATGCCCAGCTTCCACGACTTCCACATGCAGTAGAGCGAGAACAGCACCAGGATCATCAGCCCCGGGCCGATACCGGCGATGAACAGGTCACCCACAGAGGTACCGGTCGCGACGCCATAGATGATCATGCCGATGGAGGGCGGGATCAGCAGCGCGATATCGGAGGCATTGATGATCAACGCGATGGTGAACTTGTCACTGTAACCGGCTTCCAGCAGCCGCGGGCGCAGCGGGCGCCCCATCGCCACCACCGTGGCCTGGGTGGAGCCGGACACCGCGCCGAACAGGGTGCAGCCCAGCGCGGTGGTCACCGGCAGGCCGCCGCGCCAGTGGCCGACGAAGCGCTCGACCAGATCCAGCAGGCGCTGGGCAGTGGAGCCCTTGAGCATGATATCGGCCGCCAGAATGAACATCGGCACCGCCGTCAGTACCACCGGCTGCAGGCCACCGATCATCTGCTGGATCACCAGCTCCGGCTTGAGGAAGGGAAAATCGCTGAACAACAAGAAAAAGGTGCCGACGCTCAATGGCACCATCATGGGTACCCCAAGCAACAGCAGCCCCACCATCACGAGCAGAATCCACATCGCAGCTTCCGTCCCTGGGTCAATGAAGTGTGATCAATCGTCTATCGAGACATCGAGAAGACATTCCCGACGCAGTGGCTAGAGCGCGCCACTGCCGTCGACTTCCTCGTTCTCGTCCATCTCCGCCGTACGCCATGACAGCCAGGCGCCCTGCGCCAGCAGATTGCGCAGAATCGCCATCAGGTACTGGAGCGCCCCGAGCGCCAGCCCCAGCGGGACCACGGCATAGAGCGCCGCCAGCGACCAGCGCAGCGACGGCGTGACACGCCCGGACTTGGCCAGGCTCTGCAGATAATCCACCGCCAGCCAGGCGAGGTAGGCCAGCAAGGCACAGGTGATGACCTGTCCGGCGATCAGCAGCACCTTGCGCAACCACGGCGGCATGAAGTCCAGCAGCGCCGTCACGCGGATATGGCGCCCGGCGCGCGCGCCGTAACTGATGCCGAGGAAGGTCAGCCACAGCTGCAGGATCTGCATCAGCTCTTCGGTGAACGGCAGGCTGTAGTTGAAGACGTTGCGCCCGATGACATTGGCGATGCTGGCCGTCGCCATGCCCAGCACGCACAGGGCGATCAACCAGCGCTCGACATGCGCCAGGCCCTGGTCACCACGTTCGAACCAGGCGGCCAGACGGCGCAGCGGCGCAGGCAGATGTGCAAGGGGGTCCTGAGCGCCATTCGTCTCGGCCGGGGCGGGGCGGGTCTCGTCAGCGGAGGGAGACTTGGAGGGGGGCGAGTTCATGAAGCGGCTTCCTGTTGATGTGGCATCCTGCCAGATAGGCTTTCTATCAGACGTCATGAGCGCAGTGGTTTGCGCCAGACGGCCTGCATTTGCCAGTACGATCCATTGAAATTTTCCGCGGCGCCGCCGTGATTTTCACTTTGGCTACTCTTGTTCTAGCTTTATTAGCGGCGCTTGAAATCAGTATGCGGCCGACGCGCGGCATGTCGGTCTGGCGCCGGGGCCGATCGTGAAGACCGAGCGCGAAGCTCTGGCGAGCGACGGACAGATCCTCGAGCACCAGAGCTCAAGCACCAGAGCTCGAGTACCAGAGACTCATGCGCACAGGCTCAGCTTATTCATAATAAATTCTAATCATACTATCCAATTTGGTAATTTTTTTATTATATTAAGAATGGCAATATTATCTAAATGATGCAAGTTGCACGCCGGGTATGCCCAGAGCCGCCCGACGCTGATGGAAATCACACAAGGAGAACAAGATGACGATGCAATGGAACCCGTCACCCGAGCAGAATCGCGAGACGTCCAGGACTCCTGTTCCCCTTTCTCGTCTCGCCGCGTTCATCAAGGGAGGCGCCCTCGCGTCCGGCCTGGGCATGGCGGCGCTGGCCTCCGCGGGCGTGCAGGCGGACACCTGGCGTTTCGCGCTGGAGGAGGTCTCCGGCAGTGTTCAGGATGCCTACGCCCAGGAATTCAAGAAGCGCATCGAAGAGGCTTCCGGTGGTGACATCGATGTCGAGATCTACCCCTACGGTGCACTGGGTACCTCCTCACAGCTCACCGAACTGGTGCAGAGCGATGCCATCCAGCTGACCTTTGCCTCACCGGGTCACCTGGCCTCGGTGATTCCGGAGTCGGGCGTCTTCACGCTGCACTTCCTGTTCTCCGACGACAATGCCGTCAATGAAGAGGTACTCGGCAACTCCAAGGCCATCGACATGCTGTCCGAGGCCTACACCGAGCAGAATCTCCAGCTGCTGGGCGTGATTCCGGAAGGCTGGATGGTGTGGACCGGCAACCGTGACATCAAGACACCCGAGGACATGGAAGGCTTCAAGATCCGCACCATGACCTCGCCGATTCTGGTCGAGAGCTATCGCGGCTACGGTGCCAACCCGACGCCGATGCCCTATTCCGAGGTCTACTCCGGCCTGCAGCTGGGCCAGATCGACGGCCAGGTGAACCCGGTTTTCGCCATCCAGGAAATGAGCTTCTACGAAGTTCAGGACTACATGATCCAGGCCAAGCAGGCGCAGTTCATCACCACGCTGGTGGCCTCCAGTGACTTCTATTCCGGTCTGGATGACGAGCAGCAGCAGATGCTCGACAAGGTCACCAACGAGATGCGTCCGTACATCTTCGAGAAGCAGGAGGAGTACAACGCCGACCGCCTGGAGAAGATCAAGGAAGACAGTGACATCGAGATCATCACGCTGACCGATGAGCAGCGCGAAGCCTTCCGCCCGGTCGGCGAGAAGGGCTGGGAAGTCTATCGTGAGCAATCCGGTGAGCGCGGCAGCAAGATCCTCGACACCCTGCAGGCCGACATCAAGGCTGCCGAAGGCAAGTAAGCCCCAGGCAGGCGCGTCAGCCCCACCAGGGAGATAGCAAGGATCGAAAGAGTGATGGAAAGATAGAAAGTTGGAATGTTAGAAAGATAGAAAGGCGAGCATGAAAAAACGCCCCTGCCGGGACTCCCGGCAGGGGCGTTTTTCGTGGTGTCTCGATAGAGGCGCGACAGAGGTGCAAGACGATGGCGATGCCGCGACAGATGGGCCAGATAGGCTAGATAAGCTAGAGAGGGGCCAGATGGAGAGCGCGCGCTACTGCCCCAGCAGCTGGGTACGGAAATCCTGCTGGGCCGGTTCATCGCCCAGCCAGATCGCGAACAGGCCGTTGGCCAGCGCCAGTGAATCGCTTTCGAAGATGACCTGCCCGTTCAGCACCAGCGACAGCGTGCCGCTGCCGCTGCCGCCACCGGCGGACAGCCATTGCAGCGCATAGCGATCCCCCGGCACGACGTCCTGATAGGCGCGATTGAAGCGCGTCAATTCAGGCTCGATCACCGCGAAATCCGCCGCTGCCAGGTTCTTGCGTACGCCCTTGGTGGTCGCCTTGGCGAAATCCTCGGCATCGATGGCATGGAAGTACTCCAGCACCAGGCGACGCGAGACATCCTTGAGCGGCGCCGGGCGCGGGCGACGCGCATCCTGATAATAGGCGCCGACATAGGCGTCCCACAGCAGGTAGGTGAAGAGCCCACTGCCGATCAGCGTCAGCGGCTGGCCGGACTGTGTGGTCACCTGATCCGCGAAGGTCACCCCCTTGATCTCGACGGCGAGCGCCGCCGGGCTGGTGGTGGCAAGCAACGCCCCCATCACGCCCGCGGCCAGCCAGCGCGACGCACTCGCCACCGGCAGGCTGACGGCATGACAGGCGGCGTTCAGGCTGCAAGCGGCGCCACGGACAGCTGACACGGACAAGCGATACAGCGGCGATATAGGCATGGCATCTACTCGTTGTCTGGCAGTGATAAAGGGGAGCTTGCGGGGTTCATCACTCCTGCAGACTGGGTTTCACAGGCCTGGCTCTGGCTGGCTTACCACAGGGCGTGGAAATGATGCACCGGCCCACGGCCCTTGCCGACGTTGAGCTGGTCGGAGGCGCGCAGCGCGCCCAGCAGCCATTCGCGCGCCTCGACCACCGCCTGCGGCAACGGCAGACCGTTCGCCAGTCGCGCCGTGATGGCGGAAGACATCGAGCAGCCGGTGCCGTGCAGATTGTCGGTCTCGATACGCGGCGCGCACAGCCATTGCTCGCCGGCATCGCTGACCAGCAGGTCATCACAGGCCTGCCCCTCAAGCGCCCCGCCCTTGATCAACACCGCCTTCGCGCCTCGGGCACGCAGCTCGCGGGCGACCTCGGGCATGTCGGAGCGCCCGATCAGGCGCCGCTCGCCCAGCAGCACCGCGGCTTCATGCAGGTTGGGCGTGATGATGTCGGCCAGCGGCACCAGGTGCTCGGCCACCGACTGGATGGCAGCATCATTGACCAGCGCATCGCCACTCTTGGCGACCAGCACCGGGTCGAGCACGACCCAGCGCGGGCGACGCTGCTGAAGGCGGTCGGCAAGCATTTCCACCACCAGCGGATCGGCCACCATGCCGATCTTGGCGGCGCGGATATCGAGATCATCCAGCACGGCGTCCAGCTGTGCGGCGATGAATTCCCGCGAGACCGCCTCCACGCTGCGCACACCGCAGGTATTCTGCGCCGTCAGCGCCGTGATCACGCTGGCCCCGTAGGCGCCCAGCGCAGAGAATGTCTTGAGGTCCGCCTGAATGCCGGCTCCCCCGGAGGGGTCTGAGCCCGCTATCGTCAGGACGCACGGAATATGCATGCAGGAAGCTCCCGAAATATGGCTTTGACGTGCCAACAGCATACCCGAGCTGAGGTGGGAAGAAAGCCACCCCCAGCGCCCTGCCACCGTGAAAAACAGAAGAAAGTGATATGAATGAAGTGGCCCTACTGTCATTGCCGGCATTGATCTCGCTCGCCGTGATCTCGCTGGCCAGCGCCACCCTGCTGCCCGGCGGATCGGAGGCGGCCTTCGCGGGGCTGTGGTGCCAGGGGCACGCGCCCTGGGCGCTATGGATCGCGGCGACGCTGGGCAACACGCTCGGCAGCCTGATCAACGTCGCCCTGGGGCGTGGCGCCCGTCGTCTGCGCACACGGCGCTGGTTTCCGGTCTCGCGGCGCGCATTGGCGCGCGGCACCCTGTGGTATCGCCGCTTCGGCGCCTGGAGCCTGCTGCTGAGCTGGGCCCCGCTGATCGGCGACCCGCTGACGGTGCTGGCAGGTATCTTCCGGCTGGCGTGGTGGAAAAGCATCGTCCTGATCGTGATCGCCAAGGGCGGACGCTATGCATTGCTGCTGCTGGCAGCCGACCTGTGGCTGACGCCCTGGTGCCAATGACCGCCGCACGGCTGCTGCTCCTGCTCCTGTTCCTGTTCCTAACCTCACCCTCGTCTTTGTCCCTGCTGCCTCAGACAGTCGCTTGAATGAGATCGCAGACACGCAAGGCGAGGATGCGTGCTATGCTGACAGGCGCCATGCTGCACTGCACAATAAAAGCACTTTCATTGCTTTTCACCAGTGCCTCATTGCCTTGATCAGGTGCTTCGCTGCCCTTGATATGCACCTCGTCACCCTTGCGCCGCCTCCACGAGCCCACGCCTCCCCCATCACATGGCGTCACGCTCGCGACGGTCCCCCTGACCTCGGGCATTCCCCGGCGGAGTGCTGCACTGCTAGAGAGGAGAAGGTTTCATGCGTGATACATCCTGCGACTTCTGCGCCGATGCGCTCAATATTCTGGTGCTGCAAGGCGGTGGTGCGCTCGGCGCCTACCAGATCGGCATCTTCGAGGCGCTGGCCGAAGCCGGCATCCAGCCCGACTGGGTGGTCGGCACCTCGGTCGGCGCCATCAATGGTGCCCTGATCGCCGGCAATCCGGAGGGCGAGCGCCTCAAGGCCCTCGAGTCATTCTGGTATGGCATCGCCCAACCCGCTGCCAGCATGGGGCCCGCCTTTCATCCGTGGGAGCGCAGTGTCGCGCGTACCTCCGCCATGCTGTGGGGCATTCCGGGCTTCTTCCGCCCGCGCCCGCTGTGGACGGTACCGATCTGGCAGAGCTTCTTCGGCGAGCCGCCCAGCCTCTACGACACCGAGCCGCTGGGCGACACGCTCAACCGGCTGGTGGACTTCGAGCGCCTGGATGCCCGCCACCCGGAGAACGTTCGCCTATCGGTCGGGGCGGTGAATATCGGCAGCGGCGCGCTGCGCTACTTCGATTCCTCGCATGAAGCGCTGGATCACCGCCATATTCTGGCCAGCGGCGCCCTGCCACCGGCCTTCCCGCCGGTGTGGGTCGATGGCGAAGCCTATTGGGATGGCGGCCTGTACTCCAATACGCCCGTCAGTTGGGTGCTGTCGGAGCGTCCGCATGGCGAGACGGTGGTCAACTGCTACGTGATCGACCTGTGGAGTGCCGATGGCAAGGTGCCGGAGACATTGCAGGAGGCGCAGCTGCGCGAGAAGGATATCCAGTATTCCAGCCGTGCCGGCGAGCACCTCAATCTGCTGGAAGAGAATCAGGCGCTGCGCATGGGGATCGAGAATCTCGCCGACCATCTGCCGGAGGAGCTGCGCCAGTCGCCGAAGATCCAGCGTATCCTCGCCATGACCCAGCAGCCCTCGATCAACGTGGTGCGCCTGCTGGCCTCGGCGCGCCCGGGCGAGACCTCACTGAAGGATATCGACTTCTCGCGCGCGACCATCGACTCGCGTCGCGACAGTGGCTATCAGGACATGCAGGAAGTGCTGAGCCGCTGCAGCCAGTTTGCGCCGCTACCGGAGGATATCGGGGTCATCGTGCGCAACTTCACGCGCAATGCCGAGGGCGAGCTGGTCAGCCTGTCGACGCCGGAGGCAAGCTCCAGCGACGATGATGAGGCGAGCATCACGGCAGAGGATTTGCCCAGTCAGGCGACCGGCAGCTGAGCAGCGCTGACGACGATTCAGCACGATCTATCCACACCCCATCGCAGCCGGCACGCGCTGGCGCCGCGCCAGGCGGGTGTGGATAACCCGGTGTCGGCAAGACGCCACCCGCCGGGTGGCCTCACCCGCGAAGCTGCGCGGCCCCCAGCCGTGAACACTCCTCGCGGGTAAGCTCGCGCCACTCCCCCGGCGCCAGCCCCTCGAGACTCAAGCCCGCCACCGACTCACGGTGCAGCCACACCACGCGATTGCCCAGGCTGCGCCACAGTCGCTTGACGTGATGATGGCGGCCCTCGTGCAGCGTCAGGCGTGCCTGGTCCGCGGTGAGAAACGCAAGCTGGGCCGGCAGTGTCGGGCGCGGATCATGTTCGAGCAGCACCCCCTGGCGAACCTGTGCGATCGCGCTTTCCTGTTCGGCCTCCGTCAGGGGCCGCTCCAGCCCCATGCGATAGCGCTTGGCGGGCCCCTCGAGCCCCGCATCGCTGATGCGCGCCGAG
Organism: Cobetia sp. 1AS1; assembly: GCF_029846435.1. Classification (NCBI taxonomy): domain Bacteria; kingdom Pseudomonadati; phylum Pseudomonadota; class Gammaproteobacteria; order Oceanospirillales; family Halomonadaceae; genus Cobetia; species Cobetia sp. 1AS1. The sequence goes on from NZ_JARWKU010000003.1 coordinate 80,978, forward strand.
ACATCGCCGTCGTTGGTCAGCAGCAGGGCACCGGTCGTCGCACGGTCGAGACGCCCGACATGGTGGATCTCGGCCAGCCAGCCGCTGTCCTCGCCGCGTGCATTCAGCGTGTCACGCAGCACATCGATCACGGTGGGGTGTTCGGGGTCATGACAGGCCGTCACGACCCCGGCGGGCTTGTTGAGCAGGATATGACGCGGACGCCGCGCGACCTGCAGGCAGACGGTCGCGTCAGGCGCTGACAGGTGGATGTCATCGAAGGGGCCGACCTCATGCAGCGGGTCACTGATCGTCGCGCCGTTGACCCGCACGCGCCCCGCCGCCAGCGCCGAGAGCGCATGGCGACGGTTGAGCTGTGGCTGACGTGTCAGCCAGCGGTCCAGCCGCATGGCCTAGTCCGCCGCCTTGAGCTGAGCTTCCATCTCTTCCAGCGCTTCCTGAGCCTCGAACCATTCGGCTTCGGCCTCATCGAGGCGACTCTTGATCTCGCCCTGGCTGGCCAGCAGCTTGGTCAGCTCCGCCTTGCGGTCCGCCTCGTAGAGCGTGGCATCGCCCAGCGCTTCCTCGATCTTGTCCAGCTCGCCCTGCGCCTTGCTCATCTTCTGCTCGGCCTTGTCGCTGACCTTCTTGAGCGGACGCAGCTTCTCGCGCAGTTCAGCCGCCTGACGGCGCGCTTCCTTGCGGTCCGGCGTGCGCGTGCTGTCTGTCCCTGCATCGGCATCCTTCTGGGCGCGCGCTTCCCGCCGCTCGCCCTCGACCCGCGCCTTGAGCCAGGCACGGTAGTCATCCAGATCACCATCGAAGGGCGTCACGCGGCCATCGGCGATGCACCAGAATTCATCGACGCAGGCACGCAGCAGGTGGCGGTCGTGGGAGACCAGAATCACGGTGCCCTCGAAGGTCGCCAGTGCATCGGTGAGCGCCTCGCGCATGTCGAGGTCCAGGTGGTTGGTCGGCTCATCCAGCAGCAGTAGATTGGGCTTCTGCCACGCGATCAGCGACAGCGCCAGACGCGCCTTCTCGCCACCGGAGAACGACTCCACCGTGGCGTAGACCTCATCGCCGTGGAAGCCGAAGCTGCCGAGGAAGGTGCGGATCTCCAGCTCGCCCGCCGACGGTGACAGGCGCAGCACATGATTGAAGGGCGTCGAGGACAGGTCGAGCCCGTCCACCTGATGCTGGGCGAAGTAGCCGATGGCCAGATGCTCGCCGGCGGTACGCTGCCCCTCGACCAGCGCAAGCTCGCCGGTGAGCGCCTTGATCAGCGTCGACTTGCCGGCGCCGTTGGGGCCGAGCAGGCCGATGCGCTGCCCCGGCAGCAGCGAGAAGCGCACCCCGGAGAGCTGCGGCGGCTGACCGGGATAGCCGATCACCGCGCGGTCCAGCCCCAGCAGCGGATGCGAGATCTTGTCGGAGCACGGGATGGTGAAGTGGAACGGGGAATCGGCCTTGACCGCCGCCGTCTCTTCCATGCGCTCCAGCATCTTCATGCGACTCTGGGCCTGACGCGCCTTGGTGGCCTTGGCCTTGAAGCGGCGCACGAAATCCTCGATCTCGGCGCGCCGCGCCATGGTCTTCTCGTGCTCGACCTGCTCACGCACCAGACGCTCGGAACGCGTGCGCTCGAAGCGGCTGTAGTTGCCCTTGTAGACCACCAGCTTGCGGCGATCGAAGTGAATGATGTGATCACACACCGCATCGAGGAAGTCGCGGTCGTGGGAGATCAGCAGCAGCGCGCCGGGATAACGCGCCAGCCATTGCTCAAGCCACAGCAGCGCATCGAGATCCAGGTGGTTGGTCGGCTCATCCAGCAGCAGCAGGTCAGAGGGCGTGAACAGGGTACGCGCCAGATTGGCACGCATGCGCCAGCCACCCGAGAAGGCCGCCAGCGGCTGACTGAGCTGCGCCTGACTGAAGCCGAGGCCGACCAGCAGCTGCTCGGCACGTGCCCGCGCGGTGTAGCCATCGAGGGTGTCGAAATGGGCGTGCAGCTCGGCCTGACGCTGGTGCTCACCGCTCTCTTCGGCGGCCGCCAGGGCGCGCTCGGTCTCGCGCAGCGCGTGGTCTCCGTCCATGACGTAGTCGACGATCGGACGCTCCAGCGCATCGATTTCCTGCGCCATGTGCGCGACACGCACGCCACCGGCCAGCGATACCGTGCCGCTGTCGGGCGTCAGCTCGCCGAGGATCAGGCCGAACAGGCTCGACTTGCCGGCGCCGTTGGGGCCGACGATACCGGCCTTGTGACCGGCATGCAGCGTCAGGTCCGCTTCGTCGATCAGCGGTGCTCCGCCGCGTTGCAGGGCGAGCTGGCGCAGTGCAATCATGACAACCTCGATCAGAAAATACGGGGGACGTCGGGCTCCCGTTCACCGCCACCGACACGAGCGCTACGACTCAGCAAGCTGCTGGGCGCGACTCGTGAAGAGACATCATCGGTGGCACGTGAAGAGACATCATCGGTGGCACGTGAAGAGACATCATCCGTGACACATGAAGAGACATCATCCGTGACACATGAAGAGACATCATCCGTGACACACGAAGAGGCCGACTTGATGGGCGCATATTCTATCGGATTGTGGGACTACGCGCTGTCTCTGTATGCCCTGCCCGGCGAGGTCGGCTCTGCGGGCAACCCTCAGCCGACGCCGGACATGATGAGTACCTGCCTGCTGCTGCAGGACGAGGCGGGCCTCGATGTCTGCGAGCTGCTGTGGATTCACTGGCTGTCCGCCCACGGCATCGCCCTGGCCGCCTCGCCCACTCGCCTGCTGGAAGACGTGCGCGACTGGCAGGGCTGGATGACCGGCATGCTGCGCGAGCGGCGCCGCCAGCTGAAGCAGGAGCTGACGACGCTGCCCGCGACCCAGGACCCGGCCGCGGTGCAACGCCTGGAACGCCTCTATCAGCAGCTCAAGGCCTGCGAGCTTTCCGCCGAGCAGGAGACCCTCGCCCAGCTGGAAGAGCTGAGTCCTGCGCTGTCGTCAGCCGAAGGCGCGACCGGCCTGCGGGCGCCCTTCGCGCATGTCGCGGACCCGCTGCAGGCCTTTCAGCAATCGCTGGCCCTGCTGAGCGGCAAGACGACGCTCGCCGTGGGGGACCACCCGTCGGCACGTGCCCTGCGCCGCCTGGCACTGGCCCGCGTGCCCGCCGGCGCCTGACAACGCCAGCGAGATGCGGAACTTGTACGCGGCTGGTAGAGTCGGAGTAACACTAGTGCCCGAGGCAGGCCATGCCGCCTCGGTGCCAATTGCGTGTTTCGGGCCCGTCTCAGGCCCATTCCATCCTGAAGGAGTTTTCATGAAACAGCTGGTCAGTGCCGTCGCGCTCGGCGCCCTCCTGGTCACCCCGTTCAGCTTTGCCGCCGATGACAGCCTCGCAGACGAGCAGGCACAGCTCAGCTATGGCATCGGTGCAACTCTGGGCAAGAGCCTTTCCCAGGACATCACCGATCTGGATCTCGACGCCTTCACTCAAGCCGTTCGTGATGTCTACGCCAAGGGCGACATGAAGATGAGCGACCAGGAAATCGCGGATTCGCTTTCCCGCTTCCAGCAGAAGAAGATGGAAGAGCAGAAGAAGATGGTCGAGCAGGAAGCGACCGACAACAAGGCAGAGGGTGACAAGTTCCTCGCCGACAACGCCAAGAAGGACGGCGTGAAGACACTGGATTCCGGCCTGCAGTACAAGGTGCTGGAATCCGGTGACGGCGCGACCCCGTCCGCTGAAGATACCGTCAAGGTGAACTACGAAGGCAAGCTGCTGGACGGCACCGTCTTCGACAGCTCCTATCAGCGTGGCGAGCCGGTCAGCTTCAAGGTCAACCAGGTCATCAAGGGCTGGCAGGAAGCACTGCAGGAAATGAGCGTCGGCGACACCTGGATGCTCTACGTCCCGGCCGAGCTTGCCTACGGCAAGGCTGGCACCGGCGGCCCGATCGGCCCGAACGAGACGCTGACCTTCAAGGTCGAGCTGCTCGACGTGACCAAGGCCGACGCCAAGCAGTAATGGCGGCGTGAGCCTCCCCTGCTGGTAACCGGCAAGCACTGCTGCCGGTAGCAACGAAAGAGCCGCCCATCGGGCGGCTCTTTGCGTTTCTGGCAAGGCCGGATGAGGGCCAGTGGCAAGCTCATCCAAGCGCATGCTGCGCACAGGACAACGGTGCATGCCATCACTACGGCAATGGCTGATGTCCGCTGATTCTCCCCTCCAGAAGGCCCGGTGCGGACGCCGCCAGCCTGTGGATAAATCTGTGGGGAAGCTATTGACCACAGGTTGACAACCGGCCTTTCCGGGGCCTGTCGCGGCAGTGATGCTGGTTGAACGCAAAGCAACCACTGACTTGATATTTTTAGTCGATATCGCGTAACAGTTTGTTTTTACTAGCCTTTATAAATCAGCACTTGACGGCACTGCGTTGCGTGTTCGAGGCGTCATGATTATCCACAAAATTTTCCTTGAGCGCTTGCCAACTTGTGGACAATGTGTATTTCACCCCTGAGAAAGGCCTCAAGACGCGGCGCATTCAGCGAGTGCCTCGCAGCGCTCAATCGGCGGTCGCGCTCAGGACGCGCGTCACGCCAGCGCGAACACCGGCGGGCCCCGGCGTGAATGGAATGCGATCGTAGATGCGCCCCTGGGCAGAGACGAGATAGAGCGCGGCGCCATGATCGATGGTGTAACCCAGCGCGGAGTCCTGTGCCTCGACACGCCGATAGCTGACGCCATAGCGCTGCGCCACATCGGCGAGTGCCGCCTGACTGCCGGTGATGCCCTGAAAGCGCGGCCCGAAGTGCCCGGTGTATTCGGCCAGCCGGGCAGGGGTGTCGCGCTCGGGGTCCAGCGACACCATCACCGGCACCACGCGCGCCGCCGCCTGGGGTGGCAGTTCAGACATCACCTGACGCAGCGCCGCCAGCGTCATCGGGCAGACATCCGGGCACTGGGTATAGCCGAAGTAGAGCGCGACGACCGGCGTGGCCTGCGCGTCTGCGGCCTCGCCCATCGTCACCTCCGCGAGCGTGAAGTCACCCTGCTGTGATTCGAGCTGGATGGGGCCGCCCAGACTGGCCCAGGCCTGCATGCCCGCGACCGGCGCCAGATCCCGCTGCGCCTGCTGCCAGGCGACACCGGCACCGATCACGGCCGCCAGGCCGACGGCACCCAGCAGCCACCAGCGTCTGGCGACGCCCTTGTCCAGCTGATGGCTCTCTTGTCGGCGAGTGCCTGCTTGCCCGTCCTGTGACTTTCGCTCTGCGCCCATCCCTGCCTCCCGGTGCCTTCTGCCTGAAACGACGTCCCTGCCGGCCGGGCTCAGCGCCAGCGGCTAGCTGCCCTGATGCGTCGGGCGGGTATCACTGCGAAACAATTGATCGACCGAGCTTTCGAGCTGCTCTGCCGTGGTGGCCTGCGGGTGGCTATCGAAATCGAACCAGCTGCCCAGTCGGCCACGCTCGGTGGTGACGATCACCTGCGCACGCCACGCCATGGTCGCGCTGCTGCAGAACCCCAGCTGCCCTTCCCCCTGCCAATGCTGGCGCTCGAGGCTCTGGGCATCGGTGGTGTTCAGCACGCTGCGCTTCACGCCCATGTCCATGTGGCGGCCGATGAAGTCCACCTCGACCCCCTCCGGTGAGACGCCTTCCGTCATCACGCGAATGCCCAGCGGCGTCAGCGGACTGATATCGCCCTCCAGCGCCAGGGTAATACGCCCGAAGCGGCCCAGCTCGGCAGTACAGGGGGCATGATTGAGCTCGCAGGACTGATTGGGCGCAAACCAGGTCACCTTGCCGTTGCTGCCATCGCGTACCAGGTAATAGTCGATCAGGTAATACAGCGAGACCACGATGGTGATCAGCGTGACGATGATCAGCAGATTGAGCAGCCGCGGGCGGGCATTGTCTTCTTCTACGCGATACATGGCAGTTCCGGCAACGGTCCGGCAGCGCATCGACAGGCAAGGCGCCCCGAATGGGAAAGAAAGTGACGTGATGGGAATGGTCTGCGCTCAGTCACGACATGACGGCACGCGTGACCGGCGAACAAGACCTGAGTCCAAGTGCAGCGCTGAGCGAGTCATGACAAGCTTACCAGCCCGCCTCACCGCGGCAGCAGGCGAGACATCATGTCACGCGCACGCCACATCGCTCTCAAGGCATTCGCACTCAGCCCCGACAAGGAGTCAGCATGGCAAGTGTACAGCAGGCGCTCGGCCCCCTCTTCCTGTTGATCCTCGCGGGGGCGCTACTCGGGTGGAAGCGTTTCCCCGGCGAAGGCTTCTGGAGCGAACTGGAACGCCTGATCTATTACGTGCTGTTCCCCGCCATGCTGGTGTCCACGCTGGCACGCGCCGACATGGCCAGCGTGCCGGTCGTGGCGCTGGCCAGCGTGATGCTGGGCGCGATGCTGCTGTTCGCCGCCGCGCTATGGCTGAGCTGGCGTCACGCGCCGGACTGGCTGAGCCGTCATATGGGCGACGCCGCCTCCTTTACCTCGCTCTTCCAGGGCAGCATCCGCTTCAACAGCTACGTCGGCGTGGCCGGGGCAGCAGCGCTGCATGGCAGTGCCGGGGCAACCGTCGCGGCCGTGGCGCTGGCGCTGATGGTGCCGGCCGCCAACCTGCTGTGCGTGATGGCCTTCATCGGGGCAGGCACCCTGGGCGAAGGCGGTCTGCTGCGCTCGCTCAAGGCGCTGACCCGCAATCCGCTGGTGCTGGCGTGTCTGGCCGGCACGGCGCTCAACCTGAGCGGCATCGGCTTGCCGGGCTGGAGTGGTGACGCCATCAGCCTGCTGGGGCGCGCCGCCTTGCCGCTCGGCCTGGTCGCGGTGGGCGTGGCGCTGCGTCCGCGTGTACTGGTGAGCAGTGGCAGCGTGGCGTGGCTGGCAAGCCTGCTGAAGCTGCTGGCGATGCCGGCACTGGTGGTCGTGCTCTGCCGGTGGTTCGGCCTCGAGGGAGTGGCGCGTGATGTGGCGATTCTGTTCGCGGCGCTGCCCACCGCGACCTCCGCCTATATTCTGGCCCGCCAGCTGGGCGGCAATGCCGAGCTGATGGCGGCGTTGATCACCGCCCAGACGCTACTGGCGATGCTGACCCTGCCCCTGTGGCTGGCGGCCTGAGCTCTTGTCGACCTGAGCTCCTGTCGAGTTGTCGAGCTGACGACCGCACATCCGAACGCGACGTGAGAACTCGCAGTGTGCGCAGCGCACAACAAAATGCGCAAAGCGCACAAGAAAAAGGGCATCCCCAGATGAGGATGCCCAAGACCGTGACTAGCTTGATGAGGAGAAACACCGTAGCGGGGGCCTGACTCCGCCGCTACGGCTGGGCTTGCGCCCTGCGATGTCTGCCCGGACACCGCACAGACAAGATAATCATTCTCATTTGCTTTTGCAAGGCAAATGCGAAGAATTTCTATTTAAGCTTTATCTTTTACATCCTCGAGCGAGAACACCCTCAACTCCGCATGCAGCTCGACCTCCAACGCCGTCATGGCTTCCGCACGCGCCAGGCCATCACGCTCGGCGCGATACAGATGCGGGGTCATGGTCAGCAGGTCCCGAATCTGCTCATTGCTGGTCAATGACAGCCCCGCATGCAGATGCTCGACCTCGCCACTGATGGCGAAGCCAGCGGACTCGGCAGCGCTCAGTCCGGCCTCGCCACGCGCGGGCTTCAGCTCGCGGTAGAGAATCTTGCGCAACGCCAGCAGATGCTCGCCCCCCGCTTCCAGCAGCACGACGTGGCCACCGGGCTTGAGGACTCGCGCGAATTCCTGCCAGACAGGGAAGCCGAAGGCGCAGATGACGACATCCACACATGCATCTTCCAGCGGCAGAGCCGCGTTGGTGCCCACCAGCCAGGCGGCATCACGTGACTGCTTCGCCGCGGCCAGCACCGCGTGCTTGGAGATATCCAGCCCCGCCGCCGTCAGCGAGAGATTCTGCTCACCGGCAGTGCACGCCAGCTGACGCAGATAGAAGCCTTCGCCGCAGCCGGCATCCAGCACGGCCAGCGGCGCCTGAGTCGTCTGGGCCGCCGCCAATGCCAGCACACGGCTGGCCAGGGCCGCCGCCAACGGCTGATAGCCGCCGAGGGCGAACAGGCGCTGACGGGCACTCACCATCGCCTTGCTGTCGCCGGGGTCCAGGCTGCGCTTGCGCTGCACCGGCAGCAGATTGACATGCCCCTGGCGTGCGATATCGAAGCGATGCCCGTCGGCACAGCACCAGCTCTGGCCATCACGTACCAGCGGCTGGGCATCCAGCGGACAGGTCAGGGCCGTCAGCGGGGTCATGGTCGGGCGATCAGCCGAGTCGGCGGTAGGCGTCGTCATGGTCAGCAACTCTCGGGACGGGAAAAGAAAAGGGCAGCAAACACGGCAAGCGGCACAGGCCGCCACGCAGGCAAATGGCCTTGGCACGCAGAACCGCGCCATGGCGATGGGCCTCACACGCAAGCGGCCACCCGAAGGCGGCCGCGATGCAGCGTCATGAAGACGCCGCCACTGCGCACGAGGCGCTGATCAGTCCTGCTTGACGAAGATCAGGTCCCACACGCCGTGGCCGAGACGCTCGCCGCGCTGTTCGAACTTGGTCAGCGGACGGAAGTCCGGACGCGGCACGTAGGGCGCGGTTTCCGCCGGAGCGGTGTTGGCAAAGCCCGGCGCTTCGGCCATCTCTTCCGCCATCGCTTCGGCGTAGTTGGCCCAGTCGGTGGCCATGTGGAAGTGGCCGCCCGGCTTGAGCACACGACGCACCAGCTCGACGAAGGCCGGCTGAACGATACGACGCTTGTGGTGCTTCTTCTTCGGCCACGGGTCCGGGAAAAACAGCTGGAAGGTGTCGGCGCAACCGGCCGGCACGCAATCCGCCAGCACTTCCAGCGCGTCGTGACGATAGACACGCAGGTTGGTCAGGCCCAGCTTGTCGACATCATCCAGCAGCTTGCCGACGCCCGGCGCGTGCACTTCGATGCCGATGAAGTCGGTGTCCGGGTTGGCCTGCGCCTGTTCACACAGTGACTTGCCCATGCCGAAGCCGACTTCGATCACCAGCGGTGCCCGACGCCCGAACAGCGCTTCGAGATCCAGCTCGCCCTGCTCGTGACGCAGGCCAAGGCGCGGGAAGACCTCTTCGAGCCCACGGGTCTGGGCCTGGGTCATGCGGCCACCACGAATCACGTAGCTCTTGATGCCACGCTTGCGGGCGACGGCTTCATCGGCAACGGAAGGGGTCGCTGGCGCGCTTTCGGTCTGCACGCTTTCGGGCTGCGCGCTCTCGTTCTGCACACTCTCTTGCTGCGCATCGTCAGCGGGAGCAGAAGTGGACGTGTCGTCCTGCGGCTTGGAAGTCTCGTCAGTCATGGGGTCGTCTTGGTCTTTGCATGAACGATGCGCGAGCATCGGATTCGAATGTTTCAGGGCTCAGCCAGTGATCAGGCCAGCGCCCGGTGAGGAGGCACGTGCCGTCAGGCGAGTCGGCATGCGGCCGGCCAGGAAGGCACCACGGCCGGAAATCACGGCCTGACGCATGGCATCTGCCATCAACAGCGGCTGGCGCGCGTGGGCGATGGCGCTGTTCATCAGCACGCCATCACAGCCCAGCTCCATGGCGAAGGCGGCTTCTGACGCCGTACCCAGACCGGCATCGACCAGCACCGGCACATTGGCGCGCTCGATGATCAGCGATAGGGTGTGCGGGTTGAGAATGCCGAGGCCGGAACCGATCAGCGAGCCCAGCGGCATGATGGCGCAGCAGCCGATTTCCTCGAGCTGGCGCGCGACGATGGGGTCGTCGGAGGTATACACCATCACGTCGAAGCCATCGGCGACCAGCTCTTCAGCGGCCTTGAGCGTCTCGACGATATTGGGATACAGCGTGTCCTGATCGCCCAGCACTTCCAGCTTGACCAGGTTGTGGCCATCCAGCAGTTCACGAGCCAGCTTGCAGGTACGCACCGCGTCACGCGCGTTGTAGCAGCCGGCGGTGTTGGGCAGGAAGGTATAGCGATCCGGTGACAGCACGTCGAGCAGGTTCGGCTCGTCAGCGTTCTGACCCAGGTTGGTACGGCGGACCGCAAAGGTGACCACTTCCGCGCCGGACGTCTCGATGGCGGAGCGTGTCTCGTCCATGTCCTTGTACTTGCCGGTACCGACCAGCAGGCGCGAGGAGAACTCGCGACCGGCGACGATCAACGGGCTGTCGCCGGCGACCTGGGTGACGGGATTGTTCAATGTCGGGGCAGAACTGTCTGTCATGATGACCTCATCGAGCTGGACGTGAACGCGCTGAGCGCGAGCGAGTAGTGAAAAGTGTCAATCCTGGAAACAGGACGAATCAGCCACCACCGATGGCATGGACGATCTCGATGCGGTCACCGGCATGCAGACGGGTGTCGGCGTGCGCGCTACGTGGCACGATGTCTTCATTGCGTTCCACTGCCAGTCGGCGGCCCTGGAGACCGAGACTCTCGACCAGGGCGGCAATCGTCGTGTCGTCCGTCACCACGTGGTCTTCACCGTTGAGCTGTATCTGCATGCTGTCCTCCCGCGAAAAGAGGCCGCTATTGTAGCGGCTTTACGTGGACAGGCGTAGGCACATCGTGCCGCGCCACCTGCCCTCAAGGAATTATTGTCTATGCGTCACAACGACACCCACTCCCGCCACTGGTGGCTGGCCATGGGACTGGCCGGCATGTCCACCGTCGCGCTGGGTGCCTTCGCCAGTCATGGCCTGCGCGGCACCCTGAGCGCGGACATGCTGCGAGTGTTCGAGACCGGCGTCCGCTATCAGATGTGGCACGTGCTGGCGGCGGTCGGGGTACTCGCCTGGCGCTCGGTGCAGCCGCTGCGCGGCCAGATGCTGACGCTGGGGCTGTGGGCCGCCGGCATCCTGATGTTCTCGGGGTCGCTGTATGCCCTGGCGACCACGGCGCGCACCCAGCTGGGCATCATCACGCCCATCGGCGGCCTGCTGCTGATCGCCGGCTGGCTGAGCCTGGCCGTCACCGGCTGGCGTCAGCGCGGCAGCGAAGAGAAGGACATCAACAAGCTGTAGCGGACTGGCCCAAGGCGTGGCCCACGACCGCCCCGGGGTCAGTCATCGCTGTCCGGCAAGGTATAGGTCGCGGTCACGATGGCGACCGGGTCCGTATCACCGTGGCTGAAAAGCTCGATCTCGCCGACGGCCAGCCGCCGACCCAGCTTGCGGATACGCGCGGTGGCCATCAGATCGCGGTCGCCGCGCGCACGACGCAGGAAGTGGATGCTGAGGTCACTGGTGACGGCCATCGGCTCCGGGCCGATCTCGCCGAGAATCGCGACATACAGGCAGACATCCGCCAGCGCCATCATCGTCGGCCCGGACACACAGCTGCCGGGACGCAGGTGCTCGTCCTCGATGGCCAGCCCCATGGTCGCCCAGCGATCGCCGACGGCCTCGATGGTACCCAGACGCTGGGGGAAGACTTCATCGAGGAAATCCTCGATGGCGGCGGCGCTCATCACGGGCATGACATTCTCCTCGACACACTGGGTCCGATCGCGCGGTTACGCGGTTTCTGGGGCAAGGCTAGCGGCAAATGCGGTCTCGGGAAACATGCGCCTGGCAAAATAGTGGCCGGGCAATTCCTGCTCGCCGACAGACGACAACGGCGACCCAGGGTCGCCGTTGTCGTGTTCACTGTTTCCTGTCGTCAGCCGCCCTGCGATCAGCGCGCCTGCTGCTTTTTCTCGAGACGACGGCGATGCAGGACCGGCTCGGTGTAGCCGCTCGGCTGCACACGCCCCTGGAAGACCAGCTCGCAGGCGGCCTGGAAGGCGATGGAGCCCTCGAGGTCATCCGTCATCGCCTGATAGCTGGGGTCCGCGGCATTCTGGCGGTCCACCACGCCGGCCATGCGCTCCAGCGTGTCCTGCACCTGGGCGCTGTCGACGATGCCGTGATGCAGCCAGTTGGCGATGTGCTGGCTGGAGATGCGCAGCGTGGCGCGGTCTTCCATCAGGCCGACATCGTGGATGTCCGGCACCTTGGAGCAGCCGGTGCCGTGATCGATCCAGCGCACCACATAACCGAGGATCCCCTGGGCATTGTTGTCCAGCTCGGCCTGGATCTCCTCGGCGCTCCACTGGGGATCGAGCTCCAGCGGGATGGTCAGCAGGTCATCGAGGCTGGCACGCGTACGGCTGAGCAGATCATGCTGCACGTCCTTCACCGAGACCTGGTGATAGTGCAGCGCATGCAGCACGGCGGCGGTCGGTGACGGCACCCAGGCGGTGTTGGCACCGGCGCGCGGATGGCCGATCTTCTGCTCGAGCATCGCGGCCATCAGGTCGGGCATGGCCCACATGCCCTTGCCGATCTGGGCACGGCCCCGCAGGCCACATTCCAGGCCGACATCCACGTTCCATTTCTCGTAGGCCTGAATCCAGGCGGCGCCCTTCATGTCGCCCTTGCGCAGCATCGGGCCGGCTTCCATCGAGGTGTGCATCTCGTCACCGGTGCGGTCCAGGAAGCCGGTGTTGATGAAGGCCACGCGGGAACTGGCGGCCGCGATGCAGGCCTTGAGGTTGACGGTGGTGCGGCGCTCCTCATCCATGATGCCCATCTTGAGCGTGGAGTCCGGCAGCCCCAGCAGCTGCTCGACCCGCGCGAACAGCTCATCGGCGAAGGCAACTTCCTCGGGGCCATGCATCTTGGGCTTGACGATGTAGACGGAGCCGGTGCGCGAATTGCAGATGCCGCCGCGGTCCTGCTTGTCGCCCTTGAGGTCGTGCAGCGCGATCAGGCTGGTAAAGATGGCGTCCATGATGCCTTCCGGCGCTTCGCTGCCGTCCTCGAGCAGGATGGCCGGGTTGGTCATCAGATGGCCGACGTTGCGAATCAGCATCAGCGAGCGACCATGCAGCACGCGCGTGGTGCCATCGGCGCCGGTGTATTCGCGGTCCGCATTCAGCTTGCGCGTCATGCTGCGGCCATTCTTCTCCAGCGTCTCGGTCAGGTCGCCCTTCATCAGGCCCAGCCAGTTGCGATAGACCGTCACCTTGTCTTCGGCATCGACAGCGGCCACCGAGTCCTCGCAGTCCATGATGGTGGAGAGCGCGGCCTCCATGATCAGGTCACTGACGTTGGCGGGATCGGTCTTACCGATGGGGTGCTCGGCATCGATCACGAGCTCGGCGTGCAGGCCGTTGTGGGCGAAGATGATCGCGCTCGGCGCGCTTTCATCGCCGCGATAGCCGAGGAAGCGTTCCGGCGACTTGAGGCTGAGGTCACGCCCTCCGGCACGCACCAGCAGATGACCATCACGAATCGTGTAGCCTTCGCTGTCGTGGTGACTGCCGCCGGCCAGCGGCGCGATGGTATCCAGCACCTGGCGCGCATAGGCGACGACCTTGGCCCCGCGCGCCGGGTTGTAGTCCTTGCCACGCTCGGCGCCATCTTCCTCGCTGATCGCGTCGGTGCCGTAGAGCGCATCATAGAGGGAACCCCAGCGCGCATTGGCGGCGTTCAGGGCGTAGCGGGCATTCATCACCGGTACCACCAGCTGCGGGCCGGCCTGCTGGCAGATCTCGCTATCCACGAAGGCGGTACTGGCTTCGACCGTATTCGGCTCCGACAGCAGATAGCCGATCCTGTGCAGAAACGCCTTGTAGGCCTCGAGGTCTACCTTGCCCGGATGCTCGCGGTGCCAGGCGTCGATCTCGCCCTGCAGCTGCTCGCGGGTCGCCAGCAGTTCGCGGTTGCGCGGTGCCAGTTCGTGCAGCAGTGAATCGACACCCGCCCAGAAGGTCTCCGGCGCGATCCCTGTGCCCGGCAGCGCTTCCTGCTCGATGAAGCGGTGCAGGCTGGCGTCGATGGCCAGGCGCTGAAGTTGAATACGGTCGGTCATGCGTTTGCTCTCCCTGAAAACGAATCGCTGGAAACCCTCAACGGCTGACAACACTGCAAGCAGTGGTGTTCAAAAGGATTTTCGCCAGACGGCACTCACTGGCGCGGCGTTTGACGCGACTGCTGACGCGCGACTGCCAGACCAGCGTGAGCCATCGAGACGCCGGGCAGGAAGACGCTGTCACCTGCCCGGCGGGGACGAATCCCATCACCATACCCGATGGCGAGGCCGGCGAAAGGACTGCTATGACCAATGAACAAGCCCATGGAGCCCGATTACCCGCCCAGCGTTGATTCCGCGTCGCTGTTGTTGCTCGGCGACAGGCGGGGAAAACAGTGAAGAAACACTGTTCTTTGTGTAGCTCGCAGCCGCGCCAGCCGCTAGCATGGCAGCATTATGGAGATGACCATGCCCGATTTCAGTGAACTGCTCGACCACGGCCCCTTTATCCGCCTGCCTGACATGCTGCCGGGCCAGACGTCCAGTCCACTGGAGCGTTACCTGGGCCATTATGGTCTCGATGCGTTGCGCAGCGAGGACATCGCCGTGCATGCCGGCCACCTGGAGGCCGGGGGCTTCCGCCTGTGGGCCCAGCTGTGGACACCGCGCAAGCCGCGCGGCACCGTCTTCGTGGTCCACGGCTACTTCGACCACCTCGCCCTCTATCGCCATCTGCTGGCGCATCTGCTGCGCAACGGCTGGCAGGTTGCCTTGTGGGACCTGCCGGGGCATGGCCTGTCATCCGGCGAGCCCGCCTCCATCGATGACTTCGGCGACTATGTCGGCTGCCTGCAGGCCTTCCAGGATTACCTGGAAGACCACAGCCTGGCGCCGCACCCGTGGTTCGGCATCGGCCAGAGCACCGGCGGCTCGGTGCTGGCCACCGACGCCCTGATGCGCGGCGATGAATCGCGCTGGCAGGGAATCGCCCTGCTCGCACCGCTGGTACGGCCCTGGGGCTGGTCGCAGTCACGCTGGCTGCACAGCATGGCGCGCCCCTTCATCGATTCCATTCCGCGCAAGTACCGCGCGAATACCAATGACGTGGCCTTCTACGAGTTTCTCAGCACCAATGATCCGCTGCAGGCCGATCGCCTTGCGGTGAAGTGGGTGACGGCGATGCGGGAGTGGATCCCCCGTCTGCGCGCCCTCCCCCCCTGCTCACTGCCGACCCTGATCCTGCAGGGCGAGCAGGACACCACCGTCGATTGGCAGTGGAATCTCGGCGTGTTGGCGAGCAAGTTCCCCAATGCGCGCATCTACCGCCATCCCGAGGCCCAGCACCACCTGGTCAATGAAGCCGAGCCGATTCGCAAGGAGCTGTTTGCCGAGCTGGACGCCTTCCTCGATGCCCTGTCGCAGCGCCCGTCAGACCTGCCGCAGCAGGGGCGCACGGCATGATGGCCATGCATCGCCTGCGCATGCTGGCTGCGACCCTGCTACTCTCCACGCTGGCGGGCTGCATGAGCCTGGACCAGGTGCCGCGTGCCGAACGCGACCCCATCTATGGTCTCGGCCAGAGCGCGGCGCGCCTGATCGCCGAGCAGCCCTGGACACCCCCGCTCGAACAACAGGTATTGCTGCTCGCGCCGCCCGAGGTGGATGCCACGCTGCAGGCCAACCCGGGCGCGCTGAACGAGGCGCTGACCCGCGCACTGCTGGCGCTCAAGAACGGGCCTCAGGTGCTCAACTGGAGCACTGACCGCCCCGCCGTCGATAGCCGCCAGTGGCGTCTCGAGACCACTCTCGAGGCCAGCGGCGCCGCACTGACCCTGTCAGACCGCACGCTGCAGCCGTACCAGCTGCAGCTGACGCTGGTCCGCAGCGCCAGTGCCGAGCGCAATGAGACGCGCACCTTCACCCTGAGCGGCGCCTTCGACCAGGCGGCCCTCGAGTCGCTGGCGCGCAATCACCCCGCGCCCTGAGCTCCAGGTCTTGAGTCCAGAGTCTTGCGCCCAGCTGCGCCGTGGCCCCCGCCACCCCTGATTCACCCTTTACCGCTTTCTGCTTTTCCGGAGCCAACATGACCACCGCCAGCCCCCGTCGCTTTCTTGCCCACCTCTATCAGGATGGGCCGCATAACCCGTTCCCCGGCATCAAGGCGCTGGAACGCAGACTGGGACACGCGCTGCCGTATCAGTATGGCTCCAACGAAGGGCTCGACATGCCGCACCACACGCTGGGCGGCGCGCTGGGCACTGCCCTGGCCGACCTGAGCCGCAGCTATGCCGACGCCGATGCCTGGCAACTGCGCCAGCAACTGGCTGAGCGTCTGGGAGTCGCCTACGAGAACCTGCTGGTCGATGCCGGTGCCGACAGCCTGCTGGCACTGGTGATGCGCGCCACCGTCTGTGCGGGCGAGCGCGTGATCACCAGCGCCGGCACCTATCCGACCCTGGCGTACTTCGCCCGCGGGCTGGGTGCCGAGGTCATCGAGGTGCCCTACAGCGAGAGCTTCGCCACGGCCGATGACGCCTCATCGTCGCGATTGGCACCGGACCTCGCGGCGCTGCTCGCCGCGGCAAGGCAGCACGATGCCCGCGTCGTCTATCTCGCCAACCCTGACAACCCCAGCGGCCACCTGCATTCTGACGCCGATGTGCGCGCCCTGCGCGACGCCCTGCCGGAGAACTGCAGCCTGCTGCTGGACGAGGCCTATCACGACTTCCGCCCGGACGCCGCCCACGCCGACCATGCGCCGATGGCGCGCACCTTCCGCCTGCGCACCTTCTCCAAGGCCTATGGACTGGCGGGCCTGCGTCTCGGCTTCATGATCGCCGAGCCTGACGATGTCGCCATGCTGACCAAGGTACGGATTCACTTCGCGGTCAGCGCCCCGGCAATGGCGGCAGGTGAGCTGCTGCTTGCGCACCCTGAAGAGGCGGCAGCGCACGTCGCCGGCGTGATCGACTGTCGCGATCGTCTTGCCGAGCACCTGCGCTCGCTGGGCGCGGAAGTGCTGCCCAGCGCGACCAACTTCCTCTGCGTGCGCCTCAAGAGCGCCGAACTGGCAGCGCAGGTGCAGCAGCAGCTGATGGCTCAAGGCGTGCTGATCACTCGCTCCCCGCATCCTTCGCTTGGCCATATCCTGCGCATCTCGACACTCGAAGACAGTCTGGTACCGGGCCGTCTCGCGCGTCTCGAGCAGGCCATCGCCGAAGAGCGCCGTTCATGAACGATTTATCGTGAGGGCCTCGCGATGACGCTGGTCAGCCTCGCGGCCCGTGCCTTGAGCAGCCTCGCCGTGGTGGGCGCGAGCCTCTGGCTGGTGCCCGCACTGTGGTTCCGCCTGCCGGGGCCGGAAGGGCTGCGCACCACCGTGGCTGCTCTCGCAGCGGTGCTGGGGCTCGTGTGCGTGATTGCCCTGTGGTGGCCACAGGCCAGCGCGATTCGCTGGCGGCTGATGGGCAGCTACCTGATGCTGCTGGTCGCAAGCCTTGCCTGGTGGGCCAGCATCACGCCACGGGCGGACCGCGACTGGGCACCGGAGGTGGCGCATCTGGTCGAGGGGCAGGTGGTCACGCCAGCACGGGATGAGGCATCGCCGGCAAGCGCCAGGGCCGAGGCTGCCACGCAGGGTGAAGTGCTGCATCTCGAGCAGGTACGCAACTTCGTATGGCACAGCGCCGAGGATTACACGCCGCGCTGGGAAAGCCGCGACTATCCGCTGGAGGAGCTGACCTCGGTGGACCTGCTGACCAGTCACTGGATGGGCCCGCAGATCGCCCATACGCTGGTCAGCTTCGGCTTTGCCGATGGTCGCTATCTGGCCTTTTCGGTGGAGATCCGCAAGGAGCGCACCGAGCAGTTCTCGACCCTCGGCGGCATGTTCAAGCAGTACGAACTGGCGGTGATCGCCGCCGACGAACGCGACATCATCCGCGTGCGCAGCAACATGCGCGGCGAACAGGTACACCTCTATCGGGTGCAGATGCCGCGCGAGATGATCCGCGAGCTATTGCTGACCTACGTCGACGAAGCCGAGACATTGCGCACTCAGCCACGCTTCTACAACACCGCCACCAGCAACTGCACCACCCTCGTCTACGCGATGATGACGCGCCTGACTGACGGTCTGCCGCTGGACTACCGTCTGCTGCTCTCCGGCTATCTGCCGGAATATGTCGCGGACCAGAACGCCCTGAGTGACGCTGCGCCCTTCGCGGAACTCAAGGCCAGCAGCCTGATCAATCCCGCCGCCATCGCCGCCGATGAGCATCCGGACGGCGACTTCTCACGCCTGATTCGTGAGGGCATCCCCGGCGCGGACAGACCCTCCTACTGAGCCCGAGCAGGGCTGACATCCTGATCCGCCGACATCAGGCGCTGCGCTGCTGGGCACTGGCGCCCGGGCGAGCCGGGTCCCTGCCCATCATGCGGTCCAGCTGGCGATAGCCGATGGCCTCCATCAGCTGCGGCCGCTGCACGCCGTCCTGGTCGATCAGATCACTCAGTGTCAGCGCGACACGCAGCACCCGGTGATAGGCGCGCGCCGAGAGATTGAGGCGTGACAGCACGCCGGCCAGCCACTGGCGCTCGCCGTCTTCCAGCTGACAGGCGGCTTCCAGCGCGTGGGTATCCAGATGGGCATTCAGGCCGCCGCGTGCCAATTGGCGCGCGCGAGCGGCCAGCACTCGTTCGCGCACGCCGGCCGAGGCCTCGCCGGGAGTGGCGGACGTCAGCTCCTCGGCGGGCAGGCCCGGCACCTCGACCTGCAGGTCGATGCGGTCCAGCAACGGGCCGGACAGACGCGCCTGATAGCGCTGGATCTGCGCTGGGGTGCAGCTGCAATTGCGGCGGCTGTCGCCGAGGTAGCCGCAGGGGCAGGGGTTCATCGCCGCGACCAGCTGGAAGCGCGCCGGGAAACGGCGTTGATGGCTGGCGCGCGAGATAAGGATACGGCCACTCTCCAGCGGCTCGCGCATCACTTCCAGCACGCCACGGTCGAACTCCGCCAGCTCATCCAGAAACAGCACGCCATGATGCGCCAGCGACACCTCGCCCGGGCGCGGCTTGGAGCCACCGCCCACCAACGCGACCCCACTGGCCGTGTGGTGCGGGGCGCGGAATGGCCGCTGACCCCAGCGCTCCATGATCGGCAGACCACATACCGAGCGCACCGCCGCGACTTCCAGCGCCTCACCTTCGCCCAGTGGCGGCAAGATGCCGGACAGGCGACTGGCCAGCATCGTCTTGCCGGTGCCCGGCGGACCAGCGAACAGCAGGTTGTGGCCGCCGGCCGCGGCGATCTCCAATGCCCTGCGTGCCTGATGCTGGCCACGCACCTCGCTCAGGTCGGGCTCAGGCAGGCGCGCCTGGGGAATGATCGAACACACATGCGGCGTGAGGCGCTCGCGCCCCAGCAGGTGAGCCACCAACTCCAGCAGATGCCCCACCGCCAGTACTTCCAACTCCTCGGCGAGCGCCGCCTCGTCGGCATTGCCGCGCGGCACCACCAACGTCCGCCCCGCCTTGCGACAGCAGAGTGCGGCTGGCAGCACGCCGGTCACGGCACGGATGCTGCCATCCAGCGCCAGCTCGCCGAGGCACTCCATCGCTGCCACGGCCTCTTCCGGTATCTGCCCTGAGGCGACCAGAATCCCCAGCGCGATGGGCAGATCGAAGCGTCCGCCTTCCTTAGGGAGGTCCGCTGGCGCCAGATTGAGGGTGATGCGCCGCGCCGGAAACTCGAACCCGGCATTGAGCAGCGCACTGCGCACCCGCTCGCGACTCTCCTTCACCGCCGCTTCCGGCAAGCCGACGATGGACAGCCCCGGCAAGCCGTTGGAAAGGTGTACCTCCACCTGAACTTCCGGTGCTTCGAGACCAAGTGACGCGCGCGTGCGCAACATTGCCAATGACATGAGCCTTCCCTGCGTGATGCCGCCTCTCAGTTGCACGGCGCAATCGGAGCAGGCACTGGCCTGCCATGAGCATGAAGGCACACACCGCTGCCAACCCTCCCAGCATGGCAAACCTCATACTCCCCAGAAGGCGAGCGCCTCAACGCTCGGGCGCTCGACAATTGCCGCAAGGCTTCGCATACCCCCACGACACTGCCATGCGCCGCCTGGAAATACGTGTTCAGGTGACGATTCTGTCGCCTATAACGTAAATTTCTTTACGCCTCAGGCTCACGCAATTACTGGATGCGTAACAAAAAGACAGGCTGTGGATAAGATTACATAATCATTGCGTGTGGACATTTTTTGAGCGCTCAAAACTTCATCATTCAAGGCACTGATACCATCGATGATCAAGCGAGCCAACGTAAGACCAGGACACCCACAGCCCGACCTCAACTCACAAGCACCAACCAACAGAAATTAAACTCAATAACTGCAGGCAGGGTGCTGGACGATCGACTCAGTCGAGTGATGAAAGCCATGTCGGAGATCAGATTGAGCCAGAGGGGCTCATGAGGCGCCTGGCGAAGAGGAGTCAGAGAAGGTGCATGCGCTGCGTTCGAGGACTTTGCACGAGCATCGGGTCGTTGATGCCGGGATTGGCGCCTGAGGACCTGGCGCTGGGTGACGGCTCACGGCTGCCTGGTGATTGAGAGCGTCTGGTGCCCTGCATCTGCGGCTGCGACTGCCATTCCAGCTTCACGCGCCGCGACGCGCCTGGGTGCTGACGCTGCGGGTCGCTCGCCAGCATTGCCGACAAACGCTCGCGGCGAATTAAAAGTAGCGGTTTTGGCAGCACTTTCCACGCAAAAGCGCCTGTTTTGGCGCATTCCAGCGCCGCTAGGCGCCATACAGGCATGGTGTGGGGCCGACTCGAGACCTGCCTGCACCAAGAAAGTGCTCATACAGGGCCGATAGCGCCCTCGAGAGAGCCACAAGAGTGCCGCCAGACGGGGACTGCTGTATATTTGATCGGTTGTCCCGGCCTCGCCGGGATGACCGCCAAGCTGTCTCACGGAACGCCGCCGCTGCGCGGCAGAGAATCGTCCAACCCACGGAAAGGGCCAGCCATTCAGGACGACTTCGGCTTGTTTCAGGAGCACTACCCATGCAAGACATGCTTGCCCCGCTGGCATCCCTGGCGGATGTGATCGGCATGCTAGGCACCGCTCTGGTCGTCGGCGCCTTCTTCCTGCTGCAGATCGGCAGACTCGATGCCCGCAGCCTGACCTACAACCTGATGAATCTGAGCGGGGCGATCCTGCTGTTGATCAGCCTGTGCATCAATTTCAACCTCGCCAGCTTCGTGATCGAGATCTTCTGGATCATCGCCTCAGTGGTAGGTCTGGTGCGCTGGATGCTGGGCACTCGTCCCCAGACTGCCTGAGGCCGCCCCTCAGAATCAGCGGCGCCCATGACGCAAAAAACCGCCACGCCCCGAAAGGGCGTGGCGGTTTTGGTTCAGCCGTCACCTGACGGAATCAGGCGTCGCGCTGGCGCTCGATCTCCGCGGCGTGACTGGCGGCTTCACGCTTCGCTACCGCGGCTTCCCCCTCGTCATCCACTGGCGTGGCGGGCTCGGCAGCCGGTGCATTGCCCGCTACCAGCCCCTGCTTTTCCAGCAGTGCCTCGAGGGCGATGACCTGCTTTTCCAACGACTCGACGCGGCTGCGCGTACGCGTCAGCACATCCATCATGATGTCGAAGTCTTCACGCGAGACCAGTTCCATGCGGTCGAAGGCACCGCGCATCACCCCTTGCACGGACTTCTGCAGCTCTTCCGGGCCATGCGAGGCATCCTGCAGGCGCTCACCGATCTGCTGGGCCATACGCCCGATGACGTCATTCTTGAACATGCTGCACCTCAGCCGTTGCGGGCCGGCGGCCGCGTCGTGCGGACTGCCGGTCAGAAAATGATGACACCCCTGTACATGGGGCCGTCGTGTCCTGCTGCAAGGATACGCAACCCTGGAGTCGGGTGCATGCCCCGCATCGCCCTGCACCAGACAATCCTCATCGGCAGGCACACACCTGCACCACATTAGCACTTGCCCCCACACCCAAAGGCGCAGAAACAGCACCATTACGGTGCATGCCAGGTGACCTTCGGATTCAGCCATCTTTGCACAGGCCGAAAGACTGTCAGCCATCCTGCGATAACCAGATGAGTTACAAGGATTTTCAGCCGCATGGCACATCTCGTGCGATGCACTTGTCAGGAACAGGCCGCCAGCTCATCTGACTGGCCATGCTTAACAAGAATGATCATTCCGGTAGCGAACGGGGGCAGCACATGAAACTGATCACCGCCATCATCAAACCCTTCAAGTTGGACGACGTGCGAGAAGCACTGGCCGACAACGGCGTGCAGGGGATTACCGTCACCGAAGTGAAGGGCTTCGGACGTCAGAAGGGGCACACCGAGCTGTATCGCGGTGCCGAGTACGTCGTCGACTTCCTTCCCAAGGTCAAGATTGAAGTGGCTGTCGATGACAGCAGTGTGGAATCGGTACTGGACGCCATCACCCAGGCGGCCAACAGCGGCAAGATCGGCGACGGCAAGCTGTTCGTCACTCCGCTGGACGATGTCATCCGTATCCGCACCGGTGAACGCGGCGCCGACGCTGTCTGAGCCCCGCGCACAATAACAAGGAGAACCCCGCATGAACGAGATCATCGAGGTCAAGTACGCACTTGATACCTTCTACTTCCTGGTCTGTGGCGCCCTGGTGCTATGGATGGCAGCCGGCTTTGCCATGCTCGAGGCCGGTCTGGTCCGCGCCAAGAACACCACCGAGATCCTGACCAAGAACGTGGCGCTGTTCGCCATCGCCTGCACCATGTACATGGTCGTCGGGTATCACATCATGTACTCGAGCGCCGAAGGCGGCTTCCTGCCGAGCCTGGGCTTCCTGATCGGTGCCGAGAATACCGCTGAGGAAGCGCTCGCTTCCGGTGGCGACATCTACTACAGCGCACGTTCCGACTTCTTCTTCCAGGTCGTGTTCGTGGCTACCGCCATGTCCATCGTCTCCGGTGCGGTCGCCGAGCGCATGAAGCTGTGGGCCTTCCTGGCCTTCGCCGTGGTCATGACCGGCGTCATCTACCCGGTGCAGGGTTACTGGACCTGGGGTGGCGGCTTCCTGAGCGCAGCGGGCTTCAGCGACTTCGCCGGTTCCGGCATCGTGCACATGGCCGGCGCTTCCGCCGCACTGGCAGGCGTGCTGCTGCTGGGCGCTCGCAAGGGCAAGTACGGCAAGAATGGCGAGATCAATGCCATCCCGGGCGCCAACCTGCCGCTGGCCACGCTGGGTACCTTCATCCTGTGGCTGGGATGGTTGGGCTTCAACGGCGGCTCCGAGCTGGTGCTGTCCAACATCGATGAGGCCAACGCGGTCGCTCAGGTCTTCGTCAACACCAATGCCGCCGCCTGTGGTGGTGTCATCGCCGCGCTGATCCTCGCCCGTCTGTGGTTCCGCAAGGCTGACCTGACCATGGCCCTCAACGGCGCGCTGGCTGGCCTGGTCGCCATCACTGCGGGTCCGCTGGCACCGAGCGTCGGTGCTGCCACCCTGATCGGCGCCATCGGCGGTCTGCTGGTCGTGTTCTCCATCGTCGGTCTCGACAAGCTGAAGATCGATGATCCGGTCGGCGCCATCTCCGTGCACGGTGTGGTCGGTCTCTGGGGTCTGCTGGCCGTGCCGCTGACCAATGACGATGCCACCTTCTCCGCACAGCTGCTGGGCGCCGCCTCCATCTTCGCCTGGGTGTTCATCGCAAGCTTCGTGGTGTGGCTGATCATCAAGGCCATCATGGGGATTCGCGTCAGCGAGGAAGAAGAGTACGAAGGTGTGGATCTGGCCGAATGTGGTATGGAGGCCTATCCGGAATTCACCTCCAGCCGCAAGTAAGCCTGGACGCGACAGCACCTGCAGCATCAAGACTCCCGCCACCTGGCGGGAGTCTTTTTTCCTGACTGGATAAGCGGTGTATGCTTGAGTCAGAGACCGGCGTGACGAGCAGGCCTCGTTACCCGCACCATCACCCAAGGAGAGACACGATGAAACTGGTCACTGCCATCATCAAGCCATTCAAGCTCGACGACGTGCGCGAATCCCTGTCGGAGATTGGCGTGCAGGGTATCACCGTGACCGAGGTCAAGGGGTTCGGCCGCCAGAAGGGCCATACCGAGCTGTATCGGGGTGCCGAGTACGTGGTCGACTTCCTTCCCAAGGTGAAGCTGGAAGTCGCGGTGGATGACGCCATGATCGATTCCGTGATCGAGGCGATCACCAATGTCGCCAACACCGGCAAGATCGGCGACGGCAAGATCTTCGTCTCGCCGCTGGAGCAGGTCATTCGCATCCGTACCGGCGAGACCGGCAAGGACGCCGTCTGAGCCTCTGGCGCAAGCCCCTGGCACTGACGTGCTGCCCCGACGGGTGACATGAGCACACAAAAAAACCGCAGGCCATCGGCCTGCGGTTTTTTCGTTTCAGCACTTGTCGCTCATGCGTGATGCTCGCGGATCACTTCTCGACAAAGGCACGCTCGATCACGTAGTCACCCGGCACGCCCATCTTCGGCGAGATGGCGAAGCCGCGCGCATCCAGCATGGCGCTGATGTCGTCGAGCATCGCCGGGCTGCCACAGATCATGGCGCAGTCGCGCTTCGGGTCCAGCGGCGGCAGGCCGATGTCCTCGAACAGCTTGCCGTTCTCGACCAGATCCGTGATGCGGCCCTGGTTGCGGAACTCCTCGCGCGTCACGGTCGGGTAGTAGATCAGCTTCTCGGCGATCTCTTCGCCCAGATACTCGTGCTTGGGCAGCTCTTCCGCGATCATGTCGGCATAGGCCAGCTCGGAGACATGGCGCACGCCGTGCATCAGGATGATCTTGTCATAGCGCTCATAGGTTTCCGGGTCCTGGATGACGCTCAGGAAGGGCGCCAGGCCAGTGCCGGTGGAGAACAGGTAAAGGTTCTCGCCCGGCAGCAGGTCGTCCAGTACCAGCGTGCCTGTCGGCTTGCGAGAGACCATGATCTGATCGCCCGGCTGCAGGTGCTGCAGGCGTGAGGTCAGCGGGCCGTCCTGCACCTTGATGGAGAAGAACTCGAGGTGCTCCTCGTAGTTCGGGCTGGCGATCGAGTAGGCGCGCATCAGCGGCTTGCCTTCGACTTCCAGGCCGATCATCACGAACTGGCCGTTCTTGAAGCGCAGGCTGTCTTCACGCTGAGTGCGGAAGCTGAACAGCGAATCGTTCCAGTGATGGACGTCGATGACTTCGGTTGTGGTCAGACTGCTCACCTGATGGCCTCCCGGGGCGTGGCCCCTCGAATTCGATATTCTCTATTGGCATAAACAAATAACAGCTTATGACCCAATGAACTATGCAGCGATTGTAGTCACTGTAGGGTTATGCGTTAAATGGTTTATCTGGATATAGGTTATCTAGTTTACCAATATTGGTTGCGAATGAATCGCATTTCAACCTCGATCGTGCAGGGTCCGTCCGCTCTGACGGCGAATCCAGCGTTGCGTTCACTTTCGCCTCCTCATCTCTGCCCCTTCACTGCATGCCCCGGGAGGTCGAATGCGCTACAGCCTTCGCCAGCTGGCCGTCTTCGTGGCGGTCGCGCGGCATGACAATGTCTCGCTGGCCGCCGACAGTCTGGCCATGTCGCAATCAGCGGCCAGCACGGCACTGGCCGAGCTGGAGCGTCAGTTCGATTGCCGGCTGTTCGATCGCCATGGCAAGCGCCTGCGGCTCAATGGCCTGGGGCGTGAGCTGCTGCCCAAGGCGATCGCGCTGCTGGACCAGGCCGAGGAACTGGAGCAGCTGCTCGGTCAGCAGGATGCCACCGGCTCGCTGGAGATCGGCGCGACGCTGACCATCGGCAACTATCTGGCGCCTCAGATCATCGGTGACTTTCTGCATCATCACCCCGCCAGCCGCGTCGAGCTGCACGTGCACAACACCCATCAGCTGATCGACAAGCTGGTGCACTTCGAACTGGACATCGGGCTGGTGGAAGGCGAGGTGGAGCACCCGCTGCTGGAGGCGACCCACTGGGTCAGTGATCGGCTGAGCATCTTCTGTGCGCCGTCACACCCGCTGGCACAGGGCGAGGTCACGCTTGAGCGCCTGCTGGCGGCACGCTGGATCATGCGCGAGCGTGGCTCCGGCACACGCGGCACCTTCGAGCAGGCATTGCGCCCACATCTGGACGGGCCTTCGACCAGCGTTTCCCAGCGCCTCGACATCATGCTGGAGCTGGAACATACCGAAGCCATCAAGCGCGCCGTGGAAGCGGGGCTCGGCATCGGCTGCATCTCGCGTCTCGCGCTGAGAGATGCCTTTCGGCGCGGCAGTCTCGTCGAGCTGCCCACTCCATGGCTGGAGCTGACGCGCGCCTATCGCTTCGTCCACCATCGTGATCGCTTCATCACCCAGGCGATGCGCGAATTCGTCGCCGGTTGCCGCAACCTGAGCGGCAGCGCCTCACGCAGTGACGAGATCATCCTGCCGCAGGTGCCGTGATTCGTACATGCATAGCCTTCAGCAACCGAGCCTGATGTCACCAGCCCCGGATGACACCAGGCCCCTGAGATAAGCCCCTCATAAAGTGAGGCTCACAACAATAGTGACCACTCACACACAGACGCCGCCAGCGTTTCCGCTGGCGGCGTCCTGGTCTCTGGATGACGGGGGAGTGATCAGTGAGTCAGGCCGGTGAAACGTGCCTTGATCTCATCAGCGCTCTCGTGGGAGAGGTCCTTGTCGACGGTTTCCGTCACCAGCTTGGCGACCGGCTTGTCGAGCTTGTCGCGCAGCGCCCCCAGGAACTTGGGCGCGGCGGCGATGATCAGCTGATCGAACTTGCCGTCATTGGCCGTCTGCTTGAGGTATTGCGCGACTTCCTTGGCGAAGAAGTCCTGATGCTTGTCAGAGGTCGCGCCATCATCGCCAGTCTGATGCAGGCTGCCGTGCCCGCCGCTGGATTCACCCTTGCCACCGGTTCTCAGGTCACCGGTATGCTGGCGGCTTTCAGGATGTACGAGGCTTTCCACTTCGGTGACCTTGCCAGCGGCACGGGCAAAGATACGTGCACGTGCGGCGTCGGCAGCAACGATGTAAGTAACCATTTACACACTCCCTGTCTCTCGTGAGGCGTCGTTGATGAAGAATGACGATCATCGCTTCGCTTTCAATTGACTACATGCTGGCACCCTTGCGCACATTCAACCCTTGCCGCTCATTTCCCGCACACCGCCCCGCCAGCCCGACGCCTGAAGGTCGACAGGCAAGCAGATAACCAAAAACGCCAGGGCCGCCCCGAAGGGCGGCCCTGGCGTTTGATGCCTGTCACTGGCGACTGACAGGCTCGCATGCTGACGGCCTTACCAGGCTTGCCAATCCAGCTCCTCCGATGCGACGGGCCTGGCAGCGCGGGGACGGGAGCCCTGTGCGGACAGGGTGCCTGCGCTGCGCGGCGCCATTGCGGGCGGCTGTGCAGGGCCATCCAGACGGAAGCGGCCCACCATCTCGGCCAGACGCGCCGACTGCTCGGAGAGCGCATCCGCTGCCGCGGCGGATTCCTCCACCAGTGCCGCATTCTGCTGTGTCACCTGATCCAGCTCGGCCACGGCGCTGGAGACCTGTCCGACACCGTGATTCTGCTCTTGGGTGGCATGGCTGATCTCGCCGATCACCTCACTGACGCGCATCACGCTGGCGACGATCTCGTTCATGGTGCTGCCGGCCACCCTGACCTGTTCGGCACCATTGCGCGTGCGCTCGTTGGCGGAGCTGATCAGCGTGGCGATTTCCCGCGAGGCCTCGGAAGAGCGCTGGGCGAGGGTACGTACCTCACCGGCCACCACCGCGAAGCCACGTCCCTGCTCGCCGGCGCGTGCCGCCTCGACGGAGGCATTCAATGCCAGCAGGTTGGTCTGGAAGGCGATGGAGTCCATGACACTGACGATCTCGGTGATCTTGCGCGAGTCGTCATCGATGCCCTGCATGGTGGTGACGACCTCTCCGATCACCTCACCCCCGCGACGCGCGACCTCACTGGCCGACTTGGCCAGCCCGTCAGCTTCATGTGCGGAGTCCGCGGACTGGGCGACGGTGCCGGAAATCTGCTCCATCGAGGCCGAGGTTTCCTGCAGATTGGCCGCCGCCTGCTCGGTACGTGACGACAGATCCTGACTGCCCTGGCTGATCTCGGCGGCGGCGGTCTGCACCGCGCCGCTGGCGAGGCGAATCTCGCTGAGCACGCCATTGAGAGTCGAGACGAAGCGATTGAAGGCATTGCCGATCTCGGCGACTTCATCACGCCCGCTGACCTGAATGCGCCGCGTGAGATCGCCCTCGCCTGCAGCGATATCCACCAGCGCATCACGCACCAGTGCCAGGCCGCGCAGACTGCGGCTGGCGATCCACGACATCACGGCGGCCGCCCCCAGCAACACCAGCAGCGTCATGGCCAGCGTGGTCCACAGCTGGGCATAAAGCGGTGCATCCGAGTCGGCCACATCCAGGGCCAGCGCCAGACGCCAGCCGGTGTCTCCCAGCCCTGCCGAATCCAGCTCGGCACTGAACATGCGGTAGTCGCGCTGCTGGATATCGACCTCCAGTGCCGACTGGCCAGCGGCCACCAGGCGATTGCTGCTGGCCAGGGTCTCGGGCGTCAGCGCCGATGCGAGTGCACTCATCGGCTTGAGCACCAGGGCATCATCCGGGTGGGCGATCAGCGTGCCGGTATCGTCGATCAGGAAGGCGAAGCTGTTGGGCGTCGGCGAGAGTTCGGCGACCGTGCGGGTGATGAACGCCAGCGGCAGATCACCACTGACCACGGCGACCAGCCGTGAGCCGCGATAGACCGGCGCCGCCACGCTGATTTCCAGTTCGCCACTGGTGGCACCGACATAGGGCGCCGTGATGACGGGCTTGCCGGTCGCCACCGCCGCCTGATACCAGCCACGTTGGCGCGGGTCATAACCTGCCCGCCCCGGGCGCCCATCGAAGTAACGGAAGCGACCATCCGGGAAGCCGACATAGGTCTTGCTGAAGTCGCCCTGCCTCATCGCCTGGGTCAAGGCGGCATCGGGGAAGTTCTCGAGGCTACTGGCCGCGATGCCGCTCACCGCATTGATATGCACGCTGAACCACTGGCTCAGCTGGGCGGCGTTCGATCTCAGCAACTGTTGCTGGTAGTCGCTCTCATCGGCATGCGTATTGCGGAACGTGGTCCAGGCATTCAGGCTGCTGACGACCACCAGCGCCACCAGCACTATCGCCACACAGGCTAACGTGATGCGCGCACGTAACGAGGCAAACATCGCCACTCCTTGGTTCAAATCCATCGGGAAGGGGGCCGGGGGCGCCAGCGCAGAGCGCGTCGGTCTGCCCCTCGGTGGCAAGGCATGCAGGCATGCGGTGTACCGGCGTCATCATCGGTACGTGCCGCTCTCTGTATCGGCATGCCCGGCCTTTCCTTTACCCCGCCAGCCACATGCAACGCTCCTCCATCGTCGCCAGAACCGACACTGGCGTCGCGACTCCCGGACATGACATCGATGGCGAAGTGCGTGCTAACATCCGCCCAACGCGGGGTGCCGCCTGCCCGTCTGCCACCGCTCCCCTCATCCTGTGGTCTTTTCTCGGAGAAGTTTCGATGCGCAATCTGCTCCTGATGCGCCGCCCGCTGCCCCGGCGCGTGCTGGTCACCGCTCACCTGATGCTGCAGCTGGGATTGCTGGCGGCTGCCTGCGGCTGGACGCTGCAGCACTTGACGCCCATCGGGCCTGACAACTCGCTGGTCGCGCAGTGGCCGGTACTGGCGCAAGGTGTCGGCGGCTTCCTGCTGGCCTTCGTGATGACGCGCCTGCTGTTCGAGTTGCTGATGGCGCCGCATCACCTGCTGAGCATTCGCGGGGGCAACCACACCCTGGATGCCGCGGCGCTGGTGACGCGCTCCATCTCGCGCCGCCCGGCGGTGCACGACAATGACGACAGCTGGGTCGGCAAGCCGCGCAGCGTCACCTGGCCGCGCGAAGGCGAAGAAGCGCCCACTGCCACAGCGGCGACGGCGACATCTGCCGATACACCTGCCGCTGCATCGCCCAAGGCCGCAGCCAAGCCGCAGGAGCCAAGCCTGGGCAGCGATGAAGAACTGCCAGACACCAACAGCAGCGAAGTACGCCGCACCGAGCCCAGCCTCTAAGCGAGCCTCTTTATTCAGCGGAATGAATTGATAGTGATCACCCACTGACTGACTTTCGACTCACACACGAAAACGCCCCGCGTGATGAAAATCACGCGGGGCGTTGTCTTTTTACGGCTTACAGCATCCGGTCAGTCCGTGGCCTCAATGCCCCAGAATCTGGCTGAGGAACAGCTGGGTCCGCTCGGACTGCGGGTTGTTGAAGAACGGCTCCGGCGCGTTCTCTTCGATGATCTGGCCCTGATCCATGAAGATGACGCGGTCGGCGACGGTCTTGGCGAAACCCATCTCGTGGGTCACGCACAGCATGGTCATGCCTTCATTGGCCAGTTCGACCATGACATCCAGCACTTCCTTGATCATCTCCGGGTCCAGCGCCGAGGTCGGCTCGTCGAACAGCATCACCTCCGGGCTCAGACACAGCGAGCGCGCGATCGCGACACGCTGCTGCTGGCCGCCGGACAGCTGACCGGGGAACTTGTGGGCCTGATCGGCGATGCGCACGCGCTCCAGGTACTTCATGGCTTCCGCTTCCGCCTCGCGGCGCGGCCGCTTCTGCACCCATATCGGCGCCAGACAGCAGTTCTCGAGCACCGTCAGGTGCGGGAACAGGTTGAAGTGCTGGAACACCATGCCGACGTTGCGACGGATCGCCTCGATCTGCTTGATGTCCTGGGTCAGCGGCATGCCGTTGACCACGATATCGCCTTCCTGATGCTCCTCGAGATGATTGATGCAGCGGATCATCGTCGACTTGCCGGACCCCGAAGGGCCACAGATGACGATACGTTCGCCCTTGCGCACGCTCAGATTGATGTCGCGCAGCACGTGGAAGTCGCCGTACCACTTGTTGAGACCCTTGAGCTCGATCATCGGGCGCTCATCGGCGCCGGTGTTGCCCTGCGAGGCGGATGTTGTCGTTGTCATGATGAAGATTCCTTGGCGCCGTGATCAGCGCTTCTTGTGACCGGTATGCAGCAGGCGCTCGAGATACTGGCTGTAGCGCGACATGCTGAAGCAGAAGACCCAGAAGACCAGCGCCACGAAGGCGTAGCCCTCGATGGAGTAGCCCAGCCATTTGGGGTCGGCGAGACCGGCCTGCACGATGGCGAGCAGATCGAAGAGCCCGATGATCAGTACCAGCGAGGTGTCCTTGAACAGGGCGATGAAGGTATTCACGATGCCGGGAATCATCAGCTTGAGCGCCTGGGGCAGCACGATCAGCCCCATGTTGCGCCAGTAGCCCAGCCCCAGCGCCATGCCGGCCTCGGTCTGTCCCTTCGGGATCGCCTGCAGGCCACCACGCACCACTTCCGCCATGTAGGCACTCTGGAACAGGGTGATGCCGATCAGCGCGCGCACCAGCTTGTCGAGATTGACCTCGCCAGGCACGAACAGCGGCAGCATCACCGAGGCCATGAACAGCACCGTGATGAGCGGCACACCGCGCCAGAACTCGATGAACACCACACAGATGCTCTTCACGATCGGCATCTCGGAGCGACGCCCCAGCGCCAGCAGGATCCCCAGCGGCAGTGCCGCCACGATACCCACCACCGCCAGCACCAGCGTCAGCATCAGGCCGCCCCACTCGTGGGTACCGACGATCTCGAGGCCGAAGCTGCCGCCATGCAGCAGGAAGTAGGCAATGAAGGGGAACACCGCCAGGCTGACGATGGCGACCCAGCCCTTGGCCGGCAGCTTCGGAATCGCCAGCCAGGCGATCAGAGCCGCAAAGACGGCGAAGACGATATCGACCCGCCAGGTTTCCTCACTCGGGTAGAAGCCGTAGATGAACTGATCGAGACGCGCACTGATGAACACCCAGCAGGCGCCCTCCCCCGTGCAGTCCTCTCGTGAGGTGCCGCTCCAGCTGGCATCGATCAGCGCCCACTGCAGGCTGGGCACCACCAGCAGATAGACCAGATACAGCGCGAACAGCGTGAACAACGTATTGATCGGTCCGGCGAACAGATTGCTGCGCAACCAGGCCACCGCGCCGATGCTGTCGCTCGGCGCCGGACGGGAATCGATCATCTTCTCGGTGACCCGTGACAGGGTCTTTTCAATCGACATGGGCAGACCCTCAGCGCTCGACCAACGCCATGCGGGCGTTGAACCAGTTCATGAACATGGAGACCAGCAGACTGATGGTCAGATAGACCAGCATCGTCATGGCGATCACCTCGATGGCCTGACCGGTCTGGTTGAGCGTGGTACCCGCGAAGACCGAGACCAGATCGGGATAGCCGATGGCCGTGGCCAGCGACGAGTTCTTGATCAGGTTCAGATACTGGCTGGTCAGCGGCGGGATGATGACGCGCAGCGCCTGCGGCACCACCACCAGACGCAGTGTCATGCCACCGGACAGCGACAGCGCCCGTGACGCTTCGGTCTGGCCGTGCGGTACCGCTTCGATACCGGAACGCACGATCTCGGCGATGAAGGCTGCGGTATAGACCGACAGCGCGACCCACAGGGCGAGGAACTCGGGGACGACCGTGATGCCGCCACGGAAGTTGAAGCCCTTGAGTTCCGGCAGTTCCCAGCTCAGCGGCATGCCCATCGCGAAGTAGGCCAGCAGTGGCGCCACGATGATCAGACCGAGCGAGATCCAGCCCGCCGGCAGGCGCTGCCCGGTACGCGCCTGACGCTGACGGTTCCAGTAGCTGAAGATGCCGCTGGCGACGACGGCCAGCACGAACACGGCAATCACCACCGAGAAACCGCTGGAGGTGATGGGGGCCGGCACGAACAGACCGCGCACGTTGAGGAAGAACGCCTCGCCCAGCGACAGCGAGCCACGCGGACTTGGCAGGGTTCTCAGGACGGCGAAATACCAGAAGAAGATCTGCAGCAGCAGCGGGATGTTGCGGAAGACTTCGATATAGACCGCCGCCAGCCGAGAGATCAGCCAGTTGGGGGACAGACGCGCGACCCCCATAACGAAGCCGATCACGGTCGCGGCGATGACACCCAGTGCGGATATCAACAAGGTATTGAGCAGGCCGACGATGAAGGTATCGCCATAGGTGGATTGCTCGGAATAGTCGATCAGGCTCTGCAGGATGCCAAAGCCTGCGGTGTTGTCCAGAAAGGCAAAGCCGGTGGTGATGCCACGGCTTTCGAGGTTGGTCAGGGTATTGCTGACGATGATCGCCAACACACCGAACACGCCTGCCAGCATCAATAGCTGGAAGATCAGTGCCCGCTTGGCCGGGTCACGCCAGAATGGCGGCTTGACCGTGGCCGGCGGGCGAGAAGCAGGTTGTGTCATACAGGCAATCTCCGCCGGAAAGCTATGCGACTTCCGCCTGCCGTCCTATCGAACGGCAGATCAGTTATCTCTCGGCACTCGATGAATGGGTCACGAGGTACAGGCTGGGGCTCATTAACCGGGGCCCACATGACGCTGGCCAGAGGAAGTGGAGCAAGACGCTCACTTCCCCTGGCCAGCGTCCTTGCTCAGCCTGTCATGAGGGCAAGGCCCACCCGCAGTACAGGGCGAGCCCGCGCATCAGCGAACCGGCGGGGCGTACTGGACGCCGCCATCGGTCCACAGTGCGTTCAAGCCGCGCTCGATACCCAGTGCGGAGCCGGTACCGACGTTGCGCTCGAACATCTGGCCGTAGTTACCGACCTGCTTGATGACCTGGTAGGCCCAGTCAGCCGGCAGCCCCATGGCTTCCCCGTAGTTGCCATCAGCACCGACCAGGCGCGCGACGTTCGGGTTGGTGTCCGACTTCTTCTCTTCGATGTTGTCGGAGCTCAGCCCCATCTCTTCGGCGTTGATCTGGGCGAACAGGGTCCATTTGACGATGTTGAACCACTGGTCATCACCCTGACGGACGACGGGGCCCAGCGGTTCCTTGGAGATGACTTCCGGCAGCACCATCGCGGACGCCGGATCGGAGAGCTTGATACGCAGCGCGTAGAGCTGGGATTGGTCGGAGGTCAGGACGTCACAACGACCGGCTTCGAAGCCCTTGACGGTCTGGTCAGAGGTATCGAAGACGACCGGCTCGAAGGACATGTCGTTCAGGCGGAAATAGTCCGCCAGGTTGAGCTCGGTGGTGGTACCGGACTGGATGCAGACGGCTGCCCCGTCCAGCTCCTTGGCACTGGAGACGCCCAGGTCCTTGCTGACCATGAAGCCCTGGCCGTCGTAATAGTTCACGCCAGCGAAGTTGAGGCCCAGTGAGGTGTCACGGGTCGCCGTCCAGGTGGTGTTGCGGGACAGGACATCAATCTCGCCGGACTGCAGCGCGGTGAAACGCTCCTTGGCCGTCAGCGGTACATAGCGCACCTTGCTGGCATCGCCCAGCACGGCTGCCGCGACGCCGCGGCAGACATCGACATCGAGGCCCTGCCAGTTACCGGCGTCATCCGGTGCCGAGAAGCCCGGCAAGCCGGTGCTGACGCCACACTGGACAAAGCCCTTTTCCTTGACGCTATCCAGGGTCGCGGCACTGGCGCCTGTCGCCATGGAGGCGGCCAGGACAGCGGCGCTAGCGATCAGCAGTGGCTTCTTGTTGTTATGCATCGTGATTCCCTCGCGAAAGTCTGGAGTCCGCTCGATCAGCCTCGAGTCAGAAGTGGTGCAATGCATTGCATGGCACCTATCGACAATAGCAAGCCGCGTTCCAATTTCCGCCTATCGCGTGATCCGCTGCGTTCAACGCTGAAAAAAGCGCTAAAACCCAGTGATATAGGCCAAAGCCTCGGGGTGGGGCGGCGGATCATTCCGCGCGATTGCCGCGCAGTTAGGCTCATGGCGAGACCAGTTCGCCTCATATCGGTGCAAAATAAAAACGGCCGTTTCATTGCGAAACGGCCGTTGGCGGAGCAGCGATGTGGCGCGAGTGGCAGATTGCGACCAATGTCTCGGTCTTACTGACTCAACGCTTGTTCATCCCATCAGGCACGTTTTCGTGCCTGATGGGACTCCCTTGCCACCGCAAGGTGCATGCGGATCACTTCTCCAGCAGGCGCTGCATGAAGGGCGGCAGCACCAGGGCAGCGCGATGGCCTTCGACGGTATAGAAGTCACGCGCGAAGGTGGCGGCAGCGGCATCTTCCTCGCGGAAGGACTTCACGTCACATCCTTTGCCCGCCAGGGTGCAGCTCCACCAGCCGGACGGATACACCGGCTGCGGGAACGGCAGGGTCGCGACGCTATCAAAGCCCGCTTCGCCCATGTCGTTGCGCAGGTCCTTGATGATGGAATCGGTATGATAGAGCGGGGACTCGCTCTGCTGCACCATCAGGCCACCCTGCTTGAGGATACGATGGCAGCGCTTGAGGAAGTCGGTCTTGAACAGACCTTCCGCCGGGCCGACCGGGTCGGTGGAATCGACGATCAGCACATCGATACTCTCGTCCGGGCAGTTGTCGACCCACTTGACGCCATCCTCGAACAGCAGCTCGGCACGCGGGTCGTCATTGGACTCGACCAGCGCCGGGAAGAATTGCTCGGAGGCACGCGTGACCGCCGGATCGATATCGATCTGGGTGACCTTCTCCACGCCCGGGTGCTTGAGCACCTCACGCAGGGTGCCGCAATCGCCACCGCCGATGATGACGACACGCTTGGGGTCTGCATGAGCGAACAGCGCCGGGTGCGACATCATCTCGTGATAGAGGAAGTTGTCACGGTCAGTCAGCATCACGCAGCCGTCCAGCACCATCAGGTTGCCGTAGGTCTCGGTGGCATAGACTTCGAGGTGCTGATAAGGGGTCTGCTCGTCATGCAGCTTGTGGCTGACCTTGAGCGAGAAGGCGCTGCCGTGGCGATCGAAGATTTCGGTAAACCAGGAGCCATCGAGACGTTCGGTCATGGGGGACCCTCGCATTGGATATCACAGACGGGATATCAAGGTATGGATAGAGACGGCACGATGGCCATCGAAAATTGCGCCAATCAGCACTGCGCCAGCGTCAGGCCGGCAGTTCACGGCCCGCATGACGACCATGCGGCGTGATGTCTTGATACGCGACATGCCGGGCAAGCGCCAACATGGCGCAGGCGCTGCACCATAGCCAAAGACGGCCGGAGTGGAAAGTGTTGATGCATGACAATTTCAGACAGGCCGCGTATCGATGACACGCGGCCCGGAGGAGAGGCTCAGCGAGAGGCCGGCCCGAGGCGGATCAGATGCAGAATCAGTCGGACGCACTGGAACACTCCCAGCCCGATGAGGATGCCGGCGAGGTCCGCCAGTGCATCCAGCACCTCAGCGCCGCGATAGGGAATCGCCAGCTGCAGACATTCGATGGCGACGCCCAGCAGCAGCAGGACCGGCAGGATGATCAAGCTGGTCAAGCCCGCCAGCCGTGTCGTCAGCGCCAGCAACGCGAAGGCGGAGAAATGCTGCAGCTTGTCCCAGGGGAAGGTCTGCTCCGGGTGCGGCACGCCCGGGGAGAGCGTGCCGAACAGGATCAGCAACAGGCACAGCAGAGCCACGAATGCCCAACCGCGGCGCGGGATGAGACGCTGCTCGACCGGCGTCATGCTGACACCCCCGCTTTGCGGCCAGCGCGGTGCCCGGCCTGCCATGGCGCTGGGCACACAGCCCGGCGCCCTTCTGCTTGCTGCCCTGCTGCTTGCCACCTTCTATAGGCAGCAACAGGGGGGGCAACAGAGAAGACCATGAAGGGCTCTCCCATCAGCCGCGGGCGACCGGTGTCGCATTGGCGGCGTCATCCTGATGGTAGGCCGGGCTCAGCTCGTGCAGCGCGTCCATCAGGGCATTGACGTTGCCCGGGTCGGTAAACTGGCTGATGCCGTGACCGAGGTTGAAGATGTGGCCCGGGCCCTGGCCGTAGCTGTCGAGGATACGCCCGACTTCGGCGCGAATGGCTGCCGGCGTACCGAACAGCGCATTCGGGTCCAGGTTGCCCTGCAGGGCCACACGATGGCCGACACGCTCACGCGCATTGGACATCTCGGTGGTCCAGTCGAGGCCGACGGCATCACAGCCAGTGGCGGCGATGTGTTCGAGCCACTGGCCACCATTCTTGGTGAACAGGATCACCGGCACACGGTTGCCTTCGCTGTCCGGCTTGAGGCCAGCGACGATCTGCTCCATGTAGCGCAGCGAGAACTCGAGGTAGGCCGGCGTGGACAGGGTGCCGCCCCAGGTATCGAAGATCTGCACCGCCTGAGCACCCGCGGCAATCTGGGCGTTCAGGTAGTCGGTGACGGCCTGCGCCAGGGTGTCGAGCAACTGATGCATGGCTTCCGGATTGGAATACATCAGGCCTTTCACATGACGGAAGTCCTTGCTGGAACCGCCCTCGACCATATAGGTGGCCAGTGTCCACGGGCTGCCGGAGAAACCGATCAGCGGCACGCGGCCGTTCAGCTCACGGCGGATGGTGGACACGGCACGCATGACGTAATCGAGATCACGCTCGACATTCGGCACGCTCAGCGCCGCGATTTCCTCGGCAGTCCGCACTGTCTTGCGGAATTTCGGGCCTTCGCCAGTCTCGAAGTAAAGGCCCAGCCCCATGGCATCCGGGATGGTCAGGATGTCGGAGAACAGGATGGCGGCATCCAGCGGGAAGCGCTCCAGCGGCTGCAGCGTCACCTCGCAGGCACGCGCGGTGTCCATGCACAGGTCCATGAAGCCACCGGCCTGACCGCGGACTTCGCGATATTCCGGCAGATAGCGGCCAGCCTGGCGCATCATCCAGACGGGAGTACGGTCGACCGGCTGACGGGCCAGCGCGCGCAGGAAGCGATCATTCTTCAAGGTCATCGGAATCACACATCAGCTCGGGGAATGTCTCGGCATTCTATCAGAGCCTGAGAAAAATCCCGCCCATCGTGGTGATGCAACAAATGCATTGGCAAATCGCCCCGCCTTTATAGTTCCTTTGCTGGCGTCATCCGGCCATTGTGGTGGTGGCGGCAACAACGCTTTTCCATACAGAGCGATGAGTCATCGGCCACAGACTGGTAAACTCGCCACATGACTGCATGCTGGCCGCCGGTATCTCGAGCGACTCATCGAGACATTGCCGGACCACCGCATGCCCGCGCTTTTTCAGCCCGGCGATTGTCCGGGCGTTCGAGGTGAACAGTGACCATTCGATTCATCGCCGCCTCGCGGCTGCCAACGCCCTGGGCGACCTTCACCATGCACGGTTTCGAGGATGAGACCACCGGCAAGGACCACATCGCCCTGACCCTGGGCGACATCGATGACGGCGCGCCGGTGCTGGGCCGCGTGCATTCCGAGTGCCTGACCGGCGACGCCCTCTTCTCGATGCGCTGTGACTGCGGCTATCAGCTGCAGGAAGCGCTCAAGCGCATTGCCGCCGAAGGTCGCGGCGTGCTGCTCTATCTGCGTCAGGAAGGCCGCGGCATCGGTCTGCTCAACAAGATTCGCGCCTATGAGCTGCAGGATGGCGGCGCCGATACCGTCGAAGCCAATGAGCGCCTCGGCTTCGGGGCTGACATGCGCCGCTACGATATCTGTGTGCCGATGCTGGAGCATCTCGGCGTCAGCACTCTCAAGCTGATGACCAACAACCCGCGCAAGGTCGATGCCCTGACGCGTGATGGTGTCACCATCAGTGAGCGCCAGCCGATCACCACCGGCCTGAATCCGCACAACGAGCACTATCTCTCGACCAAGGCGGGCAAGCTGGGCCACATGATGGCACTGGATGATTTCACCCAGGCAAGCGACGTGGATATCGAGCGCAGCGAGTAGCCGCGCGCAGGGGGAGCCTGATGGGTTCCCCCTTCCTTATATAGGCAAATTGACTGGCTGGCGCAGCGAGCGTGACATGACGACGTCACCCGCCAGAGAGTAGGCTGGAGTCGAACCCGCGCCGGAGACATCGCCATGCGCAAAGACTCAGCGGCTGCATCATCACAGCCTTCTTCATCGCAACCTCAGTCATCACAGCCTTCGTCAACACGGCCCGCCTCGACACCTCCTCAGGCATCGCCCTCTTCCAGCGCATCGCCTGCCGATGACGCAGATTCACGCGACACCTCCGCGACGCCTGCTCTCTATACCCGGCTGGAGGAATGGCTGCACAGCGCCAGCCACGGCATCGGCGCCGTCATGGGTCTCGTCGGCATGATCGTGCTGATCGTGATGGCCAGCCTCGCTGCCGAAGTCGACCCCTGGAAGATAGTCAGCGTCAGCCTCTACGGCCTGACCCTGGTGGTGCTGTATGCGGCCTCGACGCTCTATCACGGTATTCGTCACCCACGCCTGAAATATGCCTTCCAGCTGCTGGATCACTGCGCCATCTATCTGCTGATCGCCGGCACCTATACACCCTTCCTGCTGGTCAATCTTCGCGGCCCGACCGGCTGGACGCTGTTCGCCATCATCTGGTCGCTCGCACTGGGTGGCATCTTCCTCAAGCTGCGCTGGCCTGAACGCTTCAGCGCCCTGCGCGTGAGCGTCTATCTGCTGATGGGCTGGTTGATCGTGTTCGCCTCGCCGATGCTGGTCGAGAAGCTCTCCGAGACAGGGCTCATCCTGCTGGTCGCCGGTGGCATCACCTATACCCTGGGCGTGATCTTCTTTCTGATGACGCGCCTGCGCTATCACCACGCCATCTGGCACCTGTTCGTGCTTGGCGGCAGTACCTGCCACTTCTTCGCCATCTATACCGCAGTGCTGCCGTATTCCGTATGACGTGATCGGGGCCGCCACGCTGGCCGGCGCTCTTGAGTACACCGGCTTGAGAACACGGCACTGAGAACACGGCACTGAGAACACGGGCAAGCCACCTCAAAAAAGCGGGAAGGGTCGTCATGACCCTTCCCGCTTTTTTTCGCGATTTTTTTTACGCTTCAGGGCTCGCCGCCCCTCACAGGGCTGTTTTCTTGAAGAGCTATTTCCCTGTGGCGCTATCTTCCTGCGGGGCTGTCTTCCTGAGGGGCAAAGACCGGCAAGCGATACCGGGTACCGCGCCCGACACCGTAGCTTTCCAGTACCTGCTTGGCGGTCAGGTCGGCGAGATCGCGGGCGGCGGTAGGGTCGGAGGTATCGACCAGGGCACGGTATTCGGCGCGCCCCACGCCCTCTTCGTCGTCTCGCTCCAACAATGTCAGTACCAGCTCGCGCTGGCGGGCATTCAGCGGCGTACGCGCGTGCTCCAGCCACAGTCGCTCGGCGCGCTGGACGCGCTGGTAATGGAAGGCCGTCCGACGACCGGCGTCGCGCAGTCGCAAAAGCCACCACTCGGCCCAGACATTCATGTCACCGGGCGCTGCATCCTCCACCTCACCATTGAGCGCGCGGTCCAGTTGCGGCGGCAGCGGATGGCCGCTGGCCGAGGTCTGGGGCTTGCCGAGATAACGCTGCTCCAGCTCGCGCAATTCATCCTGATGCTCGAGCACCACCGAGAACAGCGCCTGGCGGCGCCAGCAGAGTTGCTCCAGCGCTTCCGGCTCCCAGCGCTCGGCGACCTTGCCGACAAACTCGCCCTGCTGCTGCAACGCGGCCAGGGCATCGATTCGTGTCAGCCAGCGCATCAGCAGCAAGCGCCCGATCAAGCCATTGCCCAAGGCCAGCGGTGCGAGCGCCTGCCAGTGCGCATGCAGCTGCAGGGCATTCAACACCCCTGAGTTATCCACATCCGGTTCTTCCGTCGCC
Source organism: Cobetia sp. 1AS1 (assembly GCF_029846435.1). Lineage (NCBI taxonomy): Bacteria > Pseudomonadati > Pseudomonadota > Gammaproteobacteria > Oceanospirillales > Halomonadaceae > Cobetia > Cobetia sp. 1AS1. The sequence goes on from NZ_JARWKU010000003.1 coordinate 121,634, forward strand.
AGACGCTGCCAGAAGACATCCAGCTCCCGGTCCAGCGCATCGGGGTTCTCCGCCGGAGCGCGATAACGCAAGCGCTTGAGACCGTAACGACCGCTGACCGCTTCGTAGCGCGCCTCACGCCATGTACCGAGTGGCTGACCACTGCTGCGCGGCAGGAAAGGCCCCAGACGCCGATGCCACTCGAGTACCTGTTGGCGGGTCAGCGGCTGAAATGCCGTGCGCACGACTTCCAGCGTCACATCCACGAAGACGTCGACGCCAGGCGCCGGCCCGCGCGGTGACTCCTGATGGCCGGACTCCAGCCCCAGCGCCTGATACAGCGCATCACGCAACGCCGCCCGCCCGAGCACCACGCCGGACAGCTGGGCACTGGCTTCCATCTCTTCGCTGAGGAGCGTCGCCTCGAGACGCAGGCGTTGTCGGGGATAGAGATTCTGTCCCTGAGCGACCAGTGGCGACATCACCGCCTGGGTCGCCGCCAACTGCCCCATCAAGGGCATGACCTCCAATCGCCCCCGTGGCCAGTCAGGCTGCTGCCAGATCCACATAAGTTGTTATTCCCATTGAGGTTTTCATCAACATCTTATCAAAAAGATCCGCAATAAACCATATACCGAATCATTGAGTGATGCGCAAAATAGGCAAGATGCGATCATCGCTCTTGATTTGATCAATATCATGTCATGAAAATCTAATAAACCTCTCAACCCCATGATTTCCATCGGATATGTCGCCACTCACATCGCATGAGTGCTGCCCTCGACCTCATCACGATCAACACTTGACCACCATGACGAAAACAACCAATTACCGAATCATTAATAGATACGCAAAAGATTCAACAGCGCATCATTCACCACCGGATGCCTGAAACCCGCCCTCGATCGAGGGCCTGCCTCGCGCTGCCCTGCCTCGAACTGACCTGTCTCGAACTGGCCTGCCTCTAACCGACCTGAGTCAGCCCGCCACCAGCAGCCTGGGACCCGCCCCAGACAGTTGACGCCGCTGAACGAGCAAGGCGACCTCTCAACCTCGTCAGGCGCCCTGCAAGCGTCTCTGAGGCCCAGAAACGCAAAAGGCGCCACCCTGATATCAGGATGGCGCCTCATGGCGTGTGCGCGCTCTCAGAGCGCTCTCATGGCTTCATTGCAGAACATGCAGGACAGATCAGCCCGTCAGCTTGGCCTGTGACGGCGTTCGATGACGGTTCCGGCAACAGGGCTCAGTGTTGCTGACGCTCCTCGGCGGCCTGTTGCTCGCGCTGGCGGGCCCGCTCGCAGGCAGGACGCGCCCGCACCTCTTCGCCCCACTGCTCAAGCACGGCCGGCAGAGGTTGCCCGGCCATCTGCGCCCAGCTGAGGGTCTGGGCGAGGAAGATATCGGCGACACTGAATTCATCGGCCACCAGCCAGCCCTGGCCACCGAAGCGGCGCTGAAGTGCCTTGAGAGCACGCTGGAATTCCCATTGGGCTGTCTGCTTGATGGCATCACAGCGCTGGTCCTCCGGCAGCGCGAAGGTGTGCTTGGCCAATGTCCACAGCGGCTGCTCAAGCTCGGTGGTCAGGAAACTGAGCCATTGATCCATCTGTGCCTGCCCGGCCAGCGATTGTGGCAGCAGGCGCCCTTCTCGCGCCGCCAGGTAGCGACAGATGGCACTGGACTCGAACAGGGCCAGCTCACTATCCACCAGGGCTGGCGCCTTGCCATCGGGATGAATGGCCAGGTATTCAGGGCTGTGCCCCTCACCGGCCTTCAGATCCAGACTATGAATCCGGTAATCGAGCCCCAGTTCCTCGAGCGTCCAGGCGACCCGCAGCGAGCGGGAATTCGGATAGCTGTAGAGAGTCAACATGGTCGGGCGCACTCCGTGGCGTTGCGGTGGTGACTGGCGCAGGTGACGGCTTTCGCGCCAGCCAGGCCCTGGCTGCTTGAGCAGAGGGCTTGATGGTCATCCAGCATGGGCGGGAAGTCGCGGAGTTTCCATGCATCCTTCGCCGTCTCGCCGCAGGCAGTCACGCAACGAAAAACGCCTGTGGACAACTCGAACTCTCGAGTCATCCACAGGCGTTTCGGTGTTGCATGTCACCAGGATCAGCTACCGAGGCGAGTCTCGATACTGGCGCGGATGCCGGCGGCATCCAGACCGCAATCACGCAGCAGCTCGACCGGCTTGCCATGCTCTACGAAGCCATCCGGCAGCCCCAGCAGCAACATGGGTTGAGCCAGTCCCGCGTTCAGGTAGAGCTCGGCCACGCCGGCTCCCGCGCCACCCGCGATGGCATTCTCTTCGACGGTCACGACCAGGTCGTGCTCCGCGGCGATCTCGAGCAATGCCTCGCGGTCCAGCGGCTTGATGGAGCGCAGGTTGAAGTGGGTCGCGTCCAGCGCCTCGGCGACCTCGGCCACCGGCGTGTTCATGCTGCCCACGGCGACGATGGCGACACGCACCTCGGGGCTGCCACTGATACGACGACGATATTCCCCCTGACCGATGACCATGGGCGTCAGGTCGGCATCGGTGGCCACCCCCGGCCCGGTACCGCGCGGATAGCGCACTGCGGCAGGCCCGGAGTGGGCCAGTGCCGCACTCAGCATGCCACGGCACTCGGCTTCATCGGCCGGCGCCATCAGCACCAGCTCCGGCACGCAGCGCAGGAACGACATGTCCAGGCTACCGTGATGCGTCGGGCCGTCTTCGCCGACCAGACCGGCACGGTCGATGGCAAAGGTCACGTCCAGTTTCTGCACCGCGACATCGTGAATCAGCTGATCATAGCCACGCTGCAGGAAGGTGGAATAGATCGCCACCACCGGCTTCATGCCCTCACAGGCCATGCCCGCTGCCACTGTCACCGCGTGCTGCTCCGCGATGGCGACATCGTAGTAGCGATCAGGATATTCCTTCGAGAAACGCACCAGATCCGAGCCTTCCCGCATGGCCGGCGTGATGCCGATGACGCGCGCATCCGCGGCGGCGGCGTCACACAGCCAGTTGCCGAAGACGCTGCAGTATTTCTGCGGCTTGGGAGCCGGTGCGTCGGTGACGGCAGGTGCCTGCTCGGCTGCCTGAGGCGCGGCCTTCTCGAGCTTGGTGATGGCGTGATAACCGATCGGGTCACGCTCCGCCGGCAGGAAGCCCTTGCCCTTGCGCGTCACCACATGCAGGAACTGCGGGCCATCCAGATCACGCATGTTGCGCAACGTCTGCACCAGCGCCGGCAGGTCATGGCCGTCGATGGGGCCGATGTAGTTGAAGCCCATCTCCTCGAACAGCGTCGCCGGGCTGATGAAGCCCTTCATGTGCTCTTCGGTACGCTTGGCAAGCTCCAGCGCACCCGGCAAGGGCGACAGCAGTCGCTTGCCGTTGGCGCGCATCTGGGTATACGGCTTGCTGGCCAGAATACGTGCAAGATAGCTTGCCAGGCCGCCGACGTTCTCGGAGATCGACATCTCGTTGTCGTTGAGCACGACCAGCATATTGGCCTTTACGTGCCCGGCATGCGCCAGTGCCTCGAACGCCATGCCAGCCGTCAGGGCGCCATCGCCGATCACCGCACAGGCGCGCCGTGACTCACCCGCCGTGCGGGCGCCGAGCGCCATGCCCAGCGCCGCACTGATCGAGGTGCTGGAATGGCCCACCCCGAAGGTGTCGAACTCGCTCTCGGCACGCTTGGGGAAGGCAGACAGGCCGTTGTACTGGCGCATGCTGTACATGGCTTCACGACGGCCGGTCAGAATCTTGTGCGGATAGGCCTGATGACCCACGTCCCACACCAGACGGTCATGGGGCGTTTCCAGCGCATGGTGGAGGGCCACGGTCAGCTCGACCACACCGAGCCCGGCACCGAAGTGCCCGCCGGTACAGCCGACGCTGTACAGCAGGTAGGCGCGCAGTTCGTCAGCCAATTGGCGCAGCTGTGCCGCGCTCATGGCGCGCAGCGCTTGAGGTGTCTCGACCGCATCGAGCAGTGGCGTCGCGGGGCGCGCCTGAGGTATCTCGTCAAACAGCTTCATAGGCGTCAGGAATCAGTGGTCTCGCTCGATCATGTAGCGCGCCAGCACCGCGAGTGGCTCTGCGGCCTCTCCCAACGGTGCCAGGGCATCCAGGGCCTCTTGCAGTAGCTGACCTGCTCGCTCTTGAGCACCTTCGAGTCCAAGCAGCGAGGGATAGGTCGGCTTGTCGCGTGCAGCGTCAGCACCGGCCGTCTTGCCAAGCGTTGCGGTGTCGCCCGTCACGTCCAGGATGTCATCCTGGATCTGGAAGGCCAGGCCGATAGCCGAAGCGTAGCGCTCCAGGGCAGCAAGACGCGAATCCTGCTCGTCGACTGCCACCAATCCGCCCAGACGGACCGCAGCGCGAATCAGCGCGCCGGTCTTGTAGGCATGCATGCGTGACAGCGCCTCTACCTCGCGGAACTGCCCGACCGCCTCGAGATCCAGCGCCTGACCGGCCACCATCCCGCGCCGCCCGGAGGCCTCGGCCAGGGTACGCACCAGGGCAGGCGTCCGTACATGGCCGGTCGTCGCCATCACTTCGAAGGAGAGCGTCAACAGGGCATCGCCCGCGAGTATGGCGGTCGCCTCATCGAAGGCGCGATGCACGGTGGGACGGCCACGCCGCAGGTCGTCATCGTCCATGGCCGGCAGGTCATCATGGACCAGCGAATAGGCATGCACCAATTCGAGCGCCGCTGCCGCCGCGTCCAGCGCAGCGCGGTCAGCGGCCTCTTCATCGCAGCCTAGGGCACGACCCACCGCATACAGCAGCACGGGGCGCAGACGCTTGCCGCCACCCAGCACGCTGTAGCGCATGGCGTCCTCGAGACGCTCACTCACCGCCGCACTGCCGGGAGTCAACAACGCCTCAAGCACGGCCTCACTGCGCGCCTGTCCCGAGCGGATCAGCTCGCTGGCCTGCGATGCAGTCGGCGTGACTTGCGTATTCAATCCACCTGACATCACCAGTCCTTCTCCTCGTCCGCTTCACCCGCCATGCTGTCTGCGGCATCGGGCGCCGTAAACGCCGTGGGTGTCAGCGCCCCCTCCGGGCCTTCCACCAATGCCTGCAGGCGCAACTCGGCACTATCGAGCCGCTGCTGCGCCTCGCGCGCCAGACTCACGCCCTCTTCAAAAGCGCCCAGTGACGCTTCCAGCGACATGTCGCCAGCTTCGAGCCGCGTCACCAACCCTTCAAGACGGGCCAGGGTGGCGGCGAAATCCTGTGGCACTTCCTTTTCGGCCATGGGTGCTCTCGCTCATCCGACCGGGCGGGCCCGGTGTCTCTGTATGGAGCGCCAGTATAACCCGAAGGGCTTCACGACGCTGCCCACCCCCTGCGCACGGAGGAAGAGTCACATCAAACGGCTGTGCTGTGAATTTTTCATGCCCGGCACGCGGACATTTCATCCGGAGGCCCCGTCGGCTGTGATATTCTTTGCTCCCCTGTTGACAGCACGCCCCGCTGTTTCTCTGGCATTTTCTTGAGGTGTGACACGCCAGCAGGTCATGAAAAAGACCAAACGAACAGAAACGCCGGCATGACCGGCGAGAGGGTTGATCCGACAATGGCCAAGACGTCCCTGGACAAGAGCAAGATCAAGATTCTATTGCTCGAGGGTGTCCACCAATCCGCCGTGGATAATTTCCTCAACGCGGGTTACACCAACATCGAACTGCTTCAGACCTCGCTGGCCGAGGAAGAACTGATCGAGAAGATCCGCGATGTGCACTTCATCGGCATTCGTTCCCGCACTCAGCTCAACGAGCGCGTGATCTCCGCTGCCGAGAAGCTCACCGCCATCGGCTGCTTCTGCATCGGCACCAACCAGGTCGACCTGGAAGCCGCACTGAAGCGCGGCATCCCCGTGTTCAACGCGCCCTACTCCAACACTCGCTCGGTCGCCGAGCTGGTACTGGCCGAAGCCATCATGCTGATGCGCGGCGTGCCGGAGAAGAGCGCCAAGGCACATCGTGGCCAGTGGATGAAATCCGCCAAGAACAGCCATGAAGTCCGCGGCAAGACGCTGGGCATCGTGGGCTACGGCAGCATCGGTTCCCAGCTGTCCGTGCTCAGCGAATCCCTGGGCCTGGACGTCATCTACTACGATGCCGTCACCAAGCTCGGCATGGGCAATGCCCGTCAGGTGGCAAGCCTGGAAGAGCTGCTGGCGCGCGCTGACATCGTCACGCTGCATGTGCCGGAAATCCCCTCCACCAAGTGGATGATGGGCAAGCAGCAGTTCGCGCTGATGAAGCAGAACAGCGTCTTCATCAATGCGGCACGCGGCACCACCGTCGTCATCGAAGACCTGGCCGAAGCCCTCTCCAGCGGCAAGCTGCTGGGCGCCGCCATCGACGTCTTCCCGGTAGAGCCGAAAGGCAACGGCGAAGAGTTCGTGTCTCCGCTGCGCGAGTTCGACAATGTCATCCTGACGCCGCACGTCGGTGGCTCCACCATGGAAGCCCAGGAAAACATCGGTGTCGAAGTCGCCGAGAAGCTGGTGACCTACTCCGACAACGGCACCACCATCGGCTCGGTCAACTTCCCGGAAGTCGCCCTGCCGGCGCACCCGGAAAAGCACCGTCTGCTGCATATCCACGACAACGTCCCGGGCGTGCTGTCACGCATCAACCAGGTGCTGTCCGAGGAAGGCATCAACATCTCTGGCCAGTACCTGCAGACCAACAACACGGTCGGCTATGTGGTCATCGATGTCGACAAGGCCTACGGCAAGAAAGCGCTCGAAGCGCTCAAGACCGTCGACCATACCCTGCGTATCCGGACCCTCTACTCGGAAGCTGATTTCGAGAACTGAGTCCGCGTTCTGCTTCATGGCCGTGGAGCAGAGGGCAGGCAAATGAAAACGCCGCAGCCAGAAATGGCTGCGGCGTTTTTTGTTCCGGATTACCAAGCGTGTTGCTCGTCCCGTGCCTTGCGTCCCACGCCCCTCTGTCATGCCTCTGTCATGCCTCAGCCGGTTTTCCATAGACTGGCAATGCCGGACCAAGACCAAGGGCATGTTTCACGTGGAACATCTTGATACCTCGTAAAACACCCTTTGAATCAGATAGTTGAGAACAAGTGCCCAGTTGAAACTTCTTCTCTCAGCGCTCTGACAATGGCGTGCCAGCGACGGCCCAGTTTTCCGGCTCCACTTCCTGCAGCACCACCCAGACGGACTGCTCACGCACGCCCAATACGCGAGCCGTCTCGCGCGTCAACGCCTCCACCAGCTCCCGCTTCTGTTCCTGTGTCTTGCCCGTCAGAAATTCCGCACGAATCATCGGCATGGTTTTCTCTCCTTGTTGTTCAAATCTCTTTTTCTACATGCCAGATCAGCCTGGCCAGCCGCCTTGCTCGCTATTGCCACAGCCGCTTTAAGGCGCTGTGGCCAATGGGCTCTCGCAAATCGCTCCTGAAGCCATTGTTCCACGTGAAACATCTGCCGGCAGCAAAGAGCGCAGCCCAGCGATGTCAGTCTGCGGCATAGGCTGGTAAAGAAATTGGCTGCTTTACGAAAAAGCAGCCAATTCTCTCCATACGTCATTCAAAAAATCGCTTGGCTATCAGTCTGTTGGCGCGCTTTAGCCAAATATCTCAAGCATCATGTTCCACGTGAAACACTGCTTAGGCGTAGCAGGAATCACCCAGCAGCACCTCTTCGACGCGACCGTTCAACAGCATGCCAAGCAGCGGCGTGTTATGGCCGGCACTGACCAGCGTCTCGCTTGAGACACGCCATTCATGCGCCATATCGATCACCGCCAGATCACAGTACTCGCCCACTTCCAGCATGCCACCCTTGAGTCCGAAGCGTCTGGCACTGAACGTCAATGTCTCGATCAGGCGAGGCAGGCTGAGCAGCTCGGCCTTCACCAGCGCCAGTCCCAGCGGCAGCATGGTTTCCAGGCTGGTCATGCCGGGCTCGGATACTGCAAAGGGCGCGCTCTTGGCAGCGGCTTCATGGGGCAGATGATCACTGACGATGGCGTCGATGGTGCCATCGACCACACCGGCCCGCAGCGCATCACGGTCTGCCGCGCTGCGCAGTGGCGGCTCCAGATGGAAATTGGCGTTGAAGCCTTCCAGCTGCTCATCGGTCCAGTGCAGTTGCGCCATCGACACATCCGCGCTGATATCCAGCCCTCTGGCCTTGGCATCACGTACCAGCTCCACGGCCCGTGCACTGGAGAGCAGTGACACATGCGCCCGTACGCCGGTCTGCTCGATCAACAGCAGCCACTGGGTCAGGGCGACCGTTTCGGCAGATTCCGGAATGCCGGCCAATCCGAGACGTGAGGCAATGGCGCCCTCATGGGCGCAGCCCTGCCCGGCCAAGGCGGCCTCCTGGGCCTGGAACACGACGGTGATATCAAAGGTCCGCGCGTACTCCAGACAACGGCGCAGTACGCCGAGATCGCGTATCGGCTGGCGCAGGTTGGTCAGCGCCACACAGCCTGCGGATTTGAGCGCGGCCATATTGGCGAGCAGATCACCTTCCAGCCCCTGCGTCAGTGCCCCCAGCGGCGCAAGACGCACCCCCGCCACATCACGCGCGCGGTCCAGCAGCGTGCGAATATGCGAGGCGCTGTCGAGCACCGGGCTGGTGTCGGGGCGCGGCAGGATGGTCGCGTAGCCACCCGCCAGTGCGGCAGCTGACTCACTGACCAGGCTGCCCTTGTAGCGCGGACCCGGGTCGCGCAGGTGCGCGCCAAGATCGATGAAGGCCGGCGTGACCAGCTTGCCCGCCAGGTCATCGCGCTGCTCGGCACTGAAATCCGCCGGCGCTTCGCCGATCGCGATCAGGCGACCGCCGTCGAGGTGCAGGTCGTACTGGCCATCGCGGCCGTTGGTCGGGTCGATCACCCGTGCATTGATCAGGCTGCGTTTCATGCGCCAGCTCCTCGTGAACGTTCACCCCTGCGCTCGGCGCGCGCCTTCATCTGTCCGGAGACCGCCATCGACAGCACCGCCATGCGCACCGCGATACCGTTGGTGACCTGATCGAGTATCAGCGAACGCGGGCCATCCGCGACGGCGGATTCGATCTCGACACCCCGGTTGATCGGCCCCGGATGCATCACCACGGCGTCAGGGTGCGCGTGTGCCAGGCTTTCGCGGGTCAGGCCATAACGGCGGTAGTATTCCGATTCCGAGGGCAGCAGTGCGCCATCCATTCGCTCCTTCTGCAGGCGCAGCATGATGACGACATCAACATCCTTCAGCCCTGCTGCCAGCTCAGTGAAGACCTGACAGCCCAGCGTCTCGACCCCGATGGGCAGCAGCGTCTGCGGCGCGACCACCCGCACCTCCGCTGCGCCCAGCGTATTGAGCGCCTGAATCTGCGAGCGAGCGACGCGTGAATGCAGGATGTCACCAACGATCGCGACGCGCAGATTGGCGAACTCGCCCTTGTGGCGGCGGATGGTCAGCATGTCGAGCATCGCCTGGGTCGGGTGCGCATGGCGACCGTCACCGGCATTGATGATCGCCACATGCGGCGTGATCTGGCTGGCGATGAAGTGCGCCGCACCGGAGTCGCCATGGCGCACCACAAAGGCATCCGCCTGCATGGCCTCGAGATTGACCAGGGTATCCATCAACGACTCGCCCTTGGCGGCCGATGAGGTCTTGATGTCCAGATTGAGCACATCCGCCGACAGACGCTTGGCGGCCAGCTCGAAGGTGGCACGCGTGCGGGTCGAGTTCTCGAAGAACAGGTTGGCCACCGTGCGCCCGCGCAGCAACGGCACCTTCTTGACCTCGGCATCGCCGATGCCACGGAAGTGATCGGCGGTGTCGAGAATCTCGGTCAGCACGCTGCGCGGCAGGCCTTCGATATCCAGAAAGTGACGCAGCCGGCCCTGCTCATCCAGCTGGACCTGTGCCGGCGAGGCAGCCCGCACATCCGCGCTGGCCTGCGAGAGATCAAACAGGTTCATGCCGTCACCTCGCCGGTATCGACCAGTGTCAGGCGCAGGTTGTCGGGGCCTTCCAGCTTGATGCGCTTGCCGGGCGCCAGCGCCAGGTTGGCTCCCAGGGCGTCCGGCTGCACCGGCAGCTCACGTCCCGGCAGCTCTACCAGGCAGGCCAGCAGCACGCGGCGCGGACGGCCATAGTCGAACAGCTCATTGAGCGCCGCGCGCACGGTACGTCCGCTCATCAGCACATCGTCCACCAGCAGCAGATCGCGATTCTCGATATCCGGCAGCTGTGACCCCTGGCCGCCATCCGGCAGGCCCTTGTGGCCGAAGTCGTCGCGCCAGAAACCGATATCCAGTGTCGCGAGGAGCTCTTCCAGCCCCAGCCGCTCACGCAGTGCCTGGGCGACCCAGACACCGCCGGTATGAATGCCGACCGGAATCAGACGTTCACGATCGAGTTCACGGCGCTCGAATAGCAATTCGAGCTCCTCGGTCATGGCCTCGAGCAGTGCCTCGACCTCTGGCAGTGCCTCATGTTCTTCGTGCATCTCAGACTCTTGCATGGATATCGCTTCCTATCTTCCCTGCCGGATGGCGGCAAACAGACAAAAAAAACCCGCTTCCGGAAAGGAAGCGGGTGGAGTATTCAGTAACCGACAAGGTCGCCCTCGCCTCGCTGGCTTGCAAACCAGCTCTCGAGAATCAGCTGAGCGGCGAGGCCGTCCACGCCATCATCGCGATAATTGCCGCGGTGGCCGCGCTCGCGCGCCAAGCCCTTGGCCGCCTTGGTGGAGCCGCGCTCGTCCCACATTTCCAGCGGCTTGCCGTAGCGGCCATACAGGCGCTTGCCGAACTTGCGGGCTCGGCTGCACATCAGTGTCTCGCTGCCGTCCAGCTCGAGCGGCAGGCCGACCACGAACAGGTCGGGCTGCCATTCCTCGATCAGGCGATTGACGACATTCCAGTCCGGAATGCCGTCCCGCACATGCAGCGGCACCAGAGGCGTCGCGGTGCCGAGCATCTCGGTACCCACCGCGACACCGATGCGACGCGTGCCGAAATCGAACGCCAGCGCCGTACGGCTGACTTGCCGCTCAGCCATGCCCGATCTCCCGCGACATCAGATTCATGTCGACGCCCAGCTTGCTGGCAGCCGCTTCGAGACGGGACTCGCTGTCGGCATCGAAGAGGATGCCGCTGTCGCCTTCGACGATCAGCCAGCTGTTTTCCTTCAGCTCGTTGGTGAGCTGGTCCGGCTCCCAGCCAGCGCAGCCGAGGCAGACCATGAAGTCATCAGGGCCTTCGTTGCCGGCTATCGCCTTCAGGATGTCCAACGAGGTGGTCAGCGCCAGCTCGTCGGTCACCTGCAGGCTGGAATCCCACTCGCTGGCCTTGCCGCGATGCAGGATGAAGCCGCGGTCCTTGTGGACGGGGCCACCGTAATAGACCACCTCATCGAGGCGTTCACAGCTGTCGGCAGCGATCTCGAGCTGCTCGAACAGACCGCGCATGGTCAGCTTGATCGGCTTGTTGACGATGACACCGAGGGTGCCCTTGTCATCATGATCACAGAGGTAACTGAGCGAGCCGGAAAAATTGTCATCATCGAGATGCGGCATCGCCAGCAGGAAATAGTCTCGCAGACTTTGCATGGTCCTCCCGAGGCGTCAGGGCGCGCCAGAATCGTTGCCGGGGCCGAATCGCCAGATGCGGGTGATGGTCAGCTGGCTCATCCCCTTGAGACTTTCATCAAAGGGCGCATAAGGAGCCGCGCCGTAGACCGTATCCAGAGCCGCCTGGTCGAGTTCAGCATGTCCCGAGGATTGTAACACTTCCGCGAACTCAAGCTGACCGCTGGGCAGCACGACGGCGCGAATCCGCAGCTCGCCGCTCAGATGAGCAGGCGCCGGATAGTGCTGATTGCCGAATGCTTGCACCGTGCCGGTCCAGTCATTGATATAGCGCGCGCGGGCCGAGGCACGCGCCGCCTTGCGTGAGGCGGTGTCACCCACCACCTCACGCGACTGGCCGGAGGCCTGGATTCGCTGGACGTCCTGCTCGCTGGCCTGCTGTTCGTTGTCCGGCGTATCCGGCAGCAGTTCGGAACGCGTCACCTGCTGTGACGACGCCTGCTGGGTCGCGATGACCTCGGGGATGCGCTCGGGCAGTACCAGCGCCTGCGTGGCCGGGGCCTGGGCTTCTGCCACGGCCGGCTCGCTGGCCTCGGATGCACTCTGCTCGCCCGGCTGCGGTGGCGCCTGATTGACTGGCCCGGCCTGCACCGCCGCCTCGCGCCCGCTGCCACTGGCCTGCTGGTCCTGCTCGGCCACCACCTGCGAGTCGACGGCAGTGGCGCTGGCCTGGCTGACCAGCGTCACATCGAGCATCACCGGCTTGGGCATCGGCGGCACCTCGGGCGGCGTCAGTAGGCCGCTGCCCAGCAACCACCAGCCGATGACGGCATGGACGGCCAGTGCCGCGCCCCATGCCACCACACGGCGATGCACCCGCGTCACCGGAACATAGGTGATCGGGTCGGTGACGCTATGATTGCCTGCCCACCATTCGACGGGTGCTGCCATACCCCACTCCCTGTCCACGGAACCTCATTGGCAGCTTCGGCTTCCCTGCCGTTTACTGCGAATCCATCGCGGGTCAGCCAACTGGTGCCGACCTCACCGCGATGTTGATCAGACGGACGGCTGCGCCGCCAGACGCGCTTCGATGGCATCCATCAACAGACCGGCGATATCAGTGCCGCGCTGGGTATCGATCTCGCGTACGCAGGTCGGGCTGGTGACGTTGATCTCGGTGATGTAGTCGCCGATCACGTCCAGCCCGACAAACATCAGCCCCAATGATTTCACCACCGGCTTGACCTGCTCGATCAGCCAGTAATCGCGGTCGGTCAGCTCACGCGATTCGCCACGTCCGCCAGCCGCCAGGTTGCCGCGCGTCTCTCCGGCGCTGGGAATGCGCGCCAGGCCGAACGGCACCGGCTCGCCATCCACCAGCAGAATGCGCGTATCGCCGGCACTGATTTCCGGCACATAACGCTGGGCCATGATCTGACGGGTGCCCCGCAGCGTCAGCTGCTCGATCACCGAACCGAGATTGCGGCCGTCTTCGGCGACGTGGAAGATGCCACTGCCACCCATGCCATCCAGCGGCTTGAAGATCACGTTGCCATGCTCGGCGTGGAAGGCGCGCAGCACCTTGTCGTTGGCCGACACGGTGGTCGGCGGGATGCACTGCGGGAACTGCTGAGCGAAGAGCTTCTCGTTGCAGGTCTGCAGCGCGGCTGTCGGATTGACCACCAGCACGCCTTCCCGCTCGGCAAAGCCCAGCAGGTGAACGGCATTCAGGAAGTGTTCGTCGACGGGCGGATCCTTGCGCATCAGGATCACGTCAAGCTCGGCCAGCGGAGTCGCGACGACCTCGCCCAGCTGATAGAAGTTGTCCGGGTCGTGGTAGACCTCCAGATCACGCATCCGGCCCATGGCGCGACCATTCTCGAGATAGAGGTCTTCCTGCTCGAGATAATGCAGCGACCAGCCACGCTGGCTGGCGGCCCACAACATGGCCAGAGTGGTGTCCTTCTTGTAGGCGACGCTGGACATCGGGTCCATCACCACGCCGATCTTGAGCTTGCGAGCAGTCATTGAGGCAACCTTGTGACGACACTGCCAGCCCGGAACGCGGCCGGCAGCGGGGATAACGGAGACTCCCGTCGCGACATGACACCATGGCGCGGGAGCGATGGGACAAGTATGCAGCAGCGCCGTGCTGCTCACCACTGGCGAAACGCCCTTGCCGGCTCACGCTGTGTTGCCGGCAGATCAACAATTCCGCCCGGGTGCCAGATGATGGGAGATCAGCGCGGCAGGTCACCAAATCGCTGCTGCAGCAAGGTCAGCGCCACCACCGGCGCCGTCTCGGTGCGCAGGATACGCGGCCCCAGGCCGAGCACCTCACAACCGGCGGCGGCCGCTTCTGCCACCTCTTCCTGCGTGAAGCCGCCTTCCGGGCCGATCAGCAGGCTGGCGCGGGTCACGCCGCCCTCGGCCTCGGCCACGTTCAGCGCCTCGGCACCGCCCGGCTGCAGAATCAGGCGCAGCGGCTCATCACGCTCGGCCAGCCACTGCGTCATCGCCACCGGGGCGTGCACGACCGGCACGACGCTTCTTCCGCATTGCTCGCAGGCGCTGGCCGCCACGCCCTGCCAGTGCGCCAGCTTCTTGTCGGCGCGCTCGCCCTTGAGCTTGACGTCGCCCCGCGCGGTATAGAGTGGCGTGATGGCAGCCACGCCCATCTCACAGGCCTTCTGGATGGCGTAATCCATGCGATCGCCCTTGGAGATCGCCTGTCCCAGATGCACCGCCAGCGGCGCCTCGCGGTCATTGGGCACCGCCTCGATCACCTGCACGCTGACGCCCTTGCGGGTCACCTCCTCCAGCAACACGCGCACCTCCTGCCCACGGCCATTGAACAGCTGCGCCTCACTGCCGACCTTGGCGCGCAGCACCAGCCCGAGGTGGCGTGCAGGCCCCTCGGGGAGCGCGAAGGACGCCCCAGCGCTGACATTGAGATCAAGATCGGGGCAGTGCAGACGGATGGCCATGGACGGGGTCTCGCGGACTAAGAAGCAGTGAAAGTGGGCCGCGATGAGTCGATGCAGCATCGCAGGCAAGGCGGCGGCCATTGTCGCCCAAAAACGCAGCGACGGGCCACTGGGGCCCGTCGCTGGTCGTACCTGTCATGTGGCCAATCAAGGCCGGCTCACTGATCAGTGAGCGGTCGCCTCGGCGGCGCCCTGGGCTTCACGCTGCTTGCGCTGCGCGTACATGGCCTCGAAGTTGACCGGAGCCAGCATCAGCGGAGGGAAGCTGCCACGGTTGACCAGGTTGTCGATGGCTTCACGCGCATACGGGAACAGCACGTTCGGGCAGAAGGCGCCCAGGGTGTGGTCCAGCTGCTCGGCAGACAGGCCAGCGATACGGAACAGGCCAGCCTGCTCGACTTCCGCCAGGAAGGCAGTGGTCTTGTCTTCGCCATTGGTGACCTGAGCGGTGACCTTGATGGAGACTTCGAACAGCTCCTCACCGACCTGCTGGTGCTCGGTATCCAGCTCCAGCGCGACCTTCGGCTGGAACGGCTGGGAGAAGACCGCCGGAGAATTCGGGGCTTCGAAGGACACGTCCTTCACGTAGATGCGCTGCAGGGCAAACTGGAGCTGATCCTGAGCCTGTTCTGCGCCTGCTGCAGCCTGTGCGTTCTGTTCTTCAGCCATGAGACATATCCTTGAGGGTTCGGAGATTTATTCTTGGTTGCGAGCCTGCCTCCAGCAGACCCGCAAACTTGCCCAGCCAGCGGGGCAATGACAGCTGGCAGACACGCGACGCGCGAGTCTGCGACTCAGCGAGTCACGACCGGCAGGCTGTCGGCTTCCCACTGGCCCATGCCGCCCTTGAGCTTGACGGCCTGCTTGAAGCCATCCTTCTCGAGGCGCGCCACCAGCGGTCCCGCCGTCTGGCCGTGCTTGCAGACGATGATCACCGGGCGTTCCTTGTACTTGGCCAGCGGAGTGGTCTCGCTGGTCAGCTGACTGCTGGGAACGTTGACGGCACCGGCGATATGACCGGCCTTGAATTCCTTGCTGTCGCGGATGTCGATGAAGACACCCTCTTCGCGATTGACCAGTCGCGTGGCCTCGCTGACGCTGACGCCATGGTTGCCACGCATGGTTTCCATGACAATGAGGGCGACCAGCAGGGCGACGAAGGCGCCGACCAGCAAGGGATGATTCTGCGCGAACTGAAGCAGCTGTTCGATCATGAGACGGGCTAACTCCGCTGTGACGTGCATGCCGACGCGTACGCGGCAAAGGAAATAGACCGCTACCTGAGGTAACGGAGCCAGCATTATACATGACAGGCCCAAGCATGAATGCCGCTGCATGGCATCAAAAAGGCGTAGCCGGGCGTTGCGCCGGCTGCTGTCAGCTCAGCCGGGCCGGGGCGATCCACCGATAGCGCAACCCAATCCCGGCGATACACTTGCGGCACTTGCACTCGGCACCTTACCACCCCTCTAATAGAGGGCAGAACGAGCAGGTAGTTTTATCACTACATGTCGTCTCCGCCGAGGGTTCTGCCCCACGGAGGCGCCACAGCATGGCCGCAGGACATGACAGCTGCATGATGCGTCACCCGTCGAGCATCATCCTGTCATCCCGGCCCCTGCTCACCCCAGATCATTCGTCATCACAGCGAGGAAGTCATGGCAGCTCAAGCACAAGGTCCGCGTCCCGTCGCCCTAATCATTCTGGACGGCTACGGTCACAGCGAAGAGGAGAAGGACAACGCCATCCTCGCCGCCGACACGCCGGTGATGGACCGCCTGCGTCGTGAATATCCCAGCGAACTGATTCACACCGATGGTGGCTTCGTCGGCCTGCCGGACGGCCAGATGGGCAACTCCGAAGTCGGCCACATGAACCTCGGTGCCGGTCGCATCGTCTATCAGGACTTCACGCGCATCACCAAGGCGGTGCGTGAGAATGCCCTCAAGGACAATGACATCCTGACCGCGCCCATCGATGCCGCCGTCAAGGCCGGGCGGGCCGTGCACCTGATCGGCCTGCTGTCTCCGGGTGGCGTCCACTCCCACGAAGACCACACCCTGGCCATGGCTGACCTGGCCGCCGAGCGGGGCGCCAAGCGCATCTATATCCACGCCATCACCGATGGCCGTGACACCGCGCCCAAGAGCGCCGAGGCCTCCATCGCGCGTGCCGATGAGCACCTCGCGGGCCTGGGCCTGGAAGACGGTCGTGTCGCCACGCTGGTCGGTCGCTACTTCGCACTGGACCGCGACAACCGCTGGGACCGCGTCGAGCAGGCCTATCGCCTGATCGCCAACGGCGAAGCCGAGCATGAAGCCGCCACCGGCGTCGCCGGTCTGGCTGCCGCCTACGAGCGCGACGAGACCGATGAATTCGTCACCGCCACCCGCATCGGCGATTCCGTCGCCATGCAGGAAGGCGATGCGGCCATCTTCATGAACTTCCGCGCCGACCGTGCCCGCGAGCTGACCCGCGCCTTCGTCGAACCGGACTTCGCAGGCTTCGAGCGCACGCCGCCCAAGCTGGCCCACGACGGCCTGGTGATGATGACCCAGTACGCCGCTGACATCCCGGCGCCGGCAGCCTTCCCGCCGTCCGAGCTGCACAACACCCTGGGCGAGGTCGTGTCCGACCGTGGCCTGACCCAGCTGCGCATCGCCGAGACCGAGAAGTACGCGCACGTCACCTTCTTCTTCTCCGGTGGCCGCGAAGAGGAATATCCCGGCGAGACGCGCATCCTCGTGCCGTCCCCGCAGGACGTGAAGACCTACGACGAGAAGCCGGAAATGAGCGCCGGGGAAGTCACCGACAAGCTGGTGGAAGCCATCGAGTCCGGCGGCTACGACCTCATCGTCTGCAACTACGCCAACGGTGACATGGTCGGCCACACCGGCAAGTTCGACGCCGCCGTCCAGGCCGTCGAGTTCCTCGACAAGTGCGTGGCACGCGTGGTCGAGGCGCTGGAGAAGGTCGGAGGCGAATGCCTGATCACCGCCGATCACGGCAACGCCGAGCAGATGGTGCACCCGGAAACCGGCAATCCGCAGACCGCGCACACCACCTTCGAGGTGCCGCTGATCTACGTGACGCAGCGTGATGCCAAGCTGGCCGCCGACGGGCGTCTGTGCGATCTCGCCCCGACCCTGCTGACAATGATGGGCCAGTCGGTGCCGGAAGAGATGGATGGCAAGGTGCTGGTCGATTATGCCGAGGCCTGATAGCAGGCTGCATGGCGCACCCTTCGGTGCGTCGTGCCTCTCGCCCAGCCCGAGCAAGCCGCTCGGGCAGGGCGACCGCCCCCGAATCTTCAAGCGCCGGAGCCGAGTCTCCGGCGTTGTGCTGTCTGCCTGGCTGCTGAGTCTCGCCCCGCTGGCACTCGGCCCCGTGGTGGCGACCACCGCGCAGGCCGCTGACGACACCGCCACCCTGACCCAGAAGAAGCAGGCCTCCCAGGAAGACCTCAAGCGCCTCAAGCGCGAGATCCAGGCGATGCAGGGCGAGCTCAAGGCCACGGCAGCGCGGCGCAGCGACACGCGCAACGGGCTGGAGAAGATCGAGCGCCAGCTCAACGCCACGCGCCAGCAGACCGGCAAGCTCGAGGATGAGCGCGATGACATCAAGCAGCAGCTGGTGGCACTGACGCGCAAGCGTGAAGCCCTCAGCCAGCAGCAGACGGCCCAGAAGGCGGCGGTCGCCGAAGAGATGGCCGCCCTCTATCGCCTCGGTCGTCAGCCTGAACTGAAATTGCTGCTCAATCAGGATGATCCCGCACGTCTTGAGCGCCTGCAGGTCTATCTGAACCACCTGAGCGAATCACGGCGTGCGGCGCTGGAGCGCCTGGCCGAGCTGAACCAGTCACTGGCCGACACCCGCGCACAACTGCTGGCTCGCCAGACACGCCTGGATGACGTACAGACAGGACTCAAGCGGCAGGCCAGTCAGCTGATCGCGCAACAGAATGAACGCGCCGCCCTGCTGCGCAAGCTGGATGCGCGCTATGCCAGCCATGAGGCGAAGATCGCCGAACTGGACCAGGACCGCGCACATGCCAATCAGCTGATCCAGACCCTCGAGAAGCGCCTCAAGTCGATCAAGAGCGCGCCGCCACCCAAGACCCGCATCACGCGTGCGATGGGCAAGATGGATTGGCCGGCGCCGGGCAAGGTGATCTCCGCCTATGGGCGTGGCGAGGGCGTCAACCGTGATGGCGTGTTGATTCGCGCGACGCAGGGTACCGCCGTCACGGCGCCGCACGCCGGTCGCGTGGTCTTCGCGGACTGGATGCGCGGCTATGGCAACCTGCTGATACTCGATCACGGTGACAACGTGCTGACGCTCTACGCCCACCTGGCAAGCTTCAGCGTGGGCCCGGGCGACAGCCTGTCACGTGGCCAGCAGCTGGGCAGTGTCGGCAGCAGCGGCGGGCGTGATGGCCCGGCGCTCTATTTCGAAGTGCGCCGCAGCGGTCAGCCGACAGACCCGAGTCGCTGGCTCTCGCGCCGCTGAAGTGCCTGGCAGCGGCACCTCGCGCATCGTCTGATTGTCAGCCAGCGCTGAATGCCACCAACACCCAGCGGGCTAGTCGCCAGGCACTCGCGCGGGATATGCTCGCAGTAGCCTGTGACTGCGAGCATGCTGGGCGGTGTTCCCCCTGCCATGCCTCGACACCCGGCCCCGGCGCTCAGCGCATTTCGGTACCAGTCGAGTCAGTATCCGTCGAGAAGGAAATCGCATGTCTGCAATGTCGCCGTTCCGTCCTGCCCCGCGCCGCCTGCGTCAGCTGGCGGTCAGCGTGCCGCTGAGCCTTGCCCTGCTGGGCGGCGGACTGCCGGCCAGTGCAGAAGATGTCACCTCACCGGCCGACAGCGCTCAGGATGCCCGTCAGGGCACGGACCTGCCGCTGGATGAGCTGCGCACCTTCGCCGAGGTCTTCGAGCGCATCAAGCGCACCTACGTCGATCAGGTCGATGACCGCACGCTGCTCAAGAATGCCATGCGTGGCATGCTCGAAGGGCTGGACCCGCACTCCGCCTATCTGGATCAGGAAGACTGGCAGGACCTGCGCGAGAATACCGATGGCGAGTTTGGCGGCATCGGTATCGAGGTCGGCACCGGCGACGATGGCCAGCTGACCGTCATCGCCCCCATCGACGACACCCCGGCGGCGCGCGCGGGCCTGCAGCCGCGAGATGTCATCCTCAAGATCGACAATACGCCGCTGGACGGCCTGTCGATGTCGGAGTCGGTCAAGTTGATGCGCGGTGAGGCCGGCTCACGCATTCGGCTGCTGATTCTGTCCGAGGGCGCCGACATGCCGCGCGAAGTGGTGCTGGAACGCGCCATCATCAAGAGCAGCAGCGTCAGTCAGCGCCTGCTGGACCCGGGCTATGGCTATCTGCGCATCAGCCAGTTCCAGAGCGCGACCGGTGACGAGGCCCACACGGCGCTGGCCAGGCTGCGGGAAGACAACGATGGCGAGCCGCTCAAGGGGCTGGTGCTGGATCTGCGCAACAATCCCGGCGGGCTTCTCTCGGCCGCCGTCGAGATCAGTGACCTGTTCCTGTCCAGCGGCCGCATCGTCTACACCGAAGGCCGCCTGCCCGACAGCGAGCTGTCCTTCTCGGCCAAGCCCGATACCCCGGCGGGCGACACCCCGCTGGTGGTGCTGATCAATGGCGGCACGGCCTCGGCCGCGGAAATCGTGTCCGGCGCGCTGCAGGATCAACACCGCGCCATCATCATGGGCACCGACAGCTTCGGCAAGGGCTCGGTCCAGACGGTGATGCCGCTGGGCAATGGCGATGGACTCAAGCTGACCACCGCGCTCTACTTCACGCCCAGCGGTCGCTCGATCCAGGCCGAGGGCATCCGCCCGGATGTCGAGGTCGTGCGAGGCCGCCTCGAGCGCGACACGCGGCGTGACTTCAGCGTGCGCGAGGCTGACCTCGAGGGGCGCCTCGACAATGCCAACGCCGCCAGCGAGTCCGCCAGCAGCAAGGCGCCCGATAGCCCGGTGGTGGCGGAAAGCGACTATCAGCTGGGTGAGGCGCTCAATCTGCTCAAGGGCATGAACGTGCTGGGGCGCAGCGCGGCGCTCAAGGCCACCGTGCCCACAAGCGACGAGTAAGCATCACGCCATGATCGCCAGATCATCAGGCCACAACGACAAGGCCCCGCCATCTGGCGGGGCCTTGTCGTTGCAGGGGGGGCATGACATGCGCACTTGCATGGAGGCATATAGCGACAGGTGTGACAGCGATCGGCCATCCTGTGACCACCTGTGCCCAAGCGATGATAGTAGGCGCTCACATCCCCGATGGCGCAGGAATTACACCAACTTCACTCTTGTTACGGCTTGCAGCTGGCGGGCAACTCACCCCGCTGCCCCATCGCCTGACGCATCAGGATGCGCTTCAGATCGCCCTGGCCGTCGACGAAACCAAGCCCGAAGTTGCGCAGCAGCCGCACGCCCGGCTGACGGCTGCCGAACAACAGCCGGAAGCCATCCATCATCTTGAGCATCATGGCATTGTCGCTGCGACGCCGGCGGCGATAGCGCGCCAGCCAGCGCTCGTCGCCGAGCGCCACCCCGCGGCGATGTCCTGCCAGCAGCTCGTCTGCCAACACCGCCACATCCATCAAGCCCAGGTTGACACCCTGGCCTGCCAGCGGGTGAATGGCATGCGCAGCATCCCCCACCAGCGCCAGCCCCGGCAGCACATAGTCTTCGGCGTGGCGCTGATGCAGCGGGAAACTGAAGCGCTCACTCGCCCATTCGATGGCGCCCAGCTGACCTTCAAAGGCGTCTTCCAGCTCACTACAGAATGCCGCCGGTGACAGTGCCAGCAGCCGCTCGGCCTCCTCCGGCGTGGTCGACCACACGATGGAGCAATGCCGCTCTGCGGCCGAGGCTCCATCGGCCGGCTGAGCCAGGGCGTCATTGACGGCCAGCGGCAGGAAGGCCAGCGGCCCGGTCGGCAGGAAGCGCTGACGCGCGACGGCCTGATGCGCGAGTTCGGTGCGCACCGTGGCCACCAGCGCGACCTGGCCGGTGTCGTGTTCCCGCGTGGCGATCCCGGCCAGCTCGCGCAGCCGTGAGCGCGCACCATCCGCCGCGACCACCAGCGCCGCGGTGACTGTCCGGCCATCGGTCAGCGTCAGGCTGGTCGATTCCGCCGCATCGAGTTGGTAAGCATTCACTACTGATGTGGCGCCCGAGCGTGGCAGTGCCATGCCTGCCACACGCGCCCCGAAGCAGCGCGTGATTGACGGGCAGGCATCGATGGCCTGCTCCAGCGCGGCGAGCGTGACCCGGTTCTCGACGATATGTCCCAGCACCGGCACACCGCTGTCCTCGGCACTGAACTGGATCTCGCCATTGCCCTCCGCGTCCCACACCTGCATGCCGGTATAGGGCATCAGGCGACTGGCGGCGATCGTCGGCCACACGCCCAGACCGCTCAACAGCTGCTGAGAGACTGGCGTCAATGCACTCACCCGTGGCTCGGGGGCGCTATCAGGTTGCCAGCGAGTCGCGGACTCACGCCCCTCGACCAGCATGACCCGCAGTCCCGCCTGCCCCAGCAGCAGTGCCAGGGTGGCACCGACGATACCGGCACCGACGATGGCGACATCGGCGTCATGTGCGCTACCTGCTGATCGACCGTCCTTCATGCCTGCTCCCTGTCTCGTCTTTCTGTCTCGTAGTTCAGTCTCGTAGCCTGATCTCGAAGACCAATCTCGTGTCCTGATGTCGAAGCCCCGTCGCGTGGCTCGACACCAAGGCGCTGTCAGTGAGGCCCTGTCAGTGACGCCCTGCCTGCGAGGCTCTGCCAATGAGCCAAGTCAGCGAGCGCCCACCAACTTCAGCGCTCAATGCCCATCGAGCGTCTGGCCAACAGGCGCTTGAGCGGCGAGACCAGATTGAGCCCGATCAGGCCCGCTGCCCGTGCATGCCCCAGCCAGCGACTCTCGACCCCGAACAGGCGGATCAGGCCATCGCTGAACAGCACCACATTGTCGCGATCCGCGCCGCGTCGCTCCTCGAAGTCACTCAGCACGCTGGTGGCCCCCGGCGACTCGCCACGCGTCAGGCCCGCCTCGATGGCCGCGACCAGGTCGGTCACGCCGCGCAGCGCCAGATTGAAGCCCTGCCCTGCCACCGGGTGCAGGGCGTGAGCGGCATTGCCGAGCACCGCAAGGCCGGGGCGCGTGCCTTCGCTGGCACGCACCAACGACAGCGGATAGGCGTGGCGTTGCCCGACGCGGCGAAAGCGTCCGGCGCGTTCACCGAAGGCGCGCTGCAGTGCCTGCAGGAAGTCGCTGTCGGGCAGCGTCATCAGGCTTTCCGTGTCAGCGGGGGAGCGCGTCCAGACCAGCTCCATGCGCTTGCCGGCCAGCGGCAGCAGCGCCATCGGGCCTTCGCTGGTGAAGCGCTCGTAGGCGACTCCCTGGTGAGGCTGGCTCATCTCCACCGTGGCGATCAAGGCATGCTGCTCATAGTCCTGCGCCGCACTGTGGATACCGAGGCGCTCCTTGAGCCCGGAGCGACCGCCATCCGCCAGCACGGTCAGCTCAGCCTCGATCAGGCGACCATCCTCGAGCGTGAGGCGATGGCCTTGCGCCGTAACGGCGATTTCTGCCACGCGCGCCGGGCAATACCAGGCCAGCGGCAGCTCAGCCAGCTGGCGATGCAGCACCTGGCCCATCCAGGCATTGGGAATCACGTGGCCGAGCGCGGCCACCTCGAGTTCGGAGGCCCGCATGCGTGTCGCGCCCAGGTGGCCGCGCTCACTGACATGGATGGTGCGAATCGGCGTGGCGTGCTCGCACATCGCCTCCCAGACCCCGAAGGCGGTGAACCGCTGGCGTGAGCCCGCCGCGATGGCGCTGGCACGTGCATCGAAACTGGGCTGGAAGCGCCGGGCATCTGCTGACGCCGCGGGCAGCTCATTGGCCTCGATCACGGCGACACGCAACGCTGCGGCCTCACGGCCCTTCTCGTCGGCCACACGTTCCATCAGCGGCGCCAGCGCACAGGCCAGGCTGGCGCCCACCAGGCCGCCGCCGATGATCACGATGTCGAAGTGTTCGGCATCACGCCCGCTCATGGCTTCAGGCTCGCTCATGGCGTCAGGCCTCCGCGCGCATCAGCGCCTCGATGGCCTCGACGGACTTGGGCACGCCATGACTCAACACCTCGTGGCCCTCGGCAGTCACTGCGACGTCGTCCTCGATGCGAATGCCGATCCCGCGATATTCGGCAGGAATGTCGCCGTCCTGCGGAATGTAGAGGCCCGGCTCGATGGTCAGCACCATGCCCGGCACCAGCGGACGCGGCTCACCCGCTTCGCGATAGCTGCCAACATCGTGCACATCCAGCCCCAGCCAGTGCGAGGTGGAGTGCAGATAGAAGCGACGGTAGGCATCGCTGCTGATCAATTCCTCGACCTCACCCTGCAACAGGCCCAGCTCGACCAGCCCCGTGGTCAGGTCATGCACCACCTGTTGGTGAATACCCACCAACGTTGCACCCGGCACCACGGCGGCCACCGCGCGCTCCTGCGCCTTGAGCACGATCTCGTACAGACGGCGCTGCGGCTCACTGAAGCGGCCATTGACCGGGAAGGTACGCGTGATGTCGCCGGCATACAGGGCGTACTCGGCGCCGGCATCGATCAGCACCAGCTGACCATCCTCCAGCGGCGCGCGATTCTCGATGTAGTGCAGCACACAGGCATTCACACCCGCCCCGACGATGCTGGTGTAGGCCGGAGCCGGCGCCCCCTGCCACTGGAATTCATGCTCGATCTCGGCCTGCAGATGATACTCGTGCAGGCCGGGACGGCTGATCTGCATCGCACGCACATGCGCGCGCGCGGAAATCTCGGCGGCGTGGCGCATCAGTGCCAGTTCACGCTCATCCTTGATCAGGCGCTGCTCATGCAGCAGCGGCGCGAGATCCTCGAAGGCGGCCGGCGGCCGTGCCCCGCGACGCACCGCAGCGGCCAGCTCATCGCGCAGCGCTTGAGCCAGCGCCAGAGCTTCGTCATCCTCGAACAGCACATAGAGACGCTCGCGGCCATCCAGCAGGCTGGCCATCACCTCATCACGGGCCTCATTGGTGAAGGCCTGATCGAAGCCTGCCGTGGCGACGGCACCCTCGGCGCCGATGCGGATGCCGGTCCAGGCTTCGGCCAGCGGGTCCTTCTCCTGACAGAACAGCACGCTCTCCCCTTCGGCGCGCCCGGGCAGCAACAGCAAGGCGGCCTCGGGTTCCGGCCAACCGGTCAGATAGTGGAAGTCGCTGTTCTGACGGAAGCTGTATTCACTGTCGCGGTTGCGCTGGGCCAGGCCCGACGAGACCACCAATGCGGCAGCCCCCTGCGGCAGCTGCGCGATCAGGCGCTGGCGGCGTGCACGAAAATCCTCTGCCGTCAGGGCAGCAGGTGCGGGCAGGATGGCTGGGGCAGTCATGGCAATCTCCGTCGAGAACCCGCCGGGCATGGCGCGTTCGAGTGACAAACAGGCGTGATGCTGTAAATGGGGTCACCCGCCCTCTTGTACCAGCCTTGCATCAGACGCGGCGCAAGCGGTGGGTGACCATCGATTCAGTGGGTATCGGTACGTGAGCTGACGCCGAGGCTGCCCTCGAGACCGCCTTCCGGCAGCTGGTCATCGCTGGGCTTCTCGACGTTCGGGTTGCCCGGGTGCTGCTCGGTATACAGCAGCAAGGCCGCCATGCGCACATGATCAGCCAGCGCGAACAGATCGGCCTCGTCCTCGGCGTTGTCGTCGTCGAGGTCTTCGGCGTTGGCGAGGCCACTCGAGATGGCTTCGACATCGCTCAGCGCATCCTTGAGCGCCTGACTCCAGCCACTGCGGACATCGTCATCGGCACCGGCCAGCTCTTCCTGGAAGCCCAGCGTCCATTCGCGCAGGCTCTGACCACGTTCGGCCAGCGAGAACATGTCATCCGGCAGCAGCGGCTCGAAGCTCATCTCGCTGGCGGCCAGGCGCTCCTGATTGCGCGTGCGCCAGGTGAGGAAGACTTCACCGGCTTCACGGGTGGCCGGTTGCTCGACCCCCAGCGAGGCGCAGACGCGCGCCAGCCAATCCTCGGCACTGATGTCATCCAGCGCCAGTGCGGCCACCAGCTGACCATCGAGGAAGGAGGGATTGTTGAGGCTGCCGTGAGCCAGGAAGTGGTCTGCGATGAGCGAGAAGTCGAAGGTATCGTTGATGATCGCCATGATGCGGCCCCATTGAGTCAGTGAGAAGTGGTTCTGTAGCGGGAGAATGGCATCTGAAGGATGTGCTGCAGCACAAGGCAGCCGCGCCGCGCGGCGCGTTGACCCTCCAGAAGCGGCTCTCTATAGTGGCTCGAGAATGCCCCCATCTTACCGCACTGGCCCTCCTTCTGGCTTGCCGTCCTGACTGCGACGGTGACGCACTGACAGCAGGACGTCGGCATCAATCTGGATGACGCCGGACAAGGCCCGAGAGGATCTACATGAGCGATTCCGCCACCCCACGCAATACCACCGAGATCAGCCTGCTCGGCCGCAGCTATACCGTCAGCTGTCAGCCCGGCGAGGAAGATGGCCTGACCCGTGCGGCGGCTTATCTGGATCTCGCCATGCAAGGCATCCAGCAGCGCGGCAACACCATCAGCGCCGACAAGGTCGCCCTGATGGCAGCGCTCAATATCTCGCATGAGTTGATCAACAGCCGTGACAGCGAACGCGCCCTGCAGCGCGACTTCGAGACTCGCCTCACCGCGCTGGACCGTCAACTGGATGCCGCGCTCAGTCAGCTGCCAGCCGACTATGCCGATCAGGCGAAGGCACGCGCTGCTGAGCGTAAAAACGCTTCAGAATCAAATAACTGATACATTCAGGCAACAGATTGTTCCCGACAGGATTAGCCCTTGGGCAGGCAGGCGGGGTTTGGTAGACTGAATGAGTTCTCTGGGGTGTACGACAGTTGCCGATGTCCCTCGAGCTTATAAGCTATTCCCAGGGAGTCCACTGCGCAGTGCTGTGTGCATGTCCGTGCGTCGGAACGCCTGATGCGCTGCGCGGGACTACCCACCTTGAACCGCTGGGTTCAAGGGCCCCCGGTAACACCGGCACCTTGGAGAACCCTGTCTGACGGAGATTGTCAGGCATGCGCAAGCCCCCCGCGGTCTATGCCGCACCCGCGAGCCCACGCTCGCCACACCCTTCTGCAGCACTCGATACCACGCTCTGGGCACTGCCCAGCGAGCTCGATCACCCTCAGGCCGACCGCCGTGCGCTTCGCCGTCTGCTGCGCCAACGCCGCCGTCAGCTACCACCTGCCATTCGCCTGCAAGCCGAAGATGCGCTCCTGCGTCAGCTGAAACGGCTGCCGGAACTGTTGCGCGCCCGCCACGTCGCCCTGTATCTGCCCTACGATGGCGAGATCGATGCCACGCGTCTGTGCGATTGGCTGCAGCGACGGGGGGCGAAGGTCTATCTGCCGGTACTGCGTCCGTTCGCGGCCAATTCGCTATGGTTCGTGCGCTACGACGATCAGACCCCCCTGGTCAGCAATCGCTTCGGCATCGCCGAACCGGACACCCGTCATGGTGCTTCCAAGGCACGGCGGCTGCCTGCCTGGGCGCTGGATGTCGTCTTGATGCCACTGGTCGGCTTCGATGGGCGCGGAGCCCGCATCGGCATGGGCGGCGGCTTCTACGATCGCAGCTTCGCCTTTACCCGCCGTCCCGGCCCACGGCCACTGTTGATCGGTCTCGCCCACCACTGTCAGAAGGTCTCCGCCCTGCCGGTACAGCCCTGGGATGTCCCGCTGGACGCCATCGTCAGTGATCGTGAAGTCGTGCACCCTGCCCGCCCTGAGTGAGGCGCTGGGCTTTATGACGAGATCGATGGCACGACCATGAGACGACCGCGAGACGCCGAAGCACGCGGGTAACAGCAGGCAGAAAGGGGCTATCTGTGAGGAGGCGAAGCAGCAACGCAGTGAAGCCAGACGAGGGGTCAAGCTGAGGGGGGAGTCGGGGAGCTGGAAAGCCGGGAGCAGAAACGCTGGAAAGCCTGGCAGGAGGGTCATGGCATTGGTGCGTGGCGCCAGAGAGACTGACGCCAGCAGCACCGCTACCGCCGGTGAGGGCAGCAGCGCAGGATTCAGGAACCCATTACGGTCTGGGCGTAGCCGGTTGCCACTACACCAATCCCGAAGATGAATACCAGGGCCATGACCAGATCGGGCTTACGTTTCATGAGAGCGGGCTTCTTCTTATATCGTCAGTGGCTTTCGCGTGACGGTTGTCGATGACTGTCTTCCTGACAGTGACCAGATGATAGGCATCTGACTTCTGTATGACAATCACCATGCAATCGTTTGAATGGACGCTTTTCCACGCAGCTTTTGATGTCTGCTCGCCCCAGCCGACAAGGGCTTTCGTCAAAAACACCGTTCTTTTTCGCGCTCGGCATGAAATGTGGAATTTCCTGCGGCATGCCCGCCGGATACGCATGAAAAAGCCCCGACCTTCCACGCGAAGGCCGGGGCTTTTCTATCCACGAATGTGACCAATGAAGCATGATGAGCTGCGCCTCAGCTCGCCGCCTTCAACGCCAATGACTCATATAGCCATCATCGCCCCATCGCTTGCCTCACTCAGGACAGAAACAGGCGGTAGGCGGGATTGTCGCTCTCTTTCCAGAAGCGATAGCCGATCTCATTGAAATATTCCTCGACCCGCGCGCGGTCGCCATTGGGGATCTGCATGCCGATCAACACCCGGCCATGCGACGCGCCGTGGTTACGGTAGTGGAACAGCGAGATATTCCAGTCCGCCGGCAGGTGGGTGAGGAAATTCATCAGGGCGCCGGGACGCTCCGGAAACTCGAAACGATAGACCTCTTCCTCGAGATCGCTGGTCGTGCGCCCACCGACCAGATGACGCGTGTGCAGCTTGGCCAGTTCGTTGTCGGTCAGGTCTTCCACCGCATAGCCCGCCTCACGCAGCTTCTCGACCACAGCAGCGCGGTCTTCACCGCCCGGCTTGACCTGCACGCCGACGAAGACATGCGCTTCCTCCGGGTTGGCATAGCGATAGTTGAACTCGGTGACCATGCGCTTGCCGATCACCTTGCAGAACTGCTTGTAGGCCCCCGGGCGCTCCGGCAGCGTCACGGCCAGAATCGCCTCACGCTGCTCGCCCAGCTCGGTGCGCTCGGCAATGTGCTGCAGGCGATCGAAGTTGGTGTTGGCGCCGGAGTTGATGCACACCAGCGTCTCCCCTTCCGCGCCTGACTGCTGGATGTATTTCTTGAGGCCCGCCAGAGACAGTGCGCCACTGGTTTCGGAAACGGCGCGCGTATCCTCGAAGATATCCTTGACCGCTGCACACATCTCGTCGGTATTGACGGTGATGACCTCATCGACGGTGTGCTGGATGAGCTCGAACGGTGCCGCGCCGATCTGCGCGACCGCCACGCCCTCGGCGAACACGCCGACCTGGTCCAGCACCACGCGTTCGCCGGCTTCCATGGCCGCCTTGAGGCAGGCGGCATCTTCCGCCTCGACCCCGATGACGCGGATCTCGGGGCGCAGGTACTTCACGTAGGCCGCGACACCGGCGATCAGGCCACCACCCCCGACCGGCACGAAGATCGCATCGATCTTGCCGGGGTGCTGACGCAGGATTTCCATGCCGACGGTGCCCTGACCGGCAATGACATCCGGGTCGTCATAGGGCGGGATGAAGGTATAGCCGTGCTCGTCCATCAGGGTACGCGCGTGGGCCAGTGCCTCGGGGAAGGCGTCGCCCTTGAGAATCACCCGCGCGCCGCGCTCGCGCACGGCCTGCACCTTGATTTCCGGCGTAATGCGCGGCATCACGATCACTGCCTTGACGCCCATCAGCTTGGCCGCCATCGCCAGGCCCTGCGCATGATTGCCGGCCGAGGCCGCAATCACGCCACATGCCTTCTGTTCATCCGTCAGCTGGGCCATCTTGTTGTAGGCGCCGCGAATCTTGAAGGAATAGACAGGCTGCAGGTCTTCACGCTTGATGAAGATGTGATTGCCGAAACGACGCGACAACAAGGGTGCCGGCGAGAGCGGAGTTTCATGGGCGGCTTCGTAGACACGAGCCGACAGGATTTTCTTGACGTAATGTTCGAGCATTATAGGAATGTCCTGATGTGTCACAGCGCGGGCCGCATGAGCGCGACCGAACCCCCATTGTTATCAGACCGCTGGCGAGAGCGTCCAGCGCCATCGCCGGGTTTGCCGTTATAATGTGGCGTTTTCCGGCGTTGCGCTTCACGTCAAGCCGTTTTCCAGTGCCTGTCGGCGGTAAACTGCTGGCCACGCAGGGAAGACCGCGCCAATGCCCACTTTCACCACCGCCCCACCGACCCGAGGTATCACATGACCCAGGATGAGCTGAAGCAGGCCGTGGCCCGCGCCGCCCTTGACGAGATTCGCCCACTGCTGAGCCGCGACACCATCATCGGCGTCGGCACCGGTTCGACGGCCAATCTGTTCATCGATGCGCTGGCGGAAGTGCGCCACGACTTCGCCGGCGCCGTCGCCAGCTCCGAAGCCACTGCTGAGCGCCTCAAGGGCCATGGCATCGACGTCTTCGAACTCAACCATGTCGGCACCGTGCCGGTCTACGTGGATGGTGCCGACGAGATCGACCCGCGCCTGGCGATGATCAAGGGCGGCGGCGCCGCGCTGACCCGCGAGAAGATCGTCGCGGCCTGCGCCGAGCGCTTCGTGTGCATCGCCGATGGCTCCAAGCAGGTGGATATTCTCGGCGGCTTCCCGCTGCCGGTGGAGGTCATCCCGATGGCGCGCTCCTATGTGGCGCGTGAGCTGGTCAAGCTGGGCGCCGACCCGGTCTACCGCGATGGCGTGTTGACCGACAACGGCAACCGCATCCTCGACTGCTACAACTTCCTGATCGAGGACCCGATCGCCATGGAAGCGCGTATCAATGCCATCGTCGGTGTCGTCACCAATGGCCTGTTCGCGGCACGCGGTGCCGATGTGCTGCTGGTGGGACGCGAAAGTGGCGTCGAACGCATCACTGCTTGAGGAGCTGGCATGACGATGAAACTGCGCCCACGACTGCGCCTGGCGACCGCACTGCTGCTGGCAGCCAGCGCAAGTCCGCTGGCGCTGGCCGATAGCCTGCCGATCAGCCAGCCAGTCACCGTGACGCTCGACAGTGGCGTCAAGATCCTGCTCAAGCCGGACCACAGCTGGGAATATCAGCTGGATGAGGTGCAGGCCGCTTCCGCCCCGGCCACACAGCCCTCAGTGAAGGCTGGCAGCGCGCTGGTGCCGACCTCGACGGCCGTGCCGGTGACGGCGGCGGTCGCTCCGGCTGGCGACTCGGCCTCACCATCAGCCAGTGCAGCCTCTGCCAGCGCCAGCAACGCAGCGCCTGACAGCGCGTCACGCCTCAACAGCAGCGCGCTGGCCAATCCGCGCCTGTTGAGTGAAGGCCACCGCGATGGTCTGGTCGCGCGTCTGTCCTCGGTGAGCGAAGAGGATGACGAGGCGCTTCTGCAGTTCAGCCTCGACAACACGGCCGGCCAGAGTGTCATCGGCGTGCAGGCCAGACTGCGCCTGTATGCCGATGATGGCCATCTGCTCGCGACACGTGAAGTGCCACTGTGGGTCGGTGAATATCGCCTGCCCCAGACCTACCTGCGCCCCGGCCAGACACGCGATAGCCGCGAGGTACGTGTCTCGCTGCCGGAGGGCGAGTGGTCACGCCAGCTGGTGCGCGTGGAAGTCACCGAGGTGGAGTTCCGCTGATCATCAGATGCCGGATGCCAGCTTCCAGGCGTCAGATGCCACAGCAGCCAGACGAAAAACGGGAAGCCCTGAGGGGCTTCCCATTTCTGTTTTAGCGCCGGTCGCTCAGCGAGAGCGAAGCGGTGATCAGAACTTGTAGTTGATGCTGAAGTAGTTGCCGAAGCCAGTGGTGTCCTGGCGAACGCCGGTGGCAGTGGAGCCATCGGTGAAGAACGCCATGTTGTTGTAGTACTTCAGGCCATAGCCGATCGCATAGCGCTGGGTGTGGTAGTAGATGCCGTTGAACCACTCCATGCTGTTGACGCTGCGGCCCGCCTGGCTGCCCACTTCGTCGGCATCGAACTTGTAGTCCAGATAGCCCTGATAGGCGATGAAGCTACCATCATCGAAGTTGACGAACGGCTTGAACCAGTTGGTGGAGGCCATGTAGCCGTCCCACTTGCTCTCGTCTTCACCGCCGTAGTTCTCACGCACGTAACGCGCGTAGAGGTTGAAGCCCATCTTGCCGAACCACGGCACCTGCACATCGCTGCCCAGGCCGACGTAGTGCTCCCACAGACCGCCGAATGCGCCGTTGTCACCGATGTTGGTGACGGTGGCGATGTAGAGCTCATCCACCGGGCCGAACGACAGGTCGTAACCGGTCATGGCGTCCAGCGAGAAGCGCGGCGCCAGCTTGGCGAAGAAGTTGTCGCCGTCATTCAGGTCATCGGAGCTGTCGTCCAGCAGGTCGAAGAAGTCGACATACCCGTAGAGATCGACGATGCCCGAGCGGCCGCCGAACTCCATCTCCAGGTAGGTATCTTCGCTGTTGCGGAACGGCAGGCGGTTGTCTTCACTGCGCATCAGGTTGAAGGTCAGCCACTTGTAATCATTGGCGTGGATATCGCCATTGAAGTCAGTAGCCTGCGCCGGTGCTGCAGCGGTCAGCAGCGTGGTGGCAGCCAGAGTGCTGGCCGCGAGGGTCTTGAGCATGGTCATCGCGTAACGATCCTGTCCTGAATGTTGAGACTGTTCGAATTCTTGTGGTCTTGCCCGCTGAGCGGGTCTTGTCGCTATGAAGTCCTACGAAGGCGCGGGAGTGAAACTCGCACGGGGCCCAGTCTGGAAAGGCGGCGATGTTAGCACTTCCTCGCAAAAACGACAGAGCGACATTTCGGGGGTGATCAACGTGCCTTCGACGACAATGTGAACCTTTTCACACTCTCGCCAGGCACCTTGTCACCCCCGGCTTCCCCGAGCTGACATCCCGATGTTTCCTCGCTCTCCGCCCGGCGCATGCCGGCAGGATGGCTCCCGTCGACTGACCGGGCGGAGAGCGAGGAATGCATCAGGCCGCCAGCGCCAGGAAGAAACCGGCAATCGCCGCCGACATCAGATTGGACAGCGTGCCGGCGAGTACCGCCTTGATCCCCAGGCTTGCGATCTCATGACGGCGTGTCGGTGCCAGGCTGCCCAGCCCCCCCAGCAGGATGGCGATCGACGACAGATTGGCGAAGCCGCACAACGCGAAGGACAGCACTGCCATGGTGTAGGGCGTCATCACCGCGCCGGTGGCCGCGACGATGCTGTCACCGCTGAGGTAGGGCGCCAGATTGATGTAGGCGACGAACTCGTTCACCACCAGCTTCTGGCCGATGAAGGAACCCGCGAGGGTCGCCTCGCTCCACGGCACGCCCAGCAGGAAGGCCAGCGGCGCGAACAACCAGCCGAGAATCATGTCGAGACTCAGCGTGTCCATGCCGAACCAGCCACCCAGGCCGCCGAGAATGCCGTTGATCAGGCCGATCAGCGCGATGAAGGCCAGCAGCATCGCCCCGACATTGGCCGCCAGCTTGAGGCCGGAAGACGCACCGGAGGCCGCAGCGTCCAGCACATTGGAGGGCGCATCATCATCCTTGAGGGCAGCATCGGCGAGGGCGATCGAGTCGTCCGGCTTCTCCGTCTCCGGGAATAGCAGCTTGGCGAACAGCAGCCCGCCGGGCGCTGCCATGAAGGATGCCGCCACCAGGTACTCCATCGGAATGCCCAGCGCCGCATAGCCGCCCAGCACCGAACCGGCGACGGAGGCCAGGCCACCGCACATCACCGCGAACAGCTCGGAGCGCGTCATGCTGGCCAGATACGGCTTGACCACCAGCGGCGCCTCGGTCTGACCGACGAAGATGTTGGCCGTGGCCGAGAGCGACTCGGTACGCGACGTGCCCAGCACACGCTGCAGGCCGCCGCCCAGCAGGCGAATCACCCACTGCATGATGCCGAGGTAGTAGAGCACCGCGATCAGCGACGAGAAGAAGATGATGATCGGCAACACCTTGACCGCGAAGATGAAGCCGACACCACTGCCCGGATTGGCCAGGCTGCCAAACAGGAAGTTGATGCCCTGATCGGCATAGTTGACCACCTGACTGACGGCACCGGAGACACCGGCCAGCACTCCCTGACCGAAGGAGGTGTAGAGCACGAAGGCGCCGATGGCCAGCTGGATGGCAAAGGCACCACCCACGGTGCGCAGGCGAATGGCGCGTCGATTCGACGACAGCGCCACGGCAATGAGGATGAGCGAAGCCATCCCGACGAGACTCATGAGGGGATTCATTGGGAAGATCCTGAGGGTTCTTGTGGTTGTTATGGGTGCTGCGTGCAGGGCTGCGACGACCCGTTCTCCACGTCGTGCAGTGTTATCCTGCATTCTCACCATGTTCAAAAAGTCACAGCCTGACCAAATAGTCAATACGTCCGTTTTACCTCACGCCCACTTGTCTTCCAGTGCCAGACTGGCAGTGTCAGGGGCATTTTGAGGTTCTCCCTGTGTGTCAGTGGTTTATCATCTGCTTCTGACGTGGGACGTGGCGCTTCCGCCCAGTTTTTCGCCAACGCTCCCTCATCGGAACCGGCACCAAAGGACAAAAGCCGCATGAACAATCACAGCGCCGCCCGACTCGACCGCCTGCAGGCCATTCTGCGCGAAGGCAGCCCCCTGCAACTGAGCGACGCCGCACAGCTCTGCGCCGTCTCGGAGATGACCATTCGTCGCGACGTGGCGCACAGCAACGGACTGCTGGAAATTCTGGGTGGCCGCCTGTTGCTGGTTGATTCATCCGCCGGCAGCGTCTATCGCCTGGATCGCGAGATAGACGCCAGCGCCCCGATCAAGCAAGCGCTGTGCCAGCAGCTGGCCAGTCATATCGAGGATGGCGACACCCTGTATGTAGATTGCGGCACCACGCTGGTCCATCTGGCGGCCGCCATCGACCGCCAGCAGACGCTGACCCTGGTGACCTGCGCCCTGAATGTGGCCAATGCGGTCGGCCATCTGCCCGGAGTGCGGCTGGTGATGCTGGGGGGCCTTTTTCACCCGGCCACCCAGTCATTCACCGCCACCGACATGCCGGAGGCCATCCGCCGCCTCGGCATCAACAAGGCCTTTCTCTCGGCGGGCGGAGTGCATGCCGAGCGAGGCGTCAGCTGCTTCCATTTCCATGAGGTCGCGGCCAAGCAGGCCGCTCTGGAAAGCGCGATGCAGCGCTTCTTGATCGTCGATGCGCGCAAGTTCGAGATGGTGCGCCCCGCCTTCATCGCCCCGCTGAGTGACTTTGATGTGGTGATCAGCAATGCCAGCCCCGCCGCACGTGATTGTCTGGGGGCGCTGGAGGCAGAAATGGGCGTGACGGCCGAGCTTGTCGACTGCTGAGCTGCAGATTGCCTTGCTGGAAAGAGCCAGGCCGCTCGCAGCGCCAGACCACTGACAAACAGAAAACGCCGCACGATTGTGCGGCGTTTTCTGTCTGACCAGACAGTCAATGCACACTTTGCGTGCGCGGGGACGTCACAGCGGCAGGTGGTGCTCGAGCATCGCCAAGGTGCCACTCAGCGCGCCGCGATTGCGCTCCACGACCTGGCTGGCCGCCTGACCAGCCATCTGCTGCGCGGCCTGATCCGAGAACAGCGCATTCACCGCTTCGGCCAATGCCGCGTCATCCGCGACGACCTGAAGCGCGCCTTCTGCGGCCATCACCTCGGCGATCTCGCTGAAGTTGTCCAGCGATGGGCCACTCAGCAGTGGCAGCCCCAACGCGGCGGGCTCGAGCAGGTTGTGCCCGCCGATGGGCACCAGACTGCCGCCGATGAAGGCGATATCACTGGCCGCATACAGCGTCAGCAATTCCCCGAGACTGTCACCGACCAGTACCGATACGGCGTCAGCCACCTCGGTGCCGCTCTCTGACATGGCACTGCGCCGCAGGCTGCTCTCGCCGCGCGCCTGACACCACTGCGCCGCCTGAGCGGCCACTGCCTCGAAGCGTTGCGGATGGCGCGGCACCAACAGCAGCAAGGCCTGAGGATGCTGGTCACGCACCGCGGCATGCGCCGCGAGTATCTGGCCATCCTCGCCGTCATGCGTCGAGGCGGCGATCCATACCGGCCGCTGCGCGAATGACTGGCGCAGCGCCTGGCCATCGGCAATGACCTGTTCAGCAATGTCCAGTTCGAACTTGAGCGAGCCGACGGCCGTGCCACGCGCTGGCGGCAGGCCAAGCGCCATGAAACGCTCCAGATCCTGCTGCGACTTGGCCGACAGACCACTGACGTGGGCAAGACTGTCGCGCATCAGGGCGCCGATCCTGCGATAGCGCTGGAAGGCGCGCGGTGACAGGCGGCCATTGATGACGCACAGCGCAATGTCATCCCGCGCGCAGGCCGCCATCAGGTTGGGCCACAGCTCGGTTTCCACCATGATCGCCAATGCCGGACGCAGCCGACGCACGAAGCGCCGCGCACTCAGCGGGAAATCCAGCGGCAGGTAATGGTGACGGGCCGGGGCCAGCTCTGACGAGCCCTGCGGCGTATGCAGCAGACGTGCAGCCTGTGCAGCGCCGGTGGCTGTCATGGTCGTCAGCACCAGCGGGCGCCGTGGGTAGCGCTGACGCAGTGCCTCGACAAGACTCGCCACCATCACCACCTCGCCCAGCGAGGCGGCGTGCAGCCAGATGGGGCGTTCACTGTCGGGCGTGGTGTTCGGCGTGGAGGGGATGATGCCCAGCCGTTCCAGGCGCGGGTGCTGGGCATCGTGCTCGCGCCAGACCCGCTGCCAGATGAGGGGCGACAGCAGGGTCAGCGCGGTGCTGTAGAGGCCGCGGGCAAGGCTCACGCCTAGTCCTCGCGATCGAGAATGGTGGCGATCATCGCGGTGGTGGAGACGCCGTCCTCGAAACCGAGCACACGGACTTCACCGCCATTGGCGATCACTGCCTCTCCCCCGGCGATCTCTTCGGGACGATAGTCGCCGCCCTTGACCAGCACATCCGGCAGCACGGCCTCGATCAGGCGTGCCGGAGTGTCCTCGCTGAAGGGCACCACCCAGGCGACCGCACCGAGGCCCGCCAGCACCTGCATGCGGCGCAGCACCGGGTTGATCGGGCGTGTCGGCCCCTTGAGGCGTGCCACCGAGTCGTCGTCGTTGACGGCCACGATCAGGCGATCGCCGTGGCGTGCCGCTTCCTGCAGGTAGGCCACGTGACCGGCGTGCAGGATGTCGAAGCAGCCATTGGTCATCACCACACGCTCGCCGCGTGCCTGGGCGGCCTTGACTGCCGGGATGAGCGCGGACTCCTGGATCACGCCGAATTCCGCCAGCTTGTCGCCGTGCAGCGCGGTGTAGAGCTCTGCCACCGACAGGGTCGCGGTACCCGGCTTGGCGACCACCAGACCCGCGGCCAGGTTGGCCAGCATCACGGCTTCCGGGAAGGCGTGACCGGCTGCCAGCGCCAGACCCAGCACGCCGATCACCGTATCGCCGGCGCCGGTGACGTCGTAGACCTCACGCGCATGCGTCGGCAGGTGCAGCGGCTGATAGCCCTCGCGGATCAGAGTCATGCCCTTCTCGCTGCGCGTCACCAGCAGGGCTTCCAGCTCGAGCTCGGCACGCAGTGCCTCGCCCTTCTCGGCCAGTTCCTCATCGCTGCGGCACGGCCCGACGATGGTCTCGAATTCGGTCAGGTTGGGGGTGATGATGCTGGCGCCGCGATAGCGCGAGAAATCACTGCCCTTGGGGTCGACCAGCACACGCTTGCCCGCCGCACGCGCGGCGGCGATCAGCGCCTCGACCTGATTCAGCGAGCCCTTGCCGTAGTCGGAGAGAATCATCACGCCGCTGGCGCCCAGCTCGGCCTCGACCTGGCTCACCAGCGCGCTGGTATCCACCTCGTGCAGCGGCTCCTCGAAATCGAGGCGCAGCAGCTGCTGATTGCGGCTCATCACGCGCAGCTTGGTGATGGTCGGCACGCTGTCACTGGCCTGGAAGCGCGTGATGACATTGGCGTTTTCCAGCGCGCGCGTGAGGATGGCGGCGTTGTCATCCTGACCGACCACACCCGCGAGGGTGGCGTGTGCGCCGAGCGAGGCGATGTTGAGCGCGACGTTGGCGGCACCGCCGGGGCGGTCTTCGCTCTCGCCGACTCGTACCACCGGCACCGGCGCTTCCGGCGAGATGCGTGAGGTGCCACCGTGCCAGTAGCGGTCGAGCATCACATCACCCACGACCAGCAGGCGAGCCTGTTCAAGCGCAGTCAGATCAAGCTTCATCAGGCGTCTCCGCGTGCAGAAGGGGATTGGGAAGAAGAGGTATCCGTAGAGGAGACAGCCGCGACCGGCAGACGTTCGCAGCTCTGGCCGCGAATGACGCCATCGGTGTCCGCCAGCAGCTCAGCGAGGCGCGCGATGACATCCTCGGCGCGAATCAGGCTCATGGCGTCCTGATGGCGCACGCGCTGACCCCAGTTGATCTCGTCCATCTGCTTGTGAAGATAGGTCTTCACGGCGTCCGGATAGCGATTGACCACCAGATGCTGCCAGCAGTACGGTGCCGCGCGCTCGGGATTGGTGGTGGCGTACAGGCCGATCACCGGCGTGTTGAGCGCATTGCCCATATGCACCGGGCCGGAGTCCGGCGCGATCACGGCCACCGCGCGATCGATCATCGCCAGCAGGCCCTTGAGCGAGGTGCCACCGATGGCATCGATGACCGCGCCTTCGCTGACCAGCGCCTTGATTCGCGCGCCCATTTCACGTTCCTGCGGGCTGCCGCCACCGGTCATCACGCTGCGGATGCCATATTGCTGCCAGGCATGATCGACGACCGCCGCATAGCCTTCCGGCGACCAGTTGCGGAAGTTGCGCAGTCGCGGATTGGCACACGGGCTGATGATCAGATACGGCGCCTCACCGGTGACGCGTGCGGCTTCAGTGTAGGCCTCGGGCGGTACATCGAGGCGCCAGTCGAGGCGGCAGTCCTCGACACCCAGCGTACGCGCGAAGTCCATGAACGACTCCAGCACGTGGGCGCGCTCTCGCGGGGCCAGCTGATGGGAGGTAAAGAGGTACTGCCAGTCCTTGGCACGCGCACGGTCATAACCGATGCGCACCTTGGCCTTGAGGCCCAGCGACAGCGCACTGGCGCGCAGTGCCTGCTGCATGTGCAGCAGCACATCGAAGTGCGTGTCCTTGAGCT
Source organism: Cobetia sp. 1AS1 (assembly GCF_029846435.1). Classification (NCBI taxonomy): domain Bacteria; kingdom Pseudomonadati; phylum Pseudomonadota; class Gammaproteobacteria; order Oceanospirillales; family Halomonadaceae; genus Cobetia; species Cobetia sp. 1AS1. The sequence goes on from NZ_JARWKU010000003.1 coordinate 160,519, forward strand.
GTCGCCAGATGGCGCGCATGCCCGCAAGACCGGTGGACTTGTCATAGACCACGAACTCGACCCCGGTCAGGCCGGACAGTAGACTGTGCTCCCCCTTGCCGACGATCCAGGTAATGCGGGCCTCAGGCCACTGACGCTGCAAGGCGCGTACCGTTGGCACAAGATTGCAGACATCGCCGAGAGCGGAGAGCCGGAGCACGCAGATATGTGCGGGCTGGGCAGGGAGAGGATGCTTCATGCGGATGGCAGTTTTCCGAAATGAGAATGCCCACATTCTATATGATGGCGAAACAGCGCCACAAATGACGCCGGACTGGTTCATGCCATCGTTCTGGCGTGAACACGACGCCGTGACCGGCGAAGCGCCGGGGCGCGGGGCGAGTCTGTTCCTCGATGTCTGTCGTTTGCCCGCCGAACTGCAACCCGCCAATACCAACGCGACACCGGCTCGCCGCTGGGCACTGCGCCCCTATCGTCGCGGCGGCCTGATCGCGAAGCTCGCCAGTCAGCGCTACCTCTATACCGGCCTTGAGCGCACCCGCGCCTTCGCCGAACTGCGCCTGACGGAGCGCCTGTATCGCCAGGGGCTGCCAGTGCCAGAGCCCGTCGGTGCCTGCGTGTGGCGGCATGGTCTGACCTACGAGGCCGCCCTGATCACGGTGCTGATTCCCGGCGCACGCGCCTTCGCCGATGACCTGATCGCCCTCGAAGCACAGCGCCTGCCTGCCGGGGCCGAGCTGCCCGAAGCCCTGCTCCGCCTGCTCGACGCCACAGGCCACGCCATCCGCGCCGTGCATGACGCCGGGCTCGAGCATGTCGACCTCAACGCACGCAACCTGCTGATCGATGAAAGCGAACGCGTCTACGTGATCGATCTCGATCGCTGCCAGCTGCATGCCGAGGCTCCCACGGATGCACGCTGGCGCGAGAGCAATCTCTCCCGCCTGGGCCGTTCGTTGGCCCGCTTCACCCCGACACATCATGCGGCGTGCCTGGCCCGCATCCGCAGCGCCTATCAAGGGTAGGCGCCCGCTCCGTTCCACTCTTTGCTGACACCCCGTTCAACTCTTTACTGACAAAGTGGTCATCTGGCGCGCAAAACAAGATATCATGCTAACAATATATTATGCATGATAACTATCTTGCCGCTCCCCACGCTTGATGGGTTATCGCGCTTATTCCTATCCGCCGGATATGACCGATGACAGCAAAGACCCCTGACTCGCCTGCGCCCGCCAACGCCCGACCTCGTGACAGCCGCCGACGCTATCTTCGCGACAGCGCCACCTTCTCTCTCGCCATCCTGGTGTTGATCTGGCTGGTCGCGACCCGCTATCTGCCCTTTACCCCATTCCCGCAAGGAGTAAGTGCCGCCAGCCTGAGCGGTTGGGCCTACCTGGCCACCACCTGGCTGGGTCACTACGGACTGCTTGCCCAACTACTGTGGCTGCCAGTTGGCCTGCTCGGCATGATATTGCCCGCGCGCAGCGCTCGCCGCTGGCTGTGGCTCCCTGCGGGCATTCTGGCCGGCAGTGCATTGAGCGCACTGATCATCGACAGCCTCGTCTATGCCCAGTACCGCTTCCATCTCAATGGCTTCATGCTGTCGATGTTCCTCAATGACAGCAACGGTGAAATCTTCGAGTTCGATGCCACGACCTGGTTACTGGGTGCCTGCACCCTGCTCGGCTTGATCGCGCTCTGCTGCGGGCTGGCTTATCGACTGAGTGGGCCTGCGGCAGTCAAGCGCGCTCACCGTTTGCCGACAGGCAAGCTGCATGCCTTGCTGTTCCTCATGCTGCTGGCGAGCCACATCCAGCACATCGTGTCAGATGCCCATCACAACCTGCAGGTGACACGCGAAGCGCCCGCCTTCCCGCTGCTGTTCCCCGCCACAGCGCGCGACTTCATGGAAGACCACGGGTGGCTGGATGCCCGGACTGCAGAAGCGGCCAAGGTGCATATCCAGAATTTCGGGGCGGGTTCGCTGGCCTATCCTGCCGTACCGCTTAAACAGGATGACGATGTCATCACCAGCAGAGGTGGCGACGGCCAGCCTGCCAACATCCTGTTTCTGGTGATCGACTCCTGGCGCGCCGATAGCTTCACTGCCGAGGCGATGCCCCACTTGCACGCTGCCCTGGCGGATGGTCTGCACTTCCCGGATCACATCTCCGGTGGCAACAGCACCCGCACCGGCTTCTTCAGCCTGCTATCCGGCCTGACCGCCAATTACGTCACCCCGATGGAGAATGACGGCCTGGGCAGCGTGCTGGTCAATCAGGCGCTGCAGCGCCAGTGGCCGCTGGGGCTATTCTCCTCGGCAAGCTTCAATGGTGTCGGCCTGGACCGCAGCCTCTTCCCGAAAGTGCCAGATCTGCGCTTGCGCACACTGGGCGACAGTCCCGCCATGCGGGACCGCGTGATGACGACCGACTGGCTCGCCTGGCAGGCCCAGCGCCGCCAGACAGCGCTGCAGCAGGGCGCTCATGCGCTGAAACCGTGGCTGGGCGTGCTGTTCTACGATGCTCCGCATGGATACTCGCTACCCAGAGGTGCCAGTACTCCCTTCCAGCCCAGCGCCACCGGCATGGACTATCTGACACTGGGTCCCGACACCGACCCGACGCCTGTGCGCAACCTGTATCTGAACTCGCTGTATCATCTGGATAGGCAATTGGCGCGTGTGATTCAGGACCTGAAAGAACACGGCGAGTGGGACAATACGGTGCTGGTCGTCACCGGTGATCATGCTCAGGAGTTCAATGACAGCGGCAAGAATTTCTGGGGACACAATGGCAACTTCACTCGCTACCAGACCCAGGTACCGCTGATTCTGCGCGGCCCCGGCATTCCTGCCGGTCACTATGGAAGCCAGCTGCCCTTGCCTCCCGTCACCGCGCATTATGATGTCGTCCCGACACTGCTACGCCATGTGATGGGCATCAGCAATCCCCCCAGCGACTACAGCATGGGCCATGACCTGCTGCGCACTCTCGACCATCAACCAGAGGTCGACAACGAATGGGTGCTCTCCGGTAGCTATCAGGACTTCGGTATCATTCAGCGCGATCGCATCTACGCACTGGAAGGCACCGGCGGCTATGCAGTGTACGATGGCGACATGAATCGTCGGCAGGCGCTCGGCGAAGGCGCCAACCCCGTCATGAAAGTGATGGAGGCCATGCGCCGCTTCTACGCGAACTGAGCCTGCCACTGAGTCCCATCGGCGCCTGCCCCACCCCGTCGTGCTGCAGGCGCTCTTCAGACAGAGACCGTCATGAACACGAGCGACGAGGCCTCGGCCGTCCCTTCACCCGATGGCAAGCTGCGCACCGCGGTGCCCATCACCGGCTGTGTCATCACCCTCAATGAAGCCCACAACATCGAGGACTGCCTGCGCTCGCTGGCCCAGGTCTGCGATGAGCTGATCGTGGTCGATTCCGGCTCCACCGATGCCACCTGCGAGCTGGCGCGCAACATGGGCGCCGTGGTGATCGATCAACCCTACCTGGGCGACGGGCCGCAGAAGAATGTCGGGCCGAGCCATGCCAGCCACCGCTGGGTGCTGTCACTGGACGCCGATGAGCGCCTGACCGATGGCGCCGTCAGCGCCATCCGGGAACTGGCACTCGACAGCACGCCCCACGATGGCTTCGCGCTGCGCCGTCGCAACTTCATCGGCTCGCGCTGGGTGCGACATGCCGGCTGGTACCCCGATTACTGCCTGCGCCTGTATGACCGCGAGAAACTCGCCTTCCGCGATTCGCGTCAGCACAGCTCGGTGCAGGCCAACCACCCCTGCGAGCTGGACGCCGATCTCGAGCATTACAGCTTCGCCAATCTCGGTGAACTGTTCGTCAAGGCCAGTGGCCGTTTCTCGAACCGTGCCGCCAAGATCATGTATCAGAAGGGAAAACGCGCCAACGCCTTCACTCCCTTCCTGCATGCCAGCAATGCCTTTATGCGCAAGTTCGTCTTCCAGGCCGGCTTCCGTGATGGCGTCGATGGCTTCTCGGTGGCGCTGTCGGCCAGCGTCAATGCCTACCTGAAATACGCCAAGCTGCTGGAATTCCAGCGCGACGCCAAGGTGCGTGAGGCCGAAGATTTCAACAAGGTATGGTGACCATGACCTCTAGCTGTGAGCCGACTGCCGCGCGAGGTGTGACGCGCCCGCTTCACGTACGCCATGTCAATCTGGCACGCGGCTTTCGCGGCGGTGAGCGCCAGACGCTCAACCTGATCGCGGACCTGGCGCGACGCGCAAGCCCGGGGGAGAACGGCGAAGCCGGCGCGCCGATCCGCCAGTCACTGGTGTGCCTGCGGGGCTCGCCCTTGATCAGCGAACTGGCGGCGCTCGAGCTTGCCGCCACGGTGGACGTGATCGAGATCAGCGGACGCTTCAAGGGCCATCTCGGCCAGCCCCGCGCCGATATCGTGCATGCTCACGAAGCCAAGGCCGTGCACTGGGCATGGCTGCATCAGCGCCTCACCGGCACGCCCTACCTGCTGACACGCCGGGTGCCCCAGCCGGTGAAGGACAAGCCGTTCAATCGCCTGACCTATCGCGCGGCCGCCTGCCGGGTGGCGATTTCGTCGGTGATCGAATCTCACCTGCGGGAGCGCCAATGGGGTGAGACGGCGTTGATTCCCAGCACCCTCGCCCATCTGCCCAGCGACAAGCAAGCCGTGGCCGAGCTCCGCCAGCGCTTCGGCAATACGCCCGCAGGAGATCGTGTTGTCATAGGGCATGTCGGCGCCCTGGTGGACCGCCACAAGGGCCAGCGAGTGCTGATCGAGGTGGCCCGCAGGCTGCGTGACAGCCACCCGCAGCTGCTGTTCGTCTGCCTGGGCGCCGGCGAGGACGAAGCGGCCTTCAAGGCGGAAAGTGGCGATCTCGACAATCTGGTCTGGGAAGGCTTCCACACCAATGTCGGCGACTATCTGGAAGCCTTCGATCTGTTCGCCTTCCCGTCGCGCAACGAGGGTCTCGGCTCGATTCTGCTCGACGTGATGGATCACGGCGTCCCGATCATCGCAAGCGATGTGGATGGCATCCCCGATATCGTGCATGACGACAGCACCGGCGTGCTGGTACCCACCGACGATGCCCAGGCACTGGCTGCCGCCATCGTGGCACTCGTCGCTGATGCACCACGTCGGGAGCGGCTGGTCGCGGGGGCACGTGCGCATCTGGCACGCTTCACTCCCAGCGCCATGGGCGAGGCCTATCTGGGGCTTTATCAGCGGCTGGCACGCTAGACCGCTTTCCTCTCGGACGCTTATCGCCCCAGTACCTGGCCCACAAGCACCTATCGTCCAGGTACCTATCGCTCGGCTAAAGAACGAAAAAAGCCCTGTTTCATGTGAAACATCACAATGAAACAGGGCTTTTTTCGTTTTTCCAAACAGCAGGTCAGCAACTCAGGCGCGCGAATCAACGTCCTCCAGGCCGCGCAGATCCGGCCAGTTTTCGTCCACACCCAACACGGGATATGTCCGGGGATCCAGCGGGCCTGGTTCGCTTTCGGGGCGACACTCACGCAGCGCAGTCTGCAGCCGCTGCAAGGCCTCATCGCCTTCGGCACCAGCGGTCACTCTGTCCCAGAACTCACGATGTACCGCCTTGATGACGACAGGCACGCTGGGCACACCGACCTGTTGCGCCATGGCCAGACGATGCAGGCCACGGTTGATCTTGAGCAGGCGCCCCTCACGCGTCACCGCGACACCCATCTCGTCCTTGGTGACCCCCTGACGAAAGCCATTGCTGGCCATGTCCTGCAGATAACCGCGATAACAGCGCAGATAGCCGAGAATCTGCTCTTCGCTATCCATCAACAGTCCATCACGCGGCGACGACCACGGCTTACCCGCTTCCAGCAAGGCCTTCAAGTGCTGATAGCGCTCCGTCACTGTCAGGTCATCGCCATGCTCGATCAGGTCCCGCATCAGCCGCGAGCGTGAACCGAAGCGGAAGGCGCCGCGCCGCAGGTCCCAGTCGCCATCCCAGATGAAGGCGTTGGAGGAAGGCCGGTTGCGCTTGTCACGCCCGAAATTGACGTCGCGCACCAGCTCACGCGGATTGACCCAGACCGTCAACGCCTCCTGCCCCATCACGTCTTCCAGCGCATGACGCGGCAGGCCACGGCGTTCAAGGGACTGGTGGCGTGCACGCTGGCGCTTCCAGCGCATCAACCAGCAACGACTGAACGGCAGTATCAGGTGGTGCTCGCACCAGGCACGCAGCGCCTCGATCCGCTGAGCACGCTGCATGGCCCCGCGCATGCGCGGGTGGATCAGATCATCCGTCGTACGGTTTCTCGGCAGGTTCACCGCGCATCCTCATCCAGCGAGATCGCCGTCAACAGTCGCTCGGGAGCAATATGATTCAGGCAATTGGTATGCCCCAGCGGGCAGACGCGCTTGAAGCAGGGTGAGCACTCCAGCGCCAGCCAGTGGATTTCGCGATTGGCCGTCAGCGGCGGCGTGTAATGCGGCGACGAGGAACCGTAGATGCCCTGGATACGGGCTCCTACCGCGGCCGCCACATGCATCAGGCCGGAGTCATTGCTGACCACTTCCCGACACTCGGCGATCAGGTCCACCGCATCCGCCAGCCGCGTCTTGCCACACAGGTTGTGAACGCCCGCAAGCCCTTGGGCGATCTCCTCCCCCGCCGCGACATCCTTGGGGCCACCGAAGATGCGCACCTCGGCCCCCTGGCGAGTCAATGACCCGGCAAGCGCGCGAAAGTGCGCCAGCGGCCACTGCTTGGCCGGGCCATATTCCGCCCCGGGCATCATGCCGATGATGGGCGCCGGCGGCGCCACCAGTCCCAACTCGCCGCGCAAGCGCAGCTGATTGGCGCTGTCAGTGACCAGAGCGGGCTCCGGGATGCCCGCCGGCGGATTGGCCTCCTCAACGGGCAGGCCCAGCGACGTGAAGCGCTTGACGGTCTGATCGAGCACCGACTTGTCGAGCTTGCGGCACTCGGTGAGCAGGCCGTAGCGCTGCTCGCCGGTGAAGCCGACGCGCACCGGAATGCGCGCGAAGAACGGCACCAGCGCTGCCTTCCACGAGCGCGGCAACACGATGGCGCGGTCGAAGCGCCCACGCAGCGAACGCCCGAGCTGCCAGCGCGCCTTGAGGGCGAAGTCACCATGCCCCGCCGGCAACGCCAGTGCCTCCTCGACCTCAGGCATGCGCTCGATGATCGGCTGCGACCAGGCGGGCGCCAGCACACTGATCCGGCAGCCGGGCGAGCGCTGCTTCAGCGTCATGAACAGGCTCTGCGCCATCACCATGTCGCCGACCCAGCTGGGCCCGACCACCAGAATGCGCTCACTCATGCCTTGCTCCTCTTCACGGCCAATCCTCCTTGCGGGTGCGCTTGCCCTGCCCCATCGCCCTTGCGAGGCAGGCGCTCACCCTCAATCCACACACGCTCAGTCCACACGTGCTCGGACTCAGCGATTCAGCCATTCGAGATAGGCGCGCGTGCCTTGGGCAACGGTCTTGAATTCGACGTTGCAGCCGGCCTTGCGCAGCTTGCCGATATCGGCACGCGTGAAGCTCTGGTAGCGGCCCTTGAGGTTTTCCGGGAAGTCGATGTACTCGATCTCGCCCTTCTCGTAGTACTCGATGACGGTCTCGGCGATCGCCTTGAACGGCTCGGCGCGACCGGTACCCAGATTGAAGATGCCGGAGGCTTCCGGGTGATCGAGGAACCACAGGTTCACGTCGACCACATCACCGACATAGACGAAGTCACGGCTCTGCATGCCGGCATCGTAGCCATCGTAGGCGCCGAACAGCTTGGGATTCTCGCCCGCCTTCACCTGGGTGTGATGGTGATAGGCAACGCTGGCCATCTTGCCCTTGTGCTGCTCACGCGGGCCGTAGACATTGAAATAGCGGAAGCCGACGACCTGGGTGGTCAGGCTGTCCCAGCGCTGGCGCACGTGCTGATCGAACAGCAGCTTGGAGTAGCCGTAGACGTTGAGCGGACCTTCGAACTCCGGCGTTTCCTTGAAGACCTGGCTGTCGCCGTAGGTCGCCGCGGAGCTCGCGTAGAGGAAGGGAATCCGGTTCGCTTCGCAGAAGTTGAGCAGCACCTTGGAGTACTCGAAGTTGTTCTCGAGCATGAACTGGCCGTCCCACTCGGTGGTGTCGGAGCAGGCGCCTTCGTGGAAGATCGCCTCGATCTTCGGCAACTCGGCATACTCGCCCATCAGGCTCGACTGGACGCGAATCAGGAAGTCGTCCTTGTCGAGGTAATCGGCGATGGTCAGGTCCGCCAGATTGACGAACTTGGTGCCGTCACTCAGGTCATCCACCACCAGGATATCGGTACGGCCGCGGTCATTGAGTGCCTTGACGATATTGGCACCGATGAAACCGGCGCCTCCGGTAACGACGATCATTTGAGCTCCCAGAGCCTCTAGAGGCTTGTAGGCAACGCGCGCGTTCAGTAACGCGACACATCAGAATTTGGAAATGGCACGCACTCGGTTTCGTCTGCGGCCTATAACCCGATAAGCGGGGATTGTATACTCGGCAGTTCTCGAATTCATGGGCCAACGGGCTTCACCAATGACACAGCCAGACGTGAAAACCTTCCAGGGCCTGATTCTGGCCCTGCAGCAATACTGGGCCGAACAGGGTTGCATCATCCTGCAACCATTGGATATGGAGGTTGGCGCGGGGACTTTCCACCCGGCGACCTTCCTGCGCTCCATCGGTCCTGAAACCTGGAACGCTGCCTACGTGCAGCCTTCCCGCCGTCCCACCGACGGCCGCTACGGCGAAAACCCCAATCGCCTGCAGCACTATTATCAGTTCCAGGTGGTGATGAAGCCGTCACCGGCCAACCTGCAGGAGCTCTATCTGGGCTCGCTGGAGCGTCTGGGCATCGACCCGCTGGTCCACGACATTCGTTTCGTCGAGGACAACTGGGAATCTCCGACGCTGGGCGCCTGGGGCCTCGGCTGGGAAATGTGGCTCAACGGCATGGAAGTGACCCAGTTCACCTACTTCCAGCAGGCAGGTGGCATCGAATGCTTCCCGGTCACCGGCGAGCTGACCTACGGCCTCGAGCGCATCGCGATGTACCTGCAGGACGTGGACAGCGTCTACGACCTGATCTGGACCACCGCGCCGGACGGCTCCGTCGTGACCTATGGCGACGTCTTCCTGCAGAACGAGAAGGAGCAGTCGGCCTACAACTTCGAGCACGCTGCCGTGCCGGAGCTGTTCGCTGCCTTCGATCACTGCGAGAGCGAGTGCCAGAAGCTGCTGACCGCCAACCTGCCGCTGCCGGCCTACGAGCAGGTCCTGAAGGCATCACATACCTTCAACCTGCTGGATGCGCGTCACGCCATCTCCGTCACCGAGCGTCAGCGCTACATCCTGCGCGTGCGCACTCTCGCCCGTGATGTGGCCCACGCCTATTACGATTCGCGCAAGGCCGCTGGCTTCCCGCTGGCCCCGCAGGCGCTGCGTGATGAGCTGCTCGCCGCCGATGACACCACTACCGAGGGAGACGCGTAAGCATGGCCTCCGTGAATACCCTGCTGATCGAACTGGGCTGCGAAGAACTGCCGCCGGGCGCCATCGACGCACTCGCTGACAGCCTCGCCAACGGCCTCGCCGATGGTCTGCGCGACGCCGAAGTCGCCTTCGGTCAGGTACGTGCCTACGCCACACCGCGTCGTCTGGCGGTGATGATCGAATCCCTGGCCGAGCGCCAGCCGGACCGCGAGATCGAGAAGCGCGGACCGGCCAAGGCCGCCGCCTTCAAGGATGGCGAACCGACCCGTGCGGTGCAGGGCTTCGCCCGCTCCTGCGGCGTCGAAGTCAGTGACCTGATCGAGCTGGAAACCGACAAGGGCACCTGGCTCGGCTATCGTCACACCCAGCCGGGCGAGCATCTCTCCGCCCTGCTGCCGACCATGCTGGAGCAGGTCGTGGCTCGCCTGCCGGTACCGAAGAACATGCGCTGGGGTGCCTCACGCATCGAGTTCTCGCGTCCGGTGCATTGGCTGGTCGCGCTCTACGGCAGCGAAGTGATCGAGGCCAGCGTGCTCGGCCTCGACTCCGGTCGCACCACCTTCGGCCACCGCTTCCATGCGCCGCAGGCCATCACGCTGGCGCACGCCGAGGACTACCTCGACGCGCTGGAAGATGCCCGCGTGCTGGCCAACCGTGAGGTGCGTCGTGAGCGTATCCGCGAACAGGTCCAGGCCGAAGCGGAAGTCTATGGTGCCAACGCCGTCATCGAGGAAGCCCTGCTCAACGAGGTCAACGGCCTCGTGGAATGGCCGGTGGCGCTGACGGGCACCTTCGACGAGCGCTTCCTGGAAGTGCCGGCGGAGTGTCTGATCTCCTCCATGAAGGCCAACCAGAAGTACTTCCACCTGCTGGACAACGATGGCAAGCTCAAGCCGGCCTTCATCACCATCTCCAATATCGAGAGCAAGGACCCGCAACAGGTCATCTCCGGTAACGAGAAGGTGATTCGTCCGCGTCTGGGCGATGCCGCCTTCTTCTACGAGACCGACCTGCGCAGCACGCTGGAATCGCGTCGCGAGAAGCTCGAGAGCGTCGTCTTCCAGCAGAAGCTGGGCAGCATGGCCGAGAAGGCCCGTCGCAGCGAAGCCGTGGCACGCCACATCGCGGAACGCATCGGTGCCGATGTCGACCACGCCGCACGTGCCGCACAGCTGGCCAAGACCGACCTGGTCACCGAGATGGTGCTGGAGTTCCCGGAGCTGCAGGGCATCATGGGCCACTACTACGCCCGTCACGATGGCGAAGATGCCACCGTCGCTCTCGCGCTGGAAGAGCAGTATCTGCCGCGCTTCGCCGGTGATGCGATCCCCACGACCAAGGCCGGCATGGCGATTGCCCTTGCCGACCGTCTCGACACCCTGACCGGCATCTTCGGCATCGGTCAGCGTCCAACCGGCGCCAAGGACCCGTTCGCGCTGCGTCGCGCCACCATCGGGGTGCTCAACATCCTGATCAAGGGTGAGCTGGACCTCGACCTGCGCGAGCTGCTGACCGTCAGCGCCGAGCAGCATCGTGATCTGCCCAAGGCCGAAGGACTGGTCGAGGACGTGCTCGAGTACATGCTCGATCGCTTCCGCGCCTGGGCCAGCGATGAAGGCATGGGTGCCGAACTGTACCTGGCCGTGCGTACCCTGAAGATCAGCAATCCGCTGGACTTCGCACGTCGTCTGCGTGCCGTGCACGCCTTCGGCGAACGCCCGGAGGCTGCTGCTCTGGCTGCAGCCAACAAGCGCGTCTCCAACATCCTCGCCAAGGCCGAGCACGATGGTCGCACCGAGGTGGATGCGAGCCTGTTGAGCGAGCCGGCCGAGCAGGCACTGGTAGACGCCCTGACGGCACGTGGCGCGGAAGTGGCACCGCTGTTCGCCGCGGCGCGCTACCAGGAGGCCCTCGATGCACTGGCCAGCCTGCGCGAGCCGGTCGATGCCTTCTTCGATCAGGTGATGGTCAACGCCGACGATGCCGCCGTGCGCGCCAATCGTCTGGCGATGCTGGCCAGTCTGCAAGGCCTGTTCATGGGTGTGGCCGACATCAGTCTGCTGACCCAATAAGAACTGCCGATCCACGCTGTCCCTGACATCGGTAACTCGCAGTCTCTGCAAAAGAACCCCGCCACGGCGGGGTTCTTTTGCATCCGGGGTCCCGAAATGCCGTGTTGCGTGACAGGATTTCACGCAACACGGCAGCGATGTCACAATTTCTGCCTTGATCCCCTACCTAGGTCGCACTAGTATTCCAGTATAGAAACAGTGTTCGAAAAGCGCGGCAGCCTGTCGCACCACGCACTTCGACCACTCGGCGCCATTTGCCCATCCCCACGTGCGAGCGTCATCTTGTGACTCGGCTCACAATTTTCCAGGCAAAGCGGCGACCCCTGACAAGCAGCCCGGCTGACGCCCCTGACTGCCCTGAAGTGAAGAGTTGACCATGCAAAAACTGATCGTGCTCGACCGTGATGGTGTCATCAATGAAGACTCCGATGCCTTCGTCAAGAACGCCGAGGAGTGGATCGAATACCCCACTTCCATCCAGGCCATTGCCCGTCTGACCCGCGCTGGCTATACCGTGGCCGTGGCGACCAATCAGTCCGGCATCGCCCGTGGCCATTTCGGCCACCGCGAACTCGACCAGATGCACACCAAGATGATGCAGTTGGTGAAGGAAGCCGGTGGCGATATCGCTCACATTGCCTACTGCCCGCATGGCCCGGACGACGGCTGCGATTGCCGCAAGCCGGAACCCGGTCTGCTCCACCAGATCCAGGATGCCCTGCAGATTCCCGACTTCGAAGGGGCCTGGATGCTGGGCGACAGCCTGCGTGACCTCATCGCGGGCCAGAAGGCCGGCTGTCGCGCCGCGCTGGTGATGACCGGCAAGGGCCAGAAGACGCTGGCAGATGGCGAGGGGCTCAAGGACGTGCTGGTAGTGGCCAACCTGGCCGACTTCACCAACCGCCTGCTCGATGGTGAGCTCAACCACCCCATGTCGGATGGTGAGCCGGGAAAGTCCCAGCGCCGCTGCGTGAGCTGTGAAGCCGCTGCCGAAAGCTATCTGTGAGGCATGCCTACCCTCTGATAACCCTGCGCACGGCGCGCTTGCCTCTCTAATCAGTAGCGGCGATATGCTACCCTTCAGACATGAATCCGGGCGGGCGACTGCCTGCCTGTCTCACTTCCTCATGCTGGAGGCTTCACATGCCACTGCTGGATAGCTTCACTGTCGATCACACCATCATGAAGGCGCCTGCCGTGCGCGTGGCCAAGAAGATGGGCACCCCGAAAGGCGACAACATCACCGTCTTCGACCTGCGCTTCTGCGTGCCGAATGAAGAGATTCTCTCCGAGAAAGGCATTCACACCCTCGAGCACCTGTTCGCCGGCTTCATGCGCGAGCACCTCAACGGTGATGACGTCGAGATCATCGATATCTCACCGATGGGTTGCCGTACCGGCTTCTACATGAGCCTGATCGGTGAACCGGAAGAAGCTCGCGTTGCCGCAGCCTGGTCTGCTGCCATGCAGGACGTGCTCAACGTGGCGCGTCAGGAAGAGATTCCGGAGCTCAACGTCTATCAGTGCGGCACCGCACAGATGCACTCTCTGGAAGAAGCCAAGCAGATCGCCAGCAACATCCTGTCTCGCGATATCGGCGTCAACCGCAATGACGAGCTGAAGCTGGATGAAGGCTTCCTCAATCAGGCGCACTGAGTCTTGAGGCAGCAAGCCTTGAGACATCGAGCCTTGAGACATCGAGCCTTGAGGCACGGTGCTTGATCAGCCTGTCGAGTGCGCCGAGCACTTGAACGAAAAAGCCCGCTATCTGACCGGATCAGATAGCGGGCTTTTTTCATGACGTGACATCCAAGCGAGTGTAGCCAATGCCAGATTCCAGCAGCCATGCCTTTGATTTCACGACCTTCCTGGCAGACAAGGAAGCGTGGTCAGCGCCGAATGAACTCGTCCCCTACCGCTGCCGCGATGACAGCAGCCTGGGCTGTCGCCATTATCCCGCAGCAGGCATGTCAGGGAGCCACTCACACCTCATCCTGCTGCATGGCTCCAGCGCTGACAGCCGTTATCTCGCATCGCTGGCAACGCGCCTGGCTGAAGCTGGTCATCACGTGCATACGCCGGACTTGCGCGGCCACGGCCCAGCCCCGCAGCGACGTGGCGACATCGACCACCTGCTTCAGCTCGAGGAAGATCTCGAGGACCTGATCCTGTCGCTCGAGATACCAGCCGATGCCAGAGTCATTGTCGCTGGCCACTCTGCCGGAGGCGGCCTGGCACTGCGCTTCTCGGCCGCTGTCTGCCAGCGCCAGCTTGCCAACATTCCGCTGCACGGCGTCATACTGCTGGCACCGTACCTGCATCATCTCGCGCCCAACATGCGCCGTGATTCGCGCTGGGCGCAGCCGCGTATCGCGCGAATGCTGGCCTGCGCGCTGCTGAATCGGCTCGGCATCCATCGCCTGGATCATATTGAGGTCCTTGGCTTCAATATCCCGCCAGAGTACCGCGATGCACATACCACCGACGCCTACTCGTGGCGCTTGATGACGGGCCTCAATCCTCGCGACTATCAAAGTGACCTCAAGGCGCTCGCCCATCATCAGCTGCCAGTGCTGGCGCTGATCGGCGAGCATGACGAGGCGTTTCATGCCGAGCGCCTTGCTCAATGTCTGCAACCCCACCACCCCGCGGCGCAGGTGGAAGTCCTCGAGACAATTGATCACCTGGGGCTTGCGACGTCCTCCATCACGGCAGAGCGAATCACCGCCTGGCTGGCCGAGCAACGCACCGGCTGAGACGACACCCTCGGCCGTGACCGAGCCCTACTCCTCGCTGTTATCCTTGCCCCTGATTGCGGCAACACGCACATGCAAAAACGGCCCCTGATCGAAGATCAGGGGCCGTTTTTCTGGCCCGGCTTGGCAAGACATCCGCCAAGCGCTAGCTCAACACCGTCAGACGTCGAGGTTGGCCACCAGCGCGAAGCGCTCGATGAAGTCACGGCGCGGTTCGACTTCGTCACCCATCAGGGTGTTGAACATCTGATCGGCACCGATCGCATCCTCGACGGTCACACGCAGCATGCGACGGGACTCCGGATCCATGGTGGTTTCCCACAGCTGATCCGGGTTCATCTCACCCAGCCCCTTGTAGCGCTGGATGCTGAAGCCACGTGCCGCTTCCTTCATCAGCCAGTCGAGGGCTTCGTAGAAGGTGACGACTTCCTTCTTGCGCTCACCGCGCGAGACGTAGCTGCCAACTTCCAGCAGGCCTTCCAGCATGTTGCCCAGCTCACTCATCTCGCGGTAGTCGGCGGACTTGAAGAAGTCGACATCCCACAGGTAATCGCTGCTGACACCATGTGCCGTCAGCGTCACCGCCGGCAGATAGAGATTGCGCTCGCCGTCGTGGCTGAGAGTGAAGCTGTAGTGCGGGCCACCCTCGTAGGCAATCAGGTCATCCATTTCCTTCTGGAGACCGTCGATCCAGCCTTGCACCTGAGACTGGTCCGCGAGTGCGGCCTCATCCAGATGCGGAGCGTGCACGATCTTGCGCAGCACGGCAGACGGATAGACACGCGCCAGACGATCGATGCGCTTCATCACGCCACGATACTGGTTGACCAGTGCTTCCAGCTGAGCGCCGGCGATACCAGGGGCATCGGCGTTGACGTGCAGCTTGCCGCCGTCCAGCGCCGTGGCGGTCAGATAGTCCTGCAGCGCCTGCTCGTCCTTCAGATACTGCTCATGCTTGCCACGCTTGATCTTGTAGAGCGGCGGCTGGGCAATGAAGATATGACCGCGCTCGATCAGCTCCGGCATCTGACGGAAGAAGAAGGTCAGCAGCAGCGTACGGATGTGCGAACCATCGACGTCGGCATCCGTCATGATGATGACGGAGTGATAGCGCAGCTTGTCGGGGTTGAACTCTTCACGACCGATACCGCAACCCAGCGCGGTGATCAGCGTGCCAACCTCGGCAGACGACAGCATCTTGTCGAAGCGCGCCTTCTCGACGTTGAGGATCTTGCCCTTCAGCGGCAGGATCGCCTGGGTACGACGATCACGCCCCTGCTTGGCAGAGCCACCAGCGGAATCACCCTCGACCAGGTACAGTTCGGAGAGGCTAGGGTCCTTCTCCTGACAGTCAGCCAGCTTGCCCGGCAGACCTGCGATATCCAGGGCGCCCTTGCGACGCGTCATATCACGCGCCTTGCGTGCGGCTTCACGCGCCCGCGCTGCATCCAGCATCTTGTTGACGATGCCCTTGGCTTCGTTGGGCTTCTCGATCAGATACTCGGAGAACAGACGGCCCATTTCCTGCTCGACGGCTGTCTTGACCTCGGAAGAGACCAACTTGTCCTTGGTCTGCGAGGAGAACTTCGGGTCCGGTACCTTGACCGAGATGATCGCGGTCAGACCTTCACGGGCATCGTCCCCGGTCGTACCGACCTTGGATTTCTTGAGCAGACCTTCCGCCTCAATATAGCTATTGAGCGTACGCGTCAGTGCCGCACGGAAGCCGGCCAGGTGCGTCCCGCCATCGCGCTGAGGAATATTGTTGGTGTAGCAGAAGATATTCTCGGCGAAGCCTTCATTCCACTGCATCGCCACTTCGACGGCAATGCCATCCTCGCGCTCCATCTCGAAATGGAACACCGGATTCAAGGGCGCCTTGTTGGTGTTGATATGGTCAACAAACGCCTTGAGGCCACCTTCGTAATGGAACAGCTCTTCCTTGCCGCTGCGCTCGTCAATCAGACGGATGGCGACACCGGAGTTCAGGAAGGACAGCTCGCGCAGACGCTTGGCCAGAATCTCGTAGTGGAATTCGATATTGGCAAAGGTCAGCGGGGAAGGCTTGAAGCGCACCAGGGTACCGGTCTTCTCGGTCTGGCCCACGATGCCCAGCGGCGACTGCGGCTCGCCATGGCGATAGATCTGCTCGTGGACATTGCCCTGACGCCAGATGGTCAGCTTGAGCTCTTCGGATAGCGCGTTGACGACCGAGACACCCACACCGTGCAGACCGCCGGAGACCTTGTAGGAGTTGTCATCGAACTTACCGCCTGCGTGCAGCACGGTCATGATGACTTCCGCTGCGCTGACGCCTTCCTCTTCATGGATCTCGGTCGGCACACCACGACCGTTGTCGCTGACGGAAACTGACTCGTCGGCATGAATAACGACCCGGACTTCGCTACAGTGACCGGCCAGCGCCTCGTCGATGGAGTTATCCACCAGCTCGAACACCATATGATGCAGCCCCGTGCCGTCATCGGTATCACCGATATACATGCCGGGGCGCTTGCGTACGGCATCCAGGCCCTTGAGGACCTTGATGCTTGATGAGTCGTAAGCCTGTTCGCTCATTGGCTTCTCCGTCGTGAAATCATTCCGTGTGCAGTCGCCCGTGTTCCACGTGAAACATCCTGACATCAGTGTTCGGCAACCATACCCGATCCAATGTTTCGGGTTCGACGCAGGTCACGAAGACCTGGCACTCGAGGCCTGCCAACAGCTGGCAGAACAGACGGCGATGCTCGCCATCCAGTTCCGCCGGCAGATCGTCGATCAGGTAGACACAGGTACGTCCGTTCATTTCTTCGAGCAAGCGACCCTGAGCCAGCTTGAGAGCGCTGACCACCAGCTTCTGCTGGCCGCGGGACAACACCTCGACTGCAGGGCGTCGCCCCAGGCGAATACGCAAGTCGGCGCGTTGTGGGCCAGTCTGGGTAAAGCCCATATGGCTATCACTGTCGCGCCCTGCTGCCAGCACGTCGCCCAGAGGGCGCTTGGCATCCCAACCGCGCTGATAGCGCAGAGTCAGCTCGGGTAAATCAATCAGCTCGGCAAGCGTGGCTTGAAACAGAGGCGCCAGCGCCTGCATATATTCCATGCGCAGGGCATCAAGACGCTCGCTCCAGTGAGCAAACTCTCGATCCCAGACGTTAAGTGCCTGAACGTCCATCTTACCATGCCTGAGCAGTGCGTTCCGATGTTTGAGCGCCCGACGCACGCGGCGCCAGACGTCGAAGAAGTCGTGTTTCACGTGAAACACTCCCCAATCGAGGAACTCACGTCGGGCAGAGGGTGAACCCTCCAGCAACCGGAAGGCATCAGGGTTGATCAGCTGCAACGGCAAGGCCTGAGCCAGCTGGGCGACTCGCTCGACCTTCTCGCCATCCAGCCGCATCTCCAGCCCATCTGCGGCCTGATCGCGCCTTACCCCCAGGGGGCGCGGCGGATCGCCTGCCAGGCGGCCAAACAGCGTCATTCCCGCCGTGTCATGCGCAATGGCATGCTTGAGCTTGTGCGTGCGGAAAGAGCGCGCCAGCCCCAGCACATGGATACCTTCCAGCAGACTCGACTTGCCACTGCCATTGGCACCACTGACCAGATTCACCCCTTTTCCCGGCGCCATATCGACTGTCGCCAGGTTGCGCAGATTCTGGAATTGGAGTCGTTCAAGCGCCATGACGGCCTCATTCGATAGAGAGAAAGAGCCATGGCCGCCTTCGGGGCTCAAATACGACAACACCCGCCATTCAGGAGTGAAAATGGCGGGTGTTGTCGAGGCTCATTCTGCGATTGCGCGCGTCAATTGCGCCACAATTACGATTCAAGATGCTGATTTAAATAGCAATTACGATATTACAGACGCATCGGCATCACTACGTAACGCGCATCGCCGCCACCCGGCTCTTCCAGCAGCGCTGAGCTGTTGGCATCGGAAAGCGTCAGCTGTACGCGATCGGCATCCAGCACTCCCAGCACATCGATCAGGTAACCGACGTTGAAGCCGATCTCGAGGCCAGCCCCTTGATAATCAAGGGCAATATTCTCTTCGGCCTCTTCCTGCTCGGGGTTGTTGGCCAGCACACGCAGGTTGCCGGCCTCCAGATAGAGACGCACGCCACGGTACTTCTCGTTGGAGAGGATCGCGGTGCGCGACAGTACCTGACGCAGCTCGGCACGCTCGGCCACGATGACCTTGTCACCGCCACGCGGGACAACGCGCTCGTAATCCGGGAACTTGCCGTCCACCAGCTTGGAGGTGAAGGTGAAGTCGCCGGTCTGGGCACGCACGTGCGTCCCGCTGACCGTCAACGTCATCAGCTCATTGCTGCCGTCGAGCAGGCGTGTCAGCTCAAGGATACCCTTGCGCGGGATGATCAGCTTCTGCGCTTCCGGCACGCTGATGTCAGCGGCCTGCTCGCAGACGGCCAGGCGGTGACCATCGGTCGCCACGGTACGTACCAGGTTGCTGGTCAGTTCCAGCAGCATGCCGTTGAGGTAATACCGGACATCCTGTTGCGCCATCGCGAAGGAGGTCGCGTCGATCAGATGCTTGAGGGTGCCGCGCGGCAGACTGACGGTGATATCGCCCTGGCCATCATCGATGTTCGGGAACTCGGCCACCGGCAAGGTCGACAGGGTGAAGCGTGAACGACCGCTGCGCAGAATGGCACGCCCTTCTTCCAGCGCGAGAATGATCTCGCTGCCTTCGGGCAGTGACTTGCAGATATCCATCAGCTTGCGCGCCGGCACCGTCGCGGAACCCGGCTCATCGACACGGCTGGGCTCGACGCGCCCGATCAGCTCGACCTCAAGGTCAGTCCCGGTCAGCGACAGCTGCTGATCGGACACTTCAAGCAGCACATTGGACAGCACCGGCAGTGTCTGGCGACGCTCGACGACACCCGCCACCAGGGACAGCGGGCGCAGCAGGGCTTCACGCGAAATGGCAAATTTCATGGAGACTCCACTCTCTGGAAACGGGGCAATGCTCGCTGACAGGCAGCGCGCACGCAAAAGAAATTCGGGGCCGCGACAGGCAAGCCCGGAGCACAGCAGGCCGATAGCGTGATTGTCGCCAACCCGACCTGCCGCTGCAATTCGATCAGCTGGTCAACAGACGCAGCAGATTCTTGTAGTCCTCGCGGATATCGGCGTTCTCTTCACGCAGCGAGGCCACCTTGCGACAGGCATGCAGCACCGTAGTGTGGTCTCGCCCACCGAAGGCATCGCCGATTTCCGGCAGGCTGTGGTTGGTCAGCTCCTTGGCGAGCGCCATCGCGACCTGACGCGGGCGGGCGACGGAGCGCGAGCGGCGCTTGGAGTGAAGATCGGAAATCTTGATCTTGTAGTACTCGGCCACGGTGCGCTGGATATTGTCCACACCCACCTGCTTGTCCTGCAGTGCCAGCAGGTCCTTCAGGGATTCACGGATGAAGTCCTGATTGATCGCGCGGCCCATGAAGTGGGAGTCGGCGATGACCTTCTTCAAGGCCCCTTCCAGCTCGCGCACGTTGGAGCGGATCTTCTGCGCGATGAAGAAGGCGGCATCGTGAGGCAGATCGACCTTGGCCTGATCGGCCTTCTTCATCAGGATCGCGACGCGCGTCTCGAGCTCCGGCGGCTCGATGGCGACGGTCAGCCCCCAGCCGAAGCGTGACTTGAGACGCTCCTCGACCCCATTGATCTCCTTCGGATAGCGGTCCGAGGTCAGGATCATCTGCTGACCACCCTCGAGCAACGCATTGAAGGTGTGGAAGAACTCCTCCTGGGAGCGCTCCTTGCCAGCGAAGAACTGGATGTCATCGATCAGCAGCGCATCCACCGAACGGTAGAAACGCTTGAAGTCATTGATGGCGTTGAGCTGCAGCGCCTTGACCATGTCCGCCACGAAGCGCTCGGAATGCAGGTAGACCACCTTGGCATTCTCGCCGCCCTGCTTGGCCAGATGATTGCCCACCGCGTGCATCAGGTGGGTCTTGCCCAGACCCACGCCGCCATACAGGAACAGCGGGTTGTAGGCGCCGCCGGGATTCTCGGAGACCTGACGCGAGGCCGCGCGGGCCAGCTGGTTGGACTTGCCTTCGACAAAGGTTTCGAAGGTGAAGTTCGGATTCAGGCCACTGGAATGCTTGAGGCTACCTTCTACCTGCACCTGACGCGTGTTGCGACGCGGTGCCTGTTCCCGGGCGCCATCGCCGGCCATCTCACGCTCTTCCGCGAAATTGCCCCGCGGTGGCGTATGCACGGAAGGGGCACGCGGGCTCGGCATCTGGCCCGGCGCTTGCGCCTGGGCAGATACCGGCGACGCAGCCGCGCCTTCCGGACGCGGGTTCGAGACGGTCCGGCGGCTACCGACGCTCAGCTCGACCTTGGGCGGCTTGCCCGGTGCCAGCTCACGCAGCAGCTCGTGAATTCGTTTGAGGTACTTGTCATTGACCCAATCACGCACGAAGCGGTTGGGGGCGAGCAGGCACAGCTCTCCGCTGTCGCCTTCCTCAGCCTGCAGGGGGCGAACCCAGGTATTGAACTGCTGTGAATTCAGCTCGTCTTGCAGGGCGTCAAGACATTGTTGCCAAAGTGCGAGCGACACGCGACCTCACATCCAGTTGTCGAAGGGGCGGCCATTGTATAGGCCAAGCCACGAGTTATCCACACGACATCTGCCGCAAAAAGCACTGTGGACAACATCGGTATTCTTCAAGTATCCGCATCGGGACAGGCTGGGGAGCATCCGCGCACAAGATTTCGACTGTGGACAAGACGACAGTTATGCACATGGCCATGCACAGGCTGAACGCAGGTTACTCACCACTTATCGCCAGAGCTGTCCTATCGACATGCAATTGAGCAAGATAGGAAAAAACAGGTTATCCACAGCAACTGCCTTCCTTAATAGTTATTGGTTATTCAGAACTACTTCTCTGTAGTAATGACAGCAGCCCCGCGATCTTCGAATCACACGAGGTGTGAGGGGCTGTGATCGCGTCGACAGAATCCCGGGTTATCCACTGCGACTTTTCGGCGCGCCTGACACGTCAGGGACGGGAGTGCACAACCGCTCGTCAGAAACGCGAGTCCTTGAGGCTCACGACCGACACAGGACTTGCGCCTTCCCGTGCATCGGCCATGGCGGGCGATGCCAATCACTCAGCCCCACTGAGCGCTGAAAAAGCGCTGATCGCTTGCCTGGCGAGCGGTGCCTGTAGGCTCAAGGACGCCAAATCGAATTTTTTTGTGCCCGAAGGCCTGTCTTGCGCGTGATCCGCGTGAGACACGAAGCGCCATATGGCGGGCGGCGTAGACGATATCTGTCGTCAAATGCCGCGAACGGGCTGTGGACAACTTCCAACGCGACATTGCAAGCCACTTGCAGATTCACTAGAATCCCTGCCCCTGACCAATCTGCCCTGTCCTCATGTGGATACAGGGCAACATTCGTTGACCTTTTCCAAACAACCACGTGGGAAGAAGCAGCTATGAAACGCACATTTCAGCCGAGCGTCCTGAAGCGCAAGCGCACACACGGTTTCCGTGCTCGTATGGCGACCAAAGGTGGCCGTGAGGTCATCCAGCGTCGTCGTGCGAAAGGCCGTAAGCGTCTGAGCGCCTGATCGAGGCCCGGATGTCCCGTCAGGGATTTCCCCGGCAGCTTCGCTTGCTGACTGCCGGGGATTACCGGCACGTCTTCGATCACACCACCCTCAAGGTACACGGCAAGGGGCTTCTGGCCCTGGCGTGTCCGAATGACCTGGGACATGCCCGCCTGGGGTTGGTGTTCAGCAAGAAGAACGTGCGCCGTGCCGTAGATCGCAACCGCCTCAAACGTCTGACGCGCGAATCCATTCGCCTCCGCCAGCAGCGCCTTCCGGCCGTCGACATTGTCGTACTGGCCAAGCGAGGCGTGACCGAGCTGGACAACGAGACTCTGCATCGCCAGCTGGACGGCATGTGGGCTCGTCTGGAGAAGGACGCCAGACGCCAGAAAGCGGCCAAGTCAACGCCACCTGCCTGACGCGACACCTGCCCGGTGCGTCCGGCATGTGGCGTTTTTTTCGTTATACGCCCTACCGTTCGTGACCGGACTCATCTGACTCCCCGCCAGATTGATTCACCCTCCAACGGGTATACACCATGGACGTCAAACGATTACTCCTCGTGATTCCGCTTGCGGTTGTCGCCTATCTGATGGTGGTCCAGTGGAACAAGGACTACGACCAGCCGGCTGCGGAAACACAGGCTCCCCAGGTTGCCTCTCAGGCCGCCAATGCCACTGCGCAAGGCCTTGAAGCCCCAAGCAGCAGCACGACTGCCAATGGCGATACCGGCCTCTCCACGCCGGATAGCGCAGCAAGCACCCCGAGCAACAACCTGATTGAAGTCAAGACTGACGTGCTGGACCTGCGTATCGATCCGCAGGGCGGTGACGTGGTCTATGCAGCGCTGCTCGAGCACAAGCAGAACAACGCTTCCGAGTCGCCCTTCGTGCTGCTGTCCGACAATCAGTCACGCAGCTACGTGGCCAAGTCCGGCCTGCAGCTGGATGGCCACAAGGGCCGTATCGCCTTCTCTGCCGACAGCAACAGCTACACCCTTGCCGAGGGTGACGACAGCCTGCAAGTGGACCTGAAGGCCGACATCAATGGTGTTGCGGTCATCAAGCGCTTCACCGTCAGCCAGGACAGCTACCAGATCAAGGTCGACTACCTGCTGGACAACCAGTCCCAGCAGCCGGTCAATGCTCGCTTCATCGGTCAGCTGGCCCGTGACAACAGCGCGGACCCGACCTCCGGTGGCGGCATGGGCATGAAGTCCTATCTGGGTGCGGCGTTCTCTTCTGAAGAGAACCACTACCAGAAGGTCGATTTCGAAGACATCCAGGACGGCAGCTTCAAGAATGTCGACGTCCAGGGTGGCTGGGTGTCCATGATCCAGCATTACTTCGTGTCTGCCTGGGTGCCGGCTGACAACCAGAAGAACCTCTACTACGCCAACGTCGACAAGCAGAACCGCAATGTCGCCGCCTTCGCGAGCCCGACGACCCAGATCGCCGCGGGTCAGCAGGCTGAGCTCGGCGCGACCCTGTTCGTCGGCCCGAAGGATCAGGACCAGCTGGAAGCGACCGCTCCCTACCTGGAGCTGGTCGTCGACTTCGGCTGGCTGTGGTTCCTGGCCAACCCGCTGTTCTGGCTGCTGGAGCACATCCACGCGCTGGTCGGCAACTGGGGTGCCTCCATCATCCTGCTGACCGTTCTGGTCAAGGTCGTACTGTTCCCGCTGTCCGCGACCGCGTACCGCTCGATGGCCAAGATGCGCAAGATGGGCCCCGAGATGCAGCGCATCAAGGAGAAGTACGGCAGCGACCGCCAGAAGGTCTCCCAGGAGATGATGAAGTTCTACCAGACGGAGAAGATCAATCCGCTGGGGGGCTGTCTGCCGATCGTGATCCAGATGCCGGTCTTCATCGCCCTGTACTGGATGCTGATGGAATCCGTCGAACTGCGCCACGCGCCGTTCATGCTGTGGATCCAGGATCTGTCAGTGAAGGACCCGCTGTTCATCCTGCCGATCATCATGGGCCTGACGATGTTCATCCAGCAGCAGCTGAACCCGACGCCTCCGGACCCCACCCAGGCGAAGATCATGAAGATGCTGCCGATCGTCTTCACCTTCTTCTTCCTGTGGTTCCCGGCAGGTCTGGTGCTGTACTGGATCGTCAACAACACGCTGTCGATCGCTCAGCAGTACGTCATCACCCGTCAGATCGAGAATGCCGAGCCAACCAAGAAAGGCGCATGATGCCTTTCAGGTTCGCCTGACATGACTCACCCACGACCCTCGCCTCGGCGGGGGTCGTGGCGTTTCAGGACCCTGATTCTGGGGGCTGCGCCGACACTCCCACCGCAAGGCGCCTTTCCCGTCACCCCGCTTGCTGTCACGGGCCTCCAGCCGCGACAATAGCGGCCATCTCCTTCATCTTCATTCCGGCTTCGCGCCCGAGGTTTGTGCATGTCTACCGCCTACCAGCCTGACTCCATCGCGGCCCTGGCCACTCCGCCCGGCCGTGGTGGCGTCGGCATCATCCGTGTCTCCGGTCCGGCCTGTCAGGCCATCGCCCAGGCCATGCTGGGCCAATGCCCGTCGGCACGCCGCGCCCACTATGGCCCCTTCATGGGACTCGATACCCAGGGCAACCCCATCGCCCTCGACGAAGGCATCGCGCTCTACTTCCAGGGCCCGAATTCCTTCACCGGCGAGGACGTGCTGGAGCTGCAAGGGCACGGCGGCCCGGTGATCATGGACCTGCTGCTGGAGCGCTGCGTGCAGCTGGGCGCACGCCTGGCACGCCCCGGTGAATTCAGCGAGCGCGCCTTCCTGAACGACAAGCTGGATCTCGCCCAGGCCGAGGCCATCGCCGACCTGATCGACGCCAGCTCACGTGCGGCGGCCGAGAATGCGCTGCGCTCGCTCAAGGGCGAGTTCTCGACGCGCGTCAGCGCGTTGGTGCAGCGCCTGATCGAGCTGCGCATCTACGTCGAGGCCGCCATCGACTTCCCCGAAGAGGAAATCGACTTCCTGGCCGACGGACATGTCGCGGCGCGCCTCGATGAGGTCAAGGCCGAGCTGGTGGGCGTGCGAGCCGCTGCCAACCAGGGCGCTCTGATGCGCGAGGGCATGACGGTGGTGATCGCCGGCCGCCCGAATGCCGGCAAGTCAAGCCTGCTCAATGCGCTGACCGAGCAGGACACCGCCATCGTCACCGATATCGAAGGCACCACCCGCGACGTGCTGCGTGAGCACATCCATCTCGACGGCATGCCGCTGCATATCATCGATACCGCCGGGCTGCGCGACACGCCGGACGCCGTCGAGCGCATCGGCGTGCAGCGCGCCTGGGACGAGATCGAGAAGGCGGACCGCGTCCTGCTGCTGGTCGATGCCGCGACCACCTCGGCGACGGACCCGATGGAGATCTGGCCGGAATTCGTCGCGCGCCTGCCGGACCCGTCCCGCCTGACGCTGGTCCGCAACAAGATCGACACCAGCGGCGAGTCGCCGGGGTTGACCGCCATCACCGCAACACAGGATGGCGATGCCGAGCTGGCACGCCACCAGGCCAGCGTGGTGCGCATCTCGGCGCGCGACAATCAGGGCCTCGATGCGCTGCGCGATCACCTCAAGGACATCATGGGCTTCACCGGCACGGCAGAGGGGCGCTTCAGCGCCCGCCGCCGCCACCTGGATGCGCTGGAACGCGCTGGCGAATCTCTCGACAACGGCGAGGCCCAGCTGCATGGCGCCGGCGCCGGCGAGCTGCTGGCCGAAGACCTGCGCGCCGCCCAGATGGCGCTGTCCGAGATCACCGGTGAATTCTCTGCCGATGACCTGCTCGGGGAAATCTTCGGCAGCTTCTGCATCGGCAAGTGATCGCACCGAAGTGATCGCGCCGAGCTGACTCCCGCCCACAGGCGGGCTCTCTTGCCGGCAGTGCTTGCGTCTGGCTGTCTCCCTCTCGTTATACTGCCTCTGCCGACCCCTCCGAGTGGCGGAGGCGGGCAGGGGCAGACCGGGAGCCGACATGGCGGGACGCGCGACATCGAACAGACCGCAGGATGCCCATCGCGAGTCCCGTGACTCCAGCGCCTCTCCCCCGCCGGCCCCCGCCGCCGAACTGACTTCCGGGCCTCTCCCCGAGGCCCCGTTGCGCCACCTGCTGCTCGACTTCTTCACCCGCCATTGGCCCCGCTATCTGCTGGCCATCGCGTTCCTGATCGGGGTCGCGGGGCTGAATCTGCTGTTGCCGTGGGCGATCGGCGCCACCATCGATGCGTTGCGTGATGGCAGCCTCGACCACGACGCCTTGCTGAGCCGCCTGTTGTGGCTGGTAGGCGCGGGGCTCGCGCTCTATGCACTGCGCTATGCCTGGCGCGTGACGCTGTTCGGCACCGCCTATCAGCTGGGGACGGAGCAGCGTGATGCCTTCCATGCCAAGCTGACGCGCCTGGACCCCGGCTTCTATCAGCGCCACCGCACCGGAGACCTGATGGCGCACGCCAGTCAGGACATCGATGCCGTGGAGATGGCCGCCGCGGAAGGCGTGCTGTCCAGCGTCGATGGCGCCATGACCTTCGTGCTGGTGCTCGGCATCATGCTGATCGCCATCGATGTGCCACTGACGCTGCTCGCCCTGTTGCCCTTCCCCTTCATGGCCTGGGCCTTCGCACGTATCTCGCGACGGATCGGAGAGCGTTTCCGCGAATCGCTGGAGCGCTTCTCGGACCTGAATGACCAGACCCAGGAAGCCTTCGCCGGCATTCGCATGCTCAGAAGCCATGCCTTGCTGGAGGATGAAGGCGCAAGATTCTCGCAGCGTGCCGCCGCCGCCGAAGCCGTCGATTATCGCGTCCAGAAGCTGGAGGCGGCCTTTGATCCGGTGGTGTTCATTGCACTCTCGGCGGCGACGCTGCTGACGCTGGGCGTGGGTAGCTGGCGCTATCTGGATGACGCCATCACCCTGGGCCAACTGACCAGCTTCACGCTCTATCTGGCGCAGTTGATCTGGCCGATGTTCGCGCTTGGCTGGTGCCTGAATATCCTGCAGCGCGGCGCGGCAGCCGCACGGCGGCTGGCTACCTTCCACGCCGCGCCACAAGCCCTTGAGGACAGCGGCACTCTGGACGAGGTCAGTGATCATTCACTACGCCTTGAAATCAATGAATTCCACTACCCGGGCAGCCAGCAACGTGCTCTGGGGCCCCTCTCCCTTCATGTGGCGGCAGGGGGGAGTCTGGGGATCGTCGGCGCGACCGGCAGTGGCAAGTCCACCTTGCTGCGTCTGCTGTCGCGCAGCTGGCCTCTGACGCCTGAGCAAGGGGTCCTGACGCTCGGTGGCAGAGAAGCGAGTGAGTACACACTACCTGCCTGGCGCCAGCAGTTCTCACTGGTCCCCCAGGACCCGTTCCTGTTTGCGCTCTCGGTAGCCGACAATGTCGCCCTCGCCTGCCCCGAGGCCTCCGACGAGCGAATTCGAGAGGCACTGCGCGCAGCAGCCTTCGAGGAAGATCTGCGCCGCCTCCCCCAGGGGTTGGAAACGCTGGTGGGTGAGCGAGGCATCACGCTCTCTGGCGGCCAGCGTCAGCGGCTGGCACTGGCACGCAGCCTGCTCAGCGAGGCGCCTATCCTGCTGCTGGACGACACCCTGTCGGCGGTCGACCAGGTCACCGAACGCACCCTGCTGAAGACTCTCGCGCGCCTGCAGCAACCCGATCACCACGGCCTCAAGCGCACGCTGATCATCAATTCCCATCGTCTGTCTGCCGTACAGGCCTGCCAGCAGATTCTGGTGCTCGAGGATGGGCGCATCCTGGAACAGGGCAATCACGCCAGTCTGCTGGCCGCCCGCGGCGCTTACTGGCGCCTCTGGCAAGCCCAGCAGGTCAACCGCGAAGACGATGCCAAGGCGGAGCGCTAATGAGCCACGATGCCGCAACACGACCCGACACCCTCAGCGGCACTCGCCTGCTCAGCCGACGGCGACTGGCATTGCTCTGGCAACCGCTGGGCAGGCGCCGCGCAGAGGTCCTGCGCGCGCTGTTGATCCTGATCGCGGCGACCGTACTGGATGTGCTTGGCCCGTGGCTGACCCAGCGCTATCTGGATGACTACCTGATTCCCGGCAACCTCGCCCCCGAGGCCCTGGCCGGATTGGTGGGCATCTACGTGATCACCCAGCTGGGCGCCGCCGCCGGACGCTATTTCCAGCAGCTGCGCTTTGCCCGTCTGGCCCTCGCCAGCGTGCGCGATATCCGTGAGCGAGTCTTCACACACCTGCTTAACCAGCCACTATCGACCCTCGACAATATCGCCGCCGGTGAATTGGTGGCCCGCGTGACCAACGACACCGAGTCGCTCAAGGAGCTGTATATCGGGGTGCTGGCGACACTGATCGGCAATGTGGTGCTGTTGATCGGCATCCTGTCGGCGATGGCCCTGATGGATGGCACCCTGGCGATGATCGCGACGGCGCTGGTGCCGCTCTCCATCGGCATGATCTGGCTGTATCAGCGCTTCTCCGGGCGCGCTGCACGCGAGGTGCGCCGCCTGCGTGCCTTGCAGAATGCCAGAATCGCCGAGGCGATCGGCGGCATGAGTGTGCTGCAGGCAAGCGACCAGACCGAACGCTTCAGTCAGCGCTATCACCACCTCAACGTCTCTCAGTATCAGGCGCGCATGCGCACGGTGCGTGTGTCGGGACTGCTGTTGCGCTCGGCCATCGACCTGATGGCGATGCTGATCACGCTCTCGCTGGTCGCCGTGTTCGGGCTGCGCGAATTGGGGGGCGGTGCGGAACTGGGGGTGCTCTACGCATTCATCGCCTGGTTGGGGCGCATCAGCGAGCCCCTGATCCAGATCACGCAGCGACTGCAGGTCTTCCAGTCTGCGCTGGTGGCGACAGGCCGGCTGGAAGAGGTACTGGACCGGCCACGCGAGATGCCTGAGCCAGACACGCGCGCCGCGAGGAAAGCCACGCGTGGGCACACGGACAATGCCGTGATAGCGAGCGGTCACTATCAGCTCGAGCAGCTGA
Organism: Cobetia sp. 1AS1; assembly: GCF_029846435.1. Taxonomy (NCBI): domain Bacteria; kingdom Pseudomonadati; phylum Pseudomonadota; class Gammaproteobacteria; order Oceanospirillales; family Halomonadaceae; genus Cobetia; species Cobetia sp. 1AS1. Next base: position 189,489 of record NZ_JARWKU010000003.1, read on the forward strand.
GTTTCCGCCATCAGGGTGCGGAGGGCCCGGCCCTCAATGGCCTGACGCTTGCCATCGAGAGCGGTGAGTTTCTCGGCGTGGTCGGCCCGACGGGCAGCGGCAAGTCCACCCTGCTCGATCTGCTCAGCGGGCAGCGCCCTGCCCCGGCGCCTCAGCTGCTGCTGGATGGTCGTCCGCTGATGGAGTGGTCGGCTCAACAACGCGCTACCGCGATAGCCGTCGTTCCGCAGGAGCCCTTCATCCGCGCCACGACACTGCGCGACAACCTGCTGCTGGGTCGTGAGATCAGCCAGCAGCACCTGTCACGGGTCCTGCACAAAGCGCACCTGGCGCCGCTGGTCGATAGTCTGCCGCTGGGGCTCGACACCTTGCTGGGCGAGCGCGGCCTCAGTCTCTCCACGGGAGAGCGCCAATTGCTGGCGCTCGGACGCGCACTGGTCACGACGCCACGCGTGCTGTTGCTGGATGAGGCCACCGCCAGCATCGATAGCCATACCGAAGCCCTGTTGCAGCAGGCGCTGCATGAACTGCGCGGCGAAGTGACCTTGATCGTGGTGGCACACCGGCTGGCCACGGTGCGCGATGCGGACCGCCTGCTGGTGCTGGAACAGGGCCGCATCACCCAGCTGGGGAGCCATGATGCCCTGATGGCAGAACCCGGCCTCTATCGGCGGTTATGGCGAGAAGACATCGCGCACTGATCAGGCCACTGGTCACCACAATACAAACGCCCCACGATGCAAACGCCCCCACAGGCATGGCCGGTGGGGGCGTTGTCAGTCCGAGCTCATGATATGGCGCTCAGCGTTCTGCATTCACACCAGCCATCACGGCTTGCGCGGGCCGCGTGGCTTGTTGCTCTGTTTCTTGCCAGAAGTGGTCTTGCCAGGCGTAGACTTGCCAGAGCTGTCCTTGCCTGGGGCTGATTTGCCAGAACTGTCCTTGCTGGCGCCTCCCTTGGCAGCCTTGCCTCTCATGGCATTGCTTTCCTGCTTCTCACGCAGGGCACGCGCTTCACGCGCATCCAGCGGCTTGCCGACATCCTTGTTGTCTTCAGGACGCTGCTTGGCCGCGTACTTCCTGGGCAGTTTGGTCGTGCTGTTCGGGTTGACCTGACCATCACGACCGATCGCCGGCGTGCTGCGCATGCTGACCCGCGTGGAACCTTCGCGGCGGCCCTTGCCTGGCACACTGGAGGACCAGTCGCTCCAGCTGGCAGAGTCCTTGCCCGCCCCCTTGCCAGCCGTCTCACCCTTGCCACGCGGACGAGTCGGCTCGACAGCGGCCGTCGACTTGCGCTCGGCAGGCTTCTCGCTGACGCGCTTCTGGCTCGGCGCGGAATGCCCATGCACCTCGTCCTTGACCTGCGCCTTGATGCTGGTCTTGGGCTTGGCAGTCGCGGAATGGCGCTTGCCCTTGGCCTTGGGGGTCGCACTGTCATTGCGCACGCGAGGCTTGGCCCAGCCTTCACCGCGCTTGAGCTTCTCGCGCTTGGGCTTGGCCTGGGTCACCTCGACATCGCTGTCGCGCTTGACCTTCTGGTTGAGCTTGCGCAGCGACAGCAGGCGCTCACGCGGCATCGGCTTGGGCTCGTTGCGTTCGCGGGCGACTTCCTCCGACAGCCACCACAGGCCCTTGTGCTCGACGGCAACCGACTGCGGAGCCGGCAACGCGCCCTTGAGCACCTCGACCACTTCCTGCATGGCGGTGGAGAACTGACGATCGAACTGCCACGGCGGGTTGATCACCAGCATGCCGGAGCCGTACATGCCGTGCTCGCCTTCCGGCGAATCGATCGTCAGCTCGCTGCGCCACATCGGTGCCGGCGAATGCTTCTTGAGGCGCTCGAGCAGATCATGCTGACGACCCGCCGGCAGCAGCGGATACCAGATCATGATGGTGGCATGACGTGACTTGCGCAGGGTCTCGACCACGACCTCGGCGACATCACGGTAATCATTCTTCAGCTCATAGCTGGGGTCGATCAGCACGGCGACGCGCGGCGTGGTGACCGGCACGGCCGCCAACAGACCGGACAGACCATCCTGCTGACGACGCATGACCTTGCCGAGGCTGTCACGCTGCACCGGGGCCTGATCGAAGTGGTAGATCTCGCCCGGATGCAGCTCATAGGCCAACAGGCGATCGCCGCGACGCAGCGACTGGCTCAGCCACCAGGGCGAACCGGGATAGACGCTCAGCTCGCTGGCGCTGCCCTTGGCGGCATCCGGCTGCATGTCCGCCAGACGTGCCAGCCAGCGAGCCAGCGGCTTGTCAGCTGACGGAGACTTTGGCTCACCTGCATCGGTCAACCAGCGATCACGCACCTGCCACAACGGCAGAACGCCCTGCTCGTATTCGCGCAGCTGTTCCGTCTCGCGGGCCGCCAGCGGATACCAGCCACGACCGGCGTGAGTGTCGATAAACGTAACGGGAGATTCTTTACGTAATAGCTGCTCGACCAGGGTGGTGGCGAGCAGGTGCTTGTGCAGGTCGGCAAAATTGCCAGCGTGATAGGCGTGCTGATAGGCGAGCAAGAGCGCCTCCTTGATACGGCGATATCTGCCACATCCAGCGAGGCAGCAGATAGAAATCGGGGGGCGGCGACGAGAGGAAAACCAGACAAGGCCGCCGAAGGGGCTGAAGGATAGCAGAGATGATCACTTGTCACCCCAAAAGCCGTGCTTGCCAAGCAACGAGGCCCACGCAAATGCGCAGGCCTCGTGGTCATTCACCGTCATGTCGCCCATGACAGCTGATGGGGCTCAGCTTTCCAGCGGCGTCAGCGTGATCTCGACGCGACGGTTCTGGGCGCGCCCGGAGGCGGTGTCGTTGGATGCCACCGGGCTGGCTTCACCATAACCGCGCATGTTCAGACGGTTGAAGGCGATGCCACCACTGGCCAGATAGTTGCCGACAGCCTGGGCACGCAGCTCGGACAGGTTCTGGTTGTAATTGCTGGCACCGGTGGAATCGGTATAGCCCGCGATGTTGACGCGAGTCTCGTCGTATTCCTTGAGCACGGTGATGACGCCATCCATGACCGGCTGAATCTGGCCGGACAGGGTGCTGGAGTCGGAGCCGAAGGTGACGTTGGACGGCATGTTGAGGATGATCTGGTCGCCGACACGGGTCACGCTGACACCGGTGCCCTGCAGCTGATCACGCAGCTTGGCTTCCTGAACATCCATGTAATAGCCGATACCACCGCCCGCGGCGGCACCCGCAGCGGCGCCGATCAGCGCCTTGTCGAGACGATGGTTACCACTCTTGGTCGCCCCGGCGATTGCGCCGACGACCGCACCGATGCCGGCACCCTTCGCCGCACTGGAGGTCTGCTGCTCATTGGTATACGGGTTGGTCGTGGAACAACCCGCCATCGCGACGGCGGCTGCCAACGGCAGGGCCAGGAGTACAGACTTCTTCATGGTAACGCTCCCTATCTACACACTCATTAAAGGCAAGACGACAATTGCGCAAATAATCGTCATGCCTCCGATAATGCCTGATCAATCAGGTGTCGAACATGGCCAGCAGGTCATTGAGGAACAATAAGCCCTGGGGCGTGGCGCGCAACAGCACGTCATCCTCAACGATGAGCCCGCGCGAGCGCGCCTGGCTCAGGCCCGGCTCCAATGCCTCGCGATCCAGCCCGGTCGTGCGACGCAGATCCTCGAAGCTGACACCCCCGGTCAAGCGCAGTGCATTCATCATGAACTCCAGCGCCAGCTCATCGCGGTCAATTTCCTGCTGACCCGCCACGAACCCGCGAGGGTCCTGCATCCTGCGCAAGTACGCTTCAGGCTGACGACTTTTCCAACGGCGTTGGAGTTGCAACTCGCCGTTCAAGTTCCCTGCCGAGTCGGTCTTCAACAACGTCAACTTGCCGTGCGCGCCCGCTCCGATGCCCAGGTAATCACCGAATTTCCAGTAATTGAGGTTATGACGCGCGCTGCGCCCTTCAAGGGCATAGGCGGAAATCTCGTAACGACGGAAACCGGCAGCCTCCAGCTCGGCGTGACCGTGATCCTGGATATCCCACAGCAGGTCATCTTCCGGCAGTACCGGCGGGCGCGAATAGAACTCGGTATTCGGCTCCAGCGTCAATTGATACCAGGACAGATGGGTCGGCTTGAGTGCCAGCGCACGCCGGATATCATCCAGCGCCGTCTCCAATGTCTGGCCCGGCAGGCCATGCATCAGATCGATATTGAAATTGTCGAAGCCCGCCACCCGTGCGCTGGCCACCGCGCGCCCGGCTTCTTCAGCGGAGTGGATGCGCCCCAGCACCTCGAGCTGCTCCGGCTGGAAGGTCTGCACGCCCAATGACAAGCGATTGATGCCGGCGGCGCGATAGGCGGCAAAGCGGCCCTGCTCCAGCGTGCCGGGGTTGGCCTCCAGCGTGACCTCGCAGTCGGCAGAGAACGTCATGCGCGCCCGCAGGCCATCGAACAGTCGCTGGTAAGCCGCCCCGCTCAGCAGACTCGGCGTGCCGCCGCCGATGAAGATGCTGTGCAACTCACGCTCGGGCTGGCCCTGCAGCAACTGCAGGTCCTGATCGAGATCGGCCAGCAGCGCCGTGATGTACTCCTCTTCAGGCAAGCCGGCATCACGCCCGACCCCGTGGGAGTTGAAGTCACAGTAGGGGCACTTGCGCACGCACCACGGCACGTGAATATAGAGCGACAGAGGCGGCAGGTTCGCGGCGGACATCACGCCTGACCGCTCTGCGCGGCAAGCGCCTCGAGCAACTGCTGCATCGCACGTCCCCGGTGGCTAAGACGGTTCTTGGTCTCGGCATCCAGGGCCGCGGCGGTCATGCCATGTTCCGGCAGCCAGAAAAGCGGGTCATAGCCGAAGCCACCCTCGCCCTGAGGCGCGTCAAGGACACGCCCCTCCCAACTGGCCTGAACGATGATCGGCACCGGGTCTGCCGCATGGCGCAGATAGACGAGCACGCACCAGTAGCGCGCCGTACGCGCTTGCTCAGGCACGCCCTCAAGCGCTGCCAACAGGGCGGCGTTGTTGTCACCATCACCGCTACCTTGCTGACGCCGCGCGGCAAAGCGTGCGGAATAGATGCCCGGCTCCCCGCCCAGCGCATCGACTTCGATCCCGGAATCATCTGCCAGCGCCGGCAGGCCGGTGACCTGTGCGGCGTGGCGCGCCTTGATCAACGCATTCTCGACGAAGGTCAGCCCTGTCTCTTCGGCGTCACTCACTCCCAGCTGCCCTTGAGGCATCGGTTCGATCCCCAGCGGTGCGAGCAGGTGGGAAAATTCACGTAGCTTGCCGGCATTGCCACTGGCCAGTACGAGAGAAGAAGCGGACATGTGAATCTCCGGGATAGAAACAACGAGAATGCGGCCGCGTGTGAGTCACACGGGCAAGGCGCTTGCAGCACCCCATTCTAGCGCGTGAGTCCGGTGCGTACACGCGAGGGGTCTGCGCCAGGCACGACTGAGATCCATGATGTCATGGGCCGATGTCACTCATGTGCTCAACTTGATGACTGACAGGCCGATACAGGCTATCTGCCTCAGCGCGGGCTAATGCCTGTGCAGGATTTGTCTGTGCCTCGCGGCTCAAGCAAGTAAACATCAACCGAAAAAATCCCGTAACTCAATGTTTTGTATAGCCTTTAAGTGGGAAATAAAAGAAATGTGCGTTATGCCATCTAACACTATGCGCAGCGCCAGCCCTCAGGTGTCACTCGACTAGACTTCAAGACAACCATCGAATCACCGTGGATTCATGTCTCCGCCTCAGCCTGCTGATGATGAGCCCCCCAAAACGCTTGCGACAGGAGCGCCCCATGACTGCTACCAGAGTCCTGTTCGTGACAAGCCCTTCACCGCAGACCGAACTGTTCGTCGAGTACCTGCAAGAGACACTGAAATGTGTCGTCGAGGCCTGCCACCATGAAGCCCCACTGCCGTCATCTCCCTGCCTGGTGCTGATCGACAGCACCCAGTGCAGTCTGGCCCAGATGATGCGATGGAGCCATATCGACAAGATCGCTGCCTTCAATGTCGAACATGAAGACGATGCCATCTCACTACTTCTGAATATTCCTTTCAGCGGGATCTTCTATCGCCAGGACAGCCTTGAACAAATCAGCAAGGGTATCGGCAAGATACTCGAGAATGAAAACTGGCTGACTCGCAATATCATGCAGACGTTGATTCGTCATTATCGTCAACAACAACAGATTGCCTTCCAGCCTGTCATGGGACTGACACAACGAGAACTGGAAATATTGTCACTCATAGCGTCACAGCAAAGTAATGCAGATATCGCGCATAGATTGATGTTGAGCCAGCACACCGTGAAGTCTCATTTATATAACATCTTTCGCAAGATCAGAGTCCACAACCGCCATCAGGCGATCCAGTGGGCCCACGAGCACCTCAACCTTTACATCCCCAAGCGTACGACGGAGCCGGAATCCTGAGGCTCAGGTGACGCTGGACGAGCATCTCTTCCAGCAGGTGGATCTGTGAGGTCACCACAGCGACAGAGCATGTCTCACGCCGGCTACGCGTAGTAAGCGCTTCACTTTCCAAGAGTGAAATGACTCATGCGCAGTACTGCGTCGCATTCCTGACACCCCTCGAATGCGGGGATACAAAAAGACAAGCCCGGTTACATAATGACATTGAAGAGAAGCCTTCCAGCATTAGATTTGTGGTACCTTTGAACCAGTGGAAAGCTTGGTAAAAAAAGCGCAAAGGTCTGGTTTTCATTGCACTCTCGAGAAGGGTCATCATGACCGGCGCTAATTTCATCAGGTTTACGTACTGTTTTTCCTATTCTTTTTCTGGGTCAAATCAGGACTGGAGGGGAAGGATAAACTGGTTATTTTAGCAAGTACTGATTAGAGGTTGCCTTATCCCCACTATCGCGCAATCCTATAAAGGTGCTCAGCGCGTAATGCCCGACGTGAATGAGTGCAGTGCTACACGACTCACCCAACCACACTTCAGATATGGCTCCGCCAAGAAAAATCGGTACGACAACTCAGAGGTCTCGCACCATGATTACAGGGAACGCAATGGTGCTGCTGGTGACTGACTGCAATCCGCAGTCAGCGCTTTTCATGGATTACATTCGCCAGCAGCTTGAGTGTCAGGTGGCTTCCGCAAGCCCCGACGAGGATTACACACCCGGGCAGGCAGAAAGAACGATAGTGCTGCTGGACACCGACCACGTCGATGAAGGCACGATGCAACGCTGGGATGCAGATGCCAGCCAAGATGCCAGCGCAGAGCTGGCCGCTATCAACATCAGTGATGAAGAGGAAGCTGCCAGCCTGCTGGTCAGCACCCATCTTCAAGGCGTGTTCTACCGACAGGACAGCCTCTCACTGATCAGCAAGGGCATCGCGAAACTGCTGGAAGGCGACATGTGGATGTCCCGACCGCTGATGACCCGCCTGCTGGATTTCTATCGCCGTCAGCAGCTCAACGCCTATCGCCCGGTCTGTGGTCTGACCCAGCGTGAGGTGGAAATCATCGGCTTGCTGGGCACGGGTGCCTCGAATACCGAGATTGCTGACCAGCTGTTCGTCAGTGAACACACGGTCAAGTCACATCTCTACAACATCTTCCGCAAGATCAAGGTGCATAACCGCATTCAGGCCATGAACTGGGCACGTCAGAACCTGGCAATGCCTGTCTCGCGCACCCCACGCATCGCTCGCAGAGCACAGATGTCGTGAACGGTCGGGGCATGACAAGCCGCCAGGTGGTCGCCTGGGGACTGACATGCTTCAGTCTGTCGCCCGCCTTCGCGCAATCCGCGCCGGAGGCGGTGCGACCCGAGGTATCCGTTGCCAGTGAAGAGCAGCAGGCTCGCCGTCAGGGGGAAGATGGGGTCGCCATCCAGCGCACTCGTCCCACGCTCTCCGACGGTCTCAGCGGCGTGATGATCGATCGCACCATGACCATGATCGGCAAGACCTTCTTCCGCCAGTTCAGCCAGCAACGCCTCGATAGCCCAGCCATCCGCAACACATCCCTCAGCATCCATGAACGCCCCTCAGCACGCTGGGGCAGCCTCATCTGGATCACCGAAGGCAACAACGTTCTGTACGAAGCGACGCTCCCTCCGCGCCTGAATGACGTGGATATGTACGCCAGCGCCGCGGTATCAAGCGTCTCCGACCAGTTCCTGCGTCGCAAGGTCATGGAAGCCCTGCGCAACGACCCGGACATGGCCGGTGACGAATTCTGATGTATTGAAGACCGACATAATAAATGGGCTCCGGACACGGAGACCCTGACAATACGCAAGGGAACAGGGGAACATCATGAAGCATCAGACACTCGCGGTGTCGTTGCTGTTATCGGCGATGCCGCTATATGCCGGTGAACTCATCTATCAGCCCATCAACCCGAGTTTCGGTGGCAATCCTCTCAATGGCAGCTACCTGCTTGGCAAGGCCCAGGCCCAGGACACCCACGAGGATCCTGATGCCTACTCCTTCGATAGTCTTTCCGAAACAGAACTTTTCATCAGCGACCTGCGCAATAGCCTGGTATCCGATGCCATCACCGATGCTGTCGATTCCACAGAGCCCGGCCGTTCCAGCGTGATCGACAGCGCTCAGCTGCGTGTCGAAGTCATCAGTAACGGCAATGGCGGTTTCTCCATGCAGGTGCTTGACCGCGCCACAGGTGAAACCACCGTCATCAACCTCGGCACATCAGGCAATACATTCTGATCCGCTACTGATGAAGGGTTCGCTCAATGAAGACACTCACCTCCATGCTGGCCGTTGCCAGCCTGGCGCTTGCTGGCTGTGCGCCGATGGTCGCCAATACCCAGGGTCTTGAAGGGGTGCCCAGCACCTTGATGCCAAGAACCGCCACCTATCAGGATCTGATCAGTCTGCCGCCTCCCGCCGGACGTATTCCGGTCGCCATCTATGACTTCCGTGACCAGACGGGCCAGTACCGGCCTGCCCCTGCCAGTACCTTCTCTACGGCGGTCACCCAGGGCGGCGCCGCCATGCTGAGCGCCGCACTGTCGGACTCCGGCTGGTTCATCCCCCTCGAGCGCGTGGGACTGCAGAACCTGCTGACAGAGCGCAAGATCATCCGCGCCAACATGGAACGCACGGGCCAGAATGATCTTGCCGCGCTGCAAGCCGCCAACCTGCTGTTCGAGGGTGGCATCATTGCCTTCGACTCCAATGTCAGAACAGGCGGGGCGGGCGCGGAATACTTCGGGATCGGCGCCTCTGGTCAGTATCAGGTAGACCAGGTGACGGTCAATCTGCGTGCTGTCGATATCACCACGGGGCAGGTCATCGCCAACGTCAATACCAGCAAGACGATCTACTCTCGCGAGCTGAGGGCGGGCGTCTATCGCTTCATCGATTTCAGTCGCTTGCTGGAGATGGAGGCGGGGTATACCAGCAATGAACCCGTACAGATGGCGGTCATGTCCGCCATCGAATCTGCCGTGATTCACTTGATTGCGCAAGGCGTCGAACGCCAGCTCTGGGTTCTCCAGGACCCGGACAGCCTTCAGACATCAGAGCTGATGGATTACCTGCAAGCCCCGACCCCGATGTTGTAGAGCCAGCCCACATTCAAGACCCCGTAGAGAGCATCGGGGTATTCGCGGTGTTTATCTCTTCCTTAAAAGGCAGTCACCTCACAAGAGGTGGCTGCCTTTTTTCGTGTCTGCGCAAAACATAAGAAATAAATAAAACAACAAAGCATGAAATATCATGCGCCTAATACCGTCAACAGTAATACCTCCCTGAACGGTGCTGAAAATCTGGCCACCCTTTATCATTACTCACCGCTATTGGCCAAGACATTATGAGTAGCAATCTCTAGCCCTCATAAACCCGAAAAGGACTGATGGTGATGGCCTCGATAAAGACCAATAGTTAGTGCACTTAGACGGTCACCTGGATGGGCTCACGCCATGGCTTCGGCAAAGCATCAACAAAGAAGAATGCTACAGGCCTGCCTTTTCTTTTCATCACTGACACTCAGCTTGTGGGTGTTGGCCAATGACCTGGCGACCACCTCCGAATTGGGGAGCAGCCACTCAGTGGCGGTCATCGAGCAATCTGGCGCTTATAACTCGGCGATGATCGTTCAGCATGGCAATGGCAACGCCTCATTGATTGACCAGAGCGGTGTCCTGAATAAAGCAGGGGTCGACCAATATGGCAATGGAAACACGGCATACACACTGCAAGAGGGTGCCCTGCATGAGGCAAGCATTCTTCAGCATGGCCAATATCATGATGCGCTGATCATTCAGCAAGGTGTTGGGCAAAGCGCCAGCATTCAGCAGACAGGCATCGGGGGAAGCGCCACGCTTCTACAACAGGCCAGTAGTCAGGTACCGGCAAGTATCACTCAATATTCACGGGGCCATATGCGTGTCCAGGTCATACAACAGTGATCTTTACCACGATGGCTCGCATGACATCGCTATATGACGATGATGCTTGTGAAGGTGGTGGCTGAATATCAGCTTTCATCGAATCGCCAATACGAATTTTGCCTGGCCAGGAGAGGTTCTCACTTACATGTAGTCAAGAGTCCTGCATGACGAATACAACCTCCTGGCAAGGCCATAAAAGAGCAGTAGCAGTACAACATGATGTCGCGGATCACGAAAACCAGACCGCCATCATGTCAGGGGATGCATGACCAGAAGCAAGTCAATAATAAAAACACAACTCAAAAAATGATCTACACAAGGGAACAAACCATGAAAATTCAAATGAGCTTGCTGGCTATCGCGATTGCTTTTACCTCTCAGGCGATGGCAGACAACAACACCGCAGATGTCGATCAGACTGGCTTCATGAACATGGCCAATGTTGACCAGACATCACGTAATGGCGGGTCTCTCGATAGCAACCACAACAGTGATATCGATCAGACAGGTGCTTTCAACAAGGCCAAGACCTATCAGAACGGTGTCAATCATGTTATCCGCATCAATCAGGTCGGTGGTGGAAACCGCGCAAAAACCACCCAATATAGCAGCACAAATACTGGCATCGTGGATCAAAAGGGTGTCCGTAACACTGTCGATATGAACCAGAAAAGTTACAAGCATACCGCGCGTATCACGCAGCAAGGCCTTGCAAACAAATCTTCCTCTTGGCAGGGCGCCAGTGGCTCGCCGGCTGGGCGTGAAAACTTGCTAGTCGTGTCACAAGAGGGCGTGTTCAACAAATCCAGCGCTACCCAGCAGGGCAGCCATGCCATCGCACGTGTCACTCAGACAGGCTACCAGCATGATTCTGATGTCCTGCAGGTGGGAGAATATAACCGCGCTCGTGTCACCCAGGATGGGCGCTTCCATAACTCGACCGTGACACAGACAGGCACTATGGGTATTGCCGTCGTCGACCAGGCCGGTTCGCGCAGTGACTCTACCGTTACTCAAGCAGGTGATTTACAGGTCGCACGTGTGACTCAGGAGGGTAGCTCACACGACTCTCTGATCAATCAGAGCGGGATGCAAAACACCGCACTAGTGACACAGTCCGATATGCTGCAGTACTCCGATATCAGTCAGAGCGGAGAAAACAACCTGGCCATTAATGTTCAGAGTGGCTATAAAAATGCGGCCATCGTTGTTCAAACTGGCAGCAACAGCGATTCTCTGATCACCCAGAGCGGCGCCTATGATCATGCCCACGTCATTCAGTCAGGCAGTGGCCATCGTTCAGAAATTCTCCAACAGGGTGGAGGTTTCCTGAGCTTCGCGACCAATAGTGCCCACGTGACACAGTCAGGTGCGATGAATACCTCCAGCGTGACCCAGACTGGCGGTGGCAACGTAGCCAACGTGATGCAGTACTGATCACGCCCCAGCCAGGATGTCTTACAGAACCCCGCGCAAGCGGGGTTTTTCGTTTTTTCCGCTCGGTGAATCCATATAATGAAAAAGGCCGCTGACAGAGTTGTCAGCGGCCTTCCAGTACCAGCTGCGAAACGTCTATCGCAGCGGCAAGTTACTTCTTTGGCGGTGTCACGACATTCTCCGGGAAGGACTTGCGATAACTCTCAAGGCTTTCATCCACCATCTGGCGGCCCTTGCTGACCTGCTTGTTACCGCTTGTGATCCGCGCCTTGCCCTTCTTGATCTGACCATTGCCCTTGTCGATCAGTGCCTGACCCTTGGCGATATTGGATTCGCCATCATTGACCAGATTCTCACCACTGACGATCTGCTTCTCACCCGCGGCCACCAGAGACTTGCCGCTCTCCCAATTATCGGCCAGCTGATCACGCACCTTGGCGACGGCCTTGGCTTCCTCAGCCTGACCGCGCATGAGATCAGCGGTTGTCGGCTGGCTGGAGCAGCCCGCGAGCAGTGCCAGACTGATGGCAGCGGCGGCGGTATTGACCCATTGTTGGCGCATGATAATTCCTTCTCAGATGCATAGCTTCCCAACCAAAGCCAAGGCTCACTCGGGAGCGCACTATGCAATACAAAAAAAGGGCATGGCGGTCATTCCGCCATGCCCCATGACAACTATCGCTCGTCTCAATGCAGCCTGAGCTGCTCACGAATCAGGCGAGCCAAGGTGACATTGGCGTTGGGCGCTGTCGTGTCGATATGGACCAGCTGACCATGCTCTTCTGGCGCAAATGGCTCGCGATTGGCCAATTGCTTGTCGAGCACTTCCAGACCTGCTTCGGAAGCCTCGCCACTGCGCTGACTACGCTTGATGATGCGCTTGCGCAGCGTCTCGTCATCGGCCTCGAAGCTGATCATCAGCACCGGCAGGCCACGGGCTTCTGCCTCATGACGCAGGCGATCACGCTGCACCTTCTTCAGGCAGGTGGCATCGATGCAGACGGGGATGCCCGATTCCAGCAGCGTGGCTGACAGATTCGAGAGTCGCTCGTAGGTCGCATGGGTGGCCTGGGGGGTATAGATGCCGCCATTGAGCCCGGACTCGGTATCGGCATCCGCCGCAAAGCCATACAGGCGCTTGCGCTCGACATCGCTGCGAATACGCACGCCGCCCAGTTCACGCACCATCTCTTCGGTGAAGCGACTCTTGCCGCTGCCGGAGACACCCACACCGATGATCATGTAAGGGAAGCGGATCTCGCTATAGCGCTCCGCCAGCCCGATATAGCGCTCGTACTCGGCCAGCACATCGGCGCGATCCGCTTCACACAGGTCCGGCTGGTGATAGCGAATCATCGCCACCTTGGCCCGGATCAGTGCGCGATAGATCTTGTAGTACGGCAGCAGACGCACCAGCGAGTAATCGCCGGAAAGCTCGAGATAACGGTTGAGCGCATGATGGGCAAAGGCCTGCTCATCACGCGCTTCAAGATCCATCACCAGGAAGGCCAGATCACAACCGACATCATTCCAGCGCAACTCTTCATTGAACTCGATGCCGTCAAACAACAGGGCACGGCCTTCATGGCGCACGGCGTTACCCAGGTGGATATCGCCGTGAGTCTCACGCACGAAGCCTTCCTGCCAGCGACGCTCGAACTCGGGATTGAGGCGCTGGAAGGTCTCTTCGGTCCACTGCTTGAGCAGCGCGAGTCGCTTGATGGCCTCGGCATCATCACCGAGGCGCGGACGAATCAGCTCGAACTCGTTGTCGATGGTACGACTGACCATCTGCGGGCTACCCAGCTCGCTATCGCCCTGGATGCGCTCGGCCTGCTCGTGGAAGGCCACCAGCTGGTCGACCAGATCATCCAGCAATTCCAGCGACAGCTCGCCACTGGCCTGCAGGGCGCTGAACAGATGGCGATTGGAGAACTGGCGCATCTTGACCGCGTACTCGAAGACAGCACTGTCGTCTCCGATGCGCGGAGCTTCGGGCGTGCCCGAGATCGCCACGGTATCCAGGTACAGCGTCGGTGCCAGACGGCGGTTGAGGCGCACTTCCTGTTCACACAGGAGCTTGCGGCGCTCAAGGGTCGAGAAATCCAGGAAGCTGCCGAAATCCAGCGGCTTCTTGATCTTGTAGGCGTAGTCGCCGGTCAGCACGATCCACGAGATATGCGTCTCGTGCACTTCGATATCCTTCACGGGGTGATCGAAGCAATCGGCTGTGTGAAGGGCTCGAATCAAGGCCTGGCTCAAGGTCGTCTCCGCTAAGGCAAGCTGGCTATAAGGTCATTAGCGCAATCGCTATCGTTGGCGACAAGTGTACCGGATGGCAGCCCGCCCGGCAGCCTGCCGAGCGGGTTCCTGTCTGCGTTGGCCAACCCGCGGACTCAGGTACTGTCTCGCGTCGCACTCAGTTCGATGCGGACATCTGCGCAAAGACCCGCTCAGCCGCATCCAGCGTGGCCTGAATATCAGCATCAGTGTGCGCCGCGGACATGAAGCCGGCTTCATAGGCGGAGGGCGCCAGATAGACGCCTTCGGCGAGCATCGCGTTGAAGAAGGTCACGAAATCCTGCTGACGGCAGCGCGTGGCGGAGGCGAAATTGCTGACCTCAGCGTCATCGGTGAAGAAGACACCGAACATGCCACCGGCATGCTGGGTGATCAGACGGATGCCTGCCGCCTTGGCACGGCTTTCCAGGCCTTCACACAGCATCTCGACCTTGCGTGAAAGCTCGGCGTGGAAGCCGGGCGCCTTGAGCTTGCGCAGCAGCGCGACGCCAGCGGCCATCGCCAGCGGATTGCCTGCCAGCGTCCCGGCCTGGTAGACCGGCCCCAGCGGCGAGAGATGGTGCATGATCTCGCGCTTGCCGCCGAAGGCACCCACCGGCATGCCGCCGCCGACGATCTTGCCCAGGCAGGTCAGGTCCGGCGTGATGCCGTAATGTGCCTGAGCGCCACCCAGGGCGACACGGAAGCCCGTCATCACCTCATCGAGGATCAGCACGCTGCCGTGGGCATCGCACACTTCACGCAGGCTTTCGAGGAAGCCCGGAACCGGCGGAATGCAGTTCATGTTGCCGGCGACTGGTTCGACGATGATGCAGGCGATCTCGTCACCCAGCTCGGCGAAGCAACGGCGCACACCCTCGGCGTCGTTGTAGTCCAGCGTGATGGTGTGCTCGGCCAGCGAGGCCGGCACGCCCGGGGAGCTGGGCTCGCCATGGGTCAGCGCGCCGGAGCCGGCCTTGACCAGCAGCGAGTCGGAGTGACCGTGATAGTTGCCCTCGAACTTGACGATCTTGTCGCGACCGGTGAAGCCCCGCGCCAGGCGGATCGCCGACATGGTGGCTTCGGTGCCGGAGTTGGTCATGCGCACCATGTCGAGGCTCGGCAGCATCTCGCAGATCAGCTCGGCCATCTCGGATTCGATCTCGGTGGGCGCGCCGAAGGACAGGCCACTTTCGAGACGCTCGCGCACGGCACTGAGCACATCTTCATCGGCGTGGCCGGTGATCATCGGTCCCCAGGAACCGACGTAATCGATATAGCGCGTGTTCTCCACATCGAACAGATACGCGCCCTTGGCATGGTCGATGAACACCGGCGGACGATGCAGTCCCTTGAAGGCGCGGACCGGCGAGTTGACGCCACCGGGAATATGACGGCTGGCGCGTTCGAACTGGGCAGCGGACGTGGTCATGACATACCTCTTGATAAGCGGCGAGCGGCCCATCGGCCGCGAAAATGGAGAAAAGGGGGATCAGACACAAAGACGCTGTGGATAACGTGAATGCAGCTTGTCCACAAGCGATGAAACGGCCCGATAGCCTCGGGGCGGCAAGGGGGTGTGGATAACCCGAATGCCATCGATGGCGACAGCTTAACGCGACTCACGGGTGAGTTGCAGCCGCGCGAGCGCAAGGGGTGCCGGCATCGAAAGGGGCAATAGCGCTATCGCCAGGGCAGAAACTGGGCCTCAGGCAGCGCGCCTTTTCGCCCATGCTGCTGGCCATCGACGAGACTCTGCCAGGTGGCCTGCTGGGCAGCCTGCCATGCCGATGGCAATGTCATGCCGCGTGCCAGACGCACCGCCAGGTGCGAGGCCAGCGTGCAGCCGCTGCCATGGAAGCTGCCAGTCAGTCGCGGGCAGTCCAGTGCGAGCGTGGCGTGGTCTCGGCGATACAGGCGATGGATCACCGACGGCTCAGCCAGCGAATCAGCCAGCGAATCAGCCAGCGAATCAGCACCGTGTCCCAGCGGGTCAGCATCGCGCTCGACAGGATCGGTACCGGTGACCAGCACGGCCCCGGCGCCTGCCGCCAGCAGATGCTCGGCGAGTTGGCCGTCGCCCGACCCCGTGGGACAAGCCGCCAGCCGCGCAAGCTCCGCGCGGTTGGGCGTGAGCACATCCACATGCGGCAGCAAGCTCTCACGCGCCTGATGGATCAGCGACTCGGTGGAAAGCTCAAGCCCGCCGCCCGCCTTGAGCACCGGGTCCCACACCACGGGTAACCCCGGCCAGCGCTGCTGGAGTTCCTCGATCAGCGTCACGCACGCCGTGAGCGCCGCTTCGCTGGCGAGCAGACCGATCTTGAGCGCGCCCGGGCGGAAGTCCTCACACAGGGTGCGGGCCATGGCGAGCATCGACTCGCCCGATTGCGGGATCACCGCCTGCACATTGCAGGAGTTCTGCACCGTCAGTGCCGTCGGCACCGTCAGCGCCCAGCCGCCACCGGCGCGGATCGCCTCGCTGTCGGCGATCAGACCCGCGCCGCCACTGGGGTCATGCCCCGCCAATACCAGCACGTAGGGCAGTTGCGCTGAGCACTCGGTCATGGCTGAACCATCCCTCAGAACGGTTTGACGATGACGCAGATGACGATCACCACCAGCATCAGCACCGGCACTTCATTGAAGAAGCGGAAGTAGCGCGAGGTTCTCTTGCAGGTATCGGCGGCGAACTGCTTCAGATACAGGCCACAGGCATGGTGATAGCCAACCAGCAGCACGACCATGGTCAGCTTGAGGTGCATCCAGCCCATGCTCATGAAGCTCGGCACCAGCGCCAGCAGCCAGATCCCCAGCACCAGGGTCGCGATCATCGACGGCATCATGATGCCGCGATAGAGCTTGCGCTCCATGGTCTTGAAGTACTCGATGGCCTTGTGGTCGCCGGCATCACGCGCCTGGGCGTGATAGACATACAGCCGGGGCAGATAGAAGAGGGCAGCAAACCAGCACACTACGGCAATCAGATGGAAAGCCTTGATCCACAGATACATGAGGGAGCTCCGTCAGTCAGGGTCGGGAAGGTCAGAAAGTGGACGCGCGGATGAAGCAATCGGATCGCCACGATGGCATGTTGCACCGCCAAGGCCCATGCGGTATGCGGTCGCGGCCAGGCGCGCACAGAGCGAATTCACGCCTGAGAAGCAGGTGCCACGGCACGCTTCAGGGCGTATAGCGATAGTAGCTCTCTATTGCATCCCGCGTGATGATACCTGAAATCTTGCGAATCATCGGTGCGGTGGTGTGCTCGACATAGAGGGCATCGACATCGCTGGGCAGCAGCCGCTCATAGGCCTCGGACAAGGTAGCCTGCAGGTGGATGGGCGCGAGATCCAGACGCTGAGCGGGGATCTCGAGCAGGTCGAGCTCCTCCTGCTCTCGCCAGTGCTCATCCATCAGCACACGCACTAGATCCGCCGCCGGCAGCGCGACCATCGGCTTTTCCGGCGTCGAGCGCGTGACCACCAGCCAGACCGGCTTACTGTCGAGCAGGGCGCGAGCGCGTTCACGCGTGATGCGGCGCGGCACGCTGACCAGCGAGCGCTCCATCACCGCCGGCACCGCCACCCGCGACAGCGCCTGCATCAATGGCTGCTGGAGCGGATGCAGGCCCTGCGCCGTCAGCGTCGAAATGAAGAAGCCCTGGCAGTGACACAGCTGGCGACAGGTCAGGCCTGCCACCACCACCGCCAGCATGCCGGGCAGGATGATATTCGGCGAATGCGTCAATTCGAGCAGTGCCATCAGGGCAGCCAGTGGCGCCTGAAGCACCGCGCCCATCATCGCCGCCATGCCGAGCAGGGCGTAAAGCGCGATGTCCGAGGCCTGATCCGGCAACAGCCAGCCGCCCAGCATGCCCATCAATGCCCCGGCAGCGGCACCCGCCACCACCACCGGGCCGATGATGCCGATCGGCACGCCACAGGCCACGCACAGTGCCGACAGCACCAGCTTGCCGATCACCAGCGCCAACAGGATATCCAGCGCCAGCTGGCCGTCGAGCAACTGGGCCAGGCTGTCATAGCCAATGCCTTGCACCTGGGGATACCACCACGCCACGGCGGCCGTCGAGACCCCGACCAGCGCCATGCGCATCCCCCATGACAGGTGTGCCACGCGCGCCTGCTGACGTGCCAGATGCACGAAGCCCCCCGCCAGCAGGCCGATGACCAGTGCAGTGACGATGACCCAGGGCAGGTCGAGCAGGGAATGCAGTAGCAGAGACGGCACCGCGAAGGCCGGCGCCGAGCCGTAGACCATCTGCGTGACCACCGCGCCGGTGGTCGAGGCCAGAATCACCGGCATGAACCCCATCAGGGTGTACTCCATCATCACCACTTCCATGGCGAAGATGACCCCTGCGATCGGCGTATTGAAGGAGGCGGAGATGCCCGCCGCCGTGCCACAGGCGACCAGCACGCGCAGACTGTTGTTGGGCAGCTTGAGACGCTCGCCGATCCAGCTCGAGGCACCGGCACCCAGGTGGATCGCCGGGCCCTCACGCCCTGCCGACAGACCACCGAGCACGCTCACGACCCCGACCACGACCTGATTGAGCCAGGCACGCAGCGGCATCTTGCCCTGATGGTATGTCAGGCGCTCGATGACATGACCGATGCCCAGCTTGCGCTGCGCCGGATGCTGTCGCCCCAGCACGATGCCGATCACCAGCACCGCCAGCAGCGGCAGCGAGGCGCGCACCCAGGGGGCAAGCCCTTCGAAGTTCTCCGGGTTGTCATCGGGCATGAAGCCCAGGGCACCGGCGCTCAACAGCAGACGGAAGCCGACCATCAATGAGCCGGTCAGCAGCCCTGCCACCAGCCCCAGCAGACACAGTTGCGGGAGTGCATCGACCGCCGCCAGCTTGCGCCGAAAATTGTCGAGACTGGGACGAGGCAGATGCGGACGCGTCAGGCGTGACACTCACGACTCCTTGAAGGCACTGGCAATGACAGAGGACATCCATGTCGGCAGCGCATTACTGCCCGCCTGACACCTGTGTATCATATCGATTGCGAACCGTCGCGACCGTGCGCAATCCGACAACCTCGGCACAGCATGGCGCAACGCCTGTCTCGCGCACAGGCCACCAAAGGTCGCAGCAGCAGATCGGACACAAGATTACATCTCGCATCAACAGGACACCGCCCGAAGGCGGGGAGGCAGCATGATCAAGGTAGGTATCGTCGGCGGCACCGGTTACACCGGAGTGGAACTCCTCAGGCTCCTGGCCAGCCACCCGCAGGTGGAAGTGACCGTGATCACCTCGCGAAGCGAGAAGGGCGTGCGTGTCGACGAGATGTACCCCAATCTGCGCGGCCACTACGACACCCTCGCGTTCAGCGAGCCGGATGCCGAGGTGCTGGCCGCCTGTGACGCCGTGTTCTTCGCCACGCCTCACGGTGTCGCTCACGCCCTGGCCGGCGATCTGCTGGCACGCGGCACGCGTGTCATCGACCTGTCCGCGGACTTCCGCATCAAGGACGCCGACGTCTGGGCCGAGTGGTATGGCCAGCCGCATGGCGCGCCGGAGCTGCTCGGCGAAGCCGTCTACGGCCTGCCGGAAGTCAATCGCGATGCCATCCGCGAAGCGCGCCTGATCGCGGTGCCGGGCTGCTACCCGACCTCCGTGCAGCTGGGGCTGATCCCGCTGCTGGAAGCCGGCCTGATCGAGACCGACAACATCATCGCCGACTGCAAGTCCGCCGTCTCCGGCGCGGGTCGCGGTGCCAAGGTCGGCTCGCTGCTGTGTGAAGCCGGCGAGTCCATGAAGGCCTACGGCGCCTCCGGCCATCGTCACCTGCCGGAAATCACCCAGGGGCTGGACCTGGCAGCCGGCAGCGCGGTCGGTCTGACCTTCGTCCCGCACCTGACGCCGATGATCCGCGGCATCCACTCCACCCTCTATCCGCGTCTGAGCGGCTTCAGCGGCACGCTGGAAGATCTGCAGGCGCTGTTCGAGCAGCGCTACGCCGATCATCCCGCCGTCGATGTCATGCCACTGGGCAGCCATCCGGAGACACGCAGCGTGCGAGGCACCAACCTGTGCCGCATCGCCCTGCATCGTCCGGGCAACGGCGACACCCTGGTGGTGCTGTCGGTGATCGACAACCTGGTCAAGGGCGCGTCAGGCCAGGCCATCCAGAACCTCAACCTGATGTTCGGTCTCGATGAGATGATGGGCATCGGCGCGCCGGCGATGATGCCCTGAACCGCCAGCGTACGCCCGCAAGGCAGCACGTCAGACAAAGTTGACCCTTTTGCTCGGATATAGGGATAATAGGCTTCATTCCGTTCTCTATACCGTGCCGGGCGCTGTCTCCAGCGTCCGGCCTCCGACTCCTTCCAGGAGGCCCGCATGAGCGAAGCACAAAGCTTCATCCCGACGCCGTTGTACCTGTCCGAGCGCGCCAGTGCCCGGATTGCAGCGCTGCGCGCGGAAGAAGCCAACCCGGAGCTGCGTCTCAGGGTCTACGTCACTGGCGGCGGCTGTTCCGGCTTCCAGTACGGTTTCGATATCGCCACCGATCTGGCCGATGACGACACCGTGGTCGAGCTGGGCGAAGCCGCCATCGTGATCGACCCGCTGTCCTACCAGTATCTGGTCGGCTCGACGATCGACTATGAGGAAGGTCTGGCAGGCGCCCGCTTCATGATCCAGAACCCCAATGCCACCAGCACCTGTGGCTGCGGGTCATCCTTCATGGTCTGATCATTGAGGGTCTGACCAGTGAGTGCCTGAACGCGGGCCTGACACGCCTGCGCACGACATTGGCGCCTTGCTGGCGCCTGATCGCCCCCTACCGGAAACCGGTAGGGGGCGATTTTTTTTCGTCATCTCAGTGGCTTGCAAGCTTCCCTTCGCCGCATGGCAGCGCCGGGAGACTTGACGGGGTCCGGTGTGCTCGTCAATCTAAAAACGCTATACATCCTAAAATCTAAATATAAAGAGGAATGTAAAATGCGCAGATCTCACCTGCTGGCCTCCCTCTCTGGCCTCGCGGCCGCCACCTTCATGGCCAGCGCTGCCCATGCCGTCACCCTCAAGGCGGCGACCGACCCGAGCTTCGTGCCCTTCGAGATGCTCGACCAGGAAAGCGGCGAGATGGTCGGCTTCGATATCGACATCCTCAATGCCATCGGCGAGCGCGCCGGCTTCGATATCGACCTCAAGACCATGGACTTCAATGGCATCATCCCCGCCGTGCAGACCGGTAGCGTCGATGTCGCCATCGCCGGCATCACCATCACCGAGGCGCGCGAGAAGATCGTCGACTTCACCGACCCCTACTATGACTCCGGCCTGCAGATTCTGACCTCGGCCAACAACGGCGACATCGAGGATATCGAGGGCCTGGAAGGCAAGAAGATCGGCACCAAGATCGGCTCCACCAGTTACGACTACCTCACCGCCAACCTTGGTGACTCCACCATCACGCCTTACCCGGGCAGTGCCGACATGTACATGGCCCTGATGTCCGGCAGCGTCGATGCCGTCTTCTACGATGCCCCCAACGTCGGCTACTTCGCCAAGACCAAGGGCAATGGACGCGTCAAGACGGTGGGGCCGCTCTATGAAGGCCAGCAATACGGCATCGCCTTCACCGAAGGCAGCGAGTGGACCGAGGCCGCCAACAAGGCGCTGGCCGAGATGAAGTCCGATGGCAGCTATGCCGAGATCTACCAGAAGTGGTTCGGCGCCATGCCCGGCGACAGCCAGTAAGCCGCTTTCGACTCGTCTCAGACGCCCCACGTCGCGTAGTGCAGATCATCATCACGACATTTCGGCAGCGACAGCCTGCCGGAATGTCGGTCGTCTCGAACCTCCGGCGCGCCCAGCGGCGCATGAGAGGTTCGTGCCAAGGAGCCCCCCGTGGACGTTCAGTTCCAGTTTGATTGGCAGGCCGCACTCAATTCGGTGCCCTACCTGCTCGAGGGCATTCCCTGGACCCTCGCCATTTCCTTCGGTGGCCTCGCCATCGGCTTCGTGCTCGGCATCCTGTTCGGACTGCTGAGCCTGTCTCCTAGCCGCCTCCTGCGCTGGGTCGCCACCGCCTATATCGAGATCTTCCGTGGCACCCCGGTGCTCGTCCAGGTGCTCTTCATCTTCTATGGTCTGCCGCAGATCATCGGTGGCCCCATCGATGCCCTGACCGCCGGTATCGCCGCGATCGCCTTGAACTCGGCGGCCTATATCTCCGAAATCGTGCGCGGTGGCGTACAGTCCATCGCCCGTGGCCAGCGGGAAGCCGGCCTGTCACTCGGCCTCTCCACCCCGCAGACCTTCCGCTATGTCATCTGGCCTCAGGCGCTGCGCCGCATGATCCCTGCGCTGGGCAACCAGGGCATCGTCTCGATCAAGGACACCTCGCTGTTCTCGGTGATCGGCGTCGGTGAGCTGGTGCGTCAGGGGCAGATCTACATCGCCACGACCTTCAATGCGCTGGAGACCTACTTCATGGTGGCGCTGTTGTACCTGGTGATCACCCTCAGCCTGTCATTTGGCTTGCGGATGCTCGAGCGCCGCGGGTTGGTGGGCCAATGATGTCTCTCTGCCCCCCACACGCGACGGATATAGCCGCGCCCTCTCTCCTTCAGCCTGATCTCATTTCCCTGACGACCTTCCGGCATGCAGCGCCGGTTCGGAGCGCCCCATGACTGCCATCGTGAAGATGCACAAGCTCAACAAGCATTTCGGCAGCCTGCATGTCCTCAAGGACATCGAGCTCGAGGTCGCCCAGGGGGAGGTGGTGGTGATCATCGGGGCCAGTGGCTCCGGCAAGTCGACACTGATTCGCTGCGTGAACGGCCTGGAGGAGTTTCAGGACGGCAACATCGAGGTGGATGGGCATTCGCTGATCCCCCACGGCAAGAGCCACCGGGCGCTCAAGGCGATACGCACCGAAGTCGGTATGGTCTTCCAGCAGTTCAACCTCTTCCCGCACATGAGCGTGCGTGACAACGTCAGCCTGGCCCCCATCAAGGTGCGCGGTACCTCACGACCGGCGGCCGAGCAGCAAGCCGATACGCTGCTCGAGCGGGTCAATATCCTCGAGCAGGCCGACAAGTACCCGGGGCAACTCTCCGGCGGCCAGCAGCAACGCGTGGCCATTGCCCGCTCATTGGCGATGGAACCGCGCCTGATGCTGTTCGATGAGCCCACCTCGGCACTGGACCCGGAAATGATCGGCGAGGTACTCGATGTCATGCGCAAGCTGGCCCGCGAAGGCATGACGATGATGATCGTCACCCATGAAATGAGTTTTGCCCGTGAAGTGGCAGACCGGGTGGTGTTCATCCATCAGGGCAGCATCGTCGAGGAAGGCACGCCAGAGCAGGTCTTCGATACGCCGCAACATCCACGCACCCAGAGCTTCCTGGCCCGCGTACTGTCCCACTGAGCGCCTTCCACAAAGCTCGCTGAGCCACTGGTCAGACAAGCGTTGAGCACGTGATGACCCTACCCGCTGCCATGCGTGCAGCGGGCATGCCCCGACCGTCAGGTCGGGGCATTTTTTTGTCCTCAGAGGCCCTCGCGAGCTCTGCGGATCGCCAAACGATGAAAAATCTTCTCCCTCCACGCCATCTGTCGGCATTTCGAGAAGAAAAAAACAAATTTTTTTGCCCCCGCCACCCCCTTGCCAGGTCACGCAAACACGCCTTGGCGCTCGAAAGAATGACGCTTTCCCCGCCTGACAGTCCTCGCTGAGGCGTCGCTTAAGCGTGTGAAAAACAGGGATAAATCAGGGGCCTAGCCGGAAAACCACACGAGGATAACGTGCACCGTCAGCCGCCGGGACAGCGTTCAGGCAATCTCAGCGGGCGACATGGGCAAAACAAGCGAAAAAGTATCCACAGGCTGGGGCGCGTCGCGTCATTGGCACCATTGGCGAGGGCTGTAGCCATTCACGCACCACTTATCCCATGGCTGTCTACAGCCTTGGGCAGCGCAGGAAATCGACATTTGCCTCTGTGGACATTTTCCGGCATCATCCGCGGCCTTCTTGCCGTCAGGCCATGCAGCACTAGGGGTTGTGGGTAACAACGCCTCTTGTGCACAGCAGGGCAGAAAAGTCGGGTACCAGCTCGGTATGAATCAGGGGATAATCGGGGCTGTGGACAAGGGTGCATTTCATCCACAGGAAGCGACCGGTGGCGTCCTCAGGTACTCCGCATTTTCTCCCCAACTATATCAACATCGTAAGCTTTTGATTTGTAACGAATAAAGTCGATTTCCCACTGATTTTGTCCACAACAGTAGTTACAACATCAACAGAACCCCTTTTTCTTTTCTTTATATAATCTTGTTATCCGGAAACCCGAAGGACGGACCGAGACCTCACGATCGACCTGACGTGAACTCGCCGAATCCGAAGTGTTCGGGATAACGAACGGCTGTCTGGGTAGCGCATCCCTCCCCGGAAAATCGACGCGTCGTATCCGCAAGGCTCGTGAATCGTCACGGCGTGGATTGATGCCCCAGAAGAAACAACCCGGGCATTCGCTCATGGCCTGCCAGGGCAAGGCGCTGTGGAAAACTCCTGACGCTTACCCACAGGCGGTTTATACTGTGCGGCCCGGACGTCATCCTGCTGGCTTGCAAGCTCCCTCACCGGTCGAGCACATGCCTTCGGCGACGGACATCATTCGCCATGCCGTCTGGCAGTTCTTGATTCATCCAGGCATCGATTCATCGCCCTGTCTGGCCGATTTGCCTGCTTCGCCAACCAGCGAACAGCGCTTCACCCAAGTTTCGTGATACCCCGAGGTGCCAACGTGGATTACCCGAACCGCTTTGACGTGATCGTCATCGGCGGCGGTCATGCCGGTACGGAAGCCGCACTGGCTGCTGCCCGCATGGGCCGTCAGACCCTGCTGCTGACCCATAACATCGAGACGCTGGGCCAGATGTCCTGCAATCCCGCCATCGGCGGGATCGGCAAGAGCCATCTGGTCAAGGAGATCGATGCGCTGGGCGGTGCCATGGGCCTGGCCACCGACATGGCGGGTATCCAGTTCCGTACCCTGAATGCCCGCAAGGGGCCGGCAGTGCGTGCCACTCGTGCACAGGCTGACCGGGCGCTGTACAAGGCCGCGATCCGCAACGTGCTGGAAAACCAGCCGAACCTGACGCTGTTCCAGCAGGGTGCGGAAGACCTGATCGTCGAAGGCGAGACCGTGCGGGGTGTCGTCACCCAGACCGGGATCCGCTTCCACGCCACCACGGTGGTGCTGGCGACCGGGACCTTCCTCGGTGGCGTGATCCACATCGGTCTGGACAACCATGCCGGTGGCCGTGCCGGTGATCCACCCGCCAATGGCCTGGCATCGCGTCTGCGTGAACTGCCGTTCCGGGTCGATCGCCTCAAGACCGGCACCCCGCCGCGCATCGATGCCAAGAGCGTCGACTTCAGCAAGATGGAAGCCCAGCCGGGCGACACTCCGCGTCCGGTGATGTCCTACATGGGCAGCCGTGAGATGCAGCCGGAGCAGGTCAACTGCTACATCACGCACACCAACGAGCGCACTCACGAGATCATCTTCGCCAATCTCGATCGCTCGCCGATGTACTCCGGCGTCATCGATGGCATCGGGCCGCGTTACTGCCCGTCCATCGAGGACAAGGTGCATCGCTTCGCCGACAAGAACAGCCACCAGGTCTTCATCGAGCCGGAAGGCCTGAATACCCATGAGCTGTATCCCAACGGCATCTCCACCTCGCTGCCCTTCGATACGCAGCTCGAGGTGGTGCGCTCGATCCGTGGCATGGAGAACGCGCACATCACGCGTCCCGGCTACGCCATCGAGTACGATTTCTTCAATCCCCAGGACCTGCATCACTCCCTGGAGACGCGTTTCATCAAGAACCTGTACTTCGCCGGTCAGATCAACGGCACCACCGGCTATGAAGAAGCCGGTGCCCAGGGACTGCTGGCGGGCGTCAATGCCGCCTTGCGCGCCACTGACGACGAGTCCTGGCATCCGCTGCGTGACGAGGCCTATACCGGTGTAATGGTCGATGACCTGATCACCCTCGGCACGCGCGAGCCGTACCGCATGTTCACCTCGCGTGCCGAATATCGCCTGCTGCTGCGTGAGGACAATGCCGACCTGCGTCTGACCGCCAAGGGTCGCGAGCTGGGCCTGATCGATGACGCCCGCTGGGAAGCCTTCGATCGCAAGCGTGAAGCCATCGCCCGCGAGACCGCGCGTCTCGAGAGCACCTGGCTGACGCCGAAGAGCCCGGAGCTGGCCCCGTTGAGCGACAAGCTCAGCTCGCCGCTCAAGCGCGAAGCCAGCCTGATGGAGCTGCTCAAGCGTCCGGAGCTCGAGTATCCGGATGTGGCAGACCTGAAAGGGGAAGGGGTCGACGACTGGCGCATCGCCGAACAGGTGCAGATCACTGCCAAGTACGCAGGCTATATCCAGCGTCAGCAGGAAGAGATCGACCGTCTGCGTCGTCACGAGCACACCGAACTGCCGACCAGCCTCGATTATGATTCCGTCGACGGTCTCTCCAACGAGATCAAGCAGAAGCTCAACGAAGCGCGCCCGGCGACGCTGGCCCAGGCCGGTCGCATTTCCGGTGTCACGCCGGCAGCGGTCTCTATCCTGCTGATTCACTTGAAGAAGCGTCAGTTGATCAAGGCGGAGACACCCGCAGATGCCGCAACGGCTGACACGGGGGCCGCGCAATGAGCCAGACGCTCAACGAGACACAGCGTGAACGTTGCGCTCAGCTGCTCAGTCGTGGTGCCAGCGCCATGGGAGTGGCGCTGAGCGAGGAACAGCACGCCCAGCTGATGACGTTGCTGGTGCTGTTGCACAAGTGGAATCGCGCCTATAACCTCACCGCGGTACGTGAGCCGGAGGCGATGGTGACTCGCCATCTGCTCGACAGCCTCAGTGTGCTGCCATATATCAGTGGGCCACGCCTTCTGGATGTCGGCGCCGGCCCGGGCCTGCCCAGCATCGTGATCGCGATCATGCGTCCCGACATCGCCGTCGTGCCGCTGGATTCGAATGGCAAGAAGGTGCGCTTCCAGATTCAGGCCGGCCATGAACTGGGCCTCAAGAATCTGAGCCCGACCCAGGTACGCATCGAAGCCTATGATGGTGCGCCGTTCGAACAGATCATCTCGCGTGCCTTCGCCGATACCGATGCCTTCGTCAATCTGTCGGCGGCCGTGCTCGCCGAGGGCGGCGAATGGCTGGCCATGAAAGGGCGCATCCCCAGTGATGAGATTGCCCGCCTGCCGATGGGTGTCTCGCTGGTCGAGACATTGGTGCTGGAAGTGCCGGGTGAGGAAGGGGAGCGTCACCTTCTGCGCCTCAAGCGCGACTGATAAAGCGCCTTAAGGCGTGCGCAGGGATTGTGCCGGGCGCAAAAGGCAGGCAGCCTGATGTTTTCACGAGGGCAGATCATTGATCTGTCCTCGTGAGCATGTGGCTGGTGCCAATGGCCCCGCTTCTCAAGGAACCAAGGAAGTCGCTCGTGACCAAGATCATCGCGCTGACCAACCAGAAGGGTGGCGTCGGCAAGACCACCACTGCCGTCAATCTGGCGGCGTCGCTGGCGGCACTCGATCGCCGCGTTCTGCTGATCGATCTCGACCCGCAGGGCCATGCCACCATGGGCAGCGGCATCGACAAGCACGACCTCGAAGGCAGCGTGCTGGATGTGCTGCTGGGTGAGCTGCGTGCCAGTGACGTGATTCTCGATTGTCCCGATGCCGGCTACGCCCTGTTGCCCGGCAATGGCGACCTTACCGCCGCCGAGGTCGATCTTCTCGGTGTCGAGGGGCGTGAGCGCCGCCTCACGGAAGCTCTGGCGCCGATCGCCGCGGAATATGACGTGGTACTGATCGACTGCCCGCCCTCGCTCAACATGTTGACCGTCAATGCCCTGACCGCCGCCCATGGCGTGCTGATCCCGCTGCAGTGCGAGTTCTATGCGCTGGAAGGTCTGTCAGCACTGCTCGATACCGTCGAGCAGATTCAAGGCAACGTGAATCCGGCCCTCGACGTGTTCGGGATCGTGCGTACCATGTACGACGCTCGCAACAGTCTGACCCGCGATGTCAGCAAGCAACTTTCCGATTACTTTGGCGATACCCTGATCAAGGCGACCATTCCGCGCAACGTGCGGGTGGCGGAAGCGCCGAGCCACGGCCTGCCGGTGACCAAGTATGCGCGTCTGTCGCGTGGCAGCCAGGCCTATCGGGTGCTCGCCAAGGAATTGATTCGTCGTCTCTCGCTGTAACTTCACCGAGGAAGGTCCATGACGCGTAAGCGTGCCCTGGGAAGGGGCCTGGATGCCCTGATTGGCGCCGGAAACCGCCGCCGCCATGTCGAAGCCGATATAGAAGCTGTCGATGGCGACGCCATCGATGCGTCACCGGATGCCGCGCTGGCCGCGAATCCGGCCGCTGCCACGGCGGAATTGCCCAGCGAGCGCCTCGAGCGCCTGCCGCTCGGGCAGCTGCAGCGTGGCAAGTATCAGCCACGGCGTGACATTCAGCCGGAAGCGCTCGAGGAGCTGGCGGATTCCATCCGGGCTCAAGGCGTGATGCAGCCCATCGTGGTGCGGCCGGTGGGGGAGGGGCGCTACGAGATCATCGCCGGCGAGCGCCGCTGGCGTGCCTCGCAGCTGGCGGAGCTGGATACCATTCCTGCCGTCGTCCGCGAAGGCATCAGCGATGAGATCGCGCTCGCGCTGGCATTGATCGAGAATATCCAGCGCGAGAACCTCAATCCGGTCGAGGAAGCCCTGGCGCTCAAGCGCCTGCTCGAG
This sequence comes from Cobetia sp. 1AS1, assembly GCF_029846435.1. NCBI lineage: Bacteria > Pseudomonadati > Pseudomonadota > Gammaproteobacteria > Oceanospirillales > Halomonadaceae > Cobetia > Cobetia sp. 1AS1. The sequence continues at coordinate 218,434 of NZ_JARWKU010000003.1, forward strand.
GAATTCGAGCTGACCCAGCAGCAGGTGGGCGACGCCGTCGGGCGTTCACGCGCCCAGGTCACCAACCTGCTGCGGCTGCTGACGCTGGAACAGGAAGTGCAGACCCTGCTGGAACGCGGTGAGCTCGACATGGGGCACGCGCGTGCCCTGATCGGCCTGACCCCGGCACGTCAGCGCAAGCTGGCCCATGAAGTCGTCGAGCGCGAGCTGACCGTGCGCCAGACCGAAGCGCTGGTGAAAAGCGTGCAGAAGGGTGAGCAGCCCAAGCCGGCACCGGCACGACCGGACGCCGACATCCAGCGTCTGGAAACGCGCCTCTCGGAGCAACTGGGCGCTGCCGTCAATATCCGTCATGGCAAGAGCGGCAAGGGCAAGGTCACCATCTCCTACACCAGTCTGGATGAGCTGGACGGCATTCTTGGCCATATCCACTAGTGGGCGAGCAGGGGAGGGCTGACCGCGCGTCACACCTCCCCGGGCGGCAATTTTCCGCTTGACGGATCACGATCCTCTTTCGCGCCCCTGTGACTCATTGTCGCAGGGGCGCGAAATGCATCTGACATTCAAGATATTGAAGGATGTTGCTGACGTCAGGTTGTGATTCATGCAACCCTGTGTCGCTCGCACCGCAAGCGACTGTCAACGTAAGCAAACTGTCATCGGTTTCCCGCAAGATAGTGAGGCTTTGGTCGTAAGCTTGCGAAAGATCAAGGAATTTAGCTTGTCGTTTGGTTGATGGCGGTGAAGCGCTCCCCTATAATCCGGCGAGTTTGCTCCCGGGCTGTGTCCAGCGCAGCGCCAGAAATGGCGAAGGCCATCATTGCGAGACACAGGTCCAAGATGCACAAGACGACACCCGCTGCTCTACAACGCCCTCAGGTGGCTCGATTGCTCTGGGGCCAGGCGCTGGTCATCGTGATTGCCGTCTTGCTGGCGGGAGTGATGAAAGGCAGTGGTGCGGCGCTTTCCGCGCTGTGTGGTGGGCTGGTCTGCCTGCTGCCCAATCTGTTTTTCGCCTGGCGTTCACTGCGTGTGACCGGTGCACGCTACGCCCAGGCAATGGTCAAGGCCTTCTATCAGGCCGAGGCCGGTAAGTTCGGTTTGACGGCCGTATTGTTTGCGTTCTTCTTCATTGCAGTGCCGCCCTCAAACCCCGCTTTATTTTTTTGCGCTTACGTGGCGGCAATGGCGGTTCACTGGCTGGGCCCCTGGCTGGTGAAGCGAACACCGTACACACGAACCTGAGGCAGAGTCATGGCAGGCACCAACCCGAGTCCCTCCGAATATATTCAGCACCACCTGCAGAATCTGACGTACGGCAACCACCCGGAACACGGATGGTCACTGGCGCACAGCGCTCAGGAAGCGGCCGACATGGGATTCTGGGCCATCCACCTGGATACCATGGGCTGGTCCATCGGTCTGGGCCTGATCTTCCTGTGCCTGTTCCGCAAGGTCGCCAAGTCCGCCACCACTGGCGTTCCCAGCGGTCTGCAGAACTTCGTCGAATTGATGGTCGAGTTCGTCGATCAGTCCGTGCGTGAGACCTTCCACGGTCGTTCACGCCTGATCGCACCGCTGTCACTGACGATCTTCTGCTGGATCTTCCTGATGAACCTGATGGACTTGATCCCCGTCGACTGGCTGCCTGGCGTTGCTGCCAAGGTCGGTGAGATGTTCGGCGCCGATCCGGCTCACGTGTTCTTCAAGGTGGTGCCGTCCACTGACATCAATGCCACGCTGGGCATGTCACTGTCCGTGTTCGCGCTGATCATTTTCTATTCCATTCGCGTCAAGGGCCTCAAGGGCTTCCTGGCCGAACTGACGCTGCACCCGTTCAACACCCCGAACAAGCTGGCACAGATCGCGCTGATTCCGGTCAACTTCCTGCTTGAGTTCGTGACGCTGATCGCCAAGCCGATCTCTCTGGCGCTGCGTCTGTTCGGTAACATGTATGCAGGCGAGCTGATCTTCATCCTGATCTCGCTGGTCGGTATCTGGCAGCTGCCCCTGCACTTCCCGTGGGCGGTCTTCCATATCCTGGTCATCACCCTGCAGGCATTCATCTTCATGATGCTGACCATCGTCTACCTGAGCATGGCCAGCGAAGACCACTGATGTAATTCGCCCCACGCCATTCGTGGCGTGGGGCAAGATTTCCGAGCTCTGCTCACACCCTCAACCCTTGACTTAAACTTGACTAAAACTGGAGTTCCACAATGGAAGCACAAGTTCTTGGCATGACCGCTATCGCCGTCTCCCTGCTGATCGGCCTGGGCGCCCTGGGCACCGCCATCGGTTTCGGTATCCTCGGTGGCAAGTTCCTGGAAGGCGCAGCGCGTCAGCCGGAAATGATCCCGCAGCTGCAGGTCAAGATGTTCATCGTCGCTGGTCTGCTGGATGCCGTGACCATGATCGGTGTTGGTATCGCGCTGTTCTTCACCTTCGCCAACCCGTTTGTCGGTTAAACATCGGCTGGCCTCCGGCCTACCGTGTTTTTGACCCAACAATCGTGAAGCGAGAGGTGCTGGCGTGAATCTGAACTTAACCCTGATTGGTCAGGCCATCGCCTTTGCGGTCTTCGTTTATTTCTGCATGAAGTATGTCTGGCCGCCGGTCACACAGGCTCTGGCAGAACGTCAGAAGAAGATTGCAGATGGTCTGGATGCTGCCAGCCGTGCTACCCGTGACCTCGAACTGGCGCAGGAAAAAGCCACCGAGACTCTGCGGGAAAGCAAGGATGAAGCAGCACGCATCATTGAGCAGACCCATAAGCGCTCCAACCAGATGATCGAGGAAGCACGTGAAACTGCACGTGCGGAAGGCGAGCGTCTCGTTGCGCAGGCCCGTGCCGAAATCTCCCAGGAGATCAACCAGGCCAAGGACGAGCTCCGTGGTCAGGTCGCTGCTCTTGCAGTGGTCGGCGCCGAGCGCATCCTGGAATCCTCCATCGACGAAGCCAAGCACCGCGAGCTGATTGACAAGCTCGCTGCCGAGCTCTGAGGAGACTGATTCCATGGCTGAAACGTCTACCTCCACCGCGGCTCGCCCGTACGCCAAGGCGGCGTTCGAGTTTGCACGCGGCCAGCAGGCGCTAGAGGCCTGGTCCGGCATGTTGTCGACAGCGGCGCTCGTCGCTGTCGACGCAAACGTCAAGGCGGTGCTCGATAACCCCAAGCTCTCCACCGAGCACAAGGTTGGCACCTTCCTGGACGTGTGCGGTGAGGCGCTGGATGACAGCGCCCGCAACTTCATCCGGACTCTCGGTGAGCAGGACCGCCTTGCGGCCCTGCCCTCCGTGGCCGAATTGTTCGAGGCCCAGAAGGCCGAGCAGGAACAGCGTGTCGAGGTGACCCTGGTGTCTGCCTTTGCACTGGAGAGTGAGCAGGAAGAAAAGCTCGCCACTGCCCTGCGCAAGCGTCTGAACCGCGACATCTCCATTACCACTCAGGTGGATAGTACGCTGCTCGGCGGCGTCATCATCCGTGCCGGAGATACCGTCATTGACGGCTCCGTGCGCGGCAAGCTGGCCCGGCTTTCCGAAGCACTGAACTCCTGAGTCCGAGGGACATGGCATGCAGCAACTGAATCCTTCCGAGATCAGCGACATCATCAAGCAGCGTATCGAAAAGCTTGACGTCGCATCCGAAGCCCGTAATCAGGGCACCATCGTCAGCGTCTCCGACGGCATCGTGCAGATCCACGGCCTCGCAGACGTCATGTTCGGTGAGATGATTGAATTCCCGGGTGGCGTCTTTGGTATGGCGCTTAACCTTGAGCGCGACAGCGTCGGTGCTGTCGTTCTGGGTGACTACCTCCAGCTCGAAGAGGGCATGACCGCGCAGTGCACCGGTCGTATCCTCGAAGTGCCGGTAGGCCCGGAAATGGTCGGCCGTGTGGTCGACGCGCTGGGTAACCCGATTGACGGCAAAGGCCCGATCGACGCCAAGCTGACTGACGCGGTTGAGAAGGTCGCTCCGGGCGTCATCGCCCGTGAGCCGGTCGACCAGCCGGTGCAGACAGGTCTGAAGTCCATCGATGCCATGGTGCCGATCGGCCGTGGTCAGCGCGAGCTGATCATCGGTGACCGTCAGATTGGTAAGTCCGCCATCGCGATTGATGCCATCATCAATCAGAAGGGCAAGGGCATTACCTGCGTCTACGTCGCCGTCGGCCAGAAGCAGTCCACCATTGCCAACGTCGTGCGCAAGCTCGAAGAGCACGGCGCGATGGAACACACCATCATCGTCGCTGCTGGCGCTTCCGACCCGGCTGCCATGCTGTTCCTGGCACCGTACGCCGGTTGCACCATGGGTGAGTACTTCCGCGACCGCGGTGAAGACGCGATGATCGTCTATGACGATCTGACCAAGCAGGCATGGGCGTATCGTCAGATCTCCCTGCTGCTCAAGCGTCCGCCGGGCCGTGAAGCCTACCCGGGTGACGTCTTCTATCTCCACTCCCGTCTGCTTGAGCGTTCCGCACGCGTCAACGCCGATTATGTCGAGCAGTTCACCAAGGGTGAAGTGAAAGGCAAGACCGGCTCCCTGACTGCGCTGCCGATCATCGAGACCCAGGGTGGCGACGTGTCTGCGTTCGTTCCGACCAACGTGATCTCCATCACCGACGGTCAGATCTTCCTCGAGACCAGCCTGTTCAACTCCGGTATCCGTCCGTCCATCAACGCGGGTCTGTCTGTTTCCCGTGTCGGTGGTGCTGCTCAGACCAAGATCATCAAGAAGTTGGGTGGTGGTGTGCGTCTGGCACTGGCTCAGTACCGTGAGCTGGCAGCTTTCTCCCAGTTCGCCTCTGATCTGGACGAAGCGACCCGCAAGCAGCTCGAGCATGGTCAGCGTGTCACCGAGCTGATGAAGCAGAAGCAGTACTCTCCGATGTCCGTGGCCGACATGGCGATCTCGCTGTTCGCGGCCAACGAAGGCTACTTGGACGACGTCGAAGTCGCCAAGGTGCTGGGCTTCGAGAAGGCGCTGCTGGACTTCATGCGCTCCGAGCACGCGGATCTTCTGGACAAGATCAATCAGTCCGGCGGCTACGATGACGAGATCAAGAATGGTCTCAAGGCTGGCGTCGAGAAGTTCAAGGCGACTCAAAGCTGGTAAGTGGCATGGCCCGGCCAGTCCGGGCCCTGTCGTTTCCCTTCGGGTGGCATGAATAAGGCAGATCGCTATGGCAGCTGCAAAAGAGATTCGCTCCCAGATCGGGAGCATCAAAAATACGCAAAAGATCACCAGCGCCATGGAAATGGTGGCTGCGTCCAAGATGCGTAAAGCGCAGGATCGCATGGCGGCCAGCCAGCCTTATGCTCATCAGATCCGCAAGGTTGTAGGACACATCGCCCGGGCCAACCCGGAATATCGCCATCCGTATCTGATGGAACGTGATGTGAAGCGTGTCGGTTATATCGTGGTCTCCAGTGATCGCGGCCTGTGTGGTGGCCTGAACGCCAATCTGTTCAAGGCTGTCACCAAGCATGCGAAGAGCTGGCGCGACCAGGGTGTCGAGGTGGACTTCTGTGCCCTCGGCTCCAAGGCCGGTACCTTCTTCCGCAACTACGGTGGCAACCTGCTTGCCGCCAAGTCCGGTCTCGGGGATTCCCCGGGTGCCCAGGATCTGATCGGTAGCGTCAAGGCCATGCTGGACGCATTCGACGAGGGCAGCCTCGACCGTCTGTACGTGGTGTTCAACGAGTTCGTCAACACCATGACGCAGAAGCCGGTCGTGCGTCAGCTGCTTCCTCTCGAAGCTGATCTGAATGACGAAGAAACCGGTCCCACTACATGGGACTACCTGTATGAGCCGGATGCCGTCTCGTTGCTCGACAAGCTGCTCAAGCGCTATGTCGAGGCCCAGGTCTACCAGGCCGTGGTCGAGAACATCGCCTGCGAACAGGCAGCGCGAATGATCGCAATGAAGAGTGCGACCGATAACGCCGGCGACCTGATCGACGACCTTCAGCTGGTCTACAACAAGGCCCGCCAGGCAGCGATCACTCAGGAAATCTCCGAGATCGTATCCGGTGCCGCCGCCGTCTGATGACAGCGTGGCAACAGGCAAGCAGGTTTCAATCGCAGGTTTAAGAGGAACCAGGAATGAGCGGACGTATCGTACAAATCATCGGCGCGGTGATTGACGTCGAGTTTCCGCGGGACGCAGTGCCCAAGGTCTACGACGCCCTGAACGTCGCCGATAGCGAGACCGTACTCGAAGTCCAGCAGCAGCTGGGCGACGGCGTGGTCCGTACTATCGCAATGGGTTCGACCGAAGGCCTCAAGCGCAGTCTCGCAGTTGAGAGCACCGGTGCTCCGATCTCCGTGCCGGTCGGCACGGCGACTCTGGGTCGCATCATGAACGTGCTGGGTCAGCCGATCGACGAAGCTGGCGACGTGGGTGCTGAAGAGCACATGCCGATTCACCGTGCAGCCCCGAGCTTCGCGGAACAGGCAGCGTCCAACGAGCTTCTGGAAACCGGCATCAAGGTCATCGACCTGGTCTGCCCGTTCGCCAAGGGCGGCAAGGTCGGTCTGTTCGGCGGCGCCGGTGTCGGCAAGACCGTCAACATGATGGAGCTGATCCGCAACATCGCCACCGAGCACAGCGGTTATTCCGTGTTCGCGGGCGTGGGTGAGCGTACTCGTGAAGGTAACGATTTCTTCCACGAAATGAAGGAATCCAACGTTCTCGACAAGGTTGCCCTGGTCTATGGCCAGATGAACGAGCCGCCGGGTAACCGTCTGCGCGTGGCACTGACCGGTCTGACCATCGCCGAGAAGTTCCGTGACGAAGGTCGTGACGTTCTGCTGTTCGTCGACAACATCTATCGTTACACCCTGGCGGGGACCGAAGTGTCCGCACTGCTGGGTCGTATGCCGTCCGCGGTAGGTTATCAGCCGACTCTGGCGGAAGAGATGGGCGTCCTGCAGGAACGCATCACTTCTACCAAGACTGGCTCGATCACTTCCGTGCAGGCCGTCTACGTCCCCGCGGATGACTTGACCGATCCGTCTCCGGCGACCACCTTCTCGCACCTTGACGCGACAGTCGTACTGTCCCGTCAGATTGCCGAGCTGGGTATCTATCCGGCCGTTGACCCGCTCGACTCCACCTCTCGTCAGCTCGACCCGCTGGTCGTTGGCGAAGAGCACTACAACACTGCCCGTAACGTTCAGGGTGTGTTGCAGCGCTACAAGGAGCTGAAAGACATCATCGCCATCCTCGGGATGGACGAGCTGTCTGACGAAGACAAGCAGACCGTGGCACGTGCGCGTAAGATCCAGCGCTTCCTGTCACAGCCGTTCTTCGTTGCGGAAATCTTCACCGGCGCGCCGGGCAAGTACGTGTCCCTCAAGGACACCATCCGCGGCTTCCAGGGTATCCTGGACGGCGAATATGACGCACTGCCGGAGCAGGCGTTCTACATGGTCGGCACCATCGACGAAGCTGTCGAGAAAGCCAAGGGCATGTAATTTCCCTGTTCAGGCATGAGGAAACAGGTATGGCTATGAGCGTCCATTGCGACATCGTCAGCGCTGAGAAAGGCATCTTTTCCGGCCTGGTCGAGCGTCTCGTGGCTGCCGGCAGCGAAGGTGACCTCGGCATCATGCCGGGTCACGCTCCGCTGCTGACCGAGCTGCAACCCGGCCCGATTCGCGTTCAGCGTCAGGGTGGGGCCGAGGAAATCTACTACGTCAGTGGCGGATTCCTCGAAGTGCAGCCGAACCTCGTTTCAGTCCTCGCCGACACCGCAGTACGTGCCGACGATCTGGATGAGGCGGCAGCCCAGGAAGCCAAGGAAGTGGCCTTGAAGGCCATGAACGACCAGGCTTCCGAACTGGAATACTCACGCGCCACGGCCGAACTGGCCGAGGCGATGGCCAAGCTGCGCACCGTGCAGCAGATGCGTCGTCACACGCGCTGAGATGCACTGGGCCATGACGGCCAGTGACAGGAAAGAGGCGACCTTCGGGTCGCCTTTTTTTGTGCTCATCACTCGGGGACAGGCCGTCTGCCACTGGGGCAGCCTGGCGCGATTCAGGGCTGAGCGTGCTCATCCGTCAGCACCTTGAGCGCTGAGCCGGTTGGCTGAGAGCTCTTGCGCGAGCACTGCTACTTTCTCGGGTCTGTTCTCGGCGACAGTCCCGTGGGTAAACCTCGTCACTGGCAGGTCACGGATCAGCTGCTATCATGGCGCCACTATTTTCAGGGCTTCAGGTATGAAGACCCGCTTTCTACAGGAGTTCACCGATGAGCAGCGCAGAGCGTACCGACGTCGTCATTCTTGCCGCAGGCCAGGGCACCCGCATGCGTTCCAAATTGCCGAAGGTGCTGCACCCGTTGGCAGGCAAGGCGATGGTGCGTCATGTGGCTGACACCGCTGCAGGCCTGGACGGTGCGCATCTGAATGTCGTCATCGGTCATGGTGGTGAGCGCGTCCAGCAGCAGCTGGCCGATACCGGCGCCAGCTTCGCGGTGCAGGCAGAGCAGAAGGGTACCGGTCACGCCGTGGCCCAGTCACTGGACGCCATCGGTGATGGCAAGGTGCTGATCCTGTATGGCGATGTGCCGCTGATTCGTCGCGAGACCCTCGAGGCGCTGCTGGCCGAAGTCAGTGAGCAGACTCTGGGCCTGCTGACGGTGATTCTGGAAGACCCGACAGGCTATGGCCGTATCGTGCGTGACGCCGAAGGCCGCGTCAGCGCCATCGTCGAGCACAAGGATGCCACGCCGGAGCAGCTGGCCATCCAGGAAGGCAACACCGGTATCCTCGCCACCACCGGTGCCCAGCTCAAGCGCTGGCTGCCGGCGCTGTCCGCAGACAATGCCCAGGGTGAGTACTACCTGACCGACATCATCGCCATGGCGGCCAGCGAAGGCGTCAACATCGCCACCGCCCAGCCGGCGGCGGTCGAGGAAGTGCAGGGCGTCAACAACCGCCTGCAGCTGGCCGATCTCGAGCGTGCCTTCCAGCGTCGTGAGGCCAACCGCCTGATGACCGAAGGCGCCAGCCTGGCCGATCCGTCACGCATCGACGTGCGCGGCAAGCTGACCATCGGCACTGACATCAGCATCGATGTCGGCTGCATCTTCGAAGGCGACGTCACCCTGGCGGATGATGTGGTCATCGGCGCCCACTGCGTGATCCGCAATGCCACCATCGGTGCCGGCGCCAACATCGCGCCGCACAGCGTCATCGACGGCGCCGTGCTGGAAGGCGACAACAATGTCGGTCCGTTCGCGCGTCTGCGTCCGGGCACCGAGCTTGCGCGTGGCGCACGCATCGGCAACTTCGTCGAGACCAAGAATGCCCAGGTCGGTGTCGATGCCAAGATCAATCACCTGAGCTATGTCGGCGATGCGACCCTCGGTGAGGCCGTCAATGTCGGCGCCGGCACCATCACCTGCAACTACGATGGTGCCAACAAGTTCCGCACCGAAATCGGCGCCAATGCCTTCATCGGCTCCAACTCGGCGCTGGTGGCACCGCTCAAGATCGGTGCCGGTGCCACCGTGGGTGCCGGCTCTACCCTGAGCCGCGATGTCGCCGAGGGCGCGCTGAGCGTGGCGCGTGGCAAGCGTATCGACAAGCCGGAATGGCCGCGTCCGACCAAGAAGTGATCGGCAGCTGTGATTGGCAGCAGTGGTAGCGATGTTTGCCCCTGAGGGGAGATGAGCATCACCAGCGGGGAGGCACCGACAGGTGTCTCCCCGTTTTTCGTCACGGCTGATTGTGCTGGACGACCTGCCGGGAGTGAATCGCCTCATCCTCTAGCGTCTTTCACTTGATGTTTCGATTTATCTCTCTTATCTTTCGGTTCGAAACTTTATGGGAGTCCCCGATGTCAAAGCGACTGACACCACAACGGCGTCACCAGATCCTTGATCAGCTGGCGCGTGACGGTGAGGTCAGTGTCGAGGCACTGGCGCGGGAGCTTGCCACCTCGGAGGTCACCATCCGCAAGGACCTGGCCTTCCTCGAGAAGAGTGGCCTGCTGCTCAGACGCTATGGCGGCGCCGTGGCCATGCCGCGTGAACTGCTGGTGCATGACGAGCCGGTCAGCGCCGCCAAGCAGGCCATCGCCCGACTCGCCGCGAGCCGCATCCGCGCGCACCAGCGCATCATCATCGACAGCGGCACCACCACGGTGGTGTTGATTCCCGAGCTCAAGGGCCGGGATGACCTGATCGTGATGACCAACTCGCTGAGCGTGGCCAATGCCATCCGCGAGCTGGAAAACGAGCCGGTGCTGCTGATGACCGGTGGCACCTGGGACCCGCACTCCGATTCCTTCCAGGGGCAGGTGGCGGAGCAGGTGCTGCGCAGCTATGACTTTGATCAGGTGTTTCTCGGCGCGGATGGTCTCGATCTCGAGCGTGGCACCACCACCTTCAACGAGCTGATCGGCCTGTCGCGCGTGATGGCCGAGGTGTCGCGTGAAGTGGTGGTGATGGCGGAATCCCACAAGCTGGGCCGCCGCATTCCCAACCTGGAGCTGGCCTGGTCCAGCGTCAGTACCCTGATAACCGATGACGCGTTGCCTGATGCTGCGCGTGACCAGATTCGTGCTCATGGCGTCGAGGTGTTGATCGCCCCGCTCATCGAGCCAGCAACTGCATAAGGAGATCGCTCATGTGTGGCATCGTCGGCGCCGTCGCCAGTCGTAACGTCCAGAACATCCTGCTCGAGGGCCTGCACCGCCTCGAATACCGTGGTTATGACAGCGCGGGCATGGCCGTCCTCTCCGAAGAGGGTCGCCTGAACCGCGTGCGCGCGCTGGGCAAGGTCGGGGCGCTGCAGAGCCGTCTCGAGGAAGCCCCGATCAAGGGGCGTGTCGGCATCGCGCACACCCGCTGGGCCACCCATGGCGCGCCGAGCGAAGCCAATGCTCACCCGCACCAGTCCGGCGATAGCCTGGCCGTGGTCCACAACGGCATCATCGAGAATTACGAGACCCTCAAGCGCGAGCTGGAAGGCCAGGGTTACGTCTTCACCTCCGAGACGGACACCGAGGTCGTCGCCCACCTGCTGGCGCGTGAATACACCCTGAGTCAGGACCTTCTGACCGCGGTGCAGAAAGCCGTGGCGCTGCTCGATGGCGCCTTCGCGCTGGGCGTGGTGCATCGTGCCCAGCCGGACGTGCTGATCGGCGCACGTCAGGGCAGCCCGCTGGTGATCGGTGTCGGGATCGACGAGCACTTCCTGGCCTCCGATCAGCTGGCGCTGCTGCAGGTCACCGATCGCTTCATCTACCTGAAGGAAGGCGATCTGGTGCGCATGACCGCCGAGCAGATCGAGATCTTCGAGCAGGGCGAGCGCCTGGTCACCGAGGCCAACGAGCGTCCGGTGCAGACCTTCGAGCACGCGCAGGATGCCGCTTCCAAGGGCGATTACCGTCACTTCATGCTCAAGGAAATCCACGAGCAGTCGCGTGTGCTGGCCGCCACGCTGGAAGGCCGCCTGAACGGTGATCACGTGCTGGTACGCAGCTTCGGCAGCGAGGCGGAAAACCTCTTCCGTCAGGTCAAGCAGGTGCAGATCGTCGCCTGTGGTACCAGCTACCACGCCGGCATGGTCGCGCGTTACTGGATCGAGCGTCTGGCCGGCATTCCGGCGGCGGTCGAGGTCGCCTCCGAGTTCCGCTACCGTCCGGTGGTGGTCGCCGATGGCACCCTGTTCGTCACTCTGTCCCAGTCCGGCGAGACCGCCGATACGCTGTCCGCGCTGCGTTATGCCCAGTCGCTGGGTGGCTTCCTCGGCAGTCTGGCGATCTGCAACGTCCCGGGTAGCTCGCTGGTGCGGGAATCAGACCTCAGCCTGATGACCATGGCCGGCCCGGAAATCGGCGTCGCCTCCACCAAGGCCTTCACCACCCAGCTGGTCGGGCTGATGCTGCTGACACTGTCGCTGCGTCGTGTGCGTGGCGGTGATGAGGCGGGTGAAGCCGAGGTGGTGCGCGAGTTGCGTCAGCTGCCGTCGCTGGTCACCAAGGCACTGGCCATGGACAGCGAGATCGAGCGTCTCTCCGAGGCCTTCGCCGACAAGCACAATGCGCTGTTCCTCGGGCGTGGTACCCAGTTCCCCATCGCACTGGAAGGCGCGCTCAAGCTCAAGGAAATCTCCTACATCCACGCCGAGGCCTATCCGGCGGGTGAGCTGAAACATGGCCCGCTGGCACTGGTCGATGCCGACATGCCGGTAGTGGCGGTGGCACCGAACGACGAGCTGCTCGAGAAGCTCAAGTCGAACCTGCAGGAAGTGCGCGCGCGTGGCGGCGAGCTTTACGTGTTCGCTGACGAGAACATCAGCCTTGAAGAGAGCGAAGGCGTGCGCGTGCTGCGCATGCCGCATGTCAGCGAAGTGCTGGCGCCGATTCTCTACACCCTGCCGCTGCAGCTGTTGTCCTATCACGTCGCCGTGCTCAAGGGCACCGATGTCGATCAGCCGCGCAACCTGGCCAAGAGTGTCACGGTCGAGTGATCTGCGCTGCAAGACGGCTGCGCCATATCTGGCGCAGCAGCAGATGAGCCCAGTCTCATTGTGCCAACGGCAGCCTCAGGGCTGCCGTTTTTGGTATCCTGTGCGCCTGCCTTCTTATCCCCTTCCGTCCGCTGCGCGTTCATCGCCCGGCGCACGCACGTGACCTGCCATGACTGATCGCGACGCATCGCTTACCCGCCTCAACAAGTTCATCAGCGAAACGGGCTTCTGCTCGCGGCGCGAGGCGGATCGCTACATCGCCGAAGGACGAGTGACCATCAATGGTGTCGTGCCCGAAATGGGCACCAAGGTCGCGCCGGGCGATGAGGTGCTGGTCAATGGCAAGCCATTGAAAGCCAAGCAGGAAGCGGTCTACCTTGCCTTCAACAAGCCGGTGGGCATCACCTGCACCACCGAGCGCCATGTCGACGGCAACATCATCGATTACATCGGTCATCCCAAGCGGATCTTCCCGATCGGTCGCCTCGACAAGCCCTCCGATGGCCTGATCTTCCTGACCAGTGACGGCGATATCGTCAACAAGATCCTGCGTGCCGGCAATGCACATGAGAAGGAATACGTGGTGCGGGTCGACAAGCCGATCAACGGCGACTTCCTCAAGCGCATGGCCGTTGGTGTGCCGATTCTGGACACCATCACCCAGCCGTGTCGCATCGAGCAGATCTCGACCTATGTGTTCCGCATCATCCTGACCCAGGGCCTCAACCGTCAGATCCGTCGCATGTGTGAGGCGCTGGGCTATGAGGTTTTCAAGCTCAAGCGGGTGCGCATCATGAATGTCAGCCTGGACGGGCTGGGAGTCGGCGAATGGCGGTATCTCACCCAGCGCGAGATGGCGGATATCCAGCAGATGATCGAGGGCTCCAGCGGCACTGAGGAAGCCTCGCGCCTGGCGGCGGCACCGCCTCCTTCCCAGCATGCGACGGCCGCGCGCCATCAGCGCGCCGCCCAGGATACGGACGCTGGGCGGCGTAGCGGGACTCGGCGTCAGGAAGGCGGCAAGAGCGGCTCCGGCCAGCGCAACCCTGATAAACGCGAGACACGTCAGCGCGGCGCTGATCAACGCCATCCGGGGCAGCGTTCAGGAGCCAAGCAGGAGGGTGCAGGGCGTCGCGAGCGTTCTGACGAGCGCACCACGGGGCGTGGCAATCAGGAAGGCAGAAGCGACGGTAGAAGTGCCAGCAAGAGTGTGGGCGGCGCCGGCAAGCTTGCCAGCGGCCTCAAGCCGCGCACGCGTGGCAATGCCAGCGATGGCCGCAATGAGCGTGGCGCGGCCAACAGCAAGGGCTCTGTCAACAAGGGCTCTGCCAACAGCAAGACCGCTGCCAACAAGGGCGGCGGCAGCAAGAGTTACGGCAACACGAGCTCGGGGAAAAACAGCCCGGCTGGCAAGGGCGCCTCGTACAAGGGTGGCGGTTCCTCCAACGGGGGACGCGGTCGCCGCTAGTGAGCCGTCTGTACCTGCTTGTCATGCGCCGGTGAGGCAGGCTGTGCGGTATGAGGCGTGCGGCGATGGTAGCGGCCCAGCACGAAGGACAGTGTCGCGAATGCCAGCGCCGAGCAGATGACCTGTGGCCAGGGGTAGACCAGCGCGGCGATCGCGATCAGCAGCAGGTCGAAGGCGAAGGTGGTGCGACCGGCATGGATGCCGAAGCGTCGCTCCAGATGCAGCGCCAGAATGTTCAGGCCGCCCAGCGAGGCGTTCTCGCGAAACAGCAGCGTGATGCCCAGGCCGATCAACAGGCCTGCTGCTATCGCCGCGACCGGCAGGCTGACGGCACCCAGCGGCAAGCTGACCGCCAGTACATCGGACAGCACGGAGAGCAGGCTGACGCAGCCCAGCGTGCGCAGGGTGAAATTCAGCCCCAGCTGTTTCCAGGCCAGGCCGTAGAAGGGCAGGTTGATCAGGAAGAACAGGCTGCCGAAGCTCAGTGCTGTCAGGTCGGCACCCAGCAACGACATGCCGGCAGTGCCACTGACCAGCAGGCCACCGGCCTGCAGCAGGCGTACGCCGAGCGCCACCAGCAGGCAGCCCTCGATGAGCGTGATCAGGCTGCGCAGGGTGATGGCATTTGCCGCGCGAGAGCGGCTACCGCTGGCGCGCAGAATGAGTCGTTGGAAAGCAGTCATGACAGGCTCCGGGGTATGGGCAGTCAACAAGAGTGTCTTCCGGCGCGGCTTGTGGCTGGCTGGAAGCGGAGTCAGGGCGGTGGGTGGACCGCCTGCTGACGTGTCATGCAGGATGCGGACCATAGCATGCCGTGATGACAGTTTTTATTGTGCTTACGTCGCTCTGCCAGACGATATTCTTCGGCTTATTGGCTCTTTGACCCTTATATTCCTCTAGTTCTGGCCTCTTCATGCACCATTTTCATGCAGCCTCCGCACCGTCGGATGCCTCGCACTCGGCGGGGCATCTTCATCTCGGACTCGCGATGTGGGCCAATGATGACTGGCGCGGCAGCCTGTTGCCGGGCAGCGGCCCGCGGGAACATCTGGCGGATTACGCCCGGATCTTCGATAGCGTCGAGGGCAATACCAGCTTCTATGCCCAACCCACGCCTGCTGCCATCGCCAGCTGGGCACGTCAGGCGCCGGCCCATTTTCGTTTCTGCTTCAAGTTGCCGGGGCGTTTGACGCATGAATTGCGCCTGCAGGGCATCGAGCACGAGCTGGCGGAATTTCTCGATTGCCTGGCACCGATAAAGGACCGCCTCGGTCCGATCATGATTCAACTGCCGCGTGACCTCGGGGCGGAAGTCCTGCCACGCCTCGAGCAATTCCTGCAGTCGGTGAAGGGAGCAGGGTTTGCCTGGTCGGTGGAGCCCCGCGACCCGGTATTCTTCGCCAAGGGCGAGGCGGAACGACAGTTGAATCGCTTGTTGATAACTCACGCAGTCGATCGCGTGATGCTGGATGTGCGTCCACTCTTCAGTGGCCCTACCACCGCACATCCGGGCCTTGCGGTGGCGCGCTCGGAAAAGCCTCACCGCCCATTGCATGTGTTCTCCAGCGGACAACATCCCGTGGTGCGCTTCATCGGTCATTACGATGAAGCTACCAACCGGACACTGTTCGCTCCCTGGGTAGAGCGACTTTTCTTGTGGATAAGTCAGGGGAAAAGCCCGTTCCTCTTCGTGCATACACCGGACAACAAGGCAGCACCCGCGCTGGCACGCCTGTTGGCCAACCAGGTGCTGGCGAAACTGGACCGCCCCTTGATCGGGGCCTTTCCGGGAGAGGGGCAGGGAAGCCTATTCTGACGCTCCACCTGGCCGTGAGGTTTCTCCTGTGAGGCCATGGTCTGATGGTGGCTTGCTGGCAGATGGCCCCTCAATCGAGTAGCTTTAGCCACATGTTGCCGTTACCGCGGCGATATTTACCGGAGATGGGCAGTCTGCCCGTTCCGGCGTGCCTATCGGCACTTGCCTGTCATTCCCCACGACCTACCCGGTCAGCGTGAATGCCGGGAGCACCACAGCAGTGATCCTGCGACGCCATCGTGTTGGCCACGGATGATCCGTCCGCATTGGCAGCATGATGCAACAAGCACAACAAGGTGCCCGAAGTCGCTACCAGCGACTGGCACCCTCGCGACGAATCAGGGATTCACATGTCATCCAAACCGCATTCCCACGCACAGTGGTCTTCTCGCCTGGCCTTTACCCTGGCTGCCGTCGGTTCTTCCGTCGGTCTGGGCAATATCTGGAAATTCCCCTACATGACAGGTGAGAGCGGCGGCGGTGCCTTCGTCCTCGTCTATCTGATCTGCATCCTGCTGATCGGTCTGCCGATCCTGATGTCGGAATGGCTGCTGGGTCGTCTGGGGCAGAAGAACCCCATCTCGACCATGAGTCACATCAGTGCCCGGCTCAAACGCAGTCCCGCCTGGGTCTTGATCGGGGTGGCCGGCGTGCTCGGCGCCTACCTGATCCTGTCCTTCTACAGCGTCATCGGTGGCTGGGCGCTGGCCTTCATCGCCGACGCGGCCAGTGGCAGTTTCGAAACCCTGACCTCTGACACGGCCGGTAGCCTGTTCGGCGGTCTGCTGGGGGACCCGACCACACTGCTGGCCTGGCACAGTGCCTTCATGCTGATGGTGATCCTGGTCGTGGCCGGCGGGGTCGCCGGTGGCCTTGAGCGTGCCGCCAAGATCCTGATGCCGCTGCTGGCGGTGATGTTGATCGTGCTGGTCGGCTACGCCGCCACCACCGATGGCTTCGCTGATGCCGCTGCCTGGCTGCTGACGCCGGACTTCTCCAAGCTCGACAAGGATGGCGTGCTGGCGGCCATGGGGCATGCCTTCTTCACCCTGTCACTGGGCATGGGCATCATGATGGCCTACGGCTCCTACCTGTCCGATGACGTCAATATCGGGCGTACCGCGCTGGTCGTGGTGGTGCTGGATACCGTCATCGCCCTGCTGGCCGGTCTGGCCATCTTCCCGGTGGTGTTCTCCAACGGCCTTGACGCCGCCGCGGGCCCGGGCCTGATCTTCCAGACCCTGCCGCTGGCCTTCGGTCACATGCCGGGCGGTGAAGTCTTCGGCGTGGTGTTCTTCGTGCTGCTGGTATTCGCGGCCTGGACCTCGGGCATCTCGCTGCTGGAGCCCATCGTCGAATGGCTCGAAGAGAAGACGCCGATGTCGCGCGTCGGCTCGGCCTGGGTCGCGGGTATCGCCACCTGGCTGCTGGGCATCGCCACCATCCTGTCCTTCAACCTGTGGAGTGACGTGGCGCCGCTGGGCATGTTCGCCAAGTTCGAAGGCATGACCATCTTCGACCTGCTCGACTACGCGACCAGCAAGCTGATGCTGCCGCTGACCGGTCTGGCGACCATCGTCTTCGTCGGCTGGTTCATGGGCCGTGACGAGGTGCGCAGCCAGCTCAACATGAGCGACTCGGCCTTCTCGCTGTGGAGCTTCGTGGCGCGCTATATCGCCCCGATCGGTGTGGTCGTGGTGTTCGCGTCCAGCCTGTAGGTCTAGTGAGATCTCGAGAGATATAGAGAGATCTCGTGAAACACTTGCCATGACTTGTCTCAGGCCTGTCATGGCAGGCAATGCGAAAGGCCCGCCACCCGGCGGGCCTTTCCTGTTTCTGAGCCTGGAGAATCTCAACCCGGTCGCGAGCTTGCCTGGCAGGCGTCATGGCTGGGTAGCGCTGCGCTGCGTGGCCGTCGTCTGTCATTCGTTTGACGTAGAAGATTCATCCTTTCCGAGAGGAAAAGTCGCCTTCAGGCGTGAGCCCGGTTTCAGGTATTGAGAGGCGCATGGCGGCGGATACGCACTGAAATGGTGCATCAAGGATGATGGCGACACGCGATAGAGGAGAAATGTGACAAACAGAAGAAGAGCGGTGGGGCGGAAAATGAGGTGAGAAAAAACGAATATTTCGGGTTTGATGAGCATGACACCGGGCATGACAGCGCAGAAGGCACTTCAGTCAGGGGTGGTGGTGCTGAAATTGCGCGAGAGGGGGGTACGACCATGCTCGAAAGAGATGGTGGAAGGTGTCGCATGGAGCCCGAACCCTGGCGGATCAGAGCGTGAAAACATCACTGATCGGCGGGGAGCGTATCGCCTCCCCGCCTGGAATCAGTGGGTATCGATATCGCTTTCAGTATCCATTTCCAGCACTTCGATGTCGCTTAAATCCTCGCTTAGGCGCTTGATTTCGTTGTGCAATTCTATTCCACGACGGGCGCGGAGATGGCGGACTGCGCTTTGTTTCTTGCGGGCCTGATGTTCGTCGGCACCGAGAGTCATGAAAATATCGAGAAGCTCTTTCTTGAGCGTATCTACCTGCTCTGAATTACGCATGATTCGACCTCCATGGCATCCAAAGGATGTGGGCTTTCACTGGCGCCACACCGTTTTACTATAGCTCACTTGACAAAATTGTGACTATCGCCTGCCTGTGCAGGCGACACCCCTGGGGGGATGACGTAAGCTCAGGCATGCCCATGAAGTCTGCAAGGAGTGTGCCGTGAGCCATGCCATCTTCGACGACCTGAGGAGCCGGATGGAGAATTTCCGCCGCTCTGAACAAAAGGTCGCACGCTATGTCCTTCGCCATCCGGAGGAAGTGATTCACATGCGGATCGTCGATCTGGCCAGCGAGTCATCGGTCAGTGAGCCGACGGTCGTGCGTTTCTGTCGGGCAATGGGCTTTGCCGGCTTCCAGGATTTCAAGCTGCAGCTGGCGCAACGCCTCGCCACCGGCACCCAGTTCGCCCAGTTCTCCATGAATGACTCCGACAGCGTGGCCGAGTTCTCGCACTCGCTGTTCGATTCCACCATCGGCACCCTGCTGTCGGTGCGTGACCGCCTGGACGCCGAAGCCGTCGCGCGCGCCATCCACTCGTTGGCCTCCGCCAGCCGGGTCGAGTTCTACGGCTATGGTGCCTCGGGCGCCGTGGCTCACGATGCCCAGCACAAGTTCTTCCGCCTGCAGATTTCCACCGCCGCCTACACCGACCCGCACATGCAGAACATGTCAGCGGTGACGCTGGGGCCGCGCGACGTGGTGGTGGCCATCTCCCAGACCGGCCGCACCAAGGCACTGATCGCCAGCGTGCGTCTGGCGCGGGACGCCGGCGCGACCGTCATCGGGCTGTGCCCGAGTGGTTCGCCACTGGCGGATGAAGTCACGCTGCCGCTGCATATCGATGTGCATGAAGACACCGAGATCTACACCCCGATGAGCTCGCGTATCGCGCACCTGGTGATCGTCGATACGCTGGCGGTCGGTGTCGCCAAGGCGCGCGGACCCAAGCTCAAGGAGCAGCTGGAGGCGGTCAAGAAGAGCCTCGCCACCCTGCGCATCGACGACCACGACTTCGATACCCACTGAGCACCGCCCGGGCATCATCTGTCTTGAAGGCAAGTGCAAGGTACGTATGTGCAAGGAAGGCCGGCGCGGGGAAGAGCAGGGCAGGCCGCTGTGATAAGGTGGATGCCTGAACAGGGGCAGCGAATCTCACGCTGCTCCGCTCCTCGACTCCTCTGCCCTGTGGTGAGCCCTGCATGTCCGAATCGCCCCTCCTCGATCACCTCAACACGCATCAGCGTGAGGCCGTGTCCGCGCCGCCGGGCAACATGCTGGTACTGGCGGGGGCCGGTTCCGGCAAGACCCGCGTGCTGGTTCACCGCATCGCCTGGTTGATGGACCAATACCAGTTCTCGCCCTACGCCATCCTGTCGGTGACCTTCACCAACAAGGCCTCGCGGGAGATGCGCACGCGTCTCGAGGCGCTCAATGGCAGCAGCCTGCGCCACATGTGGGTCGGCACCTTCCACTCCATCAGTCACCGTCTGCTGCGCACCCACTGGCAGGAGGCGCGCCTGCCCGAGCACTTCCAGATCATCGACAGCGATGACCAGCTGCGCATGGTCAAGCGACTGCTCAAGGAGCACAACGTCGATGACGAGCGCTGGCCGCCCAAGCAGGTCCAGTACTTCATCGCCGGCTGCAAGGAGGAAGGTCTGCGCGCCCATCAGGTGCAGACCCATGGCGATGCCTACATGGGCAAGATGGTCGAGATGTATGAGCTCTATCAGCTCGCCTGTGAACGCGGCGGCCTGGTCGATTTCGGTGAGCTGCTGCTGCGCTCGCTGGAGCTGCTGCGCGATACGCCGCACCTGCTGGCGCATTACCGCGAGCGCTTCGCCCACCTGCTGGTCGACGAGTTCCAGGATACCAACACCCTGCAGTACGCCTGGCTGAAGCTGCTGGCCGGTGATCGCGAGTGCATGACCGTGGTCGGCGATGATGACCAGTCCATCTACGGCTGGCGTGGCGCGCGGGTCGAGAACATCCAGCGTTTCACCGAGGAATTCGCCAACACCCGCGTGGTGCGTCTGGAACAGAACTACCGCTCCTCCAGCGCCATTCTGGAGGCCGCCAACGCCCTGATCAGCCACAACGGCGGGCGCATGGGCAAGGAGCTGTGGACCGACAGTGGTCGCGGCGAGCGCATTCGTGTCTACGCCGGCTTCAATGACATCGACGAGTCGCGCTACATCGCCGATACCATCCGTGAGCTGGTCAACGAGCATGGCTACAGCCGCGACGAGATCGCGATCCTGTATCGCTCCAACGCCCAGTCACGCGTGCTGGAGGAGACGCTGATCCGCCAGGGCATGCCGTATCGCATCTATGGCGGCCAGCGCTTCTACGAGCGTCTCGAGATCAAGAACGCGCTCGCCTATCTGCGCCTGATGAACAACCGCGAGGACGATGCCGCCCTGGAGCGCGTGATCAACGTGCCGGCGCGTGGCATCGGCATGCGCACCGTCGAGCAGTTGCGCGAGCGCGCACGCTACGGCAACCTGACCATGTGGCAGGCAATGAGCGATGCGGTCTCCGATGGCGCCCTCAAGGGACGCGCCGCCACCGCCGTGCGTGCCTTCGCCGACATCATCGATGGCCTCGACAACGACACCGCCGGCATGGCGCTGCATGAGCTGGTCGAGCACGTCATCCACGTCTCCGGCCTGCGTGAGCATCACGCCGCCGAGAAGGGCGAGAAGGGCCAGGCACGACTCGAGAACCTCTCGGAGCTGGTCAACGCCTGCCGCGCCTTCAGTCAGGGCGAGCGCATGGACCCGGAAGCTCCCAGCGAAGGGGCCGAGGCGCTGGAGCCCTTCCTCGCCGAAGCCGCGCTGGATGCCGGCGATCACGAAGCCGCCGAAGGCGAGGAATGCGTGCAGATGATGACGCTGCACTCCGCCAAGGGGCTCGAATTCCCGGTGGTATTCGTCGCCGGGGTCGAGGAGGGGCTGTTCCCGCACAAGATGTCGCTGGAAGAGCCGGGGCGTCTCGAGGAAGAGCGTCGCCTGTGCTACGTCGGTGTCACCCGCGCCATGCAGCGCCTCTACCTGACCTACGCCGAGCTGCGTCGCATGCATGGCAAGGAGACCTTCCAGCGGCCGTCGCGCTTCCTGCGTGAGCTGCCGGAAGAGCTGATGGAAGAGGTGCGTCTGCGTGGCCAGGTCTCGCGTCCGGTCTCGACCCAGCGCGCCACGCCGAATCGCCGTCCGTCCGGCCCGCGTCAGGAGAGTGTCGAGGCCAATGGCGACATGCCGGCACTATCGCTCGGCAGCCTGGTGCGGCATCCGCTGTTCGGGGAAGGCGTGGTCATCAATGCCGAAGGCCAGGGCGAGCGAGCGCGCGTGCAGATCAGCTTCGAGGGCGAAGGCGACAAGTGGCTGGTGTTGGGCTTTGCCAAGCTGGAAGTGCTGAGCTGATCCTGCATTGATGGCAGACGCAGCCAAGAGGCGCTGACAGCAGGCGCTGGCAAGAAGTGAAAGCGGCGCAGCGGGCGCGGTATTCGTTCGCCATTACGGCCTTGGTGCAGTTGTGGGCCATCCATGGGTCGCGGCATAGTGGCAGACAATCTGCTGTCTTGATGCCGCGTCATGCATTGCCCACAACTCGAACAAGGAAAGTCCCATGCAACGCCGCCGTTTTCTCTCTGCCCTGGGGGCCGGTGCTGCCGGTCTCGCCGCCGCGCCTTTCGTGTCCACCGCCAATGCCGCCGAGGGCGAGACCATCCACTGGAAGATGGTCACCTCCTGGCCGAAGAACTTCCCGGCACTGGGCACCGGTGCCAATGAATTCGCCAGCCTGATCGGTCAGCTCTCCGGTGGTCGCCTGCAGGTCAAGGTCTATGGTGCCGGCGAGATGGTGCCGGCGCTGGAAGTCTTCGATGCCGTGTCCTCCGGTACCGCCCAGATGGGCCACTCGGCCTCCTACTACTGGAAGGGCAAGGTGCCCGCGGCCCAGTTCTTCACCGCCGTGCCCTTCGGCATGAACACCACCGAGACCAACGCCTGGCTGTATCACGGCGATGGCATGAAGCTGTGGGACGAGATCTACTCGCGCCACAACCTCAAGCCGCTGGCGGTGGGCAACACCGGCACCCAGATGGCCGGCTGGTTCAACAAGGAAGTGAACAGTCTCGAGGACATGAAGGGTCTGAAGATCCGCCTGCCGGGGCTGGCGGGCGAAGTGATGAATCGCATCGGCGCCAGTGCGGTCAATCTGCCGGGCAGCGAGATCTTCACCGCGATGGAAACCGGCGTGATCGATGCCACCGACTGGGTCGGCCCCTACAATGATCTGGCCTTCGGCCTGCATCAGGTGGCCAAGTATTACTACTCGCCGGCCTGGAACGAGCCTTCCGCCATCCTCGAAGGCACCGTCAATCTCGAGGCCTGGCAGGCACTGCCGGAAGACCTGCAGCAGGTGGTGATCCAGGCGGCCAGAATCGCCAATCACGCCATGGTGGATGAATTCGCGCTGCGCAACGCCACCGCGCTGACCTCGCTGGTCGAGGAGCACGGTGTTGAGCTGCGTGAATTCCCTCAGGACGTCTATGCGGCGCTGTTCGATGCCTCCAATGAGGTGCTGGACGAGTTCATTGCCAAGGACGAGGACGCCAGGCGCGTCTATGAGTCCTACCGCGCCTTCCAGCAGCAGGTCGCCCCCTGGTCGCGTATCGGTGAGCAAGCCTATCTGGATGCGCGTGGTCGGGTGCTGGGCGAAGCCTGAGTGAGTCTCTTTCGGACTGCCTGCCGGACTGTCTGCCGGACTGTCTGAGTGCGTGTCTGAGTGCGTGTCTGAGTGCGTGACTGATTGTTGACGAAAAAGCCGCCCCTGAGGGCGGCTTTTTCTTGGCGTGTGACTGACAGGAAGAGAGGCGAGGCGCCAGGCTCAGTCCTGCTCAGGATCAGTCCTGCTCCTCGATGATGGCGGTGCTGGCCTGCTCCGGTACGGCACGGATGCGGCCATTGTCATCGAGTGCCACCATCACGTAGCAGGCTTCGGTCACCTTGGTCAGCGCGTGTTGATTGCGCTCCTGCGGCGGGCGGATCCAGACCTCGACGGCGAGCCTGATCGAACTGCGCCCGACCTCAGCCACCTGAGTGAAGATATTGACCACCGAGCCGATACGCACCGGCGACAGGAAATCGAGGCCTTCGACGGCCACGGTGGCAGTGCGACCGTGGGCGACGCGCCCGGCGGCCAGCTCACAGGCCTCGTCCATGCGGTGCATCAGCCAGCCGCCGCTGATGTCGCCATAGAGATTGGTGTCCTGGCGCTGGGCGATCAATTTGAGCGTCAGTGTGCCGTTCGGCGTCGGGATATCATCCAGAGCTTGCATGTCATGACTCGCTATCTTGTTGTTATAAAATGGTCATTTCATTTCTGCACCCTTGCGTCTGAAAAGGTGCGTCTTTTGGCGCAGGGCGCTGCCTTGCACAGGGCACTTCTTTGTACAGGGCACTGCCTTGCACAGGGGGCCTTATACAGGGGACTTCGGCAATCGCCGAAGAAAGTCACCGGGTGCCATCGATAGCATCAGCGCGACGCAGACCATGGCGGATGAGCCGCAGCGGCTTCATCATCTCCTGTATCCTACTCCGGCGGACAAAGCACTGTCCTCACTGACAAGGGACTGTCAGGAGATTTTTTGCGCTGCAGCATGGAGTATCGTTCCTCAACGCAGCAATGACGGATACTCGCTGTCTTTCGCCATGCTGCACGGGCCGCCTTGATCCACCGTCGCATGCCCGTCACCACGGGCGTGGCAAGCAGTGGCCAGCTCCGTGTCGCATCGTCATCTTGTTCATTCTCTGGTGGGAAGTCGCCATGTCAGTTTCCGTCGGGACGCTTGTCCGTTCAGGCTTTCGCGCCGTGTTCGCGTCGCGTCGCGGGTCATCCGCGTCCTCCTCATATGTGCCCTCCTCCTGCGCGCCCCGCCTGCGCTCAGGGCTGCCGTCGCTGCGGCTGATGTCGCTTGCCTGCCTGCTGGGGCTCTCGACGCTCTCGGCTCCGGCGCTGGCCGACAAGGTGCCCGAATATCGCCCGGTGTCCGGGGTGGTGGGCAACCTGACGGCGGTGGGCTCCGATACCCTGTCGGTGCTGGTGACACGCTGGGCTGCCCAGCTTCGCCGCTATCATCCGGGGGTGCGCGTGCAGCTGCAGGCCGCGGGCTCCTCGACGGCGCCGCCGGCATTGATCGCCGGCACCACTCGCATCGGCCTGATGTCGCGTCCGATGAGCGATCAGGAGCGTCAGGACTTCACGCGTGAATTCGGCTATCCGCCGCTTGGTGTGCCCGTGGCGCTGGATGCGATGGGCATCATCGTGCATCGCAGCAATCCGCTGGAGGAGATCAGCATCGCGCAGCTGGATGCCATCTTCTCCGCCACGCACAACTGTGGTGGCCAGGCGGCCAATCGCTGGGGCCAGCTCGGGCTGAGTGATGAGTGGAATGACCGCCAGATCACGCGCTTCGGGCGCAGTGCCACCTC
Source organism: Cobetia sp. 1AS1 (assembly GCF_029846435.1). NCBI lineage: Bacteria > Pseudomonadati > Pseudomonadota > Gammaproteobacteria > Oceanospirillales > Halomonadaceae > Cobetia > Cobetia sp. 1AS1. Next base: position 243,270 of record NZ_JARWKU010000003.1, read on the forward strand.
GGGCACCTACGGCGCCTTCCGCCGTATCGCGCTGTGCGATGGCGACTTCCGCCTCGATGTCAGCGAACAGCCGGGCTCGGCCTCCATCATCGGTGCAGTGGGCTCCTCGCCCAATGGCATCGGCTATGCCAGCTTCAGCACCTCTTCGCCGCTGGTGAAGCAGTTGTCAGTCAGCCGTGAGGCGGGTGGCCACGCCGTCTTCCCGAGCCGGGCCAGCATTCGCGATGGCCGTTATCCGCTGACCCGCGCGCTGTACATCTACGTCAATCGCGTGCCGGACGAGCCGCTCCCGGCGCTGGAGCAGGCCTTCCTGTCATTGATCATGTCGCGCCAGGGCCAGCAGGCCATCCTGCGCGGTGGCTATGTGCCACTGCCGGAAAAGCAGCTGCTGCACTGGCGTCAGCAATTGGGGCTGGAGGATGTGGATGCCCTTTGATTCGCCTTTGTCATCTCTCTGTCATCACTTGGACATAATCTCGGTGCCATACCCGCTTCATGCGTCTGCGGAGTCGACACTCCAGGGCGCGAATCCTTTCGTGGTGATATTTCATGTCGGCAGTTGATGCCTCCCGAATGCAGCGTCGTCGCCTGCGGCATGACCGTCTTGCCAGTCTGTGGCTGACAGCGGCCGGGCTGGGCGTGATGGTCATCGTCGTCGTGATGCTGGCCTATCTGGTCAGCGTGTCGTGGCCACTGCTCAAGCCCGCCAGCGTCACGTCGCTTCCTCAGCAGGCGCTCGAACAGCAAGTGAGCGACCAGCAGAAGCCGGCCGCGCAGACCGACCTTGACTGGCTGGCCGATCCTGACTGGCTGAGCGCCTTGCCTGACATGCCGCTTGCCGCGCGTGACGGGCTGCCTCCCGTGCTGGCCAGTGATGATTCGACGGCGGATTCGCGCACCTCGCCGCTGGCGGGTGTCTGGCTCGCGGATGAGCGCCTGCAGGTGGTTCAGCAGTCCGCCACTGGCGTGCGCCTGCGCGGCAGTGCCATCGAGGTTCCCGCAGGGCTTGAGCGTCGCCAGGCAAGCCTGGTGCTCAGCCGTGACCAGCTTTGGCTGCGCATTCCGTTCGAGGATGGCGATGGCCTGTGGCTGGCGCGTCTGGCCTTGTCATCTCCACACGCCTCCGCCGACGCGCTGGATGACGATGCAGCAAGCCAGACTCCCCATTCCGAGTGGCAGCAGCAGTGGTTGCCGGGCACGGCCAGGCTGTCTTCGCAGCAGGGGCGTCTGCTGGTCACCGCTGACCGCGATGGCTTCACCCAGTGGCAACTGAGCGAGGCCTCCACCGGGACCAAGCCGCTGGCGCGCAAGCTGGCACATCACGCTATGAGCTCTTCTGCCTCCGCGTCATCGCCGGCGATCACCGCGATCAGCGTCCTGCGTGGCGGCAGAAGCCTGATCGTCGGGGACGCCGGAGGTGGCCTGAGCCATTACCTGTTGCCGGCGCACGCGCAGCCGCTGGTCAAGGCTGGCGTCTTTGACAGTGGCCTGTCGGCGCCGGTGGTGACGATGGCTGCCGCCCATCACAGCCTCGGCTTTGCCGCGCTGGATGCCAACGGCCGCCTTGGCCTCTATCTGGCCACCAGCGAGCGTCGCCGTCAGGTACTGGACTGGCTGGATGCCGCCCGGGTCGCGGCTGGCGTGGCGCTGGAATTTGACGATGATGACCGCCGCTTGCTGGCATCGGCGGCCCGGGAGGCGAGGCTGCCCGGCCAGCTCGCTCAGGATGCGCCGCTGGGAGCGCTCGGCAAGGCCTATGCGGGGCTTGCGATACACGATCCGCATCAGGCCGTCGGGCTCGACGCCATCTTCGGCAAGGTCTGGTATGAGGGACGCGCAGCGCCGGAGTGGATCTGGCAGCTGGAGAGCACCGGTACCCACGAACCCCGTCTGTCGCTGGTGCCCATCATGTGGGGCACGCTCAAGGCGGCGCTGGTCGGGCTGCTGTTTGCCGTGCCGTTGGGGCTGGGCTGTGCCATCCATGTCGCCTGCTTCATGGCGCCGCGCCAGCGTTCCCGTATCAAGCCGCTGCTGGAGATGATGGAGGCGCTGCCGACCGTGGTGATCGGCTTCATCGCCGCCCTGGTGGTCGCGCCCTTCGTCGAGCGTGAGCTGATGGCGGTGTTGCTGGGGCTGGTCCTGATTCCGCTGGGCACCATGGTGGCCGGCTTCCTGTGGACCCTGTCGCCGCGCGTATGGCGCAATCTGCTGCCGGAAAACATGGCGGCCTTCGGGTTGTTGCCGCTGCTGTTCGTGCTGCTGTGGCTGGATGTGACCATCGCCGGCCAGGTCGAGCAGTGGTGGTTCGACGGCGACCTCCGCCAGTGGCTGTTCAGCCACTACGGCATCGATTACGCCCAGCGCAATACCCTGGTGACCGGCATGGCACTGGGGCTGGCGGTGATGCCGACCCTGTTCACGCTCAGCGAGGATGCTCTCTCGTCGGTGCCGCGCGGTCTGGCCGCCGGCTCGGCGGCACTTGGCGCGACGCCATGGCAGAGCCTGCGTCGCGTCATCCTGCCTGCCGCCGCCGTCGGGCTGTTCTCGGCGATGATGATCGGCATGGGGCGCGCTGTCGGTGAGACGATGATCGTGCTGATGGTGGCCGGCAATACGCCGCTGGTGGATGCCAGCCTGTTCGAGGGCCTGCGTTCACTGGCCGCGACCCTGGCCATCGAGCTGCCGGAGGCCGAGGTCGGCAGCAGCCACTACCGCTTGCTGTTCCTCGCTGCCCTGGCATTGTTCGTCTTCACCTTCGTGGTCAATACGCTGGCGGAAGTGCTGCGACAGCGCTTCACGCCACCCAATCAGGGGAGCTGGGGATGAGTCACCCTGACACCAATCGCGCCAGCTCCTCACTGCTGCGCCCGCGCGAGCCGCTGGTCGGGCGCCTGCAGCGCTATTGGCGCGACGGCGGCCCGTGGGGCTGGCTGAATGCCATGGCGGTCAGTGTCTCGCTGGTGCTGGTGCTGGGCCTGCTCAGCCTGCTGGTGGTGGGCTCCTTCAGTCATTTCTGGCCCTCACGGCTGGTCGAGGTGGAGCTGACGGCGCAGCCGGGCCAGAGTCCCACGGCCCTGACCACCACGCGCGGTGAGCCGGCGGCCGACAATCGCCATCTGCTCGGCGAGCTGATGCACGAGGAGATGCGTCGTGTCGCCTCGGGCGAGGGGGATGATGCTCGCCAGCAATGGTGGTTGCTGCAGACATCCTCGCGTGACGGGGCCGCGGCCAGCTGGCAGTGGCTGCCGGAGACGCTGCTCGACAGGATGACCTTCCCCAGCCAGGCGCTGATGCTGGAAATGCGCGACGGGCGCACTCTCTACGGCATGCCACGGGCGCTGAGTGACCCGATGACGGGGGAGATGGACCACACGCCCGATGTCGGCGACGGGCCTGCCCGGCCCTTGTCCGAGGACGCCGAGCCACTGTTTGCCCGCCTGAAGATGATCGAGAGCGAGCGCCGCCAGCTGCAGGCGCTACGCCTGGACAGTGAAGCCTTGAGTAGTCGCTATCAGGCGCTGCAGCAGTCTCTGGCATCCCGGCGCAGCGCCACTGCTGGCGGTGACGCGGCGCAGACTCATGAGGATGCTGAGCTCGAGCAGGAGATGCAGGAGGAGTTGGAGGAGTTGGAGGAGTTGGAGGAGTTGGAGGAGGTGCGTAGCGCCTTCATCGAGCGTGAAGGTCAACTGAGTGCCCTGCGGGATGCGCTGGCGGGCGGTCAGTTGCTGCTGGGTGGCAATGGCGGCTACGAAGGCCGCATCGCGCTCGATGATATCCGCAATGCCTGGCGGCCCAATGCGATGGGCTTCAGCGGCCGGCTGATGATGACGTTCAAGCGTTTCCGTGACTTCGTGGCCGGCGCGCCCACCGAGGGCTTCGGTGGCGTCTGGCCCGCCATCTTCGGCACCGTGCTGATGGTGGTGCTGATGTCGATCATGGTGATGCCCTTCGGCGTGATGGCGGCACTCTATCTGCACGAGGTGGCCCATCAGGGGCGCCTGACGCGCCTGACGCGCATCGCGCTGCGCAACCTGGCCGGGGTGCCCTCCATCGTCTACGGCGTGTTCGGTCTCGGTTTCTTCGTCTATGGACTGGGCGCCGGAATCGATGAGCTGTTCTATTCCGAGCGACTGCCGACGCCGACCTTCGGGACCGGCGGCATTCTGTGGGCCTCGCTGACGCTGGCCCTGCTGACCTTGCCGGTGGTGATCGTCGCCACGGAAGAGGGGCTGGCGCGCGTGCCGCGTCGTCTGCGCGAAGGCGCGCTGGCGCTGGGGGCGACACGTCTGGAAACGCTCAAGCGCGTGGTGATTCCGGCGGCCTCGCCGGCGCTGATGACGGGGCTGATTCTGGCCGTGGCGCGTGCGGCGGGTGAAGTCGCGCCGCTGATGCTGGTCGGGGTGGTCAAGCTGGCCCCGGACCTGCCGCTGGATGACAGCTTCCCGTGGCTGCATCTGGACCGCAAATTCATGCATCTGGGGCATCAGGTCTATGATCTGGCCTTCCAGAGCAGCGACGCCTTCAGCAGTCGGCCGCTGGTCTACGCGACCGCGCTGGTGCTGGTGGTCGTGATTCTATGCCTCAATCTGAGTGCCATTCGCCTGCGTCACATGCTGGCACAACGTTACAAGGGAGCCACCGAATGAGGCGTGACTCTGAACAGCCCAAGCCCCAGTTGTTTCTTCAGGAGACGCCTGCGCGGCCTGCAGAAGACATCTGCCTGGAAACCCGCCACCTGAGCCTCGATTATCAGGCGCGTGTCGGCAAGGAGAGCCAGACGCGCCGCGCCCTGGAGGACGTCAGCCTGCAGATCACACGCAAGCGCGTGACGGCCTTCATCGGCCCTTCCGGCTGCGGCAAGTCGAGTCTGTTGCGTACCTTCAATCGCATGACCGATCTCGACGAACAGTCACGTCTTTCCGGCAAGGTACTGCTCGAGGGCGAGGACATTCATGCGCGCGGCGTGGACGTGCCGATGCTGCGCCGCCGGATCGGCATGGTCTTCCAGACGCCCAACCCCTTTCCGATGTCGGTCTACGAGAACGTGGCCTTCGGGCTGCGGCTGGTCGGCGAGAATGACAAGCGCCACCTCGATGACAAGGTCGAATCCTGCCTGCGCTCCGCGGCGCTCTGGGAAGAAGTGAAGGACCGCCTGCACGACAGCGCGCTGGGGCTCTCGGGTGGCCAGCAACAGCGGCTGGTGATTGCGCGGACGCTGGCGGTCGAGCCGGAGGTGCTGCTGCTGGATGAGCCAGCCTCGGCGCTGGACCCCATCTCGACGCTCAAGATCGAGGAGCTGATCCGTTCGCTGCGCTCGCGCCTGACGCTGATCATCGTCACGCACAACATGCAGCAGGCCGCGCGGGTCTCAGACGATACCGCCTTCCTGCATGAGGGCCGCCTGGTGGAATTCGCCCCGACGGATCAGCTGTTCACCAACCCGCGGCGCCGCCAGACGGAAGACTACATCACGGGGCGTTTCGGTTAGCGCGCTCAGGCGCGAACGTGCAGTCAGGTAGCCTTTTCGCCCTGATATTGCTGACGATGGCGGCCAGATAGCGCCTTTGCGCCATGGGTGAAACATAACTGCAATCAAGTGTCGGCATGCTGAGGGGGAGCCCGCTGTGTCAGTCAGTAGTGGGCCATACTTGTCACGTCATTCATGTCACGCCCCCTGACTCGGTGGGCGACTTTCCGGGAGAGGGAAATGGATATCACCAGCGATTCGCACGGCAAGCATATCTCAGAGCAGTTCAATCACGAGCTGGATGCACTGAAGACACACCTGCTGGCCATGGGCGGACTGGTAGAGAAGCAGCTGCAGGATGCCGTCACGGCATTGCTGGAAGGCGACAGTGAAACCGCCACGCGGGTGCGCGACAACGACAAGGCTGTCAACGACATGCAGCTCAAGATCGATGACGAGTGCACCCGGGTGCTGGCCCGCCGTCAGCCGGCGGCCTCTGACCTGCGCCTGGTGCTGGCCGTCATCCGCGCCACCTCCGATCTCGAGCGTATCGGTGATGAATCGAGCAAGATCGCACGCAACGCCATCTCGCTGGTCGAGAACGGCCAGAGCCCGCGCGGCATGGTCGAGGTGCGTCACCTCAGCCAGCACGTGCGCAGCATGGTGCGTGACTCCCTGACGGCTTTCGCGCGCTTCGATACCGACCTTGCCCTCAAGGTGCTGCGTGAAGATGCCTCGGTGGATCTGGAATATCAGAGCGCGATGCGCTCGCTGATGACCTTCATGATGGAAGACGCGCGCCAGATTACGCCGGTGCTCAACGTGATGTGGATTCTGCGTGCGCTGGAGCGCATCGGTGACCACGCCGACAACCTGGCCGAGTACGTCATCTTCCTGGTCAAGGGCGTGGACGTGCGTCACACCGATACCCATGACCTGAAGCCGCAGGACCTGGACAAGAAGTGAGCTGACGCGCTTCCCTGCCCCTGTGTCGCCTCTTTCGCCCCGCACCTGCCCACCGGCAGGCCGCGGGGCGATTGCGTCGTGGGAGCGCGAGCGGTGTCAGGCGGCCGACAGCTGCGCCGCGCAGGCGGGAGTGCTAGGGTGTGGCTCCGGTCAGCCCGCTGGCTGGCCGGTTCTTTTGAGATGACGAGGACGTCGCATGATTGATGCCGTATCGGCGCTGGTCCGCGGGACCCGCATGGTCTATACCCCCGGGCTGCGCCGCTTCGTATTCGTACCGCTGGCGATCAACCTGGTGCTCTACAGCATCACGCTGTGGGTATTGTTCAACCAGTTCGGTGGCTGGATCGATTACTGGATGCTCAAGGTACCGGCGTGGCTGGACTGGCTCAGCTGGTTGATCTGGCCGGTGCTGGTGGTGAGTCTGTTGCTGGTGGTGTTCTTCACCTTCAGCCTGGTGACCAATCTGATCGCCGCGCCCTTCTACGGCATTCTGGCCGAGAAGGTCGAGCATCGTCTGGATGGCACCCTGATCGACGATGACCGTGGCCTGATGAAGATCGGCGTCGACTCGCTGGGGCGTGAAATGGCCAAGCTGGGCTACTTCATCCCGCGCATGATCGCGCTGTTCATCATCGGCTTCATCCCGGGCCTGAACCTGCTCTCGCCGCTGTTGTGGGGACTGTTCTCGGCCTGGAGCATGTCGATCCAGTATCTCGACTACCCGATGGACAACCATCAGGTCAGCTTCGGTGACATGAAGCAGCGCCTCAAGGCGCGCTGGTGGCCCTCACTGACCTTCGGCGCCGCGGTGTTCGTCATGACGCTGGTGCCGCTGGCCAATCTGCTGTTCATCCCGGGCGCCGTCGCCGGGGCGGTACTGATGTGGCAAAGCCACTACCGTCAGTTGCCGGCACCGCGTCGTTGAGACAGCCTGTCGCAGAGCTGGCTTGTCGCTGAGCTGGCTTGTCGCTGAGCTGGCTTGTCGCTGAGCTGGCTTGTCGCTGAGCTGGCTTGTCGCTGAGCTGACTCGTCGCTAGGTTGGCTTGTCGCTGAGCTGACTCGTCGCTAGGTTGGCACGTCGCTGAAATAGCCGCAGCGTCGTCTGATTGACCAAACGAAACGCCCCGCAGTCGCCTCCTGTCGAGGTGGCTGCGGGGCGTTCTGCGTTGGGCTGGCGTCCGGGTCAGATCATCACTGATTCAGCCCATCACTGGGCTAGCGCACTGCTGGCCTGGGGAGCGCTCGCCTGACAGGCGCGCTCGTCGGGGAAGTGACAGCGGAAGCGCGCACCCTCGCCGGGGTGGCTGTCGATCTCCAGATGGCCCTGATGGCGAATCAGCACATGCTTGACGATGGCAAGCCCGAGGCCGGTGCCTCCCGTGGCGGTGCTGCGGCCCTTGTCGATGCGGTAGAAGCGCTCGGTCAGGCGCGGCAGGTGCACCGGGTCGATGCCATCCCCATCATCTTCCACCTCGACCAGCAGGCCCTGGTCATCCGCCTTCCAGCGCAGGGTGATATGGCAGTCTTCGGGGGTGTAGCGCACCGCATTGAAGACCAGATTCGAGATCGCGCTGCGCAGTTCCTGCTCCTCACCGCGCAGTGACAGGCTGGCATCGGCCTCGATGGAGAAGGTGTGGCGCCCCTGGGACAGGCCTTCGGCGTCATCGCGGATATGGCCGAGCAGGGCACTCATGTCGATGCAGCGACCGTTGTCGGACAGTTCGTCGGTTTCCAGGCGTGACAGGGTCAGCAGGTCTTCGACCAGGTGCTGCATGCGGTCGGTCTGGCTCTGCATCTGGCCCAGTCCACGCTGCCAGCGCGGTGGCAGGTCATCGGCGTAATCGGAGTAGGTCTCGAGATAGCCGGCCAGTACCGTCAGCGGCGTGCGCAGCTCATGGGAGACATTGGCCACGAAGTCGCGGCGCATCTCTTCCAGGCGATAGAGGCGGGTGACGTCACGCAGCATGACCAGACGCTCGTTGTCACCGAACAGGGTGATGGAGATCTGCAGCGTCAGGTTGTCAGACAGCGGCGACTGGAGTGTCAGCGGCTCGCGGTAGGCCAGCCGATTGAAGTAGTCGATGAAGACGGGGTCACGCAGATAGTTGGTGATGTGCTGGCCGCGGTCGTGGCTGGCCTTGAGACCGACCAGCTGCTCGGCAGCGCTGTTCCACCATTCCATGTCACCGTGGTTGTCCAGCATCACCAGGCCGTCGCGCATGGCCTCGGAGGATTCCTGGATACGGTTGAGGATGCTGCGCAGTCGCTCCTGAGCCTGACGCTGGCCCTTCTGGTAGCGGTAGAGACGATCGAGCAGGTCTCCCCAGACGCCATCGCCGGGCGGCGGCTCTTCATGGGGATTGGTGATCAGCCAGGTGTAGAGGCTCTTCAAGTGCTTGAGATGGACGAACAGATACAGCGAAAGACCCAGCGCCAGGCCCCAGCCCAGATGGCCCAGCAGGCCACCGATCAGGCCGAAGCCACCGGCAAGGTAGCCGAGGCGCCATAGCTCGTTGGTCCAATAGCGCATGAATCCCTCAGGCCTGAGCGCTGAAGCGGTAACCGGTGCCGCGGACGGTCTGGATCAGATGCTGATGGCCTGTGCCCAGCGCCTTGCGCAGGCGACGGATGTGCACGTCCACGGTGCGCTCCTCGACATAGACGTTGCCGCCCCATACCTGGTCGAGCAGCTGGCTGCGCGTGTAGGCACGCTCCTGATGCGTCATGAAGAACTGCAGCAGGCGATATTCGGTCGGGCCGACATCCAGCGAGTTGCCGTGGGCGGTGACGCGGTGGCTGGCCGGGTCGAGCATCAGGCCTTCGACTTCCACCGCCTCCTCGACCCCCTTGGGAGTGGTGCGACGCAGCACGGCCTTGAGACGGGCGACCAGCTCGCGCGGCGAGAAGGGCTTGGTGATGTAGTCGTCGGCACCGGCTTCCAGGCCTTGAATCTTGTTGTCTTCCTCGCCCTTGGCGGTCAACAGGATGATCGGCAGCTCCGAGGTGGTCTCGTCACGCTTGAGACGCCGCGCGAGCTCCAGGCCACTGGTGCCCGGCATCATCCAGTCCAGCAACAGCAGATCGGGCTTTTCATCGACGACGATGGCGTGGGCGTCCTGGGCATTGTCTGCCTCCAGCACGCGGTAATCCGCCATTTCGAGGGCAACGGCGATCATCTCGCGAATCGAGGATTCATCGTCGACAATCAGTACGGTCTTGGAGCTCATCGCTAGATCCCATGCAGCAGTCGGCGCACGCGCCAGAATGACAAGTCGATGACGATTACAACCCGCTTATATGACAACGAGATGACAACTGCCAGCATGGCAGCTTGCACGCAAGCCTGCCAGCCGCCTTGGAGGCGCGGCAGGCAGGCATGAACCGTGGGCTGGGGAGCAATAGAGGGCAGGGGTTGCTTTAAATTAAATAATACTAATGTTTATGCAGGAGTCAGCTCATCGGCCAGGTCGCCAGGGCGATACCGGCGAAGATCAGCAGACCCGTCCAATGATTGTTGAGGAAGGCCTGGAAGCAGGGCGCACGCTCACGCTCCCGGATCAGACGTTGCTGCCAGACGAAGGTGACGGCGGCGGCAGCCAGCCCCAGCCAGTAGAAGATGCCCAGCGCCAGCTGCAGGCCGATGCCGATCAACACCGCCAGCATGCCCAGCTGCAACAGGCCGATCATCAGCTTGTCGGCACGCCCGAACAGCACGGCGGTGGACTTGATGCCCACCTTGAGGTCGTCGTTGCGATCGACCATCGCGTAGGCGGTGTCGTAGGCCACCGTCCACATCAGGTTGGCCGCGAACAGCCACCAGCCGTAGGTCGGTACCTCCTCCAGCGTCGCGGCGAAGGCCATTGGAATCGCCCAGCCGAAGGCGGCGCCCAGCACTACCTGAGGCAGATGATGGAAGCGCTTCATGAACGGATAGCTGGCCGCCAGCAGCACGGCGACGATCGACAGCAGCACCGTGGTCAGGTTGGTGAAGCACACCAGCACGAAGGCGGCCGCGACCAGCCCCCCGAACAGCGTCAGCGCCTCGCGTTCCGAAATGCGACCCGAGGTCAGCGGCCGATCACGCGTGCGCTCGACATGCTTGTCCCAATGGCGGTCGGCGTAGTCGTTGATGACGCAGCCGGCGGCGCGCATAAGATAGACCCCGGCGATGAAGATCAGCAGGGTCGTGCGCTCGGGAATGCCATCTGCCGCCAGCCACAGTGCCCATAGGGTCGGCCACATCAGCAGCCAGGTGCCGATGGGGCGGTCCAGCCGTGTCAGGGCGAGGTAGTCGGCCAGTCTGGAAGGACGCGAAGCGGCGGAAGTGGATGACGCGGTCATCATGGCTCCTGGGCGGGTGGTAGTGGGCAAGGGAAGAGAGAAACGAGGCCAGTCGGCCAGCAAGGCTCAGGCCAGCTGCAGCGCGTGCTGGAAGGCCGGTGTGAAGCCCTCCTGCACCAGCACCTTGAAGCGGCCATGCGAGAACATCGAGCGGCGCATCCACAGGCTGGTGGTGCGGGCCAGCGGCCTGGGGCTCGAAAGCACCAGCGGGGCGCGGCTGACATCGATGGCGCTGCGGGTCAGGTCGGGCTGGCGAAACAGCCAATGGCCCAGCGAGCGCTCGCCCAGCGTCGAGAGGCGATGGCCGTGGGCCAGGTCCAGCGCCGCCAGCGAGCGTGCGATCACCCATGGCGTATCGCCATGACAGAGTGCCACTTCGCGTCGCCAGACATGCCGGCGTGGGCCGATGCCCAGCAGGCGTGCCTCGTCCAGCCGCGCGGGGCCGGTGTCCTGCAGCAGCAGGCGCACGCGCAGGCCCTGGATGGGCTGGCCATCGCGTTCATCCTGCTGCTGCATGGCGCTGGCAAGACGCTGGGTCAGCGAGTCCGTCGAGGAGAGCCACGCCCACCAGCCGGCCGGCATGACACCTTGCAGCGCGGCAGCCGGCTGCCAATGACGGCGCACCGTCGCCGAAGCAGCGGGCATGACGCGCGTGGGTGAAGGCCAGCGAGGCGCAGGCTGGCACAGGGGTTCGGCTGACGAATGAGGCGCCTCACAGGTGGAGGTCTGTGGCGTGAGCGCTGCGCGATGAGGCTCGCCTGCTGGGCATCGGACCACGGTGAATTCCCTGTCAGGATGACGAAATGGCGAGTCTAGCATGGCCGGGCGGCAAGGCCTCCCGCTCAGGCATGCCTGCACTGCTGGCGGGCTGGTATGCTGGGCGCATTCATCGGCGTTCATGACGGACGCTGCTGGCGCTCTTTCATCAGCGCTTCCCTCGGATCGATCTCAGGAGATGGTGCCATGCGCGACCCTCGCACCCTTGTCATCATTGGTACCGGCATGGCGGGCATTGGTCTGGCGCGCGCGCTGCGTGCGCGTGACAAGGACAGCCGGCTGATCCTCATCAGCCAGGATAGCGGCCACGATTACGCCAAGCCCATGCTGTCCACCGCCTTCGCCAAGAAGATGTCGGCCACCGACCTGTCGCGTCAGGCGCCGGTGGCGCTGGTGGACGAGCTGAATGCCGAGCTGCGTACCCATCAACGCGTCACCGCCATCGACGGTGATGCCCGCCAGCTATGGCTGGGCGAGGAGTGTCTGGCCTATGACGAGCTGGTGCTGGCACTCGGCGCCGCGCCGCGTCGTCCCTTCCCCGTCGCCGCGGAAGTGGCCTCACGCGTGCAGAGCATCAATGACCTCGACGACTATGCGGCCTTCTGCGCGACGCTGGCGAAGGCCCGCGAGCGCGGGGAAGACGGGCACGTGGTGATTGTCGGTGCCGGACTGGTCGGCTGTGAATACGCCAATGATCTGACGGCGGCCGGCCACCCCGTCACGCTGGTCGCGCCGGAGGAAACTCCGCTGGATGGGCTGCTGCCGCAAGCGCTGGGGCAGCGTCTGGGCGCGGCGCTGGATGGGCTCGGTGTGACGCGTCGCCAGGGCGAGATGGTCGAGACCATCGCCGCAAGCTCGGGCGAGGAGGCCGAGCGTCAGGCCGCGCCGGTCGAGGTGCGACTGCAGAGCGGTCGTCGCCTGACGGGCTCCGTGGTTCTGCTGGCCACCGGGCTGGCGCCGCGTATTCGTCTGGCGCAGGCCGCGGGCCTAAGCGCCGGTGGTGACGGCATCCGTGTCGACCGCCACCTGGCCACCTCCCAGCCGCATATCTGGGCGCTGGGCGATTGCGCCAGTGTCGAGGGCGTCAATGCCATGTATGTCCAGCCGCTGCAGATGGCTGCGCGCACCCTGGCGGCCAACCTGTGTGGCGAGCCGAGCGTGCTCGACTGGAAGGCGTGGCCGGTGCTGGTCAAGACACCGGCCTTGCCGGTGGTGGCCTATCCGCCGCGTTCGGCCGTGGCGCGCTGGGAAATCAACGGTGAAGGCGATGACCTCGAAGCGCGTGCACTGGATATGAACGAACGCTTGATTGGATATGCGTTGACAGGCGCCGCCGTTCGCAGGAAAGTCGAGCTAGCGCGGCAGGCGCCGCCGTTGCTAGGCTAGGCGATGCCATGATCGATGGTCGTAAATCCCTTGCTGCCAGCGCGGTCAGGCACGATAGTGAATGCTCCGTCAGACATGATGCTCAGCGGGCGTCGTCTGACAGATTGCTGCCATCGACAGGTTTGATACGGCAAAGCTTGCCGGGAGCGGATTGCGTCGCCGCCATACGCCACCGCTAGCAAGTGCAAGAACAACAATGGAAACGGCGGCTTGGCCGCCCGTGCAGAATGCCAAACCAGGAGGGCTTTTCATGCGCAAGCCAGAACTCGCTGCGGCCATCGCCGAGCGTGCGGATCTATCCAAGGACAAGGCCAGTCAGGTACTGAACGTGATTCTCGACGAGATCACTCATACCGTGGCCAAAGGCAATGACGTCTCACTGATCGGTTTCGGGTCATTCACCGTGCGCCAGCGTGCGGCGCGTACCGGCAAGAACCCTCAGACAGGCAAGCCGCTGACCATCCCGGCCAGCAAGACCGTTGCCTTCAAACCCGGCAAGTCGTTGAAGGATGCAGTGACCAAGTAACCTCGGCTCGTGCTTCAGCGCAGACCCGGGGTGGCTGTCGTCATGGCTTTCAATCGTCGTCATCAAAAGCCCTGTCGGCTGTCATGCTGATGCCACCGGTTCCGCCCTGCGGGGCCGGTGGCATTTTCATATGGCCTGCGTGACCGACGCTTCGCGATTCAAGGAATGACACCATGAAGCTCAAGATATTGCTGTGGGTGCTGGGTCTGCTGCTCAAGCGGGCCTTCAAGCGTGACCCCGAATTTCGTGCCGAGCTGGAAAAGCGTCCGCTGGACTGGGGCGTCGCGACCGAAGACATGAGCATCGCGCGTCACTACCGCATGTCCCACGCGGGCGTCACCACCGGCAGTGGCCTGCCGGTGGATACCGAGCTTGAGCTGCGCTTCGCCGATAGTGACAGTGCGGTGGCCTTCCTGCTCAAGCCCTCGCCGCGTGCCTTCCTGCAAGGTCTGATGGACCAGCGCGTGCGGCTGGTCGGCGATTCGGCCCAGCTCAACCGCTTGCAGTCATTGCTCAAGCGCATTCGCTGAACGACCCTGTGCCGTGCCTGCATGAACGAAAGACGCCCCGCTGAGAGAATCAGCGGGGCGTTGTTTTGTCACGAGCAGTTGTCGCGAGCCTTTCTTGCGAGCCTTTCTTGCGAGCCTTTACTTGCGAGGGGCTGTTCGAGAAGACCCTCTCAACTTCCTCGAGGCGTCACAGCAACTGCTTGAGGCCCGGAATGCCTTCGAGCACCTGGTCGACCACGCCATCGCCGGCTTCTTCGCGCGCATAGCTCAGTGTCTCATCGGCCACGCCGCGCGCCTGGTCCATGTTCAGGTCCAGCCCCATCAGCTTCTGGCCCAGTTCCAGCGCACCGCCACCGCTGCCGCCGGTGAAGGCGCTGACGGCGCCCATCAGGCCGCCCATGAGGCCACCGCCACCGGACTCGGCGGCTTCCTCGCCTGCGCTGCCGATCAGGCCTTCCGCCCCCGGGATGGCGCCCAGCAGTGAGGCGGCCGGGCCATCCGGCCCCTGCTCACGCACGAACTTGAGAACCATGCCGACCGCCTGCTCGGCGATTTCCGGTGACAGCCCGAGGGAGCCAGTGACGCGTTCGATAAGAGGATGCATCGGTATTCTCCATGAAAGCCAATGAGGTCAGGAGTCTTCAGAGTGGCACGTCGCGGCGATTCGACATTCGACGCGCCCGCCAACGCTTGCATGCGCCATGGCTCTCGGACACGGCAGAACGGGGTGTTATGCTAGCGATATAAATCTAAAGTCTAATGCGCTGCCCGGCGCCCTGGTCACGGAACACTTCATGACACGCTCTCTCCTGGACTCCCTCATGCACTCCCTGCGTCGTCTGTGGACGCTGGATGCCTTCAGCTATTCGCTACGCATGTTGATCGCGCTGGGTGGCGTGATGGCGGTGGGGTTCTGGCTCGACGAGATGGCGGTGGTGATTCCGCTGTTTCTGGGCGTGATCGCCTCGGGGCTGGCGGAAACCGATGATCACTGGCGCGGCCGACTGCGCGCGCTGGGCATGACGCTGGCCTGCTTCAGCATCGCCGCCGTCTCGGTGGAGCTGTTGTTCGGCATGCCGCTGCCCTTCGTGATCGGGCTGGCGCTGGCCACCTTCGCGATGCCGATGCTGGGCGCCATCGATGCCCGCTACGGCGCCATCGCGCGCGCCTCGTTGATTCTGGCCGTCTACACCATGATCAGTCTCGAGCAGCAGCATGGAGATGGTCAGATCGCGGTGCTGGAGCGCAGCCTGCCCGAGTGGCTGCGTGAGCCGGGGCTGGGCATCAATCTGGTTCAGCCGTTGCTGCTGGTGGTGGGCGCGACCTGGTATGGCCTGCTCTCGGTCGTGTGGTGTGCGCTGTTCTCGCGCCAGCCGCTCAAGCACAGCATGGCGACGCTCTACCGTGAGCTGGGGCGCTACCTGATTCTCAAGGCGCAGCTGTTCGAGCCGCTGCGCAATGTCGACCAGTCTGCTCGGCGTCTGGCGCTGGCCGAGCAGAACGGTCGCGTGGTGGTGGCGCTCAACCAGACCAAGGAGATGGTCTTCCGGCGCCTCGCCGGGCGGCGCGATACCACCAAGCTCGACCGCTACCTGCGCCTCTACTTCATCGCCCAGGACCTCCACGAGCGCGCCAGCTCCAGCCATTATCCCTACGGCCAGCTCACCGACGCCTTCTTCCATCACGACATCCTGTTCCGTTGTCAGCGCCTGCTGGAGCAGCAGGGGCGCGCCTGTCGCGGGCTCGGCAAGGCGCTGTTGATGCGCCAGCCCTTCGATGCCAGTGACAGCCAGCAGGCGCTGGAAGACCTCAATGCCTCGCTCGTCTATCTCAAGCAACAGCAGCGGCCCGAGTGGCACCATCTGATGCAGGCGCTGGAGGCACTGGCCAGTAACCTGCGCCTGATCGAAGGCCAGATCGCGCGCCTGAATGATCTCGAAGCCGTCAGCAATGAAAGCGACAACAGCCTGCTGGACCGCTCGCCCCACGGCACGCGCGACATGTTCGAGCGTATCCGCAGCCACCTGACGCCGCGCTCGCCGATCTTTCGCCATGCGCTGCGCCTGACCGCGACGCTGGTGGCCGGCTATGGCGTGCTGCTGGCGGTGCACCCGACCCAGGGCTACTGGATTCTGCTGACCGGGCTGTTCGTGTGCCGTCCCAGCTACGGCGATACGCGCCGCACGCTGGCGCAGCGAATTCTGGGCACGCTGATCGGTCTGGTCGCCGGCTGGGCGCTGATCAGTCTGTTCCCGGCGCCCACGATCCAGGCCGGTATCGCCGTGGTCGCGGGGGTGCTGTTCTTCGCCACCCGTGGCTCGCGCTATACCCTGGCCACCGCCGCCATCACGCTGATGGTGCTGGCGTGCTTCAACCAGGTCGGCGATGGCTTCGATCTCATCTGGCCGCGCCTGTTCGATACGCTGGTCGGTGGCCTGCTGGCCGGGCTGTCGGTGGTGTTGATCCTGCCGGACTGGCAGGGCCGCAAGCTCTATCGTCAGGCCGGCGTCAGCCTCAAGACCAGCGGTCGCTATCTGGGCGAGGTGCTGTCCCAGTACCGCCACGGCAAGCGCGATGATCTGGCCTACCGCCTGGCACGCCGCAATGCCCACAACGCCGACGCGGCCTTCTCCAATCTGCTGGCCACCGCGCGCAAGGAGCCCGGCCACTTCCGGCGCGATGTCGAGCCGGGTTTCGGCTTCCTGCTCCACGCGCACACCGTGCTCGGCTATCTCTCGGCGCTGGCAGCGCATCGTGGCGAACTGGAATCGACCGCCTCGGCCAGCAGCGGCATCGAGACGCTGCTGCGCCATGGCGAGCGCCTGAGTCAGCAGCTGACGGCGTTGGGAGAGCAATTGGAGGCGGGCGGCGAGATCGCCCTCACGCTGGACAGCGAAGATGAGATCGCGGCACTGGAAGCCGAGGTCGAGCAGGTCGAATCCACTACCGGACGCCTGGCGCTGTCACAGCTGATTCTGGTGCTGCGGCTGTTGCAGCCGCTGGAAAGCGCCGGCACCCAGCTGATCAAGGCCAGCCGCGCCAGCTGACCTGTCCTGACTGACCGGTACTGAAAAACAAGTGCTGTAAGACAAGTGCTGTAAGACAAGTGCTGTCTGAGCGACTGGCGCGGCGGGCCGAGTGATCGAGTGTCCGGGTTGAATAGGTGAGGGCGCCAGGTGGGCAGCGGGCAGCGCGCTCAGACGGCGCCGTATTGCCCGGCCGCCTCGCCCAGCCAGCGGCGGATCAAGGGCTCCGCGGCCTGCGGGGCCTCGCTGAGGATGGCATCGGCCAGCGTGGTGGTCGGAGCGATCAGGTCACTGTCACGCTCGAGATCGGCGATCTTCATCCCCGCCAGCCCCGTCTGACGCGTGCCCAGCACTTCGCCGGGGCCGCGTAGCTCCAGGTCCTTCTCGGCGATCTTGAAGCCGTCGGTGGTCTCGCGCATCACCGCCAGGCGCTGCTTGGAGTGCTGCGACAGCGGCGGATGATAGAGCAGCACACAGAAGCTCTCGGTGCTGCCACGCCCGACACGGCCACGTAGCTGGTGCAGCTGCGACAGGCCGAGACGCTCGGGATTGTCGATCACCATCAGGCTGGCATTCGGCACATCGACCCCGACCTCGATCACCGTGGTCGCCACCAGCAGGTCATGCTCGCCATCCTTGAACGCCGCCATCACTTCGGCCTTCTCGGCCGCCTTCATGCGGCCATGGACCAGGCCGATGGACAGCTCCGGCAGCGCCTCGGTCAGCTCGTCACGTGTTACCTCGGCGGCCTGGCAGGTCATCACCTCGGATTCCTCGATCAGCGTACACACCCAATATGCCTGACGACCCTCGGAGCAGGCGGCGCGGATGCGCTCGACCACCTCGGGGCGGCGCGGGTCGGCCACCGCGACGGTCTGTACCGGGGTGCGTCCCGGCGGCAGCTCGTCGATCACCGACAGGTCGAGGTCGGCGTAGGCGCTCATCGCCAAGGTGCGCGGAATCGGCGTCGCGGTCATGATCAGCTGGTGCGGTGTCAGGCCACCGGCTTCCCCCTTCGCCCGCAATGCGAGGCGCTGATGCACGCCGAAGCGGTGCTGCTCATCGACGATCGCCAGCCCCAGACGCTGGAAGGTCACATCGGCCTGAAACAGCGCATGCGTGCCGACCACCATGCGTGCCCGGCCATCGGCGATGGCGGCCTTGGCATCCAGCCGCGCTTTGCCCTTGAGCTTGCCGGCCAGCCACGCCACCTCGATGCCCAATGGCTCCAGCCATTCACGGAAGTTGCGATAGTGCTGCTCGGCGAGAATCTCGGTGGGCGCCATCAAGGCCGCCTGACAGCCGCCGCCGATCGCGATCAGCGCCGCCAGTGCGGCGACTACCGTCTTGCCCGAGCCCACATCGCCCTGCACCAGACGCAGCATCGGCACTTCGCGCGCCAGGTCACGGCGCACATCTTCCAGCACGCGATGCTGGGCGCCGGTCAGCGAGAAGGGCAGCTGGGCGAGAAAGCGCGTGCTGAGGCCGCCACTGGCGCTCAGCGAGGGCGCGCCATCCTGCTGGATACGTGCGCGCACCTGACGCAGGCTCAGCTGGTGGGCGAGCAATTCTTCCTGGGCGAGGCGGCGCTGACTCGGGTGCACGCCGTCGCTCATCTGATCGACGGGCGCATCCGGCGGTGGCTCGTGTAGAAAGCGCAGGCACTCGATCACGCCGGGCAGGCGAAAGCGAGCGCGCAGCGCCTCGGGGATCAGGTCCGGCAGCTCATGGGGCGTTTCCTCGAGCTGCTTGAGCGCCTGGGCGATCAGGGCACGCAGGCGCGCCTGATTGAGACCTTCGGTAGCCGGATAGATGGGCGTGAGGTGGTCTTCCACCGGCGCGGCCCCCTGGCTGAGCAGGCGGTATTCCGGATGGTAGATCTCGAGACCGGTGGCCCCGGCGCGTGCCTCGCCGAAGCAGCGCACGCTATGGCCACGCTGGAATTGCTGCTGCTGGGCGGGAGAGAAGTGGAAGAAGCGCAGGCTGAGGATGCCGCTGCCATCGCGCAGGCGTACCAGCAGGCTGCGGCGACGGCCCTTGACGATGTCGCAGGCCGTCACCTCGCCTTCGACCACCGCTTCCATGCCGCTCTTGAGCGTGCCGATGGGTGTGACGCGGGTGCGGTCCTGATAGCGCAGCGGCAGATGGAACAGCAGGTCTGCGACGCGCTCCAGTCCGAGGCGCGACAGCTTCTCGCTCAGCGCGGGGCCGACGCCGCTCAGGCTGTCCAGCGGTTGGGCCAGCGCGCCGGTGGCAAAGACACCGGCGCTGGCGGGCCCGGCAGATGAGGCTTCCGTGCCCGCCCTGCTCATGCCGGTTCGTGGCTCTGGTAAGCGGAGCCCTGCATGCCGTTCTCATTGCTCTGGCGGGCACGATTGGAGCACTCGGCGATCGCCTGGCTGATCACGTCGATGGCCTTGGGGCGCGGGAAGCTGGCACGCCATGCCAGCGCCACGCTGCGGCTGGGCGCCGGGTCCTTGAAGGGACGCGTCTCGAGCACGCCGCTCTCGTAATGACCGGTACCGGTCGCCGAGTAGGGCAGCACGGTGATACCGAGGCCGGAGGCGACCATGTGGCGGATGGTTTCCAGCGAGCCGCCTTCGGCGATCAGCGTATTCTCGGGGTTGTTGATCTGATTGCCGATGGCCGGGCAGGCCTCGAGAATCTGATCACGGAAGCAGTGGCCCTCGCCGAGCATCAAAAGACGCTCGTTGATCAACTGTTCCTTGGCGATGCTGTCCTGCTCGAGCAGAGGGTGGCCGGCCGGCAGCAGGACTTCGAAGGGCTCTTCGTAGAGGATCTTGGTCAGCACGTCGGTCTCGGTGAACGGCAGTGCGACGATGATCACGTCCAGCTCGCCATTGCGCAGCTTGCGACGCAGGTCGCCGGTCATGCCTTCCTCGATGTAGAGCGGCATCTTCGGCGCGCGCCGCGTCAGTTCCGGCACCAGGTGCGGGAAAAGATACGGTCCAATGGTATAGATGGCGCCGATGCGCAGCGGGCTGGAGAGCTGATCCTTGCCGGAATTGGCCAGTTCCTTGATCACGCTGGACTGCTCCAGCACGCGCTGAGCCTGCTGAACGATCTTCTCGCCGAGCGGTGTGACCTGTACGGTGGACTTGGAACGCTCGAACAGTGCGACTCCCAGCTCTTCCTCAAGCTTCTTGACGGCCACCGACAGGGTGGGCTGCGAGACGAAGCAGCGCTCTGCGGCGCGTCCGAAATGACGCTCCTGGGCCAAGGTTACGATGTAGCGGAGTTCTGTTAGAGTCATGATTCCTGCCCGGAACTGGCATCCTGGGATGCGGTGGGTACCGATTCGTTTTACCAAGGAGCACGGCAAAGGTGAAGAAGACGAGTCTCATCCTCGGTTGTGGCGACGTTGGCAGCGCGCTGGCGCGCGAACTGCTCAAGGCCGGTCAGCACGTCATTGGTGTCAGGCGCGATGTGTCCAAGCTTGCGGATCTCGGCATCGAGACGCTGGCATTGGACATCACTGCCGAAGGTGCACTGGCCAGCTTGCCAGATGCCGACACGGTGGTACATGTGCTGAGCGCCGACCGTTTCGACGAAGAGGCCTATCGCGCCGCTTACGTCGATGGCATTCGGGCGCTGGTGGCGGAGCTCGAGTCGCGCGCCAAACCGCCGACCCGCGTGCTGTTCGTGTCCTCGACCTCCGTCTACGCCCAGAAGGATGGCGAGGAAGTCGACGAGCAGTCGCCCACCGATGCCACCAGCTTCTCGGGCCAGTTGATGCGCGAAGGCGAGCAGGCACTGCTCGATTCCTCGCTCAACGGCACCGTGGTGCGCTTCTCCGGCATCTACGGGCCGGGCCGCGACATGCTGATTCGCCAGGCGCGTGATGGTCGCATCGCCGCCAGCAACCCGCCACTCTACTCCAACCGCATCCACCGTGACGACTGCGCGGGCGTGCTGGCGCACCTGATCGCGCTTAGCCTCGAGGGCAAGCCGGTCGAGCCGATCTATCTGGCCACCGACTGCGATGGCGCGCCGCTGCACGAAGTGATGGCCTGGTTGGCGCGTCAGCTCAAGGTCGAGTCCACCGAGGTGATCCAGTCGCCGCTGCGGCGGCGTTCCAGCAAGCGCTGCGGCAATGCCCTGTTGCTCGAGAGCGGCTACACCTTCCGCTACCCGACCTTCCGCGAAGGCTATGCCGAGGTGCTCAAGGAGCACGGCGTGACGGTGCCGAAGAGCGAATTGTCGGGCCGCTGATCACCGCCGCTTTCACTTACCCACATGCGGTTGCGCCTCGAGCCGTCTGACCGGGTGTGGATAAGTTGCTCGTCGAGACAGGCTGACGAGCGGCGCAGCGGCCAGTTCTCGAGTGATGAAGCGGCTGGTCAAGTGCCCAGATGAAGCGCCAACTGACAGTGCCCGCCCCGGAATCCCGGGGCGGGCACTGTCGTCTCTGCGTCAGCCACTCCTCGCGGGTGACCTGCCATCATCAGTGAGCGGGTGCTCAGTCACCGATGACCATCACGCCTTCGGCTTCGAAGGCCACGCCCTTGGGCAGCGCCTTGACGCCGACCGCGGCACGCGCCGGGAAGGGCGCGGTGAAGAACTCTTCCATCACCGCGTTGACGCGCGCGAAGTCGTCCAGATCGGTCAGGTAGAGGTTGAGCTTGACGATGTCGCCCAGGCTGCCGGCGGCTTCTTCGCACACGGCATTCAGGTTGGTGAAGACCTGACGCGCCTGTGCCTCGATACCGCCTTCGACGACTTCCATCGTCTGCGGGTCCAGCGGAATCTGGCCGGACAGATAGACGGTGTTGCCCGCCTTGATCGCCTGGGAATACGGACCGATGGCAGCAGGGGCCTTGTCGGTGTTGATGATCGCGCGATTGCTCATGACATGCTCCTTGTGACTGCGCTCAAGCCTTGCCGGTTGCGAGTGTTGTGCGGTGGCGGCCTTCAGCAGCGGGTTACGATTGTGGTTATAGGGTCTCGCCGTCCACGGCGAGTTCGGTCGCGGTCAAGGTCATGCACTGCCGTCGAGCTGACGTACCGTCGAGTTGACGTGCATGGCCTTGGCCGCGACACGGGTGTTCAGAAGAACGTGTCCGATGGCCGCTCTGCGGCAGCCTTGAAAACAAAAACCGCGCCGCCCGCCAGTGGCGGACGACGCGGCCATTACGGTAGATCAGCTGAGGACGCGGGTGATTCGCTCCACGTGCAACAGGTTGCGCATGCGCTTGATGATACGCGCCAGATGAATGCGATCACGCACGGCCAGCGTCAGATTGACGATGGCCAGATGGGCGTCGCGTTCCTCGATGCCGATGCGCTCGATATTGGCTTCGGCATCGGTGACCAGCTCTGCCAGCTCGGCGATCAGGCCGCGCTGGGTCTGTGCCTCGATACGCAGCGCCACCGTGAAGTCGCCTTCGACCTGATCGGCCCAGGTCAGCGGGAAGACGCGTTCCGGGTCGCTGGCCAGTTCGGTGATGTTGCTGCATTCCTGACGATGGACCACCAGCCCCTTGCCGGCCGACAGATGACCCATGATCGGCTCGCCGGGCAGCGGGTGACAGCAGCGCGCATAGCTGGTGACCATGCTGTTGCCACCGCTGACCTGCATCGGGCTGTTGCCGCTTTGCTCCGCCTGGACATTGCCGTCCTTGGCCGAGAACTTGGGCTGCTGCGCCGTGGCGCTGGTCGTGTCGCTCAGAAGGCTCTGGGCCACGCTGTAGGCGGCGCGGGTGCCGAGCCCGATGGACTCGAGCAGATCATCACGCCCGCCTTCCAGCTCCAGCTCCGCGGCCAGCGTATCGAGACGCCTGGGCGGCAGTTGCTCGAGGGAAGAGTCCAGCCCGGAGAGCGCCTTGTTGAGCAGACGCTGGCCCAGGGTCACGGATTCGCTGCGCTGCTGATGCTTGAGGTAATGGCGCACGGCAGAGCGCGCCTTGGCCGTAGTGACGAAGTTGAGCCACGCCAGATTGGGCTTGGCGCCCGGCGCGGTGATGACTTCGACGGTCTGGCCACTTTCCAGCGGCGAGGATAGCGGTGCCAGATGACGATCGATGCGGCAGGCGATACAGCTGTTGCCGACATCGGTGTGCACCGCATAGGCAAAATCGACCGCCGTCGCGCCGCGCGGCAATTCCATGATGTCGCCCTTGGGGGTGAACACGTAGGTATCGTCGGGGAAGAGGTCGTTCTTGACGTGCTCGATGAACTCGAGCGAGTTGCCGGCATGGCGCTGCATCTCGAGCAGACCCCGTACCCATTCGCGGGCACGCGCATGGCTGCCGGCGCCGATGGGACGGTCGGTCTGGCCGGCCTTGTACAGCCAGTGCGCCGCGATGCCGTTGTTGGCCATCGCTTCCATCTCGCGGGTACGGATCTGTACCTCGATGGGCATGCCGTTCATGCCGAACAGCGTGGTGTGCAGGCTCTGGTAGCCGTTGGCCTTGGGGATCGCGATGTAATCCTTGAAGCGACCCGGCACCGGCTTGTAGAGATTGTGCACCACGCCGAGGATACGATAGCAGCTGTCCACGTCATCGGTGATGATGCGGAAGCCGAACACGTCCATCAATTCATTGAAGGGCTTCTGCTGGTCACGCATCTTGCGATAGATGGACAGCAGATGCTTCTGACGACCGATCACCGAGCCGGGCAGCTGATCGCGCTCCAGCGCGTTCTGCAGACTGGCCTGGATCTCGCGCATCAGGGTACGACGATTGCCACGCGCGGCGGTGACGGCACGCTTGATGCGTTCGGAACGCATCGGGTGCAGCGCCTGGAAGGAGAGGTCTTCCAGCTCGACGCGAATGGTGTTGATACCGAGACGGTTGGCGACGCGGGCGTAGATCTCGAGCGTCTCACGGGCGATGCGACGCTTCTTCTCGGGGCGCAGGGCACCGAGGGTACGCATGTTGTGGAGACGGTCGGCCAGCTTGACGATGATGACGCGGATGTCCTGGGACATCGCCAGCACCATCTTCTGGAAGTTCTCGGCCTGGGCGACGGCCTTGTCCTCGAAGGTGATCTGGGTCAGCTTCGAGACGCCATCCACCAGCAGGGCGACAGGTTCGCCGAACTGGCCTGCCAGTGCCTCGAAGGTCACGCTGGTGTCTTCGATGACATCGTGCAGCATGGCGGCCATCAGGCTCTGATGGTCCATGTGCATGTTGGCGAGAATGTTCGCCACCGCCAGCGGGTGGGTCACATAGGGCTCACCGGAACGCCGGCGCTGGCCATCATGGGCCTGCTCGGCGTAATAGAAGGCGCGCCTAACCTGACGGATCTCTTCCTCGGGAAGATAACCGCCCAGGCGGTCTGCCAGGTCATCGATCGTGAACATTCAGCGGCCTTGGCTCAGAGTGATTCCGGGCCCGCACCCCGTGCTCCGGCCGCGAGGGCGGGAGTGGCAGAGGTGCGGAAGCACACATGCAGTCGGCAGGTTGAGCGTGGGCTCAGTCTTCGATCTGCGGCATTACCGGCTTGCGCTGGATCGGAGCTTCGACCGGCTCGTTCAGGATGTCACGACCGACCAGACCGGCCGCCACTTCGCGCAGGGCGAGGACGGTGGGCTTGTCGTTTTCCCACGGCAGTTGAGCGTTGCGGCTGCCGCGTGACAGCTGACGGGCACGACGAGTGGAGATCATCACCAGCTGGAAGCGGTTGTCGACGTTCTCGAGGCAATCTTCTACGGTTACGCGAGCCATGGCGGTGCACCTATCAATAGCGGGATATTCGGGGTTCGCTGTCGGCGTGTAATCAGCGCAGAGTGCCGCGACCGCTAGGGGTCACTTACCCTGATCATCTGACAGTATCTCGCACACGACGCAAGCACAATGCCGCTGAGCCGGCCCGCCAGGGGCGAGACGGCTCAGCGGCCAATGATTCTGAAAGGGAATCGAGTCTACTCGACGCCGTTGTTGCATGACAAGTCAGGCGCGATCAACTCCTTCGCCTGGCGCGTCTGTCGGCGGCGTACGCGACCACAGCGCGCATGATCAGGACGAAAGCCGGCAAGACCTGCCCGACTGTCAGGCTGTCCGGACTGCTGTCAGAACGGCCGGCCGCGCGGCTGACTGAGCGTCTGAGCGAGCAGCGGGATTCCCGCCGCCGTCATCAGTCGGCCAGCAGGGAATCGAGCAGTGCCGCGTGGCGATGCTGCACGCGCGGCAGACGCGCACGCTGGGCATTGACGAGTCCGCACAGCTCGTCGAGGGCCTGCTTGAAGTCATCATTGATGACGATCAGGTCGTATTCGTCGTAGTGGGACATCTCGCTGACCGCATCGCGCATGCGACGCGCGATCACGTCCTCGCCATCGGTACCACGGCCGGACAGACGCTCGAGCAGCGCTTCACGTGACGGCGGCAGGATGAAGATGGAGACGGCTTCCGGCACCTGGGCGCGCACTTGCTGGGCGCCTTGCCAGTCGATCTCGAGGATGACGTCCTCGCCCTTGCTCAGGCGAGCTTCTACCGCCGGACGCGAGGTGCCATAGAAGTTGTCGAAGACCTGGGCGTGCTCGAAGAAGTCGCCCTGCTCGATCATGGTCTTGAAGTGATCGACATCCACGAAGTGGTAGTTGACGGCATCCTGCTCGCCCGGGCGCTGGCCGCGGGTGGTGTGCGAGACGGACACGCCGATACCGTCCATGCGCTCCAGCAGTGCCTTGACCAGGGTGGTCTTGCCGGCGCCGGACGGCGCGGAAATGATGTAGAGCGTGCCACGTGCGTTGCTGGCCGCCGAGGAAGATGCTGAAGAAGTCGAAGACATGGAAGTGATCCGCTTGCTGTCGCTGAATCGCGGCATTATCGCATAATCCACCCCGCTTCCGCTGCACGCGCGCATGACAGTCCCGTGATGCAATGTTGCAGCTCGGGCATCACAGTTGTCGTCGCGAAGTGGCTGGGTTGGCGTGGCGTTATCTGCAACAATGGTCGTATATTTCAGTTATCACTCAAGCGTCGGCCAGTTCTCGCGTCAGCAAGTTCTCGCGCCGGCCTGGGGTCTTGAAGGGACACACGGTTTGCCGCCGCCTCGCCACGCTGGCCTGAGCTTGCGCACTCCCGTGATTCCCCTCGCGCCCTGCCAGACGCGTACATAAGTCGATAGAGCAGCGCCAGACGTGCCGCAGGCCTCCGCCAGAGAGGCCGCGCACGAGCGCATCACCCGTTACCTGTCCCGCGCGCCATTCATTCCCGCCTTCCGGCTGATGATGAATGGCGCGCGGTCTTTTGCCCTGCGTAGCGCCAGCCATGCGCGGGCAATGTCAGCCGTGGCCTGCCCTGACAGCGGCGCCACGGCTGAGTACGGCCACGGGTGATACCCCCTTTTCAAGTTTCAGGAGACCCGGACATGTCTGCCTCCCCCGTTGCGCGCCATCCGCGCATCGCCGAACTGGCGCTGGCGCTCGGTGCCTTTGCCATCGGCACTACCGAATTCGTGATCATGGGCCTGATGCCCAACATCGCGGCGGACTTCAATGTGTCCTCGCAGCAGGTCGGCTACGCCATCAGTGCCTATGCGATGGGCGTGGTGGTCGGTGCGCCCCTGATCTCGGCGCTGGGCGCACGCCTGCCGCGTCGCGGGCTGCTGATCGGCCTGATGCTGCTGTTCGCGGTCAGCAACGTGGCCAGCCTGCTGGCGCCGTCGCTGACCAGCTTTGCCGCGCTGCGCTTCATCGCCGGCCTGCCGCATGGTGTCTATCTGGGCGTCGCGGCCCTGGTGGCGGCGGATGCTGCCCCCGCCGGCGAGCGCGGGCGGGCCGTCGGTCGCGTGATGATGGGCCTGACGGTGGCGATTCTGATCGGGGCGCCAGCGGCGACCTGGTTCGGCAGCCTGTTCGGTTGGCATTCCGCCTTCCTCGTCGTCGGCCTGCTGGCGCTGGCCACGGCGGTGCTGGTGCGCGGCTTCGTGCCCTATCAGGCCGGCAATCAGGACGCGACCCCGCTGACCGAGCTGGCAGCGCTGATCAAGCCGCGGGTGCTCTATACCCTCGGCATCGCCTGCATCGGTTTCGGCGGCATGTTCAGTGTCTACAGCTATGCGGTGGAGACGCTCAACGTCCAGGCCGGGCTGTCCCAGAACCTGGTGCCGATGGTGCTGGCTGTCTTCGGGGTAGGCACCATCATCGGCAACCTGATCGGTAGCCGTGCCGCGGACATCGACCTGATGCGCACCATCCCTGCCGTGCTGATCTGGAGCGCGCTGGTGCAGGGCGGCTTCTACTTCGCCGCCGATGGTGTCTGGAGCGGCATCCTGTTCGTCGGGCTGGTCGGTACCGGCATTGGCCTGGCACCGGCGCTGCAGATGCGCCTGATGGATGTGGCGGAAGACGCCCAGACCATGGCGGCGACGCTCAATCATGCGGCCTTCAACATCGCCAATGCGCTGGGCGCCTGGTGTGGCGGCATGGCCTTCGCCTATGGCCCGTCGCATTCCTCCATCGGCCTGGTCGGGGTGGCGATGGCCATCGCGGGCTTGATCGTCTTCCTGCTCGGTCAGCGTCATGAGCGCCGCGAGCTGCAGACGGCCTCTGCCTGATGTGGGCCTGAAGCGAGACAAGAAAGCCCCGTGAGTACAAGCCGCAACGAAAGAACGCCGCCCTTCGGGGCGGCGTCTTGCGTTTCAG
Organism: Cobetia sp. 1AS1; assembly: GCF_029846435.1. Lineage (NCBI taxonomy): Bacteria > Pseudomonadati > Pseudomonadota > Gammaproteobacteria > Oceanospirillales > Halomonadaceae > Cobetia > Cobetia sp. 1AS1. The sequence continues at coordinate 270,883 of NZ_JARWKU010000003.1, forward strand.
TGGCGGAAAGTCTGTGGAGCGGCGCCGGCAAGTCAGCAACAGGGCACCGTCAGCGCTGCTGACGCGCGCGCGTCGGCGACATGCCGAAGTAATCGCGGAAGCAGTGGCTGAAGTGGGTGGTGCTGACGAAGCCACAGGCCACGGTGACCTCGGTGATGCTGGCGTTGCCCTGCGTCAGCAGCTGGCGTGCCCGGGTCAGACGCAGCTCCAGATAGTAGCGCGAGGGCGTGGTATCCAGATGGCGGGTGAACAGGCGCTCGATCTGGCGGCGTGACAGCGTCACGCAGTGCGAGATCTCGCTCATGCTCAAAGGCTCCTCGAGGTTGTTGCTCATCAGCTCGAGGATGGTGCGCAGTGCCTCCGGGTGCTGGCTGTCCGGCGCGGGCAGCGTCTGGTCTGGATGCCAGGGGCTGGGCGTCGCGGGGCGCTCGCAGGCGAGGATTTCCTCGACACTGCGCGCCAGGTCATCGCCGTGACGCTGGCGCATGGCTTCCAGCATCATGTTCAGCGCGCTGCCGGCATTGGTGCAGCTGAAGCGCGCCGCTTCCACCACCAGCGGGGCACGTGACAGCTCCAGCTGGGGGAATGACTCGCTGAACAGCGCCGCATTCTCGGGATGGATGGTGCAGCGATGTCCCGCCATCACGCCGGCGGCTGCCAGAAAGTAGCTGCCATTCCACAGGCTGCCGAGGCGACAGCCCTGGTGGTCGGCTCGCCGCAAGACCTCGCTCAGCAAGGGAATTTCGTCCAGCTGCACCCGGTAGCCGCCACACACGATGATCATGTCGATCTGCGCCTGCCCCAGCGACTCGAGCCCGGCGCTGGCCATGATGTCGATGCCCAGATCACTGCGTACGCTGCCCGCCGTCACCCCGAAGGTGTGAATGCGATAGAAGGGGACATCGCGGAGCAGATTGGCCGTGACCAGCACATCGAGGGCGCTGGTGAAGGCGGGCATCGAGAAATGCTCCAGTAAAATGAAGGCGACATTGAGCGGTGCGCTCTGGGCACAGGTCACGTCCTTGAGCAGATGCTGGTTGCGACGCTTCATCGCGGGGGTGAAGTCGCGGCGACGGGGCGAGGTCATGGCTTGCGTTCGTTGCAGGGGCCGCGAGCGGCAGTGGATCGAAGGCGACCGGCAGGGCGGTCACCGTGTGACTCCATCCTCGCAGCTGCGCGCTCCCGCGGCGAGCCTCTCGCTGGCGGTTACGGGGTGGCAGGCATGTAATGAGGCTGTTGGCTTGATGATACGTCGCGTTACATAGGTGTAAAAACAATCACTTGTGTCATATTCGGCGCTTTCTCGCCTGTTAGACTGCCCCGTCACTCAGATCATGCCCCGAGGCTGACTAATGACGGATACCACCCGGACTGCCTTGTCCGGCTCCGCAACCCAAGCAGCTCCCCTTTCCGATCACGCCGCATCTCTTGCTGATCACACCACATCCTCTCCCGATCAAGCCGCATCACTTCCTGATTGCGAGCTCACAGCGCTCAACAGCTCCCGTAGTCTGGACTGGCCGGTCTTCCTCCTCAGTGGAGGCGTGATGGCGCTGTTCGTCGCCGCCGCGCTCATCGACCTGGACGGCGTGTCGGCCCTGATCAATCACGCCTTCGATTTCTCGACCACCTACTTCGGTGCCTATTGGCAGGGCTTGATGATCGTGACCCTCCTCGTCGCCGTCGGCATGACCTTCGGGCGCACAGGGCGCGTGGTCTTGGGCGGATTGTCGACGCCTGACATCTCCACGCCGCGCTGGATGGCGACCATTCTGTGCACCCTGCTCGCCGGTGGTGGCGTGTTCTGGGCCGCCGCTGAGCCCATCGCGCACTTTGCCACGCCGCCGCCCGTCTTCGGGCCGGAGGCACCGGTCGGCAATCTCGATGCCGCCTACAATGCGCTGGCGCAGAGCTTCATGCACTGGGGCTTTCTCGGCTGGGCGGTGCTGGGCAGCCTGACGGGTGTCGTCTTCATGCACCTGCACTATGAGAAGGGCTTGCCGCTCAAGCCGCGCACCTTGCTCTATCCGCTGCTCGGAGAGCGCGTGATGCGTGGGCCGATCGGCGCGCTGGTCGATGCCTGCTGCGTGCTGGCCGTCATCGCGGGCACCGTGGGGCCGGTCGGTTTCCTCGGTATCCAGGTCAGTTATGGGCTCAATGCGCTGTTCGGCATTCCCGATACCTACTCGACGCAATTGGTACTGCTGGCCATCCTGACCCTCGTCTACACCCTGTCCGCCGTCAGTGGCGTGATGCGTGGCATCCAGTTCCTGAGCAGTGCCAATGTGCTGATCGGCGGCGCGATGCTGTTCTTCATCGTGCTCTTCGGGCCGACCGAATTCCTGCTCAAGGCCTTCCCTCTAGGCATGGTCGACTACCTGGACAATATCGTGCCGATGGCGGTCTTCCGCGGCGACAGTGGCTGGCTGGATAGCTGGACGCTGTTCTTCTGGGGCTGGTTCATCGGCTTCGGTCCGCTGATGGCGATGCTGGTCGCACGTATCTCGCGGGGGCGTACCCTGCGCCAGATGGTGCTGTTGATCACCATCCTGTCGCCGCTCGCGACCTGTCTCTGGTTCACCATTCTCGGCGGCAGCGGCCTGGCCTTCGAGCTGGAAAACCCGGGCAGCGTCTCGGGCCCGTTCAGCGGCTTCAATCTGTCGGCGGCCTTGATCGCCATCACCCAGCAGCTGCCGTTCGGCTTCATCATGTCGGTGCTGTTCCTGATTCTGTCGGCGCTGTTCGTGGCCACGACCGGGGATTCGATGACCTACGCCATCTCGATGGTGATGAGCGGGCACGACAACCCGCCACGCAGCGTGCGTGTGTTCTGGAGCCTCATCATGGGTGTCGTGGCGGCGATCCTGATCTCGATGGGCAATGGAGGCATCAATGCGCTGCAATCCTTCATCGTGGTGACCGCGGTGCCTGTCTCGCTGGTGCTGTTGCCCAGTCTGTGGAATGCCCCACGTATCGCGCGGCAGATGGCGCGTGAGCAAGGGCTGTAACTGGCTGATGTGAAAAAGGCCGCCCACTCGGGCGGCCTTTGCATGTCGTCATGCACGGATCAGTCTGGCATGGCCGCAAGAGGGCAGCCGAGGGAGGTCATGAGTTGTTATCACCGATGCCCGGATGTAAAACGGCTGTAGGCTTGGTGATACGTCGCGTTACATAGGTGTAAAAACAACGGCTTGTGTCATAGTTCAGCGTTTTACGGCTGATACACTGCACCGTCACTCAGATCATGCCCAGAGGCTGACTAATGACGGATTCTTCCCGGACTGTTTCGTCCGGCTCCGCCACACCGGTAAATCCCCCCGCTGAACCCGCCCACACCCCGCAAGGTATCGACTGGCCCGTCTTCATCATCAGTGGTGGCGTATTGGCAATGTTTGCCATCGCCGCACTGGTGGATCTCGACGCTGTCTCCGCGCTCATCCAGAGTGCCTTCGGTGTCTCGACCCAATACTTCGGTGCCTACTGGCAAGCGCTGATGCTGGCGACCTTCGTCATCGCCATCGTGCTGACCATCGGCCGTACCGGACGGGTGCGCATGGGCGGGCTGGCAGCGCCGGATATCTCGACGCTGCGCTGGATGGCCATCATCCTGTGCACGTTGCTGGCGGGCGGTGGTGTCTTCTGGGCAGCGGCAGAGCCGATCGCTCACTTCACCTCGCCGCCGCCGGTGTTCGGCGCGGACGCCCCGACAGGCAATGCCGATGCCGCCTACAACGCGCTGGCACAGAGCTTCATGCACTGGGGCTTTCTGGCCTGGGCGATGCTCGGCAGCCTGACCGGCATCATCTTCATGTACCTGCACTACGAGAAGGGCCTGCCGCTCAAGCCGCGCACGCTGCTCTATCCGCTGTTCGGCGACCGCGTCATGCGTGGCCCCATCGGTGCGCTGGTCGATGCCTGCTGCGTGCTGGCAGTGGTGGCCGGTACCGTCGGCCCCATCGGCTTCCTCGGTCTGCAGGTCAGCTATGGCCTCAATGCGCTGTTCGGCATTCCCGATACCTATGCGACCCAGCTCACGCTGCTGCTCGTGCTGACCGTCATCTACACCCTGTCAGCCGTCAGCGGCGTGACCCGTGGCATCCAGTTCCTGAGCAGCACCAACGTTCTGCTCGGCGGCGCGCTGCTGCTGTTCATCCTGATCATGGGCCCGACCGGCTTCCTGCTCGAAGCCTTCCCGCAGGGCCTGGTGCGCTACGTCGGTGACTTCGTCGCCATGTCCTCCTTCCGGGGTGACGACGGCTGGCTGAATGGCTGGACGCTGTTCTTCTGGGGCTGGTTCATCGGCTATGGTCCGCTGATGGCGATGTTCGTCGCGCGTATCTCGCGTGGCCGCACCCTGCGTCAGATGGTGCTGTTGATCGCGGTCATTTCGCCGCTGGTCACCTGCCTGTGGTTCACCATTATCGGTGGTAGCGGTCTGGCCTTCGAGCTGAGCAACCCGGGCAGCGTCTCCGGCCCGTTCACCGGCTTCAATCTGCCGGCAGCGCTGATCGCCATCACCCAGCAACTGCCGTTCGGCTTCACCATCTCGGTGCTGTTCCTGGTGCTGACCACGCTGTTCGTCGCCACCACCGGTGACTCGATGACCTATGCAGTCTCGATGGTGATGAGCGGCCACGACAATCCGCCGCGCGGCGTGCGCGTGTTCTGGAGCCTGATGATGGGCGTGGTCGCGGCGCTGCTGATCTCGATGGGTGATGGCGGCATCAATGCACTGCAATCCTTCATCGTCGTCACTGCCGTGCCGGTGTCGCTGATTCTGCTGCCCAGCCTGTGGAACGCTCCGCTGATTGCCCGCCGCATGGCGCGCGAGCAGGGCGTCTGATCAGCTCACACGCTCGAAAGCCATGAGCGTGGCGCACCATCAAAAACGCCGCCCCGAGGGGCGGCGTTTTCGTGTCTGGCGATCAGCCGTCAGCCATCAGACGCTGACGTTCAGCGTCACATCGATGTTGCCACGCGTCGCGTTGGAGTACGGGCACACCTGGTGCGCCTTCTCGACCAGCGCATCCGCCTCGGCCTTGTCCATGCCCGGCAGGCTGATATCCAGCGCCACCTCGATACCGAAACCGGCCGGAATCTGGCCGATGCCCACCTTGCCGGTGATCTCCAGGCCTTCCGGCAGCGTCACGCCGTCAGTGCTGGCCACGTGCTTCATGGCACCGATGAAGCAGGCAGAGTAACCCGCCGCGAACAGCTGCTCCGGGTTGGTACCTTCACCGCCGCCACCGCCCAACTCCTTCGGCGTGCTCAGGGTGACATCCAGCGCCCCATCGGAAGAACGCGACTTGCCCTCACGACCCCCAGTGGTAGTGGCTTCTGCACGGTACAGCACTTGTTCGATAGACATGCCTGACTCCTTGAGCGGAAAAGCCCTCAGTCGAGGGATGCAGACAAGATGGCGCTTGTCGGGCAGAGTTTCAATTGCTGAGGGACGGGGCCAGACATTCACAGCAGGTGCGCGCGATAGCTCTGCGGGTTGAGCGTCAATTGCGGGTAGAGGTCACCCCTCAAGCAGTACATGTTGGGTTGGGTTAAGAAGCTAAAGATACGGAAAAGGTGGTAGTGCTCAGGATTGGCCTGCGAGCACTTGAGTTCATTTGGCGTGATGAAAAAAGCGCACTCTTTGGCAAATGCCGTCGTCTTCACCTCGATCCAACGCTCTCGTCCATCCGCATCAAAGGACAGGACGTCATAGCCCAAGCCATCGCCCAGGGTTTCCGCCACATGCTCGACCTTCTCGGCCAGCGATGTCAGGCCTTCTTTTCTAAGGCGCATCTTCTCAAAGGCCACCACAAAGCGTTCGCCAGCACTCCCCAGTGCATGGTTGCGGGCTTCTCGCGCCAGGTAATCGCGCTTAACCGGTGTGGGCGTCGCGTAACGCTGTTTGGCTTCCTGCACGCTGGACTGAGGCGTCTTGGATTCCGGTGGTGTGACAATGATGGAAGTATCTTTTGGGGCCGGTGCATCAATGACCGGTCGGTCTGCTGCATTGCGTGCTGCCTGATCGAATAGCTCAGTACGCAGTAGGTGGCGCTCAACAACATCGACCAGCATGCCCTGATAGTTACTCATCGGCTTGTAGCCGTTGATATAGGGGCAGTCGGCATCGCGCAGCACGGCACTGATATTTTGATGCTTAAATTCGATAGAAGCCTTTGAGCGATTATTTAATTTCTCGGCAAGCTCACGATTGTGGTCCGTTTTCACGTAATGCTGGCCGCAAAGTTCTGCAACCAGCATCTTCTTGTACGTTTCGACAATCGCTGTGACTTCTTCACCACTCCATGGTTCGGGTCTGCTCATCCGGCTAGCTCCTTTGGCGGGATATCACTCGATATTCTGAATCTGCTCGCGCATCTGTTCGATCAGCACCTTGAGCTCGACGGCGCAGCGGGTGGTGTCGGCGACGACGGACTTGGAGGAGAGGGTGTTGGCTTCGCGGTTGAGTTCCTGCATCAGGAAATCGAGGCGGCGGCCGATGGGGCCCTTTTGGGTGAGTTGGCGACGGACTTCGCCGACGTGGGTGTCGAGGCGGTCGAGCTCTTCGTCCACGTCGGCCTTCTGGGCCATCAGGGTCAGTTCGGCTTCCAGGCGTTGCGGGTCGAGGGTGGCGCGGACTTCTTCGAGGCGGGCGAGCAGGTTCTCGCGCTGGCGGACGAGGATGTCCGGCATCAGGCGGCGGACTTCGGCGACGTGGGTGTCGACGCCATCGAGACGTGCGCTGATCAGCTCGGCGAGGCGCTCGCCTTCGCGGGCGCGGCCTTCGATGTGCTCGTCCAGCGCGCGCTTGAACAGGTTGAGGGCATCGGCCTTGATGCGTTCTTGATCGGCGCCTTCGCGTACCAGCACGCCGGGGTAGTCGAGCAGGGCGAGGCGTGAGGGCTGCGGGGCGTCCGGGCAGTGCTGGCCGACTTCGGCGAGCACGCGGCTGAGTTCACCCAGGCGTCTGGCATCGACGGCGAGGCTGTCGGCACCGGCTTCGGCGTCAAAGCGCAGCGAGAGTTCGACCTTGCCGCGGTTGAGGCGCTTGCGCAGGCCTTCGCGGAAGGCGCTTTCGAGTTCGCGCAGGCTGTCGGGCAGGCGGAAGTGCGGTTCGAGATAGCGCTGGTTCACCGAGCGCAGCTCCAGCGTCAGGGTGCCGTAGTCGGCTTCATGGGTCTGGCGGCTGAAGGCGGTCATGCTGTGGACCATGACGTGCTCCTTGTCGGTTGGCTGTCAGAAGAGGGGCGGCGCGTGAGCGACCGCGCTGATAGCCTGAAGTGTACGCGTGCCGCTCTTGAGCGCCCAGTGATCAGGAGCAGGTCTGGCCCGCGCGGCGCGAAGGTCGTCGCCCGTGGCTGCGGCGTGTAGACTCTGGCCTCCCGAATACTGCAACAAGGAATCCCCATGAGCGAAGCCAACGTGACCCGTCCCAGTGGCCGTACCCCGGAGCAGCCGCGCGAGATCCGCCTGACCCGTGAGTTCACTCGTCACGCCGAGGGTTCGGTGCTGGTGGAGTTCGGGGAGACCCGCGTGCTGTGCACCGCCTCTGTCGTGGCTGGCGTGCCGCGCTGGCTGCGCGGTTCCGGCAAGGGCTGGCTGACCGCCGAGTATGGCATGCTGCCGCGTGCGACCCATACCCGTAATGATCGTGAAGCGGCGCGTGGCAAGCAGGGTGGCCGCACGGTGGAGATCCAGCGTCTGATCGGCCGTGCGCTGCGCGCCGCGGTAGATCTCAAGAAGCTGGGCGAATACACCATTACCATCGATTGCGATGTGCTGCAGGCCGATGGCGGCACGCGTACCGCGGCGATCACCGGTGGCTGTGTGGCACTGGTCGATGCGCTGCAGGGCCTGCAGCGTGAGCGCAAGATCAAGACCGACCCGCTGGTGAGTCTGGTCAGCGCCGTCTCGGTCGGCATCTACAAGGGCGTGCCGGTCACCGATCTCGACTACCCGGAAGACAGCAAGGCCGATACCGACATGAATGTCGTGATGGCCGAAGGCAAGGGGCTGATCGAGGTGCAGGGCACGGCCGAAGGCGCGGCCTTCGATCGCGCCGAGCTCAATGCGCTGCTGGATCTCGCCGAGCGTACCGGTGAGCAGCTGTTCGCCGCACAGCGCGCCGCACTCGGCATGCCGGCCGACGCCTGAGTTCTGCGACACGGCGCTGTGTCATGAGTGCCATGTCATGAGTGCTGTGTCGTGAGTGTCATGTCATGAGCGCTGCGTCATGAGCGCTTGATGCCAGACAGAAAACGCCCCCACCGCTTGCGCGATGGGGGCGTTTTCGTCAGTGCCCGAAGGCACATCATGCGACTGGCAGGGTGGCCCGAGGCCGAACGCTCAAGGGGTGACAGCGTGCATCACAGCTCGAGGTCGTACTCGACGATGACCGGTGCGAACTCGCTGAAGGTGGCATCGGTGTCGATCCAGGCGTCCTTGATATGACGACGCAGGTTCGGGTCGATGACCTGATAGTCGAGGCGCCAGCCTTCCTGACGGGCGCGCGGCTGGTCACTGTCCAGCGCTGGCCACCAGGAGTACTGGTCGGCATCGCGATTGACTTCGCGGAAGGCGTCGATGAAGCCGATCGGGCCGAAGACCTGATCCATCCATGCGCGTTCTTCCGGCTTGAAGCCCGGCGTCATCTGATTGTCGGACCAGTTGGCGAGGTCGACAGTCTTGTGGGCCACATGCCAGGTGCCGCAGATCATGTAATCACGACGCTTGCGGCGCAGCTTGCTGAGGTATTCCTGATACTGCTCCATGAAGGCGCCCTTAGCAGCCGGATCACTTCCGTCAGGCATCAGGAAAGAGCAGATGCTGAAGCGGTCGTAATCGGCCTGCAGGTAGCGGCCTTCGTTATCGCACTGCTCGAAGCCCAGTCCATACATGATGGCCTTGGGAATCTGGCGGCAGTAGAGGCCGACCCCCGAGAAGCCGTCTTTTTCGGCGTCCAGGAAGTAGCCTTCGTACCCTTCCGGGTAGAGGATGCTGTCGTCGAGCTCGAAGCTCTTGGCCTTGAGGTTCTGGATGCAGACGACGTCGGCGTCCTGACTGGCAAGCCAGTCGAGGAAGCCGCGGCTGACCGCTTCTCGAATACCATTGACGTTAACTGTAGCGATTTTCATACGTGGTCCCTGGTTCGTCGCGCCTGTATGATACCCGAGCTTTAGACGATTTGGTAAATGGCTAACGAATTCAAAGGTGATATCGGATGCAGGACTACCAGCGGGAGTTCATTGAGTTTGCCATCGAGCAGGACGTGCTGCGGTTTGGCGAGTTTACGCTCAAGTCCGGGCGGGTGAGCCCCTACTTCTTCAATGCTGGTCTCTTCCGCTCCGGACAGGCCCTGGCGCGTCTGGGACGCTTCTATGCGCGTGCCATCGTCGAATCAGGCCTGGAGGCCGATGTGCTGTTCGGCCCGGCGTACAAGGGTATCCCGCTGGGTGCCGTGACGGCCGTGGCGCTGGCTGATCATCATGATCGTGACATGCCGTTCACCTTCAATCGCAAGGAAGCCAAGACCCACGGTGAAGGGGGCTCGTTGGTCGGCGCGCCCCTCGAAGGCCGCGTGATGATCATCGACGATGTCATCACCGCCGGCACCGCCATCGGCGAAGTGATGGAGATCATCCACGCCGAGAGCGCCAAGGCGGCGGGCGTCGTGATCGCACTGGACCGTCAGGAGCGCGCTCCCGATGGTCAGGGAGGCCTGAAGGCGAACAGCGCCATTCAGGAAGTGGAGGCACGTTTCTCCATGCCCGTGGTCAGTATCGTGACGCTCGACCAGGTGCTCGAATATCTGGAACAATACGCACAGCAGGAACTGTCTGGGCATGCGGTCGCGATTCGCGACTACCGTGCGCAATACGGTCTCCAGGGCGCCTGAGAGCGTTCATGACCCGCGCAGCATTACCTTCCCAGTCACGTACAGAGGTGCATACATGACAGCTCACCGTAACATTCTCGGCCTTTCGGCAGCCATCCTCGCTGCCAGTCTGTCCGCCCCGGCCATGGCCGGCAACGCTGACCTCAACCTGAATAGTGAAGCCGTTCAGGGCGAAATCAATGGCGAGATCGGCAATGGCGTCCAGCTCGGCGGCGGTATCCTGTCCAGCGATGACCACGACGACGTCACGGCCGGTCACGTCCAGCTGCTGGGCACCGAGCGCACCAGCGAATACGACGTGGGCCTCGGCGCACGCTGGAGCCAGTACGACACCGACCACGGTGACGGCGGCGGTCTGGGCCTCGGCGGCTACGGCTACTACTACCTGCCGGGCGCACCGCGCGTCTCGCTGGGTGGCTACGGCTACGTGACCCCGGACGTGGCGACCAGCAACGACCTCGAGCACAGCTACGAATACGGCCTGCGCGCACGGTATCAGGTCATCGACAACGTCGAAGGCTATGTCGGCTACCGCAAGGTGAAGGCCGACTTCGAGAACCGTGACGAACGCACGCTGGATTCCGGCCCGCTGGTCGGCATGCGTCTGCAGTTCTGAGGCGGGTTCTCGGCAACGCGTGCTCCGCGTGAGTCACGCATTGCGGTAAGATGGCGGGCCCTTCGGGGCCCGCTTTGCGTTGTCATGGCCAGGTGAGCATCGCCGGCCAGCCCCCTGTTTTCGCCTTCTGCCGCGAGTCTGCTCATGCTCGATATCGTGCTCTATCAGCCCGAGATTCCGCCCAATACCGGCAACATCATCCGGCTGTGTGCCAACACCGGTTACCGCCTGCATCTGATCGAGCCGTTGGGGTTCGAGCTGGATGACAAGCGCCTGCGCCGCGCCGGTCTCGATTATCATGAGTGGGCACGTGTGCAGCGCCATGCCAGCCTCGATGACTTCGTGGCGAGCGTGAAACCTTCGCGGGTCTTCGCGCTCTCGACGCGTGGTCGCACCGCGCCGCATGAGGCCAGCTTCCAGGCCGGTGATGCGCTGGTGTTCGGCCCCGAGACCCGCGGCCTGCCACAGGCGATGCTCGACAGCCTGCCCCGCGAGCAGGTGTTGCGCCTGCCGATGCTGGCCGACAGCCGCAGCATGAACCTGTCGAATGCCGTCGCCGTGGTTGTCTACGAAAGCTGGCGTCAGCTGGATTTTTCCGGTGCCGTACAGCTCGATTGATCAAACGCATCGTGTTTGAGATGACCTACTTCCCCTCGCCCAGCAGGACACCGTGATGACCGAGATCCGTGATCGCCTCGCCAAGCTCAACCCCCGCCAGCAGGAAGCCGTGCGCGCCATCGATGGCCCCTGTCTGGTGCTGGCCGGTGCCGGATCAGGCAAGACCAGCGTGATCACGACCAAGATCGCCTATCTGGTGCAGGAATGCGGCATGAAGGCACGCAACATCGCCGCCGTGACCTTCACCAACAAGGCGGCGCGCGAGATGAAGGAGCGTGTCGGCAAGATGCTCAAGGGTCGCGAGGGCCACGGGCTGATCGTCTCGACCTTCCACACCCTCGGCTTGACCATCATCCGCGGCGAGCTGAAGACACTGGGCTACAAGCCGGGCTTCTCGCTGTTCGATACCGATGACGCCAAGGTGTTGATCAAGGAGCTGATGCACAAGGAAGCCGACACCGACGCCGAGCAGATCAACGCGGTGCAGAGTCAGATTTCCACCTGGAAGAATGACCTGATCCTGCCCGGGGCGGCGCTGTCGCATGCCGAGGACGAAGACGCCCAGTACGCGGCGGTGATCTACGAGGCCTACAACCGGCATCTCAAGGCCTACAACGCGGTCGACTTCGATGACCTGATCCTGCTGCCGGTGGTGCTGTTCCGTGATCACCCCGAGGTGCTGGCGCGCTGGCAGCGGCGTATCCACTACATGTTGGTCGATGAGTATCAGGACACCAACATCAGCCAGTATCTGCTGGTGAAGATGCTGATGCAGGAGCGCCAGACCTTCACGGTGGTGGGCGACGATGACCAGTCGATCTACGCCTGGCGCGGCGCGCGCCCGGAGAACCTCGTCACCCTCGGTGAGGACTTCCCGCGCCTGAACCTGATCAAGCTGGAGCAGAACTATCGCTCCACCGGCATCATCCTGCGCGCGGCGAACACCCTGATCGCCAACAATCCCCACGTCTACGACAAGACGCTGTGGTCGCAGATGGGCGATGGCGACCCGATCCGCATCATCATGAATCGCAACGAAGAGGCCGAGGCCGAGCGCGTGGCGGGCGAGATTCTCACGCGGCGCATCAAGGAAGGCGCCGAATGGCGTGACTTCGCGGTGCTCTATCGCGGCAACTTCCAGGCGCGCCTGCTGGAGCTGAAGCTGCAGCACTACCAGATTCCCTACAAGCTCTCCGGCGGCACCTCCTTCTTCGGGCGCAACGAGATCAAGGACGCGATGGCCTACCTGCGTCTGCTGATCAATCCGGCGGACGACAACGCCTTCCTGCGCATCGTCAACGTGCCGCGGCGGGAAGTCGGGCCGGGTACGCTGGAGAAACTGGCCAACTACGCCACCGGGCGTGGCGTGTCGCTCTACGCCGCCTGCAGCGAGATGGGCCTGCGCGAGCAGCTGAGCGAGCGTGCGCTGGACCGCCTCGGCCGTTTCACCCACACGCTGGACCGGGTGCGCCGCGAGATGGACGCCGGCCAGTCGATCAGCGCCATCCGCGAGCTGTTCCGCGAGGTGGATTACGAAGGCTGGCTGTATCAGAACGCCAGTGCTCCCAAGATCGCCGAGCGGCGCATGGCCAACGTCTGGATTCTGGTCGATCAGCTCGAGAAGTCGATCAGCGGCAATCCGCAGGAAGAGGTTGAGGAGCTCGAGGGCAGCGAGGCGATGATCGGCGATACCGAGACCGGCGATGTCGCGGCGGCCATCTCACGCCTGGTACTGCGCGACATTCTCGAGCAGCAGGCCGAGGAAGATGACTCCGACCGCGTGCAGCTGCTGACGCTGCATGCCTCCAAGGGCCTGGAGTTTCCACATGTCTACGTGCTGGGGCTGGAGGAAGACCTGCTGCCGCACCGCAACTCCATCGAGATGGACACGGTGGAGGAGGAGCGCCGCCTCGCCTACGTCGGCATCACGCGGGCGCGGCGCACCCTGGTGCTGACGCTGGCGCGCCAGCGCAAGACCTACGGCGAGATGATGGACTGCGTGCCGAGCCGCTTCCTGGATGAGTTGCCGCCGGAAGACCTCGAGTGGGAAGGGCGGGCCGACAAGCCGCAGGATCAGGAGAAGAAAGTGGCCCGCGGGCGGGATGCCATCGCGGGCCTGCGTTCGCTGCTGGGCTGATGTTGATTGTCGGGTACTGTGCGCTGAGACTCAGCGCACGGAGTCGAGCAGGTAATCCACCGCGGCCTTCACTTCCTCATCGGAAAGCGCTGGGTTGCCGCCCTTGGCCGGCATGGCATTGAAGCCTTCGATGGCGTGGGTGTAGAGCGTCTCGTCGCCCTTGGAGAGGCGGCCTTCCCAGTCGCCGGCCTCGCCCAGGCGCGGGGCACCGGCGGCGCCAGTGGTGTGACAGGCCATGCAGATGCCACCGTAGACCTTCTCGCCGTCTATCGCGCTGGCGGCACTGGCTTGCCCGCCAGCGCCGCTGTCCGCCGGCGGCGAGCTCGCTGCCGAGCCATCACCGGCGCAGGCATCGCCCTTCACGCATAGCTCGCCCACCGGCTTGAGTCGCTCGGCAATCGCCTCGCGGGAGTTGTCTGCGGCCTGTGCGGACGCGCTGACAAGCACGCTGAACAGCATCGCGCTCAATGAGAGTGACAGGGAAGAGCGCTTGAGGGGAAAAGCAGCTGGCCGGCGAGCTTGCATGGCGTGCACCTTTTGGGGCTGTGTATCGAGCCAGTATAGCGCTCGCCGGAGGCGCAGCAACCGCGTGGCTGGCGGGATATCTCGACATCGTAGAATCAAGACGTTACCATAAGCTCGCCTCGGTTCACTGCAACCTTGGCATGCGCGCCCATAGCTCAGCTGGATAGAGTACTGCCCTCCGAAGGCAGGGGTCGCAGGTTCAAATCCTGCTGGGCGCGCCAACGAATTCCCGTCACCGGCACCATTGCCGGTCGACACCCGAAAAGCCCTCGTACCTCACGGTGCGGGGGCTTTTTGCATTGCGGCGTGCGGCAGCGGCGCAGGCGACTTTCTTTGACGTCATCAAACGAGTGTTCTAAAACGGGATGAGCTACGCTGGCGCTTCTGCTCGCGCCGGTCGCTGTCGCCTGGTACGCCATACTCGTGGCTGTCTGCCTTCGCTGCTGGCTTCGCCGGCCCTCACTGGATGTTCTCATGACGACTGCCGCCCCTGTTGATCCTGCTTCGCCTGAATCTGCTGCTTCGCCTGCTGTCTCGCCTGCTGGCTCGTCTAATGAGAGCAGCGAGGCTGCTACCCGGGAAATCACGCGCATGCAGGCGCTGCTGGAAGACCAGCGCGCCGCCTACGGCCTGTCGCCGATGCCCAGCGCTAACGAGCGCCAGGCCTGGCTGACTTCGCTGCGTGATGCGCTCAAGTCACACGAAGAGGCCCTGATCGCGGCGATCAGCGCCGATTTCGGCCACCGCAGCGCCCATGAGACGCGTCTGGCCGAACTGGTACCGAGCTACGAAGGCATTCGTCATGCACGCCGTCACCTGAAGGGCTGGATGAAGCCCTCCAAGCGCCATGTCAGCGCTGCCTTCCAGCCGGCCTCTGCGCGCGTCGTCTATCAGCCGCTGGGCGTGGTCGGCATCATCGTGCCCTGGAACTATCCCCTCTATCTGGCGATCGGCCCCTTGATCAGCGCCCTGAGTGCCGGCAATCGGGTGATGATCAAGATGAGCGAGTTCACCCCCGAGACCGCCGAGGCGCTGCGCGTGATGCTGCTCGATGCCTTCGATGAGGTGCAGGTGGCCGTGGTGATCGGTGAGGCCGATGTGGCGGCGGCCTTCTCGGCCTTGCCCTTCGACCACCTGCTGTTTACCGGCAGCACGGCGGTCGGCAAGCATGTGATGCGCGCCGCGGCGGACAACCTGACCCCCGTGACGCTGGAGCTGGGCGGCAAATCGCCGGTGATCATGTCGCGTGAACTGATGGCGGATGAGACGCAGCGTCGTGAAGCGGCGGGGCGGCTGGCCTTCGGCAAGGGCATGAACGCCGGCCAGACCTGCGTCGCGCCGGACTATGTGCTGTGCAGTGAGGACCAGGTCCCGCTGCTGGTCACGGCACTGGGCGAGGCCTTCCAGCGCTTCTATCCGCGCTTCTGCGAGACGCAGGACTATTCGCGCATCATCAATCAGCGTCAGTACCAGCGCTTGCGAGAGGTGCTCGAGGACGCCCTGGCGAAGGGTGCGACACTCAGGCCTCTGGTCGACAGCCCCGACTGGAATGACCCGGAGCTGGTCGAGAAGCGTCTGATGCCGCCGCTGGCGTTGCTCGAGGTAACGGATGAGATGCGCGTGATGCAGGAAGAAATCTTCGGCCCGCTGCTGCCGATCGTCGGCCTGTCGGACCCGGGGGCAGTGGATGAGGCGGAGGGCGAGACGAGTGTGAAGGACACGTTGCTTGAGGCACCGGCGGATACGCTGTCCGTCGCGATGGCCTATGTGAACGCCCGGCCCCGGCCGCTGGCGCTGTATTACTTCGGCCACGACAAGCATGAACAGCAGCGGGTCACCGAGGGCACGCATGCGGGCGGAATGTGTCTGAACGACACCCTGCTGCATGTGGCGCAGGATGACATGCCGTTCGGCGGCATCGGGCCGTCGGGGATGGGCCATTATCATGGCAAGGAAGGCTTCCAGACGCTCAGCAAGGCCAAGGGAATCTTCGCCAAGGGGCGCATGAATGGCGCGCGGCTGATGTATCCGCCCTATGCCGATGGGCCGACAGCGCGCGCCATCCATGGTCTTATCCGCCGCCTGCTGATGCGCTAGGCGCTGTCAGCGGTGCAGGTCGCCGGCACTTTCCGGCTGGTAATGCAGCGCCTCGATACGCACCTCGTGCAGGCTGCCATCCGGCAGCCGCCACTCGATGAGGCTGCCGACCTTGAGGCCGAGCAGGGCAGCCCCCAGTGGCGCCAGCACTGACAGGCCATCCTGCTGGCCGAGCAGCGCATGCGGATAGACCAGCGTGCGCACCAGAGTCTGCTGGCGGGTCAGGTCCGTGAACTCCACGCGGCTGTTCATGCTGACGATATCGGCGGGCACCTCGTGAGGCTCGACGACCTCGCCGCGCTCCAGCTCATCCTCAAGCTGTTCTGCCACCTGACGGTCGGCGGCGGCAACGCGATCAATCAGGCGCTCGAGGCGTTCGGCGTCCAGACGATTGATGATGATCGAGGGAAGTGTGGCCATGAGACCTCCTGTCAGTCGTGGTGTCAGCCCCTTGCGAGCAAGGCCTTGCTGGACACCAAAAAAACAGCCCTCCGCCGGGAAGGGCGAAGGACTGTGTGCAGAAGTCATCATATAAACTTCGCTCGGCGATGGATAGCCCATTCAGGCAACTGAGGTCAGCGCGAGGACAGACCCGCTCACTCCCGCGTCAGGCGCTGGAGCTGACGAACAGCCAGTCAGTGATCTCGTCGCGATTGAGCACGACCAGCTGCTGGGCGCGGGGAGACTCTTCCAGATGGTCCGGATTGATGCCCAGCTCGCGCAGGACGTACTGCACCAGGGCGCCGCGTGTCGGCAGGTGCAGCTCGCCATCCACCATGCCGTGGTCCTGTTCTATCAGGCCGCGCTCGGCGGGCGTCAGGCGCGGATCGGCACCCAGCTTCAAGGTGACTCGCGTCTCCCAGCCTTCATCGCACTCGCGCTGGCTGCCCTCGAGGGCTTCACCGAACAGCTCCGGCACCGCGCGGAATCGAGACAGCACGAAGTCACGAAAAGCCCGGTTCTTCTCGCAGAAGGCGCGCACATGCCAGCGGCCAGCGGCGTAGACCAGCGTATGCGGACACAGGATGCGCTCCTCCCCCTGGGGGGAGTTGAGAGAGGCATAGGTCACCTCGAGACGCGCGCCCTGACTGGCGGCTTCGATCAAGGCCCTGACCACCGGCGGACTGGCGCTGCGTGACGGCAGGCGCAGGGCCTCGGTGTTTGCCTGACCTAGCCCCAACCCGGTGAAATGCGGATTCAGATTGTCGTGATTGCCCAGCAATTGCAGGTATTCATCGACCTCACCCCGCGTCA
Source organism: Cobetia sp. 1AS1 (assembly GCF_029846435.1). Taxonomy (NCBI): domain Bacteria; kingdom Pseudomonadati; phylum Pseudomonadota; class Gammaproteobacteria; order Oceanospirillales; family Halomonadaceae; genus Cobetia; species Cobetia sp. 1AS1. Next base: position 288,025 of record NZ_JARWKU010000003.1, read on the forward strand.
GCATGGGGCAGAAATTCGCCGACGGACGGTAGCCCTTGATGACGGGGTCATACTCGAGATTGTTCTCGGCGACCGTCTCGCGGTAGGTCTTCATGACGCGCGAGGCTTGCTGTCTGGCGATACCGAAGGCGTTGCCCAGATGACGCGAAGTGACTCGCCCCTCCCACAAGGCGATGATCTCGATCAGGCGGTAACGCGCCAGCGTGTCCCATGGCAGGACTTCGAGGCGTTGCTTGATGCTCATTGCTGAATCCTTTCATACGGGTCTTCTGGAGCGTATTCGTGACGCATTGCACACACCGGGCTTGGCAATGGCGACACATGGCGAGTGCTCACGAGGATCGGTAAGAGGACCCTGCTCCGGGTGGCGTGTGGCGAACAAGTCTTCGTTAACTGCAGGATATGCATAAAGAAAGCTCCGGCAGAAGATACCTGCTCCGTTGCGTTGACCCTAGTGACTGCGCATCGACGTCTCGTTTTTGCGTCGTTCAAACGCGACGCATCATTAGAATTCGACGATTAATCCTCGCTCGATGACGTGTAATTGCGCCCTGTAAAGAAATCAAGGCATCATGTTGCGCGTCGGCATCGGCTGCTTATGAGATGCTCTGAATGAATATGCTATATGCGCAACACGAATATGCCTCATATAACCCTCATTTAAGTGTTAGAGATGCCTCAGGCCAAGGTATCGCGCAAAGTTCCCTTATTCTGCGAGCCCTAATAGCGACGCACTTCCTGCAATGACATTCATAAGTATTAGAGAGATGGTCATGCTGCCCTTTGCGGCAACAGCGAAAAGTGCTCAAACGCAAAAGACCCGCCGAGTTGGCGGGTCTTTTGCGTTTGAGCACGATGCCCCCTGCCATCAGGCAGGGGGCAGGCTGGGCCAGCTTACTTGCTGGCGCGCTTGCGCTCGTTCTCTTTCAGGTGCTTCTTGCGGATACGGATGTGCAGCGGAGTGACTTCCACCAGCTCATCGGCATCCAGGAACTCGATCGCCTGTTCCAGGGTGAAACGAATCGGCGGCGTCAGCACGATGTTTTCATCGTTGCCGGTAGAACGCATGTTATCGAGCTTCTTGGCCTTGGTCGGGTTCACGACCAGGTCATTGGCACGGTTGTGGATACCGACCAGCATGCCTTCATAGACTTCGGTACCGTGACCGATGATCAGCTTGCCACGTTCCTGCAGGGTGTACAGGGCGTAGGACAGTGCCTTGCCCGGCACCATGGAGATCATGACGCCGTTGCGACGCTCGACGCCTGCGCCTTCCTTCAGATCACCGTAGTGATCGAAGCGGCTGGTCAGGATGCCGGTACCGGACGTCATGGTCAGGAACTGGCCACGGAAGCCGATCAGACCGCGAGACGGGATGATGAAGTCCAGACGCACACGACCCTTGCCATCCGGGTTCATGTTGGTCAGCTCGCCCTTGCGGTAGCCCAGCTCTTCCATGATGGAGCCCTGGTGCTGCTCTTCACAGTCGATGATGACTTCTTCGTACGGTTCCTGCTTCTTGCCGTCGATTTCCTTGATGATCACTTCCGGACGGCCCACGGCCAGTTCGAAGCCTTCACGACGCATGGACTCGATCAGAACGGAGAGGTGAAGCTCACCACGACCGGAGACGACGAACTTCTCCGGAGTCTCGCCTGGCTCGACGCGCAACGCGACGTTGTGGATCAGTTCCTGTTCCAGACGCTCACGGATGTTGCGGCTGGTGACGAACTTGCCGTCCTGACCGGCGAACGGAGAGTCATTGACCTGGAAGGTCATGGAGACGGTCGGCTCATCGACGGTCAGCGGCGGCAGCGCCTCGACAGTGGCGGTGTCGCAGATGGTGTCGGAGATCGCGAGGTTCTCGATACCGGTGATGCAGACGATGTCGCCGGCAGTCGCCTTGTCGGTCTGCACGCGGTCCAGACCCATGTGAGTCATGACCTGGCCGATCTTGCCCTTACGGACAGCGCCTTCCTTGGTGATGATGGAAACCTGCTGACCCGGGCTGACGGCGCCGCGCTTGATGCGACCCAGACCGATGACGCCGACGTAGCTGTTATAGTCCAGTGCGGAGATCTGCATCTGGAACGGGCCGTCCAGCTCGACCTTCGGCGGCTCGACGATGTCGACGATGGACTGGAACATCGGGTCCATGGTGTCTTTCAGGTCTTCCGGATCCATACCGGCAATGCCGTTGAGGGCAGAGCAGTAGATGATCGGGAAGTCGAGCTGCTCGTCAGTCGCGCCCAGGTTGTCGAACAGATCGAAGATCTGGTCAACGACCCAGTCAGGACGAGAGCCCGGACGGTCGATCTTGTTGACGACGACGATCGGCTTCAGGCCCTGGGCGAATGCCTTCTGGGTCACGAAGCGAGTCTGCGGCATCGGGCCATCGACGGCATCGACCAGCAGCAGCACGGAATCGACCATGGACATCACGCGCTCGACTTCGCCACCGAAGTCAGCGTGCCCAGGGGTATCCACGATGTTGATGTGGTAGTCGTTCCACTGGATCGCGGTGTTCTTCGCGAGAATGGTGATGCCGCGCTCTTTTTCCTGGTCGTTGGAATCCATGATGCGTTCCTGACCCTCGGCCTTGCGGTCCAGGGTGCCAGACTGACTCAGGAGCTTGTCGACCAGGGTAGTTTTACCGTGGTCAACGTGGGCGATGATGGCTATGTTGCGAAGTTTCTCGATCACGACGGGAACCTGTGCGGAAAATGGGCGCTCGCGTACCGGGCGCTTGTGATTTGGGGCGCATTATAGGGGGCATGGCATGCCTCCTGCCAGCATCGTGCATTCACGAGGCGAGTCAGCGAGTGCCTTCAATTGGCCTGAAGTGCCCAAATGGTTGTCTCTCAAGTCTTTTCCGCGCCCTTGTCGCGGATGAAAAAAACTTGTGAGTCGAGGCAAACATGAGGATGAAAGAAAGAAATGACCGCAATGTGATGCTGACGTGATCATCGGGTGTGAGCGGGGAACTCCCGGGATTCAGCGTTTTGCACCAATGTGGCGCAATGGCGTTTTTTGGTGCACTCAAATGATGAATCTGCACTGCGCGGCAAGAATTTTTGCACCTTGTCGGCCCATCTTTGGTCGGGTTTCCGTGCTGCATGCATGAAGATGGTGATGTTTTTTTTCAGCATATTCATGAGCTTACTGAAATGACCGATGCGGCGTGCGCCATTCTGGCACGCTCGCTGCATTGTTAGAGCATCCTGTCTGATGGCTGGCATAACGACGCCGACCATGAGAGAAAAGGCTTACAAAATAGAGCAATAACCCCAGACAACGCTGACACCAACTGTAACCAGAGCCGCCGGCTCCATCGGAGAATTACCATGGCTGAGAAGACACTTGCCCTGATTGAAGAACACGAAGTCAAGTGGGTTGATCTGCGCTTCACCGACACCAAGGGCAAGGAGCAGCACGTCTCCATCCCGGCGCGTACAGTGGATGAGGAATTCTTCGAGAACGGCCAGATGTTCGATGGTTCCTCCATCGAAGGTTGGAAGGGCATCAACGAATCCGACATGATCCTGATGCCGGACGACGGCACTGCCTTCCTCGACCCGTTCACCGAAGACACCACCCTGGTGCTGCGCTGCGACGTCATCGAGCCGGCCACCATGCAGGGCTATGAGCGCGATCCGCGTTCCGTCGCCAAGCGTGCCGAGGAATTCCTGAAGTCCACCGGTCTGGGCGACACCGCCTTCTTCGGTCCGGAGCCGGAATTCTTCATCTTCGACGAAGTGCACTGGAAGAACGAGATGAACGGTTCCATGTTCAAGATCTCTTCCGAAGAAGGTGCCTGGGCGACCGATTCCACGCCGGAAGGTGGCAACCTGGGTCACCGTCCGCGTCTGAAGGGCGGCTACTTCCCGGTCCCGCCGATCGACAGCTTCCACGATATCCGTGCTGCCATGTGCAACACCCTGGAAGCCATCGGTCAGGAAGTCGAAGTTCACCACCACGAAGTGGCGAACGCCGGCCAGAACGAGATCGGCGTCAAGTTCAACACCCTGGTCAAGAAGGCCGATGAGGTTCAGGAACTCAAGTACGTGATCCACAACGTGGCTCACGCCTACGGCAAGTCCGCGACCTTCATGCCCAAGCCGCTGGTCGGTGACAACGGTTCCGGCATGCACGTTCACCAGTCCTTCTGGAAGGATGGCGACAACCAGTTCGCCGGTGACGAGTACGCGGGTCTGTCCGAAATGGCCCTCTACTACATTGGCGGCATCATCAAGCACGCTCGTGCGCTGAATGCCTTCACCAATGCGTCCACCAACTCCTACAAGCGTCTGGTGCCGGGCTTCGAAGCGCCGGTCATGCTGGCCTACTCTGCCCGCAACCGCTCCGCTTCCATCCGTATCCCGTACACCGCCAGCCCGAAAGGCAAGCGTGTCGAGGCGCGTTTCCCAGATCCGACGGCCAACCCGTACCTAGCGTTCTCCGCGATGCTGATGGCCGGTATCGACGGTATCAAGAACAAGATCCACCCGGGCGACGCGATGGACAAGAACCTCTACGACCTGCCGGCCGAAGAAGCCAAGTCCATTCCGACCGTGGCCGAGAGCCTCGAACAGGCCCTGACCGCGCTGGACGGCGATCGTGAGTTCCTGACCCAGGGCGGCGTCTTCACCGACGACATGATCGATGCCTACCTCGAGCTGAAGGGCGAAGACGTCCAGCGCCTGCGCATGGCGACTCACCCGCTCGAATTCGACATGTACTACAGCGTCTAAGTACAGCAGCGTCTAAGTACTGCAGAGGTTGAGGCAGACATTCGCTAGCCACGCCATCTGACGGAGTGCCTTCCAGGTGAAGGCCATCCCCGGACGATGACGACAGCAGGGCCATACCGACAGGTGTGGCCCTGTTTTCGTTGTGGCCCTGTTTTTCGTTGTGGCCCTGTTTTTCGTTGTGGCCCTGTTTCGTTCTATCTCTTTGCTCTGATCCTTTGCTCTGCCCTGATCCTTTTCCCTGAGATCGGCCATGCTGATGACAGGCGCGGAGGGCGCGGTGGTAGCCTTGCGTGACAGTCAATGCACACAGGCATCTTGTCGAAGGCCCCAAATGCTGGCATCAACGCGGTAAGCTTTGTAACTTGTTAGCCTTGTCATCAGGCAGCAGGATCGCCTGTCGATAGACCCAACCCGCTGGAGCTGCCTGCGGCTTCTGGCCTCCCATGACTCTCTTCAGGAATCTTCGGATGTGGCCCTTCGTATCCTCCCTGCGCGTCGCGAACCCCGCGACTGACTCGCGTGCACTGCCAGCAGCGCGCCCCGAGCCACTGCAGTGCCTGCTGCTGGCAGCGACGCTGATGCTGTCGAGCCTGTCGTTCGATCTTCAGGCGGCCCAGGTCTATCGTCACGTCGATGCCAACGGCAACGTCGTCTTCAGTGATCAGCCTGCGGGCGGCAGCAAGGTGCAGCTGACGCCGCTCAGCGTGGTGCCGTCGACGGAATCCCTGCCGCCGCGGCGCAGTACGTCGTCGCGCGTGAGTTCTTCCTCATCCAGCGAGAGCACCCGCACCCGGGCGCCTGCGGTGGATGTGGCCTTCCGTGGCTATACCACCTTCACCATCCAGAGCCCGTCCAACGAGGAGACGCTGCAGACCGGGCAGGCGGGCAATCTGGCGGTGCGCCTGGGAATCGAGCCCAAGCTGCGCCCGGAAGACAAGGTGCGCGTGACCGTGGACGGCGCGCCGTCTCAATCCGCCATGCACAGCACCGTCTTCATGGTGCCGGCGCTGGAGCGTGGCAAGCATGTCATCCAGGCGGAGCTGCTGGATTCCACCGGCCGCGTGCGCCAGACCAGTGAGCCGAAGGTGGTCTATGTGCAGCGCGCCAGCGTCAATCTGCCTCGCAACCCCAACAACCCTGCCAATGCTGGCGGTGGCTAGCAGCGTCTGGGCGGCCTTTTTCTTCGCGCGTTTCTCCTTCGCTGACAGGCCGCCTTCGGGCGGCTTTTTCGTGTCCGGGCCAGTCGATGTCGGACCGCCTGGCGGTGAAGTGAGGCAGCGCGAGCTCGAGCGCGATTTTCCGCCTGCACCATTTTGGTGCCAATATGAGGGGCCAGAAATGGTTGCACAGCATCGGACGCCGTGTTCTCGGTGCCTGCACCAGACTGGCGCGGTTATTGCAGAACAGGGAGACGTACTGCAGATGGCGAACAAACCCATGCATCAACGACTGCTCGAACACCTGAACACTGCCGTGGTGGTGCTGGACTCACAGCTGCAGATGGTCTGGATGAATCCCGCCGCGGAGACGCTGCTGGCGGTGAGTCTGGTGCGTGTGAAGGGCAGTACGCCCGACAACATGACCGGGCTGGATGACACCCTGATCAATGTGCTGCGCAAGGCGCTGGAGGAACAGCACCCCTACACCCAGCGTGAGGCCGAGATCATCAACGCGGCCAATGAAGCGCTGACGGTGGATTTCACCGCGACGCCCATCAGCGCCAATGAACTGCTGGTCGAGATAGAACCGCGTGACCGCCTGATGCAGATCTCGCGCGAAGAAGCGCTGATCGCCCGCCAGGAGGCGGTCAAGGTGCTGACGCGTGGTCTCGCGCATGAGGTCAAGAATCCGCTCGGCGGCATTCGTGGCGCCGCCCAGCTGCTCGAACGTGATCTGCCCGAACCGCAGATGGTGGAATTCACGCGCATCATCATCGAGGAGGTGGACCGCCTGCGTGATCTGGTCGATCGCATGCTCGGGCCGAACCGGCCGCCGCTGCAGGCGCCGGTCAATGTGCATGCGGTGACCGAGCGGGTGCGGGCCTTGCTGCAGGCGGAAGGCAGCGCCATCACCTTGAGCGCCGACTACGACCCGAGCCTGCCGGAGGTGATCGGCGACGAAGGTCAGCTGATCCAGGCGGTGCTCAACATCGCGCGCAATGCCACCCAGGCCCTCAATGAGCAGCCACAGCCCGATTCACCGCAGCCTGACGCCGCCCCTTACGAGATCACGCTGCGGACCCGCGCTCGCCGGCAGTTCACGCTGGGCCATGAGCGCCACCGGCTGGTCTGTGAGCTGGCGATCATCGACAACGGCCCCGGCATTCCGGAGAGCCTGCGCGAGACGCTGTTCTACCCGATGGTCTCGGGGCGCGCCGAAGGCTCAGGGCTCGGGCTGTCGATCGCCCAGGGCATCCTGCACCAGCATCAGGGGCTGATCGAGTGTGACTCGCGCCCCGGCCATACCGAATTCCGTTTACTCATTCCGCTAGCCGGCACTTCTGGAGATCACACATGAGCGAGACTGCCCGCGTCTGTATCGTCGATGACGACCGTGCCATTCGCTGGGTGCTGGAGCGCGCTCTGGCACAACCCGACCTCGAGGTGGAAACCTTCGAGCGTGCCGATCAGGCCGAAGCCAGCATCATGCGCCAGTGCCCGGATGTCCTGATCACCGATATCCGCATGCCCGGAACCGATGGTTTGGACCTGATGGCGCGCGTGCGCGAGAAGTACCCGGACCTGCCCGTCATCGTGATGACGGCGCATTCCGACCTCGACAGCGCCGTGGCCTCCTATCAGGGCGGCGCCTTCGAATACCTGCCCAAGCCGTTCGATGTCGATGAAGCGCTGGCGCTGGTACGGCGCGCCGTGGCGCATGCCCGCGAATCCAAGGCGCCCGCCGCCGTGCCGGAAGGGCTGACCAAGGAAATCATCGGCGAAGCGCCGGCGATGCAGGAAGTCTTTCGCGCCATCGGCCGCCTGTCTCAGTCGCATATCACCGTCTTGATCAACGGCGAGTCCGGTACCGGCAAGGAGCGCGTGGCCCAGGCGCTGCATCAGCACTCGCCGCGCGCCGCCAAGCCGTTCATCGCGCTCAACATGGCGGCGATTCCCAAGGACCTGATGGAATCGGAGCTGTTCGGCCACGAGAAGGGCGCCTTCACCGGCGCCACGGCGCTGCGCCGCGGGCGCTTCGAGCAGGCCGATGGCGGCACGCTGTTCCTCGATGAGATCGGTGACATGCCCGCCGAGACCCAGACCCGCCTGCTGCGCGTGCTGGCCGATGGCGAGTTCTATCGTGTCGGTGGCATCACGCCGGTCAAGGTCGACGTGCGCATCATCGCCGCGACGCACCAGCATCTGGAAAAGCTGGTCGAGGATGGGCGTTTCCGTGAGGATCTCTTCCACCGCCTCAATGTGATTCGCGTGCATCTGCCGCGCCTGTCGGAGCGCCGCGAAGACATTCCGCGCCTGATGAGCCACTTCCTGGGCGAGGCCGCGCGTGAGCTGTCGACTGAGCCCAAGGTGCTGACGGAGGCCGCGGAGAAGCACCTGACGCGCTTCGACTGGCCGGGCAACGTGCGCCAGCTCGAGAACACCTGTCGCTGGCTGACGGTGATGGCCTCGGGGCGTGAAGTGATGATCGAGGACCTGCCGCCGGAGCTGCGCGATGCCAGCGGCACCGAGGCGGCCTCCGGCGATTGGCGTGGTGCCTTCCGCGAATGGGCGGACCGCGCACTCGCCGCCGGCCACACCCATCTGCTGGAAGAGGCGGTGCCCGATTTCGAGCGCATCCTGATCGAGACGGCTCTCAAGCATACCGGTGGCCGCAAGGGCGAAGCCGCCGAGCTGCTGGGCTGGGGCCGCAACACCCTGACCCGCAAGCTCAAGGTGCTGTTGCCGGCGCTGGCCGAGGACTGAGGACAGCCTGAGTGGGCTGGAGACAAGGAGAACAGGGTGCCACAATCCCTGTTCTCTTTTTTATGCGCGTCATTCACCTGTTATCTGCTCGTCGGCGCCAATACTCGGCGCCTGCCAAGGAGTTGCCTGATGTCATCGATGAGCTGGGAGCGACTGCTGGAACCGAGTCGCCTGCATGACGCACCGGGCACCGTATCGCGTGAGATGGGGCGGACACCCTTCCACAAGGACCACGACCGCATCGTGTTCGCGGGCTCCTTCCGTCGCCTGGGGCGCAAGACCCAGGTCCACCCGCTGACCGACAACGACCACATCCACACGCGCCTGACCCACTCGCTGGAAGTCGGCTGCGTCGGTCGCTCGCTGGGCATGATGGTCGGCGAGAAGCTCAAGGAGCAGTTGCCCGACTGGATCACACCGTCGGATCTCGGCGTCATCGTCCAGACCGGCTGCCTGGGGCATGACATCGGCAACCCGCCCTTCGGGCATGCCGGAGAGTACGCCATCCGCGACTGGTTCGCCGCCGAGGCCGCCAGTGATCACGGTCGGCTGGCCGGGCTGAGCGATGCCGAGCGCGAGGACCTGCTCACCTACGAAGGCAATGCCCAGGGCTTTCGCATCGTCACCCAGATCGAATACAACCAGTTCCATGGCGGCATGCGCCTGACGGCAGCGACGCTGGGCACGCTGCTCAAGTACCCGTGGACGGTGGAGCACGCCACGGCGGGCGGCAAGTTCGGCTGCTATCAGAGCGAGCGCGTGCTGCTGGATCAGGTCGCCGAGCGCTGCGGTTTGCTGGCGCGGGCCGATGGCCGCTGGTGCCGTCACCCGCTGGCGTGGCTGGTCGAGGCCGCCGATGACATCTGCTATGCGCTGCTGGACCTGGAAGATGGCCTCGAGATGGGCATCCTGCAGTTCGAGGAGGTGTTCGAGATTCTCACCGGCATCAGCGGTGGCGAGCCGCGCGAATATCAGGAGATGGTCGCCCGCGGCACCTCCCAGCGGCGCAAGGTGGCGGCGTTGAGAGGCGCGGCGATGGAGCGTGCCGTCAATGATGTCGCCGAGGCTTTCGTGCAGCGCGAGACGGAACTGCTGGCCGGCACGCTCAGTGAAGACCTGCTCGACCTGTGCCACCCCGACCTCGGCTGGGGCGTGCGGGAAGCCAAGAATCTGGCGCGCCAGAAGATCTTCCGCAACGAGCGCAAGGCCAAGCTGGAGATCGGCGCCTACACCACGCTGGGTATCCTGCTCGAGGCCTTCATCGGCGCTGCGCATGAGCTGCATACCAAGGGGCGCTCCAGCTTCAAGCATCAACGTGTGCTGGCATTGATCGGCGAGAACACGCCGACCAAGGACTGGGATCTCTACCGCAGCTATCGGCGCATGCTCGACTTCATCGGCGGCATGACGGACCACTTCGCGGTGGATCTCGCCCAGGAGATGGGCGGGCGCCTGCGCGGCGACTGAGCCCGAGGCGCCATCAGCCCGATCATCTCAAGCCTGATTACTTCCACCAGGGAGCGGCAGCAGTGCCGTACCCTGGTGGATGCCTGCTGTCCGGCCTGACATTTGCCGCTTTTCCTGCGTCTTACCCCTATGGGCCTTCTCTCCTGCTGCTATCCACCTCTGCGCTGCCTGTTCTGGCTGTGTCTTCCCTGCTGAATTGCCTGTCGCTGCCAGCCCTGTCGTCGTGCTTCCTGCTCTTCTCTTGGCCTGAACGCCAAGGCCTGCCATGCGCTAATAAATGACTTGCTTGCGTTAAATTAACTTTACGTAGCCGCTTGGATCGTTGTACTAGGATTGTACGCAGTGGGGATGCGTGTATCGCAATCACTCATGATAAGCTGTTATCATGCATAGCAATAACGATAAATGAGGCTTATATATGAGCAAGGAAACCCGAAAGGTATCCGCCAGGGCGGCGGGGGATCGGCCGGAAAAGCCCTTCGACATGATCGACAAGCCGACCTTCTTCGGCTCGATCTTCCTGCTGTTGGCAGTGACGCTGCCCCTGGTCATCTTCCCCGAGCAGGGCGCGATGTGGGTATCGGCGGCCAAGAACTTCGTCACCAGCAAGCTCGGCGTGCTCTATCTGCTGCTCGGCGTGGGGGCCGGCGGCTTCATGATCTACATCATCTTCAGCGACATCGGTCAGATAAAGCTCGGTGATGCCGAGGAGAAGCCCGAATTCTCCATCGTGTCGTGGGCGGCGATGCTGTTCTGTGCCGGTATCGGGGCCTCCATCCTGTACTGGTCGATGATCGAGTGGGTCTACTACTATCAGTCGCCCCCGTTCCATGTGGAAGGCCAGACACCGGAGGCAGCGGAATGGGCGGCGGCCTACGGCATCTTCCACTGGGGTCCGCTGGCATGGGCGATCTACCTGATTCCCGCCGTGCCGATTGCCTACTTCTACTACGTGCGTCACCACAGCGTGCTGAAGATTTCCGAGGCGCTGATGCCGGTGCTGGGCGAAAAGCTGGCGCATGGCTGGCTGGGCAAGCTGATCGATATCAGCTTCATCTTCGGCATGCTGGGCGGCGGTGCTACCACCCTGGGTCTGGCGGCGCCGATGATCAACGAGGGGGTGCACGAGCTGTTCGGAGTGCCCAAGTCGCTGACCACGCAGATCGTGGTGCTGCTGGTGTGTACCGCCCTGTTCGGCTACAGCGCCTACGTGGGCCTCAAGAAGGGCATCAAGCTGCTGTCAGACATCAACTTCTGGCTGGCGGTCGGCCTGTTGCTGTTCATCTTCATCGCGGGGCCGACCCTGTTCATGGCCAATACCGGCCTGGATGCGCTGGGCCGCGTGATGAGCAATCTGATCCACATGGCCACCTGGCTTGAGCCGTTCGCCGAGTTCAAGGGCTTCGAGGACACGCACTTCCCGCAGGACTGGACCATCTTCTACTGGGCCTGGTGGCTGGTATTCGCGCCCAGCGTGGGGCTGTTCATCGCGCGTATCTCGCGGGGCCGCACCATCCGCGCCATGGTCGCCGGTTCGATGTTCTTCGGCACCATGGGCTGCTTCCTGTTCTTCATGGTGATGGGCAATTACGGCCTCTACCTGCAGCTGTCCGGTGAGCTGGACGTGGTCACCATCCTCAATGACCAGAGCCCGACCGCGGCCATCTTCGCGATGCTGCACACGCTGCCGCTGGACTACGTGGTGATCTTCGCCTTCACGCTGCTGGCGCTGATCTTCACCGCGACCACCTTCGACTCCATCTCCTACATTCTGGCCGCTGTGGTCCAGAAGGAAGTCGATGAAGAGCCGATGCGCTGGAACCGCCTGTTCTGGGCCTTCGCCCTGTCGTTCATGCCCATCGTGCTGATGTTCATCGGCGGGCTGGAGACCCTGCAGACGGCCTCCATCATCGGGGGGGTGCCATTATTGGCAGTGGCCTTGATGCTGTGCATCTCCATCGTGCGTGCCGCGCACTATGACCTGCGCTACCAGCCGGATTACACGGTCAAGGAAATCAACATCGAGGAATTCCCGGCAGATGACCCCTGGACGGAAGAGGGCTCATGGGATCTGCCGGAAGATGACATTCCCGCCGCCGGCAAGCCGGTGCAGGACCCGCCCAAGGATCATATCGAAGGCGACCCGCACAGCCGTCCCTCACGCCTGTGAGGAGATGAACCGCCTGGCCGGTTGAACGGCCAGTGTCAGACGACAAGACGCCGCCCATTGGGCGGCGTCTTGTCGTTCAGGGCAGGCAAGGGCGTACGCCCGCAAGGCGTCAGCCGGTTTCCTCGAGTGTCGCGCGGCGCACCCGGCGCGGCGTCAGTAGCGGTGGCGTCGGGTCGTTGTCGCTGCTGTCGAGCGCCAGATGGCGGAGGATGGCGGCACCGATGCGCCGCGAGCTGTCCGGGATGCCCTGATTGCCGAACAGGCGGTTGAACTCGAACACGAGCGGATGGCCATCGACCATCGCGATATCGAAGCCGGCATGATCGACACTCAATGCCTCGGCCAGGTGCAGGGCCAGGGCGATGGCGGGCGCCGGGATATTGTCGTAGGCCGTCTCGCCGCCCTGACTGACATTGGAGCGATAGCCGCCCAGCGGCGTGACGCGCCAGTAGGCGGTGATGACTTCGCCACCCACCACCACGATGCGCAGGTCGCGGTCGATCTCCAGGCGCGGCTGGGCATACAGCACCGGATGCTCCGCCGCATGCGCTTCCAGTTCGCCACGCGACTGGATCAGCTTCACGCCGACGCCCATCGAGCTTTTGACTTCCTTGACGATCAGCGGGTAGCCGAAGCGCGCCTCGATATCGTCGATTGCCTGACGGCTGGCGCCGCGAATCTCGGTCGGTGGCACATTGTCCGGGCAGATGGCCTGAAAGACGCGTGTCTGCTCGACCTTGTCGTGGCCGATCGCGTAGCTGGGCAGGCTGGGGAAGATGCGTTTGCCGAGGCCGTAGACCAGGGTGGTGATCTGCCAGTATTCGGGGAACAGCAGGATATCGGCGGCGCGGATCTCGTCGAGGTGATCCAGCATGCGCTCCGGCTTGATATAACGAACACCGGGAATGCCGAGGGTACGAAAAGCGTCGAAGGTGATGAGTTTCATGCGGGATATGTCGCCAAGAGCGCCATCATTGCGATAGCGCGATAAGGTTGCCAAGGCTGGGCCGGCGCGTATTTAACGCCGGGCGGGGCGCCTTGGCAAGCCTTTGTCTGGCGCGGCCATGCTCCGAGGGGCCGGAGCATGGCGGAGGATCAGTTGGTGGCGAGGCGCTCGGCCTGAACGCGGTCGAGAATCGCCTCGTTGATGCGCTGCTTGAGGGCGTCATCCAGGGTCGGGCAACCCTCTTCGGGGGCCATGCAATGGGTGCTCAGCCACTCGGCCAGGCCCTCGCCATTGACGACCTCGGGGTCATTCTCGCGCTGGGTCCCCTCGCGCACGATCTGCCAGCCCGGCAGCGCCAGCAGCCCCTGCACCGGCACGTCGACACCGCATTCACGCTTCAGCCAGGCGGCTGTCCAGTCGCGTGCGGTACGTGTCTCGCGCAGTGGTTTGCGCTCGCGATAGCCCGGGAAGTACAGGCGACCATCCTTGAGCTTGACCTCATCCTTGAGTGCGCCCAGCGCATCCAGCGGCCGCGAGCGCGCCTTGGTGCGAATGGCGTAGGCGCCGGCGGGGGTGACCACCAGATGATCGATATGGAAGCCATCGGCCGGCACGTCGTGATAGACCATGCTGGTCAGCTGTTCCGGGCGGATCAGCTGGTCGAGTTCCTGACCGATGGACAGCTCGCAGGCCAGCCCCAGCTTGAGCTTGCGGATGCGCTGGAAGTGTCGCGTCAGGCGCAGCGCGAATACCAGCACCAGCAGCGCACAGGCCAGACCGTAGGCGGCCCATTCCAGCCAGTTCTGCTCTTCACCGAATACCATGCGCCCCATGCCGTAGACCAGCGGACTCAAGGTGATGAGCGGCCCGAGCGCCCCGTCGAGAAACAGCGCCTGGAAGGCCTCGTCGAGACGATCACGCAGGCTCTGGCCCGGTTCACGCAGCTGGCGGCGGGTCAGCGGCGACTGGATGCGCCGCTCATGCAGACCGCGCATGCCCAGCACCACCAGCGCGATGGCACCCAGAGGGGTAAGGAAGAAGACAGGTAACAGGTATTCCAGCCAATCCATTGGGGTGTCCTATCGGTGAGAGACGGGCCTACTGGTCAAGTCGAGCGTACTGGTCAAGTCGAACGTACTGATCGGGCCGGGCGAGCGCGCCATCAGTGGCCCAGCGCACGCGGCAGCGGCGTGAGCGGGATCTCGACCTCGCCCTGCGAGGTGCTGGCGTCACCCAGTACCGGCACCGCGCTGTCATTGATCCAATACAGGCGACCCTCGCTGCGCACATCGGCTTGCAGCGCATAGCGATGGCCTTCCTCGATGGCGTTGCGATCGTACTGCAGGCTGACCGGGAAAGGCCCTTCACGCAGGCCGCCATAGCGGGTACTGGCAATCAGCCCGGCCTCGGCATCGGCGCGGGAGACATCCACCAGGCGCACCTCCAGCATCGCACCCGGCGGTGCCGTGAAGGCCTGCTGCGGCACCACGCGCGCCTCCAGCTGCGTGAAGTCCGGGCCGGTCATGCAGCCACCCAGCCCGAGCGTGGCCAGCAGCAGGCCAGAGAGCGATAGCGTGCGAGCCGAAGGCCGGCGTGGCGTGATGAAGTTCATCATGGAAATCCCTTGTGCAGCGAGATGGAAGGCAAAGGTGCGCGCAGCAGGCGTTCAGCCACCGGCCAGCTTGACGGTATAGCCCATCCGCGTGAGTTCAGCCTTGAGCGTCTCGCGGTGATCGCCCTGGATCTCCACGATGCCATCCTTGAGGCTGCCGCCAGTGCCGCACCGCTGCTTGAGAGTCTTGGCCAGCGCCTTGAGTTCCTTCTCGGCGAGCGGAATCCCGCTCACGGTGGTCACGCCCTTGCCCTTGCGACCGCTGGTCTCGCGACGGATACGCACCACGCCATCGAGGCTTGCCAGGCGTTCACGCTCGGCGAGGTCGGCACATTCGCACTCGGCTTCGGCACGCCGACACTCAGGGCAGGTTGCGCCATGTTCGGTGGAATAGACAAGCCCGGACAGTTGATCCTTGAGCGAGGCCATGATGTCTCCTGCGATACGGTGATGAATGATCAATGCCAAACGGAATCTCGAAAGGATACCTGCGTGCGCGAGAGGCTGGCACCCTGAGGCGCATAAAAAAGGCGACCCCGAAGGGCCGCCTTTCTCTTCATTCCCTGCCAGCCTGCTCGCGTGCGGGCAGGCTGGCAGGGAGACCTTGGCGGGTGCCGCCCGATCAGTTGATCTTCGGGTCCAGCTCGCCACGGTTGTAACGCTCGAACATCGCTTCGAGGTTGATCGGGTCGATCTTGCTGCCATGACCGGCGGCACCGAAGGCTTCGTAGCGGGCGATGCAGATGTCGCGCATCGCCTTCACGGATTCCTTCAGGTACTTGCGCGGGTCGAATTCAGACGGGTTCTGCGCCATGAAGCGACGGATGGAACCGGTAGAGGCCAGACGCAGATCGGTGTCGACGTTGATCTTGCGCACGCCGTGCTTGATGCCTTCGACGATCTCGTCGACCGGCACGCCGTAGGTTTCCGGAATCTTGCCGCCGTATTCGTTGATGATTTCCAGCCAGTCCTGCGGCACGGAGGAAGAGCCGTGCATCACCAGGTGAGTCTCGGGGATGCGGGCGTGGATTTCCTTGATGCGCTGGATGGACAGGGTGTCACCCGTCGGCGGCTTGGTGAACTTGTAGGCGCCGTGGGAGGTGCCGATGGCGATGGCCAGGGCATCGACGTGGGTCTTCTTGACGAAGTCGGCGGCTTCTTCCGGGTCGGTCAGCATCTGGTCGTGGTCCAGCTTGCCTTCGGCACCGATGCCGTCTTCTTCACCGGCCATGCCGGTTTCCAACGAGCCGAGGCAACCCAGCTCGCCTTCGACGGACACGCCACAGGCGTGGGCCATCTCGACGGTGCGGCGGGTCACATCGACATTGTATTCGTAGCTGGTCGGGGTCTTGCCGTCTTCGCCCAGCGAGCCGTCCATCATCACCGAGCTGAAGCCCAGCTGGATGGAGCGCTGGCAGACTGCCGGCGAGGTGCCGTGATCCTGGTGCATGACCACCGGGATATGCGGGAATTCTTCCACCGCAGCCAGGATGAGGTGGCGAAGGAACGGCGCGCCCGCGTATTTGCGTGCGCCGGCGGAGGCCTGGACGATCACCGGAGAATCGGTGTGATCGGCGGCTTCCATGATGGCGCGCATCTGCTCGAGGTTGTTGACGTTGAACGCCGGGATGCCGTATCCGTACTCGGCTGCGTGGTCCAACATCTGGCGCATGCTGATCAATGCCATGACATCACCTGTCTTTTTGAGGAATCGAGTGGAGAAGCGTCGGGTGCCCCCCGCCAGCTGACGGGGAGCGACCTTGTGGCCGTGACTCTAAGCCTGCGCCAATGAGGACACAGGCGGGTTCAGCTTGCTGCGGCTTCCAATGCCGCAACGGCCGGCAGTACCTTGCCTTCCACGTATTCGAGGAAGGCGCCGCCACCGGTAGAAATGTAGGAGACGCGCGACTCGACGTCGTACTTGTCGATGGCCGCCAGGGTGTCGCCACCGCCGGCGATGGAGAAGGCGTCGCTCTCGGCGATGGCCATCGCCAGCTGCTCGGTGCCGTTGGCGAACTGTTCGATCTCGAACACGCCGACCGGGCCGTTCCACAGAATGGTGCCGGCGTCCTTGAGCAGCGCACCGAAGCGCGAGGCGGTCTCCGGACCGATATCCAGGATCATCTCGTCGTCCTGGACGTCGGCGACGGCGCGCACGACGGCTTCGGCCTTGTCGGAGAACTCGGTGGCGACGACGACGTCGGTCGGCAGCGGAATCTCGACCTTGTCCATCAGTGCGCGAGCGGTATCGAGCAGGTCAGCCTCGTAGAGGGACTTGCCGACGTTGTAACCGGCCGCCGCGATGAAGGTGTTGGCGATGCCGCCACCGACGATCAGCTGATGGCACTTGTCGGACAGCGCCTTGAGCACGTCGAGCTTGGTGGAGACCTTGGAGCCACCGACGATGGCGACCATCGGCGCACGCGGTGCGGCGAGTGCCTTCTCGAGGGCTTCCAGCTCGGCGGCCAGCAGCGGGCCGGCGCAGGCGTCCGGTGCGAAGCGTGCCACGCCATGGGTCGAGGCCTGGGCACGGTGCGCGGTGCCGAAGGCATCCATCACGTAGACATCGCACAGCGCGGCGTAGGCGCGGGACAGGGATTCCTCGTCCTTCTTCTCGCCCTTGTTGAAGCGCACGTTCTCCAGCAGCACGACCTCGCCTTCGGCGACATCCGGTGCCGTGTCGAGGTAGTCGTTGATCAGGCGCACCGGGCTGCCCAGCAGCTCGCCCAGATGTGCCGCGACCGGTGCCAGCGAGAACTGGTCTTCCGGCTCACCCTCGGTGGGGCGGCCCAGATGACTCATCAGCATCACGCGTGCGCCGGCGTCACGTGCCGCCTTGATGGTCGGCAGGCTGGCACGGATGCGCGCGTCGCTGGTCACCTGACCGTCGCGGATCGGCACGTTGAGATCTTCGCGGATCAGCACACGCTTTCCGGACAGGTCGAGGGCGGTCATCGTTTGCACGTTCATGACGGGTTCCTTGGTCGTGAATCGGTGGAGAGAGCTTCCCTCGCCAGAGGCGTTGTCATCTCGCAGGCGTGCCAATGGGTGGCGACGTCCAGCATGCGATTGGCAAAGCCCCATTCGTTGTCGAACCAGCACAGCATCTTGATCAGCCGGCCGCCGGCAACACGGGTCTGGGTCGCATCCACGATACCCGAGCGCGGATCGTGGTTGAAGTCGATGGAAGCCGTCGGCTCCTCGCTCAATCCCATCAGGCCCTGCAGGCGTTGTGCGCAGGCCTCGCGCAGCAGGTCATTGACCTCATCCGCGCTCACGTCACGCTTCACCTCGATGGACATGTCCATGCAGGACACGTTGATGGTCGGCACGCGCAGGTGCAGACATTCGAAGCGTCCTTCCAGGTGCGGCATCAGGCGGTTGATGCCCTTGGCCAGGCCGGTGTCCACCGGCACGATCGAACTCATCGCCGAGCGCGTCAGGCGCAGGTCCGTCTGGTGGTAGGCGTCGATCACCGGCTGGTCGTTCATCGCCGAGTGCACCGTGGTGGTGACGCCGCGCTCCAGTCCGAAGGCCTCTTCCAGCACCGTCAGAATCGGAATCAGGCAATTGGTGGTGCACGACGCTGCCGAGACGATGCGCATGCCGCTGCCTGCCTGCCCCGCCTCGGCGGGGGCCAGCGCCGACTGGTTGATGCCGCACACGATGGTGGCATCGACATCGGCGTCGGTATCGCCGGGCTGGGAGAACAGCAGCCGTCCGGCGCCTGCCGCCAGATGACGCTCGGCGGTGGCGCGGTCCTTGAAGCTGCCGGAGCACTCCAGCACCAGGTCAATCCCCAATGCCCGCCAGGGCAGGCAATCTGGATTGGCCTCGGACAGGATGCTGATCGCATGGCCGTTGACGACCAGCTGGCCGTCGCGCTGTTCCACCGTGCCGGGGAAGCGGCCGTGGGTGGTGTCGTAGCGGGTCAGATAGGTGATGGTGTCCAGGTCTGACAGCTCGTTGATCGCGACCACTTCCAGCGGCAGTGCCTCACCGCGTGCTTCACGTTCTACCAGCGCTCTCAGCACACACTGACCGATGCGTCCGTAGCCATTGATGGCCACTCGCAAGGGAGCGTTTCCCTGGCGTCGGGACGCCTTGTCTCCCTGGGGAGCATCGGCGGTGGGCAGAGGCGGCTGGTGGTTCAAGGATGTCGTGTTCCGAGTGTTTTTCAGGGGGTCCATGGTAGCGCATCGCTTTGCTGGGCGGAGGGAGCGAAAGGCGCGCAAGCGCCTGATTTCTGGTTTTTTTCGTCTAAGGACACGTAGTCACACTACCCAACTGGAGGGGTTGTGTAGTCGCCGTCTGCGCTGTCTGTCGTGGGCATGATCGCCGGAGAATGACCGCTCATGCAGGATGAATCGTGTCATCAAGTCGCGACTCGTGTGAGCCACGTCGACTACAGGCGACAGCCGGTGACGCTTGAGGGCTCCTCGAGTGTCGCACAGACGAAAACGCCGCCGCTCCCAGCGGGAGGCGGCGGCGTCGATCTGCATCCCACTCCGTCATCGGCGGGGTGGGTCAGGCGGTGATCAGCCCAGCAGCTTGTTGGCGCGTTCGACCACGTTCTCGACCGTGAAGCCGAAGTGCTTGAACAGGTCGCCAGCCGGCGCGGATTCCCCGAAGGTCTCCATGCCGATGATGTCGCCGTTCAGGCCGACATACTTGAACCAGTAGTCACGATGACCGGCTTCGATCGCCACGCGCGCGGTGACGGAAGACGGCAGCACGGATTCACGGTATTCCGCGTCCTGCGCATCGAACAGGTCGGTGGCCGGCATGGACACGACACGCACGGCGCGACCGGCGGCTTCCAGCTCGGCAGCGGCATCCATCGCCAGGCCGACTTCGGAGCCGGTGGCGATCAGGATCACTTCCGGCTGGCCGTTGGCGGCGTCCTTCAGCACGTATCCGCCACGGCTGATGTTGGCCAGCTGGGCCTTGTCGCGGTTCTGGTGCGGCAGGTTCTGACGCGACAGGATCAGCGCGGTCGGGCCGGAGTGACGCTTGATGGCTGCATCCCATGCCGCCGCTGTCTCCACGGCATCCGCCGGACGCCAGGTGGACAGGTTCGGCGTGGTGCGCAGGCTGGTCAGCTGTTCGATCGGCTGGTGCGTCGGGCCATCTTCGCCCAGACCGATGGAGTCGTGGGTGAAGACGTAGACGGCCTGCTGGCCCATCAGGGCGGCCATGCGAACGGCGTTGCGCATGTATTCCATGAAGATCAGGAAGGTCGCGCCGTACGGGATGAAGCCGCCGTGCAGACCGGCGCCGTTCATGATCGCGCCCATGCCGAACTCACGCACACCGTAGTGCAGGTAGTTGCCGCTGAAGTCTTCGCGGGTGATCGCCTGGGCGCCCTTCCAGAAGGTCAGGTTGGACGGGGCCAGGTCGGCACTGCCGCCGAGCAGTTCCGGCAGCTGCGGGCCGAGCTGGTTCAGGCACTCGAAGGACGCCTTGCGCGAGGCCGGGCTGTCGCCGGCGGCCTGGGCATCCTCGATCATCTTCTCGCTGGTCAGGGCGTGCGGCAGCTTGCCTTCCAGGCGACGGGTGAACTCGGCGGCCAGTTCCGGGTGTGCTTCGGCGTAACGGGCGAAGCGTGCATCCCAGTCGCTCTCGAGCTTGGCGCCGCGCTCGCTGGCGTCCCAGCCCTGATAGATGTCTTCCGGAACGTGGAAGGGCGCGTGGGTCCAGCCCAGCTTCTCGCGGGTGGCAGCGACTTCGTCGTCACCCAGCGGCGCGCCGTGGCAGGACTCGGTGCCTTCCTTGTTCGGGGAGCCGAAGCCGATCACGGTCTTGCAGATGATCAGGCTCGGCTTGTCGTCGTGGCTCTTGGCCAGGGCGATGGCGGCGTTGATCTCTTCCGGCTTGTGGCCGTCAACGTTGGAGACGACGTGCCAGCCGTAGGATTCGAAACGCTTGGCGGTGTCATCGGTGAACCAGCCTTCGACTTCGCCATCGATGGAGATGCCGTTGTCGTCATACAGGGCGATCAGCTTGCCCAGACCCAGGGTGCCGGCCAGCGAGCCGACCTCGTGGGAGATGCCTTCCATCATGCAACCGTCACCCAGGAAGCACCAGGTGGTGTGGTCGACGACGGTGTGACCCGGACGGTTGAACTGCGCCGCCAGTGTCTTCTCGGCGATCGCCATGCCGACGGCATTGGCCAGACCCTGACCCAGCGGACCGGTGGTGGTCTCGATGCCCGGCGCGTAGCCGTATTCCGGGTGACCGGCGGTCTTGGCGTGCAGCTGGCGGAAGTTCTGCAGGTCTTCAAGGCTCAGCTGATAACCCGAGAGGTGCAACAGGGAGTAGAGCAGCATGGAGCCATGGCCGTTGGACAGCACGAAGCGGTCACGATCGGCCCAGTTCGGGTTGGCCGGGTTGTGCTTGAGGTGGTCGTTCCAGAGCACTTCAGCGATGTCGGCCATGCCCATGGGGGCGCCGGGGTGGCCAGACTTGGCCTTCTGAACGGCGTCCATGGAAAGTGCACGGATGGCGTTGGCCAGGTCAAAACGGGAAGGCATGCAGTAGCTCCTCGCCTGCGGGCGTCAAGAGTGGGGCAATGAATCACGGCGTGCTGCGCCGGACGCTCAGTGCATCCCGAGAGCCAGGGCATGCTGCTGCCTGGGTCTCCTTCAGGACTGTGCGCCTGAAACAGTGCGCCGGAAAGGACAGTGCGTCGCGTGAACCTTGTACGCGCGGACTCGCGTCCGAGCGTGATCTCCGGGCGGGTATTGTCACCGAGATGACAGGGCGCGGCAAATCGCATCCGGGATGTGCGCTCGTCCAAAGGTGGCAACGGCTTATTACCCTGTGTGCAGCGCTTGTCGCAAAAAGGTCTCGATTGGACGGCTCCACGCGCCCCATTGCGCTAGGAACTCACATAAGTGGCGTGTAAACTCGCCCCCCCGAGGCTCAACCGCCCGTGTTGAGCTTCATCGTGCGCCGCAAGCGTGTTTCTACTCGGTCGTCAACGCAGTCTGCCGTCAGTGGCCGAATCATCCCCGCATCCGAAAAGAGGGTCGAGGACCAATGAGCGAATACTCACTCTTCACATCCGAGTCCGTGTCCGAAGGGCATCCGGACAAGATTGCCGACCAGATTTCCGACGCCGTGCTCGATGCCATCATCGCGCGCGACAAGCAGGCACGCGTCGCGTGCGAAACGCTCGTCAAGACAGGCGTTGCCATCGTGGCCGGTGAGATCTCCACCAGCGCGTGGGTGGATCTCGAGGAGCTGGTACGTCGTGTCATCACCGATATCGGCTATACCTCTTCCGACGTCGGCTTCGACGGCGAGACCTGTGGTGTCCTCAACCTGATCGGCAAGCAGAGCATCGATATCGCCCAGGGCGTCGATCGCACCAAGCCGGAAGATCAGGGCGCGGGCGATCAGGGCCTGATGTTCGGCTACGCCACCAACGAGACCGACTCCTTCATGCCGGCGCCGATCCACTACGCTCACCGTCTGGTGGAGCGTCAGGCGGAACTGCGCAAGAACGGCATGCTGCCGTGGCTGCGCCCGGATGCGAAGAGCCAGGTCACCTTCCGCTACGACGAAGCCGGCAAGCCGGTCGCCGTCGAAGCCGTCGTGCTGTCGACCCAGCATGACCCGGAAGTGTCCCAGGAAGACCTGCGCGCGATGGTCAAGCGTGAGATCATCGAGCAGGTGCTGCCGGCCGAGTGGCTGTCCGAGACCACCGAATACCACATCAACCCGACCGGCAACTTCGTCATCGGTGGCCCGGTGGGTGACTGTGGTCTGACGGGTCGCAAGATCATCGTCGACACCTACGGCGGCATGGCCCGTCACGGTGGTGGCGCCTTCTCCGGCAAGGACCCGTCCAAGGTCGACCGCAGCGCCGCCTATGCCGGTCGCTACGTGGCCAAGAACGTCGTCGCAAGCGGCCTGGCCGACAAGTGCGAGATCCAGGTCTCCTACGCCATCGGCGTCGCCGAGCCGACCTCCGTCTCGATCAACACCTTCGGCACCGGCAAGATCAGCGATGCCAAGATCGTCGAGCTGGTACGCGAGCACTTCGACCTGCGTCCGTACGCCATCACTACCATGCTGGACCTGGCGCACCCGATGTATCAGCTGACCGCTGCCTACGGCCACTTCGGTCGTGAGCCGTTCGAGCACAGCTACAGCTGGACCGACGTGAGCGGCGAGCAGAAGACCGAAACCTTCACCGCCTTCCCGTGGGAAAAGACCGATCGTGCCGCTGGCCTCAAGGCTGCCGCTGGCCTGTAAATTCGCCAGCTCGACAGGCCTGGCAGGTGGCGGACGTCTCGCCCCTCGCTTTCGGCGCCATGACAAGAAAACCCGCCTCGGCGGGTTTTCTTGTCTCTGGCCCTCCTTCGGACAGCAACAGGAGAGATGCCCAGTGGCTGATCTACGCTATCTCAAGGGCTACGCCCCCGAGATCCAACAGCAGGCGAGTGAACTGCTGGCGTCGGGCAAGACGGCAGCCTTCTTTCTCGGCAAGTATCCCGAGCCTCATCAGCTGCAGGGTGCGCGGGCGCTGAATGACTACACCATGGCGCTGAAGAATCAGTATCTGCGCAGCTCGGCGCCGATCAGCAAGGTGATCTACGACGACCGGATTCACGTCATCGACAATGCCCTGGGGCTGCACACCTTCGTGTCGCGGGTGCAGGGCAACAAGCTCAAGGCCAAGAACGAGATCCGTATCTCGTCGCTGTTCCGTCGGCTGCCGGAGCCACTGCTCAACATGATCGTGGTGCATGAGCTGGCGCATCTGCGCGAGAAGGCCCACGACAAGGCGTTCTACCGGCTCTGCTGTCACATGCAGCCGGAGTATCATCAACGTGAGTTCGAGCTGCGTCTCTATCTCTGCCACCGTGAACGCCACGGCGATCTCTGGTAGCCGCGCTCCGTTCTGGTAGCCATGAGCCGCTCTGGACAGTCACGCTCAGTTCAGACAGCCACGCGGCCGCTCACGCGACAGAAGAACTGGAAAGAATGACAAGGACGTCATGCCATCAGGGGTATCGGCGCCACTGCAAAGGACCGTTTTCGGATGCTCAATCTCGCTGCACTGTTCATCACCATCACTGCCGTGTGCATGTGGTTCAATCATCGCGTCCTGCGCCTGCCGCCGACCATCGGCGTGATGGCCATCGGCCTGGTGCTGTCGCTGGGCGTGATCGGGCTCGATCACTTCGCGGTGACCACCGTCGTGGCCGATACCGCGGAAGACTGGTTGGGCCGAATCAACTTCAACAGCCTGCTGATGGACGGCATGCTGTCCTTCTTGCTGTTCGCCGGCGCGCTGCACGTGGACCTCTCGCGCCTCAAGGCCTATCGGCGCTCCATCGGCCTGCTGGCCACGCTGGGCGTGCTGATCTCGACGCTGGTGATCGGCTCCGCCGCCTGGTGGCTGTTCCAGTGGGCCGGTATCGAGGTGCCCTACCTGTATTGCCTGGTGTTCGGTGCGCTGATCTCGCCCACCGACCCGATCGCCGTGCTCGGCATCATGCGCAGTGCCGGCGCGCCTGCCGACATGGAGATCCGCATCGTCGGCGAGTCGCTGTTCAATGATGGCGTGGCGGTGGTGCTGTTCACCGCACTGCTGAGTGCGGCGTCGGCCGGCAGCGGTGAGGTCGAGCTCGGCCACATGGGGCTCTTGTTCCTCGAGGAAGCCGGCGGCGGCATCCTGCTCGGGCTGGCGCTGGGTGCGCTGGTCTATCAGCTGATGCGCAGCATCGACCAGTATCAGGTCGAGGTGATGCTGAGTCTGGCGCTGGTACTGGGCGGCTATGCGCTGGCCTCGGCGCTGCACGCCTCGGGCCCCATCGCGATGGTGGTGGCGGGGCTGATCATCGGCAACATGGCGCGTGATGGCGCCATGTCCGACAACACTCGCCGCTATCTGGACGGCTTCTGGGAGTTGGTCGACGAGATTCTCAACGCGGTGCTGTTCGTGCTGATCGGCCTCGAACTGGTACTGATGCCGATCACGCTGACCTCGATCGGCATCGCGCTGGTGCTGGTGGCGGTGATCCTGCTCTCGCGCCTGGCGCTGATCGGTCTTCCGCTGAGCCTCTTGCGTCGCTGGTACACCTTCCGCCCCGGCACCACGCGCGTGCTCACCTGGGGTGGCCTGCGCGGCGGCATCTCGGTGGCGCTGGCACTGGCGATTCCCGAAGGCGACTTCCGCGAGCCGCTGGTGGTCACCACCTACATCATCGTGTTGTTCTCGATCCTCGTGCAGGGGCTGAGCATCGGCAAGCTGGTGACGGCGGTGGTCGGCGATCGCAGCCACTCGGGAGAGTCGAACGACAAGCACTGAGTCAGAGTCGGCCAATGCAAACGCCCCTTCACTGGCAGCAGTGAGGGGGCGTTTTCGTTTCGGTCGCGAGGCGCCAGCCAAGGGCGGCTCGCCTGCGGGTCAAAGGGCCGCCAGGCCCCGGGCAAAGACACCGCTGAGGGGTTTCACCTCACCCGCTTGCTTCGCGCGAGCGACAGCGGGCTGGCGCATCAGGGTCAGCAGCAGGTCGCGCCCCGCCAGCAGCGGGTCGACCACCGGCAGGCCGAGCTCTGACGCGATGGCATCACGCAGCGGCCCCATCGCAGCGCAGCCCAGCACGATGCTGCCGGCACCGCTGGCTCTGGCGTGTTCACAGCGCTCCAGCAATGGCGCGGGGGGAGTGCGCGCCTCGGACAGCGCGAGTACCGGTACGTCACAGGCCAGCAGCGCCTTGCACAGAGGGCGCATCGCATAGCGCTCCAGCAGCTGCTCGGACATCGGCAGCGTGCTGGTCATGCTGGTGACGATGGCAAAGGAGGGAGCCGCCAGCGTGGCCATGTGCATGGCGGCCTGGGCAATGCCGATCACCGGCACGGGGCTCAGTTCACGGGCGGCCTCGAGGCCGGGGTCACCGAAGCAGGCCAGCAGATAGCCATCGGCGGGCGGGGTCTCCAGCAGGCCCTCACGATCACGGGCGATCAGCGCCAGTAGCGCGACCACCGCCATGGCTTCCTCCACGGCGGTCTCGATGCTGGGGGCGCCATGCTCGGCAGTCAGCACCTCGAGGTGGACGTCCCGGGCGAGCTGCCGTTGCAGCGAGTGCGCCATCTGCTGACTCATCGCCTGGCTGGTGTTGGGATTGATGACCTTGAGACGCAACATGGCGGGCTCTCTCATGATGGGGGGGCTCGTGATGGACTTTCGCGTGACGGCGCGCGCCGGATGCAGGGCCGTGCGAGCGGAGCACACAAAACACGAGCAGCATCCGTGCCAGTCCCGGTAACACCTGCTGGCGCAACGTTCGTTTCATTGCCGGTGCGCTGCTGTGGTGCATATGGCTAATACCGCGGAAGTTGATGGTGCCTGATGTCTCAGGAGTTGCCACGCACATGACGTTGCTGGCAGGGGTGTCACGCAGATCGGGCCTTGGGGAAAACGCTTGGAGATTGAAAATCCGCAACAAGTGTTTCACTGGCACGCTTGTTGATAAGGGGAGGGTATGGCGAGGCATGACGCCTCGTGACTGGCCCATGGCCCACAAGCCCCTCTGGAGACAACAATGACACCCCAGACTCCCCCTGATCTGAGCAACGCGAGCAAGCGGCTCATCAATGAGGACCTCGCCCCCTGCGAGCAGAACTGGAACTGGTACAACATCTTCTCGTTCTGGATGTCCGATGTGCACAGCGTCGGTGGCTACGTCTTTGCCGCCAGTCTGTTCACCCTGGGGTTGGCCAGCTGGCAGATTCTGGTCTCGATGCTGGTCGGCATTCTGGTGGTGCAGGTGTTCGCTAATCTGATCTCGCGGCCCAGCCAGCAGACGGGGGTGCCCTTCCCGGTGGTCTGCCGTCAATCCTTCGGCATCTATGGTGCCAACATTCCGGCGATCATCCGCGGGCTGATCGCGGTGGTGTGGTACGGCATCCAGACATATCTGGCGGCGCATGCCTTGATGCTGGTGCTGCTGCGCTACGT
Source organism: Cobetia sp. 1AS1 (assembly GCF_029846435.1). Taxonomy (NCBI): domain Bacteria; kingdom Pseudomonadati; phylum Pseudomonadota; class Gammaproteobacteria; order Oceanospirillales; family Halomonadaceae; genus Cobetia; species Cobetia sp. 1AS1. The sequence goes on from NZ_JARWKU010000003.1 coordinate 314,871, forward strand.
GCCGTCGCTGGAAGGGCTGACCGAGACCCAGCTGTTCGGGCTCTCGCAGCTGGGCTGGTACTGCTTCCTGTTCATGTGGGTGCTGCAGGCGCTGGTGTTCTGGTGGGGCATGAATGCGGTGCGGCGCTTCATCGATTTCGCCGGGCCAGCCGTCTATGTGGTGATGTTCGCGCTGGCGGGCTGGATCGTCTGGCAGGCCGGCTGGGACAACATCAGCTTCACGCTGGGCAGCAAGACGCTCTCGGGCAGCGACGCCCTGTGGCAGATGGTGATCGCCGCGGCTCTGGTGGCGGGCTACTTCGCGGGGCCGACGCTCAACTTCGGTGACTTCTCGCGCTACTGCGCTACCCCCGGGGATGTGAAGCGCGGCAATTTCTGGGGCCTGCCGGTCAACTTCCTGCTGTTTGCCGTCATCACCGTGGTGGTGGTATCCGGTACGCAGCCCATCTTCGGCGAGATGCTGCATGACCCGATGGAGACCGTCGCCCGCATCGACAATGGCGTCGCGGCAGCGCTGGGCATCCTGACCCTGGTGCTGGCGACCATCGGCATCAACATCGTGGCCAACTTCGTGTCCCCGGCGTTCGACTTCTCCAATGTGGCACCGTCACGCATCAGCTGGCGCATGGGCGGCATGCTCGCCGCCGTCGGCTCCATCTTCATCACGCCGTGGAATCTGTTCAACAACCCGGAGATCATCCAGTACACCGTGGGCATCCTCGCCGCAGCCATCGGCCCGGTGTATGGCGTGATCCTGTTTGACCACTATCTGGTCAACAAGGGCGGCATCAACACCAAGGCGCTGTTCACCGACAGCGCGGAAGGCGAGTACTTCTTCGAGAAGGGCGTCAACGTCGCGGCGGTCAAGGCGCTGCTGGTCTCCTCGGCGGTGACGCTGATCATCAGCTTCCTGCCGCTGGGCGACATCACCCACTTCACGCTGTTCATCGGCGGTCTGATGGCGGCAGGGCTTTATGGCATCTTCTCGGGGTACTGGCTGGGAGATGCCGCCTCTGCACGCATCTATGTGCCGGCCGGGGTGCGCCAGAAGATGTCATGACGCTCAGGCCATGACCTGGCCGTGACCTGGTATTGCCTTGGCCTTGGCTTTACCTTCAGCGCCCTGCTGTCGCCATCGAGATGGATGACGACAGCAGGGCGCTTTCGTTCGTGTTGCCGGCACATTCGTGTTGCCGGCATATTCGTGTTGCCGACACCTCTTTGCCCTTGTTCCGCCCGGCCGGCCAGATGACGCAGCACATTGTTCTATCAGGCAGACGGTAATCTTGCGTTTACTGATCAACTCTTTATTCCAGTGAGGTGTGCTCTGCGCGCGGTGTAACATTGGCTGATGCTACCGAGTGTCGAGGATGGAACATGCCGCTTCATGAACATCTGATATTGCCGGGCAGGGACGGTTCGGATATCGAAGCGCAGCACTATCGCACGCGAATCAACAATACCTTCATCATGTTCGCCATGGCGTGCTTCGCCTGCTTCCTGCTGTTTGACTATTTCCAGGTGCCGTCTGCCTGGCAGGCGTTGTGGGCGGGGCGGCTGATCATCTTCCTCTGCTGCCTGCTGTGCATCCTCCAGCTACGCCGCGGCGACGCGTACGCGGACAGAATCCTGCTGGCCGGAGCGATACCCGCCAATCTGTTCTTCTGCTTCGGTGCCGCGCTGATCCCGGATGCGCTGACGCTGACGTTGTGGAACCTGAGTTTCTCGACCTGCATGCTGATCGCCATGCCTGCCTGGCTGGTGTGGGGCTGGCGCTACCAGCTGGCCAGCAGCCTGCCGCTGATACTGTGTTATGTGCCCATCTATATGTGGCTGAGTCCCTTGTCGTTGACGACATTGGCCGGTGCGGGTGGTGCCTACATCCTGGGGACCCTCTTCATTGCGCCGGCACTGGCGCACGCCCGAGCCTCGACCTTCCATCGCACCATCCGGCTGCAGCGCACGCTGGAGGCGCGCAATCTCGAATTGCACGACATGAATCAACGGTTGCTCACCCAGCAGAACGAGCTGGAATACCGCGCCAATCATGATCTGCTGACGGGGCTGCCCAATCGCCGTTTCGGCTTTGATTTTCTCGAGCGGATGCTGGCCGAGAGCACGAGCACCCGGCAATGCATGTCGATCCTGTTCGTGGATGTCGATCGCCTGAAGCACGTCAACGACAGCTTCGGGCACGCCGAGGGGGATCGCCTGATCCAGCTGGTGGCCCGGAGTGTCGCCCAGGCGGCCGGTGAAGACGGGCTGGCATGCCGCCTGGGCGGCGATGAATTCCTGGTCGTGATGCCCGGAGCCTGTGATATGGCCAGCCAGCAGGCGACGACCCAGCTGATGCGCCATCTTCAGGAGCAACGCCTGGAGCAGCAAATCCCCTTCCCGGTTGAGGTGAGCATCGGGCGCGTCACCCACGACCCGGTATTGCAGGGCGATGTGGATGTCGATGATCTGATCCATATCGCGGACGACCGCATGTATCGTCAGAAGCGCGCTCGGCGTCGGGCCATGGCGGGCGCCAACGATCCCCAGGCGTGAGAAAGCCCGCGATCTTCCCTTCATTCATGCTGCAAGTGATTGATGGCAATGGCTGTCATCGCTTTTTCATGTCGCTGTTACGGGTATGTCATCGCCTCCCCTCAGTCTTGCTGGGAAACGACAGGGGCCATCTGGGCCTCGCCTGTCGATTCCGCCTGGCAACCCAGAGGTGACTGACATGACCGCTCCGCAATCGGCTCCCCGTGCTGAAATGCCGCCTGCTCCCGACGCTCTCGGTCAGGTTCGCACGCTGTTCATCTCCGATGTGCATCTGGGAACCCCGGACTGCCAGGCGGCGCTGCTTGCGAAGCTGCTGCGTCGCGTGCGCCCCGAACGGCTGTATCTGGTCGGCGATATCGTCGACCTGCTGGCGATGCGCAAGCGTGCGGTGCTCGACAAGGACCAGCAGGCGCTGGTGGCGCGGGTGCTGCGTCTGGCGCGCAGTGGCTGTAAGGTCATCTACATTCCCGGCAATCATGATGCCGCCTTCCGTCGCCTGTGCGGCCTGAAGCTGCACAACGTGAGCATCGAGCGGCGCGCGATCCATACCACCGGTAGCGGTCGTCGTCTGCTGGTTTCCCATGGCGATGAATTCGACACCCATGTGCGCATCGCGCCGTGGCTGCTCAAGTTGGGAGATGGCATGCACGGCTTCATCCTGTCGCTCAATCGCTGGTGCAACCGCGCGCGTGGCATGTTCGGGCTGCCGTACTGGTCGCTGGCTAGTGCGCTCAAGCGTCGTAGCGGCACCGCCCAGCGCTATGTGGCCCAGTTCGAGGAAGCCGCCATGCGCCAGGCGCGTCTCGAAGGGCTGGATGGCTATGTCGGGGGGCATATCCACCAGGCGGGCTTCCGGGTCGAGGAAGGCGTGCTCTATTGCAACGACGGCGACTGGGTCGAGCACTGCACCGCGCTGGCGGAAGATGCCGAAGGCGCGCTGCACCTGATCGACTGGCAGGGTCAGATCCTCGAGACGGCGCCGCGCCATCTGATGCCGCGTCCGGCGCCGGCCGCGCCGCCCGATGCCGTCACGCCCGAGATGGCTGGCGCCTGAGCCTCACCCCAGGCCGCTGATCGCCAGCATCCATGACAGATACAGCGGGATGATCAGCGGCGCCGCCAGGGTGGTCAGCATCACCGCGATCGCGCCCTTGGCCGGCTGGATATTCAGTTCGATGGCCAGCACGACCACATTGGCGGCCATCGGCACCACGCCCAGCAGCAGCAACACCTGCGCCAGCACCGGGTCGAGGGCGAACAGGCTGCCCAGCAGCATCACGCTGCCCAGACTCAGCAGCGGCCACATCACGAAGCGCAGGCCGGTTGCCGCGAGAATGAAGCGCGGGTCGATCTCGCGCAGGCTGACACCGCCCAGCGTCATGCCGATGATCATCATGCCCAGCACCGTGTAGCTGTACTTGAAGTAGTCGAGTCCCTCCATCACCGCCCCCGGTACCTCGAGCCCCAGGGTCCCCACCAGCAGAGCGGCCAGAAAGGCGTAGATCAGCGGCAGACGTACGATCTTGACCAGACTCTGGCGCATCGAGAACTGCCCGCGCGCACTGACGTAGAAACCCAGCGTGAACTCATACAGCGTGATGCCGAGCAGGCAGAACAGGTACTGGGTCACGCCTTCCGGCGGCAGCAACAGCATCGCGACCGGCAGGCCGAAGTAGCCGGTATTGCCGGTGCCGGAGGAGAAGGCGAGCAGGGCGGCTTCCTGCGGCGGGAAGAACTTCGCGGCCAGCGGGCGCACCAGCAGGCAGATGCTGCTGGCCAGCGAGAACAGTCCCAGCGTCAGGCCCAGATCACTCAGCGATGGCTCGCCGAGCACCAGCCCGCGGAAGAAGGTCAGCGGCGCGATCACGTAGATCAGCAAGGTGGCGATGGGGCGCGGGTCGATCGCGAGGCGGCGCGCGCAGAGGGCGCCGAGGGCGACGAAGGTGATCAGCATCCAGAGCGGTTGCTGCAGATCGATGTGGTCCATCACGGTTCCTTGTGAAGCGTCATTGTCCTTTTGGCTCATCATGCCGTGTGGCCCCTGTCAGCGTCATCTCATGAATGTCGCGCATTGCGTCTTTCCTTGATCCGGCTGCGGATCGCGTGGTTGCGCGCGGGGTGAGGGGGCAGGACTGAGGGGCAGGACGCCACTGTCGGCAATGGTTATAAACACGCACTTTCTTATATGAATGGTATTGAAGTTGAGGCGAAAACCTTTCATTGGCCGGGGTCGGCGGCGGCGGTCAGAATGCTCGACATGCAGTACAGGGGCGGTGGCGTGACGCGCCGGACGTGTATTGCTGCACGCACACCGCGAAGTGTGCGGCGATAACGACATCAATGCCGGACACGACGACCACGAGGGCCGCCCCATGAGTGCAAGCGAACATCCGTCAGGGATCAGCTTCGAATTCTTTCCGCCGAATACCGAGGCCGGGCGTGAAAAGCTCAAGGGGGTTCGCGATCAGCTGGCGGCGCTGGAGCCGGAGTTCTTCTCCGTCACCTATGGCGCGGGCGGCTCTACGCGTGAGCGCACCTTCAACACCGTGCAGTCGGTCAGCGCCAGCGGAATCTGCACCGCGCCGCACCTGTCGTGTGTCGGCAGTGACCGCGGTGAGCTGCGCGAGATCCTGGCGCAATATCGTGAGCAGGGCGTCAAGCGCCTGGTGGCGTTGCGCGGGGACCTGCCCTCCGGGATGGGCTCGCGCAGCGAGCTGCGTTACGCCAACGAGCTGGTCGAGTTCGTGCGCGAGGAGACCGGCGATCACTTCGAGATCGCGGTGGCAGCCTATCCGGAGTGCCATCCACAGGCCGACAACTACCACAGCGATCTCGAGAACTTCGCGCGCAAGATGCAGGCCGGCGCCGATATCGCCATCACCCAGTACTTCTTCAATGCCGATGCCTACTTCCATTTCGTGGAGCGCGCGCGTGCCGCCGGCATCCAGCAGCCGATCATCCCGGGGATCATGCCGATCACCAACTACACCCGGCTGGCGCGTTTCTCCGATTCCTGCGGGGCGGACATCCCGCGCTGGCTTCGCCGGCAGCTCGAGAGCTATGGCGATGATAGCGAGAGCCTCCAGGCCTTCGGCACCGAGGTGATCTCGCGCATGAGTCAGCGTCTGCTGGATGGCGGCGCGCCGGGCCTGCACTTCTATACCCTCAATCAGGCCGAGCCGTGTCTCAAGGTGCTGGAAAATCTGGGTATCTCTTCTCGTTGAGTCACGCGTGCCGGGTGTGCGCGACAAGTAATTGGAAGAGCGGCATTGAATGTGACGTCGCTCGCCCTGAGGTCTGACGGGTAGCCGCTAGTGACAGCGGCCCGCAAGCCACTCAAGGCGTCGGCAGTGACGCCGGCCTCAGTGATGGAGAGATTGCTCATGAATCACGAGACACAGCACACGGCATCCTTTACGACCTCGTCCAGAAAGCCCCTCAAGACCGCCGCGACGGTGGCGCTCGGCGCCTGGTTGTTCGGCGGTGTCGCCCAGGCCGCCACCGAGGTGGAAATGCATCGCGTCAGCAGTGATGGCGTCGGTGAGTCCGTCGGCAGTGTCATGGCCGAGGATACCGATGATGGTCTGCTGCTGACGCCGAAGATCGAGGGGCTCGAGAGCGGCATCCACGGCTTCCACCTGCATGCCAATGCCAGCTGCGAGCCGGCCGAGAAGGAGGGCAAGACCGTCGCCGCGGCCGCGGCAGGTAGCCACTTCGATCCAGAAGAGACCGGCACCCACCAGGGCCCCTACGGTGATGGCCACCTCGGTGACCTTCCGGCGCTGAGCGTCGATGCCGATGGCAAGATCTCGCTGCCGGTGCTGGCACCGCGCCTCAAGGAAAGCGATCTCAGCGGCCATGCGCTGATGATCCACTCCGGCGGTGACAACTACACCGATACGCCCAAGCTGGGCGGTGGCGGCTCGCGCGTCGCCTGCGGTGTGGTCGACTGAACGATGGTCGATTGAACGGTGATCGACAGATCTGCGGTAGTCTGGTCTGTGGTCGATTGATCATCCTGCCGAGATGACATGAAAAAGCCCCGCCAATTGGCGGGGCTTTTTCATGTCGCAGCGCTACAGCAGATGTCAGTGCAGCTTGCCGGGGTCCAGAATGCGCACCGGCTGAACCTCATCGCTCGCCGGCGTCTCGCGGGGGTCGCTCACGCGCGTGGAAATCTCGGCGAGGGTCGGCGGCTCCTCGATGGCTTGCTGTTCGAAGAAGTCGCAGGACACGCAGTCACGGTAGCGGGTCTCGTTCTGCTCCCAGGTGCGCAGGCGGTCCATTGCTCCGCAGCGCGGGCAGACGGCACCGGCGATGAAGCGCTTGATGGTAGACATGGTGCCTCCAGTCAGGGTCAGGGTAGGTCTGGCAATCCCGCCTCGGGCGGATGATGCGCCATATGATACGCCCCCGACCGGTAAAGGTCAGGGGCGCATGGTCAGCAGCTCGTGGTCAGGCTTGCGCCATCACGAGACGGGGCGAGATCAGGCCGCCTGGGCACCGATGCCGGAGTGACGCAGCAGGGCATCGACCTGCGGGTCACGGCCACGGAAGGCGCGGAACAGCTCGGCGGCGTCACGCGAGCCACCACGAGCCAGTACCTCGTCACGGAAGCGTTGGCCGGTGGCGGTATCGAAGACCGCGCTTTCCTCGAAGGCACTGAAGGCGTCCGCCGATAGCACCTCGGCCCACTTGTAGCTGTAGTAACCCGCGGCGTAACCGCCGGCGAAGATATGGCTGAAGCCATTCTGGAAGCGGTTGAACTCGACCGCCGGCACCACGGCGACCTTGCTGCGCACCTCGTCGAGCAGTGCCTGGACATCGCTGGCCGACGGCTTGTCGAGCTCATGATGCAGGCGGAAGTCGAACAGCGAGAACTCCAGCTGGCGGACCATGGTCATCGCCGCCTGGAAGTTGCGGGCTGCCTGCAGGCGCTCGAGCATGTCATCGGGCAGGCGCTCGCCGGTGTCGACGTGACGTGCGATCAGATCCAGCCCTTCACGCTCGTAGCAGAAGTTCTCCATGAACTGGCTGGGCAGCTCGACGGCGTCCCATGCCACGCCGTTGATGCCGGAGACTTCGGCGACTTCCTGGCGGGTCAGCATGTGATGCAGGCCGTGACCGAACTCGTGGAACAGCGTGACCACTTCATCGTGGGTCAGCAGTGCCGGGCGATCGCCCACCGGGCGGGTGAAGTTGCAGGTCAGGTAGGCGACCGGCAGCTGCAGGCTGCCATCCTCGCGGCGACGACGCACGCGGCACTCATCCATCCAGGCACCGCCTCGCTTGCCTTCACGCGCGTAGAGGTCGAGATAGAAGCCGGCGATCGGGGTGTCATTCTCGATCACCTCGTAGTAGCCGACGTCCTCGTGCCAGACCGGCACCTCGCGCTGCTTGAAGGTGATGCCGTAGAGGCGGTTGACGACCTCGAACAGCCCGTCGATGGCCTGCGGCGCCGGGAAGTAGGGGCGCAGCTGCTCCTGATTGATCGCGTAGCGCGACTCGCGCAGCTTCTCGCTGGCATAGCCGACATCCCACGGCTGCAGGTCGTCGATGCCGAGGCTCTCGGTGGCGTAGGCCGCCAGCTCGTTGAACTCTTCACGCGCCTGCGGCACGGCGCGGGTGGCGAGGTCATCCAGGAAGGCGATGACCTGCGCTGGCGAGTCGGCCATCTTGGTCGCCAGCGACAGCGAGGCGTAGTCGTCGAAGCCGATCAGCGCGGCCAGCTCCTGACGCAGGGCCAGAATCTCCTCGATCACCGGGCCGTTGTCGAACTCACCGGCGTTGGGGCCCTTCTCCGAGGCGCGCGTGACGAAGGCGGTGTAGACCTCCTCGCGCAGCTCGCGGTTATCGGCATAGCTGAGCACCGGGAAGAAGCTCGGGAAGTCCAGGGTGATGCGATAGCCTTCCAGGCCCTTGGCTTCGGCATTGGCCTTGAGCGCTTCAAGGCCGCTTTCCGGTACGCCCGCCAGCGCCTCTTCGCCGACATCCTTGTGCCAGGCCTGGGTGGCATCCAGCACATGGTTGGAGAAGGTGTTGGAGAGCTCGGACAGGCGCGCCTGGATCTCGCCGTAACGCTGCTTCTTGTCTTGCGGCAGGTCGACACCGGCGAGACGGAAGTCGCGCAGGCTGTTGGTGATCGCCTTCTGCTGGGCTTCATCGAGACTTGCGAACTCATCGCTGTCCGCGAGGCGCTGATAGGCCGCGGCCAGGTCGCTGTTCTGGCCCACCCAGGTGGAGTAGGCCGACAGCTTGGCGAGACAGGCCTGATAGGCCTCACGCAGCTTGGGCGAGTTCATGGTCGAGTTGAGGTGCGAGACCGGCGACCAGGCCTGGCTCAGGCGATCACCCAGCGCTTCCAGCGGCGCGGCGAAGTTGTCCCAGCGCGTGTCATCGCGGGTGGCCTCGATCAGGCGTTCGATCTCCTGCTGGTTGTGCTCCAGCAGTTCGCTGATCGCGTCCTCGACGTGCTCGGCCTTGAGGGTGTCGAAGGGGGGGAGGGTGTTGCGTTCCAGCAGGGGATTGATCGACATCATGTACCTCGCGTCATTCGGGTGGGCGGCAGCGGTGAGCGGTAAAGGAGAACTTGCGCATCAATAGCGCCGTGAAAACGGCGTCACCGCTGCCGCGGGGATACCTAGAATGTGAGGCCTCGGCGCGTGTTATTCAATCTATCGCCTCGATAGGCGGGCGTTGCCACGCGCATGTCGCATTGGCCGAGGCCGGTACGGCTGCTATCTTGCTGGCCTTGGCCCCTGAGTGGGGCCCGTATCCTTCCCCCGTACCGAGACCACGAGAGCAGACATGAGCGAAACCACCGAACGCTGGGGCAGTCGCCGAGCCTTCATTCTGGCCGTGACCGGCGCCGCCGTCGGGCTGGGCAATATCTGGCGCTTCCCCTATATGACCGGTGAGAACGGCGGTTCGGCATTTCTGCTGCTGTATATCGGCTTCGTGCTGTTGCTGGGGCTGCCGGTGATGATGGCCGAGATCATGATCGGGCGCGCCGGACGCCGCGGACCGATGCAGGCGCTGGCCCATCTGGCCGTCAGCGGTGGACGCACCCCGCACTGGCGCTGGCTGGGGCTGTTCGGCGCCATCACCATGTTCTTCATCCTGTCGTTCTATTCGGTGGTGTCGGGCTGGTCGATCGAGTATCTGGTCGATTCGCTGAAGGGTGACTTCAGCGGCATGAGCCCGCCGGAGATCGGCGCTTCCTTCGGCGCCTTCCTGGAAGACCCGGTCACGATGACCTTCAACCACACCGTCTTCATGCTGATGACGATGAGCGTGGTGACCGCCGGCATCTCTTCCGGGCTCGAGCGCCTCAACAACCTGATGATGCCGCTGCTCTACGTGCTGTTGCTGGCGCTGGCCGGTTACAGCATCAGCACGCCCGGCTTCGGCCCCGCGCTGAGCTGGCTGTTCATGCCCAACCCGAGTGCCATCACGCTGGACGTGATGCTCAATGCCATGGGGCATGCCTTCTTCACTCTGGCGGTCGGCGCCTGTGCCCTGATGGCCTACGGCGCCTACATGCCGGAGCGCCAGAGTCTGCCGACGGCCGCGATCGCCGTGGCGGCACTGGATATCGGTGTGGCGCTGCTGGCGGGTATCGCCATCTTCGCGGCGGTCTTCAGCCAGGGCATGGACCCGGCCTCCGGCCCCGGCCTGATGTTCGTCAGCCTGCCGATCGCCTTCGCCAATCTACCGGGCGGCAGCGTGCTGCTGGCGCTGTTCTTCCTGCTGTTGCTGCTGGCGACCTGGACCAGCTCGATCAACATCGCCGAGCCCATCGTCGAGGTGCTGGAGGGCTGGGGGCTCAAGCGTCGCCGCGCGGCACTGGTGGTCGGTGTCTCGGTGTGGGCGATGGGGCTGTTGTCGGTGCTGTCCTTCTCGAGCCTCAAGGACGTGCACGTGCTGGGCGAGATGAATGTCTTCGATGCGGTGACGACGATTCCGCCGGACTTCTTCCTGCCGATCGGCGGGCTGCTGATCGCCATCTTCGCGGCCTGGGTGATGCCGCAGAATCGTGCGCTGGCAGGCCTCGGCACCTCGCGTGGCTTCTTCCGCACCTGGCGTTGGGTGCTGCGCTGGATCTCGATTCCGCTGGTCGTCGTCGTGCTGGGCTGGAGCTTCTTCAAGTAAGCGCGCTTGCGTAATCGGTACGTGAATCTTGCGTTGAGTCAGCGCACGGCGCGGCGCGGTGCGCGGGGCATGGCGAGCCGGCAAGCGGGGCGTCGGACGGGGTGTCGAAAACATCGCAACGCGAGTCAGGCCGTTGCGCTATTGGCATCCCGGTGTTTGGCGCAGTAGGCTGGTTGCCTAATTCAGGAGGTAAGGCATGAGCATTAGATCCTTCAAGGGCCTGACGCCGCGACTGGGCGAGCGGGTTTTCGTCGATCAGGCCAGTGTGGTGCTGGGTGATGTCGCCCTCGGGGATGACAGCTCGGTATGGCCGCTGGCGGTGATTCGCGGCGACATGCACCGTATCCGCATCGGCGCGCGCACCAGCGTGCAGGATGGCGCGGTACTGCATATCACCCACGCCAGTGATTTCAATCCGGGCGGCTATCCGCTGGAAATCGGTGATGACGTCACCATCGGTCACAAGGCCGTATTGCATGGCTGCACCATTCACGACCGCGTGCTGGTCGGCATGGGCGCCATCGTGATGGACGGCGTGGTGGTGGAAGATGAAGTCATCATCGCGGCCGGTGCGCTGGTGCCGCCGGGCAAGCGTCTCGAGGGTGGGCATGTGTATGCCGGCAACCCGGCCAAGGCGCTGCGCCCGATCAAGGACAGTGAGCGTGAGTTCTTCACCTATTCGGCGGTGAACTACGTCAAGCTGAAGGATCAGCATCTGGCCGAAGACTACGTCGACTGAATCTCCCTCGCACAGAGCGGCAGACGTAGCAATGATCACTCCCCCGTTGGCTCAGGCCGGCGGGGGAGTGCTCGTTGTGGGGCCGGATTTTTCCAAACGTTGAAGGCAGCGGCGGCGGTGGTACGTACTAACTCGGACAAGCCATTGTTTTTCATGAAATGCTTGCGTCATAATCTGGACGTATATCCAGTGCCAGCGTGTGGCGTCTGGTCCAGTGACATCGTCGAGGGCTCGCGACCCGTATTTCATGGCCAATTTTCGTACCCATATCACCGTAGCGGCCTTCGCCGGCGGCATCGTCGCGGCGGCGGGCTGGCAGGGCGGCCTGTGGTCGCTGGCGGAGGGGGTTCCGCTGGCGAGCCTGACCACCTTCGGCGGTATCCTGCCGGATATCGACTCCGACAACTCGCGTGCCATCCGTATCCTGTTCACGCTGTTTGCGGTGTTGGCGACCATGGCCTGCGTGCTGTTGCTGCAGGACCGCCTGCTGGCGGGGCCGCTGATGATGGCAGGCGGCGCCACCTATCTGGGTGTGCGCTATGTGGCCAGCGCCATCTTCAAGCGCTTCACCGTCCATCGCGGTATCTGGCACTCGCTGCTGGCGTCACTGCTGTGCTCGCTGGGCGTGACGGCCGCCAGCCTGCATGTGCTGGGCCAGAGTGAAGAGCAGGCCTGGTGGCAGGGTGCGGCCCTGTTGTTCGGCGCCATGATTCACCTGCTGCTCGATGAGATGTACAGCGTCGACATGGTCGGGGCACGCCTGAAACGCAGCTTCGGCACCGCCTTCAAGCTGTTCGATTATCGTGAGCCGGGCAACTCGCTGGCGATGGTGGCGGTGATTGCCGCCATGACGCCCTGGCTGCCGCCCGTTTCGGTGCTGGTGGACATCATGCATCTGCAGGGGCCGCTGTCCGTGTTCGGCGCAGGTCTGTCGCGTCTGATGGCCGGCGTCTGATGCCGTCTGGCTGAAGGCCGGCGCGAATCTCAGTTACTGTTTTGATGCCTTGGTTGTGATGCATCAGGCACGATAGGGCTCGGCGCTCAGGCCGTGCTTCTTGAGCTTGTCGTAGAGCGTCTTGCGCGGCAGTCCCAGCCGTTCGCAGGCCATCACCACCTGACCTTTGCTGGCCGCCAGGGCTTCGCGAATCAACGCGGCCTCGAACGCCTCCATGCGCTGCGGCAGCGATTGCGCCTGCGTGGCTGCCTTCACGTTGTGCTCCAGTTCCCCCAGCTCGCCTGATTCCCTTGGTGCTCCTGATGCATCCCGCTCGCTCGTGCCGGCGGTGATGCCTTCTCTGTCTGTCTCTCTTGTGGCTTCCGTGCTGTTCACAGCCGGGCCACTCGTGCCCGCGGTGAGCGGTCGCCCTTCCGCCATGCTGTCGCCGATGTTGCCCTCCAGTCCGCCCAGCAGCACATGGCGTTCCGCACAGTTTCTCAGTTCACGCACGTTGCCCGGCCAGTCATGCGCCAGCAGTGCCTGCAGGGTGGTGGCATCCAGCGGCGGGACTTCCAGGCTGGTGCGTTCGCTGGCCAGAATCGCGAAGTGCCGGAACAGCTGCAGGATATCCTCGGCATGCTCGCGCAGTGGCGGCAGATACAGCGTGACCACGTTCAGGCGGTAGTAGAGGTCCTCGCGAAACTCGCCGGCGCTGGCCGCTTCGCGCAGATCCCGCTTGGTGGCGGCGATGACGCGGATGTCGATGGGGCGTGGCGTATTGCTGCCGAGCCGCTCGATGCTGCGCTCCTGCAGCACCCGCAACAGCTTGATCTGCAACGACATCGGCATCGATTCGATCTCATCGAGAAACAGGGTGCCGCCATCGGCGTGTTCCAGCTTGCCGATACGGCGCTCGCTGGCACCGGTGAAGGCACCTTTCTCATGGCCGAACAGTTCCGACTCGATCAACGTCTCCGGCATGCCGCCACAGTTGAGTGCCACGAAGGGCTTGCTGGCGCGGGCGCTGCGCTCGTGCAGGCAGCGGGCGACACGGTCCTTGCCGGCGCCGGTCTCGCCATACAGCAGGGTGTCGGCATCGACCGCCGCCAGGCGTGATACCTGGGCATCCAGGCGCTGCATGATGTCACTGCTGCCCACCAGCCTGGGGCCGGCGCTGTTGCGCTGGGTATCCAGCTGTTCGCGCAGCGAGCGGTTCTCCAGCGCCAGCCGGCGAGCGGCCACCGCACGCCGCACGCCATCGAGCATGCGCTCGCGATCGAAGGGCTTCTCGATGAAATCCCAGGCACCGGCCTGCATGGCCGCGACGGCGGTATCGATGTCGCCATGCCCCGTCATCACGATCACCGGCAGCTCGTCATCCACGGCATGCGCCGCGTGCAGCAGGCTCAGGCCATCCATGCCCGGCATGCGAATGTCCGTGACCACCACGCCTTCGAAGGGCGCTTCGGCGCGCAGGATCGCCAGTGCCTGCTCGGCACTGGCCAGCGGGCGAGTGCGGTAATCGGCCAGCATCAGGCTCTGGCTCAGGCTGTCGCGCAGGTGCGGTTCGTCATCCACCACCAGCACCTGCATGTCGGTATTCGTGACGTCGCTCATGACGGCTCCTGTGAATGGTTGGCGGTGGGTGGCATCGGGGTTTGTGAGGGCATCGCCAGTGAGTGCCTCGTGAGTGCCGGCAGCGTCAGCCGGAACAGTGCGCCGCCCAGCGGCGAGGGATGCGCCTCGAGGGTGCCGCCGAGGTCGGCGACGATACGCGCGCTGATCGATAACCCCAACCCGAGTCCCTGGCCGTCGGCGCGCTGGGTATAGAAGGGTTCGAACACGCGCATTAGTTGCGATGGCTCAAGGCCGGGGCCGTTGTCGTGGACTTCCAGCACGACCTGATTGCCGGCGCTGCCCGCTTGCTCATGCAGGTTGAGCTGGATGCTGGGGGACTCCGTGCGCTCGGGGGGCATGTCGGCAAGCGCATCCAGTGCATTGCCGATCAGGTTGACCAACACCTGCTCCAGGCGTACAGGCTCGGCTCGCACCCGGGCCAGCTTTGGACTCGCTTCGCGAATGAGGGCCACGCCGAGTGCCTCGCAGCGTGCATGCAGCAGGCGCAGGGCGTAGTCGAGGCTGGTGGTGAGATCGATGGCTTCCAGGCGGTCACCGCTCTTGCGTGAGAACTGACGCAGCTGTGCGCTGATCTCGCCCATGCGCTGGGTCAGCTCGGTGATCTGGCGCAGGTTGCTCTCGACCTGGGTGGTCTGGGCGCGGGCGAGGAAGGCGGTCGCGTTCTCGGCATAGGCGCGGATGGCGGCCAATGGCTGATTGAGCTCGTGATTGATGCCGGCGGCCAGTTCCCCCAGCACCGCCAGCTTGGCGGTCTGGATCAATTCATCGCGCGTCTCGCGCAGCTCGCGTTCGGCGCGGGTGCGCTCCTCGACTTCGGCACTCAGGCGCGTGTTGCTGGCGGCGAGGTCGCGGGTGCGCTCGACCACCCGTTGCTCGAAGGCATCGCGTGCCTGGGCGAGCTGTTCGGCCTGGGCACGGCGTTCGCTGACATCGAAGACCGTGACCAGCCAGCGCGGGCCATTGGGGCTGGGCAGTGGCGAGCAGGAAAGCTCCAGTGGCACCGCGACACCCTCGCGCAGGCCGTGCACTTCCAGCGGCCCGACGGAGCGGGCCTGGGTCAGGCGGTCCAGCAGGTGGCGCTCGGCCGGCAGGAACAGCTCGCGCAGATCACGCCCTTCGCAGGCGCTGGGCTGGCGGGCTGAGTCGCCCGGTGAGGCATCGGTACTCAAGGGTGAGCCGAACAGCGCGATGGCCGTCGGATTGAGATACACCAGCCGGACCCGCTCATCGAGGATGCACAGGCCAGCCTGAGTGCGGTCGATGATGCCGCGCACTCGTTGCTGGCTGCTGGCGAGATTCTGGCGCTCGCGCTCGGCGAACAGGCGACGCTCACGCAGGATGCGCAGTCGCTGCCAGCCCAGCCCTGCCAGCAGACACAGCAAGGCATAGCCACCGGCCGCGAGCCCGGCCGCTTGCCAGATACCGCTGCGCAGCGGTGCCAGTGGCTTGAGTACATGCAGGCGCCAGCCGATGTCCGGCAGTGGCTGGGACAGGCTCAGCCAGGCGTGCTGCCAGAGATCCCCCGGTGTCAGCTGCAACAGCTCGATGGAGGTCGTGTCTCGGCGCGACTCAAAGGGCGGGCCCAGCAGCTCCGGTAGCGCCTCGCGGTGATGCAGGCGCAGCGGGCGCAGGCGCTGATTGGCATAGCGCTGGGTGTCGAGCAGCCGGTTGCGTGTCTCCTCGCTGAGTGGCTCCAGCGTGCGCAGTACCCGCTGCGCCTGGCTGGCGATGAAGATCACGCCATGCGGATCAGTGACCATGATGTCGGCATTCTGGTCGAGCCACGCCGCCTCCAGCGCCTCTATCTGCACCTTGACCACGGCCACGCCACGTCGGCCCTGCGGGCTGGTGACGGCAGCGCTGAAGAAGTAACCGCGCTCACCGGAGCTGGTGCCCAGTCCGTAGAAGCGCCCCTCGCCGCCATTGATGGCGTCTTGCCAGTAGGGGCGGAAGCGGTAGTTCTGGCCGATGAAGGTGTTGGCGGAGCGCCAGTTGCTGGCGGCGATGGTGGTGCCGGTGTCATCGACCAGATAGAGGTCCGAGATGCCGGCCAGCTCACGCATGCGGTCCAGGCGCTGATTGAGCGCCACTTCCGCGCTGGGATCTTCTGGGTGATCGAGGAAGTCGCGCAGCTGGTCATTTTCTGCCACCAGTCTGGGCAGATAGGCGTGGCGATTCAGCTGGCCACGCAGGCTGGCGGCGGTCAGACGCAGTTCGTTGTCTGCCTCATGCCCCAGGCGCTCCAGACCCTCGCTGCGTGCCATCGAGACCGCCTGCCACACGCACAGCATCAGCCCCAGCGGTAGCATGACCGCCAGTACGAGACGCCACAGCTGGGGCAGGCGCGTGTCCTTCATCGGCAAGCCTTCATGTTCAGGCCCTCATCTCAAGCACTGCATATCCGGAACTCCATATTCAGCCAGAGCGTCATGACTGAGCGTCATGAGCCATCCGGCGCCGCCTGGGCACGGCGCAAGGCGCGCTGGGCACGAGTCTCGGCGCGTTCCAGTTCCAGCAGTGAATCCTCGACGAATACCAGATGCTCATGGGCGGCGTTGCGTGCATCTTCGGCGCGGCCTTCCATGATCGCCTCGAACAGGCTGCGGTGCTGCTGGATCAGGCGCGGGCGTGATTCCGGCTTCTCGAACAGGTGGCGCAGGTTGGCCACGATGCTCTTCTCCAGCAACTGGAACAGGCTGCGCATCGAGTGCAGCAGCACCACGTTGTGCGCGGCTTCGGCGATGGCGAGGTGGAAGGCGGCATCGGCACCGGCCTCGCGCTCCGGGTCACGTCCCTCGAAGCTCTTTTCCAGGTCCTCGAAGCGCTGGCGCAGCATTGCCTTGTCGGCAGGGGTGGAGCGCATGGCGGCGTAGTAGGCGCTGATGCCCTCCAGCGCATCGCGAAATTCCAGCAGGTCGAGATTGAACTCGCCGTGGCGACCCAGCAGCGCGCTGAGCGGGTCCGACCAGGCGTGCGCCAGCTCTTCAGAGACGTAGGTGCCGCCGCCCTGGCGTGAAGTCAGCAGTCCGCGCGCGGCCAGCTTCTGGATGGCCTCCCGCACGGAGGGGCGCGAGACCTCGAACTGCTCGGCCAGGGTGCGCTCCGGTGGCAGGCGCTCGCCGGGCTTCAGGCTGCCTTCGATGATCATGCTTTCGAGGCGCTCGGTGAGTACATCGGCGATACGGGGTTGGCGGACAGGGGCGTAACGCATGGAAGTGTCCTTGCGGCAAAGGTGAAAGGCGGCGCCGAACGCTGGAAAGCCAGAGCGCGGCATGCAAGAGAGGGGCGCTTGCGGCGCTGCCGATGATCAGTGTGGCCCGTGGGCATTCCACGCCACAGCCGACATTGGTCTTACCAATATGTGTGATAACCACGCCTCGCGTGGGAGATGAGTGCTATCAATAATTGGTAAGACCAATTTTACGCAATGAAGCTGCTTTGACCAATGTCTAGACACCTTGTACTACATGATGTTTGACCCCTTTCAAGGCGACGCCTAGATTATGCCGAAGCACAGCAGGGTAAATTGGTATGACCAATTTATCGGAAGGCCTGACCCAAGGGTGCGCCAACCCCCCGAGTCCTTCACTGCCGTGCCAGACAACAATCACAACAATTCGCCTGCGGAGTTTCCGTCATGTCCGAGCCACTGCTGGCCTTGCTGGCCTTCACCCCTATCCTGCTGGCGGGCATCCTGCTCGTCGGTCTGCAATGGCCCGCGCGTCGCGCCATGCCATTGGTCTTTCTCGTCACCGCTGCCATCGGCTATTTCGTATGGCAGATGTCGCTGACGCGCATTCTGGCCTCCACGCTGCAGGGGCTGATGGTGACCGTCTCGGTGCTGTGGATCATCTTCGGCGCCATCTTCCTGCTCAATACGCTCAAGCATTCCGGGGCGATCGCGGTGATCCGCGGCGCCTTCACCACCGTCAGTCCCGACCGCCGCGTACAGGCCATCATCATCGCCTGGCTGTTCGGCAGCTTCATCGAGGGGGCTTCCGGCTTCGGTACGCCCGCGGCCATCGCGGCGCCGTTGCTGGTCGCCATCGGCTTCCCGGCGCTGGGGGCGGTGATGGTGGGCATGATGATCCAGTCGACGCCGGTATCATTCGGGGCGGTGGGCACGCCGATCGTGATCGGCGTGAATGCGGGCCTCGACAAGGCCAATCTCGGTGAGAAGCTGCTGGCGAACCATTCAAGCTGGGAGGCCTTCATGCAGCTGATCACCTCGGAGGTCGCCATCGTGCATGGCATCGTCGGCCTGCTGATGCCGCTGTTCATGACCGTGATGATGACGCGCTTCTTCGGCGCGAAGAAAAGCTGGAGCGAGGGGCTGTCGATTGCGCCGTTCGCGCTGTTCGCCGGCCTGTGCTTCACGCTGCCCTACGTGGCGGCGGGTATCTTCCTCGGCCCGGAATTCCCGTCACTGATCGGCGCTCTGGTCGGCTTGATCCTCGTGGTGCCAGCGGCGCGTGCCGGTTTTCTACTGCCGAAGGACAGCTGGGATTTTCCGCCCGAGGCCGAGTGGCCCAAGCATTGGCTGGGTGACCTGACGCTGGAGCGTGATGACGTCGAGGCCGCCGCGGCGGGCAGAAAGCCGCTGCCTCTGTGGCTGGCGTGGTTGCCCTATGGGCTGATCGCGCTGCTGCTGGTCGCCTCACGCGTATCGAGTGACTTCAAGGGCTGGCTGGTCAGCGTGCAATTCAGTGCCACCGATCTGCTGGGGGCCAGCGGTATCTCCGGCGCGGTACAGCCGCTCTATCTGCCTGGCGGCATCATGGTCTTCGTGGCCCTGATCACGCTGCTGCTGCATCGCATGGCCTCTCGCCAGCTGGTGGCGGCGGCCAGCGAATCCTGGCGCACACTGGTCGGCGCCGGCTTCGTGCTGGTGTTCACCATTCCGATGGTACGCATCCTGATCAACTCCGGCGTCAACCTGAACGACCTGGCGTCCATGCCGGTGGTGATGGCGGACGTGGTAGCTGACAGCCTCGGTCAGGCCTATCCGTTGTTCGCCTCGGGCATCGGCGCGCTGGGCGCCTTCATCGCCGGCTCCAATACGGTCTCCAACATGATGCTGTCCCAGTTCCAGTTCAACGTCGCCGCCCAGCTCGGGCTGTCGGGAGCGCTGATGGTGGCGCTGCAGGCGGTCGGGGCTGCGGCCGGCAACATGATCGCCATCCATAACGTCGTGGCGGCCTCGGCGACCGTCGGTCTGCTGGGGCGTGAGGGTCGTACCCTGCGCATGACGGCGATTCCGACCGCCTACTATCTATTGGCCTCCGGCGTGCTGGGCATGCTGGCGTTCCACCTGGTGGGCCTGAGTGATCCGCTGCTGCCTTAAGCGTGATCCGTGCTGACTGATACCCTGAAAGACATCCTGACTGACTGATAAAGAGACTGGCCATGACCGCCGCTGCTGCCCCTGACTCCACTGCTCACCCTGCCATGGGCGGGCATGCCTCTCCCCAGGCGCGTGCTGCTGCCTATGACACCCTGCGCGAGGCGTTGGCGCAGCACATTCCCGGTGAGCGCCTGATCCATGATCCGCTGCGCACCCTGGCCTACGGCACGGATGCCAGCTTCTATCGGCTGGTGCCGCAGCTGGTGGTGCGGGTGCATGACGAGCAGGAGCTGGGGCATGTGTTGCGCGAGTGCCGGGCGCGCAAGTTGCCGGTGACCTTCCGTGCGGCAGGGACGTCGCTGTCCGGCCAGGCGTTGACGGATTCGGTGCTCATCCAGCTGGGCGGTGAGTGGCGAGGGGCACAGGTGCTGGAGCAGGGCAGTCGCATCTGCCTGCAGCCGGGGGTGATCGGGGCGCGTGCCAATCAGCTGCTGGCACCCTTCGGACGCAAGATCGGCCCGGACCCGGCTTCGATCAACAGCTGCATGATCGGCGGTATCGCGGCTAACAATGCGTCCGGCATGTGCTGCGGCACGGCGCACAACAGTTATCGCACCGTCGAGGGCCTGCGCGTCATTCTCGCCGATGGCACCTGCCTGGATACGTCGTCGCCGGAGAGCGTGCAGGCCTTTCGCACCAGTCACGGCGGTCTACTGGCGGAGTTGGAACGCATGGCGGCCAGTGTGCGTGCCGACCCTGAGCTGGCCGAGCGCATCCGCCACAAGTATCGGCTCAAGAACACCACCGGCTATAGCCTCAATGCACTGGTCGACTATGCCGATGGTCTCGAGGTTCTCAAGCATCTGATGATCGGTTCGGAAGGTACGCTGGGTTTCATCGCCTCCATTACCTATCGCACCGTGATCGAGGAGCCGCACAAGGCGGCGGCGCTGGTGTACTACCCGAACATCGATGCGGCCTGTCGCGCCACCATGCTGCTGAAGACGGCGCCGGTCGCGGCGGTGGAGCTGATGGACCGCGCGGCGCTGCGCTCCGTGGAGGACGCACCGGGCATGCCGGACGTGTTGCGCACCCTGCCGGGAGAGGCGGTCGCGCTGCTGGTGGATGTGCGGGGTGCGCATCATCAGGAGCTGGAGGCGCGCATGGCCGAGGTTGCCCGCGTGCTGGAAGGCATCGAGACCTGCGAGTCGTGGGCTTTCACCCAGGATGCGCAGCGTTATGCGCTGTACTGGAAGATCCGCAAGGGACTGTTCCCGGCGGTCGGTGCAGTGCGTGATCTGGGGACCACCGTGATCATCGAGGATGTCGCCTTCCCCATCGAGCGGCTGGCGGAAGGCGTCGGTGCGCTGACGGAGGTCTTCCAGCGGCATGGTTACTCCCAGGCGATCCTGTTTGGCCATGCGCTGGAGGGCAATCTTCACTTCGTCTTCCCGCAGGGCTTCGAGCGCGAAGGCGAGGTGGCGCGCTATCAGGCGCTGATGGATGACGTCGCGCAGCTGGTGGGGCAGGAATATGGTGGCTCGCTCAAGGCCGAGCATGGCACCGGTCGCAACATGGCGCCTTATGTAGAGCTTGAGTGGGGCAAGGATGCCTATGCCCTGATGTGGCGTATCAAGGAGGCCTTCGATCCGGACAACCTGCTCAATCCGGAAGTGATCCTGACGCGCAATCCTCGCCTGCATCTGGAAAATCTCAAGCCATTGCCGGCGGCGGACCCGCTGGTGGACCGCTGCATCGAGTGCGGATTCTGTGAGTCGGTCTGCCCATCGAAGAACCTGAGCCTGACGCCGCGCCAGCGCATCGTCATCCGACGGGAGATCGCACGCCTGGCTGCGCTCGAGGCACCGGATGATGCACAGCGCGACCAGCTGGCAGTGCTCAGGAAGGAATACGCCTATCAGGGCATGGAGACCTGTGCGGGCGATGGCCTGTGTGCGACCCAGTGTCCGGTCGGTATCAATACCGGTGATCTGATCCGGGGGCTGCGTCATGAGGAGAACGCCGGTGCCGATCATCCAGGCAAGATGAAGGTGGCGCATTGGGCCGGTGAACACTTCACGCGGGTCACCAGTGGCATGCGTGGCGTGCTCAGGCTGGCGGATGGGCTGCATGGCGCCGTCGGCACGCGCAACATGCGCCGCCTGACCCAGGCTGCTCGCAAGGTGTCCGGCGACAGGGTGCAGCAATGGACTCCCAGCATGCCGGCCGCCGCTCCGCGTGATTATCTCAAGCGTCTCGCGCAGCCACTGGGGCGCAGTGCAGCGCCCAATGGGCATGTCGTCTACTTCCCGTCCTGCGCCACGCGTGTCTTCGGGGTCGCTGCTGATGATCGCGATCCGCGCAGTGTCACCGAGATGGCGCTGGCCTTGATGGACAAGGCAGGCTTCGAGGTCGTGCTGCCGAAAGGGGTGGAGGCGCTGTGCTGTGGCATGGCCTTCCAGTCCAAGGGGCAGTTCGAGGCGGGAGATGCCAAGGCCGCCGAGTTGGCAGCGGCGCTGGTGGAGGCGAGCGACGGCGGACGGCTGCCGATCTTCTGTGATACCAGTCCGTGCCTGGCACAGGCTCAGGCCTATGCGGGCGAGCACCTCGAGGTGTCGCTGACTCTGGTCGAGCCGGTGCAGCTGGTGCTCGACTATCTATTGCCCTATCTCTCGATCACACCGCTCAAGGCGAGAGTCGCGGTGCATGTCACCTGCTCCAGTGTCCGCATGGGGTTGGCAGAGCAGTTCGTGGCGCTGGCGCGGCAGTGCGCCAGTGAAGTCGTCGTGCCGGAAGAGGTGACCTGCTGCGGTTTCGCCGGCGACAAGGGCTTCAGTACACCGGAGCTCAATGCCTCGGCATTGAAGGGACTGAAGGAGGTAGTGGCCGATTGCGACTACGGGGTTTCCAACTCGCGCACCTGCGAGATAGGGCTGAGTGAGCACTCCGGGCTCAGCTATCAATCGATTCTCGGTCTGGTCGATAGAGCATCGGCACGAAGGTGATGGGAGGTGTTCGAGATGCATGACACCCTGATGACAATCTCTTGAAAAAGCCCTTGCCCTCACGCCGGTTCGTGCGTAAAGTACGCATCCGCTGCCGGGGACGCATGGCGTTACCAGCGGTGAAAGAGGTTTGCAGGTGATT
>NZ_JARWKU010000040.1:0-227 GCF_029846435.1 Cobetia sp. 1AS1
GCCGGTGATGACGATGTCGACCGTGGTGGTCGAGCCATCGCTCAGCGTGACGGTGTACTGCTCGGTGACAGTCTCGCCCGCGGCCAGCGCCTGAGTCTCGGTGGCGTCGTTGTCGAGGGTGTAGGTCCACTCGCCAGCCTCGTTGACGCTGAAGCTGCCGTAGACACTGCTGTCATCGGTGTCCGCCTCGAAGGTCGGCGCGGTGCCGTCCACGTCGGTGGCGGTCA
>NZ_JARWKU010000041.1:0-225 GCF_029846435.1 Cobetia sp. 1AS1
TTGCCGGCGGCGTCCTGCACCTTGAGCTGCACGGTAGCAGAGGCGGTAAGGTCGGCATCGGCGTAGCTGACGGCAGTGCCGGACACGCTGTCGGTGATGTCGACCCAGGTGGTGCCATCGGTGCTGTAGAGCAGAGCTTCCCCAGTGGCGAGCTCGGCACTCAGCGTGGCGGTGACCGTCAGGCCATCATCGTCATTGGTGATGAAGTCGCCGGCGGTACCGCTA
>NZ_JARWKU010000042.1:0-224 GCF_029846435.1 Cobetia sp. 1AS1
ACGCTGTATTCGCCTTCGCTCAGTGGCGTCTCGGCGTCGACGCTGTAGGTGCCGTTCTCCACAGTCGCGGTGACGGTCTGCTCGTTGCCATCGCTGTCGGTGATGACCAGCGTGATGGTGCTGCCGTCTTCGGCATCGGTGGTGCCAACGATGGTCGGCGTGGTGTCGGAGGTCAGTGCCGGGGCATCGACAGTCAGCGCCGGCGCGCTTGCGTCGATCTCGCC
>NZ_JARWKU010000043.1:0-212 GCF_029846435.1 Cobetia sp. 1AS1
CAATGTGTTGAGCTAACCAGTACTAATTGCCCGTGAGGCTTGACCATATAACACCCAAGGGGTTTGCGCAGGCAAACCGCCGGGATTGCGACAGGATCGAGACATATCGGTCAGCATGATTCATATTGCGAGTCGCGAGGCCAAAAGCCTCGGGACTCAGGCATCGCAAGATGCCACCGTTTCGCCTGACGACCATAGCGAGCGTGAACCAC
>NZ_JARWKU010000004.1:0-313175 GCF_029846435.1 Cobetia sp. 1AS1
CAATGTGTTGAGCTAACCAGTACTAATTGCCCGTGAGGCTTGACCATATAACACCCAAGGGGTTTGCGCAGGCAAACGCCGGGATTGCGACAGGATCGAGACATATCGGTCAGCATGATTCATATTGCGAGTCGCGAGGCCAAAAGCCTCGGGACTCAGGCATCGCAAGATGCCACCGTTTCGCCTGACGACCATAGCGAGCGTGAACCACCCGATCCCATGCCGAACTCGGAAGTGAAACCGCTTAGCGCCGATGGTAGTGTGGAGTTTCTCCATGTGAGAGTAGGTCATCGTCAGGCACTTATACCGAACCGCCCCTGTAGCCTTGCTGCAGGGGCGGTTCTCTTTGTGGTGAGAAAAGTTGCGCAAAGCAAGAGATGTACGCGCTTCGTGAGGCGTCTGCTGCGCCCATGACGACGGCCTGAGCGTTGTCACAGCCCCATCACGTACATGCACGCTTGTAGAAGGCAGCGGCGAGAAGCTAGACTCCCCAGCCTTCTGTATTGGAGATGATGATGCAACCTCAAGAACTGTTGCTGTATTGCCGCCCTGGCTTCGAGGCTGACCTGGCCGCAGAAGTCAGCGAGAAAGCGGCGTATATCGGCACGCCGGGTTATCCGATTGCGGCACGCGACAGTGGCTTCGTGCGTTATGTGGTGACGGGTGATGAGCCCGCCAATGCCCTGCATCGTGACATGCCGCTACAGGCGTTGGTCTTCGCTCGTCAGACCCTGGTGGCGCTGGAGCCGCTGGTCGGCATGTCGCGGGAGAATCGTGTCTCGCCGATTCTGCAGCAGGTGGTCGACGCCGGCTGGAGCTTCGAGGAGATCCGCCACGAGATGCCGGATACCAACGATGGCAAGGCACTGTCGGGGCTGGGCAAGGCCGTCGGTCGCCCGCTGGAGTCCGCGCTCAAGAAGCGGGGCGCCCTGCGCCGCAAGGCCGGTGGTCGGGCGTTGCATGTCTTCTGGACGGATGGCGATGAAGTCCAGCTGGGCATGAGCTTCCCGGGCAACCGCAGCGAGTATGCCAATGGCATTCGTCACCTGCGTTCGCCGAGTCGTGCGCCCAGCCGCTCCACGCTCAAGCTGGAAGAGGCGTGGCACGAATTCGTGCCGCGCGATCAGTGGGAGCGTCGCATCGCCACTGGCATGCAGGCAGCGGATCTTGGTGCCGCCCCGGGTGGCTGGACCTTCCAGCTGGTCGAGAAGGGCATGTTCGTGTTCGCGATCGACAATGGCCCGATGAACAAGGACCTGATGGCGACAGGACAGGTCGAGCATCTCAAGGAAGATGGCTTCACCTGGGAGCCGCCGCTGCGCCTGGATTGGCTGGTCTGCGATATCGTCGACAAGCCGATTCGTGTGACCGAGATGGTCGAGCGCTGGCTGAAGAAGCGCTGGTGCAACGAGGCCGTCTTCAACCTCAAGCTGCCGATGAAGCAGCGCTGGAAGGAAGTCTCTCGCTGCCTCGACTATCTGGCCGCCAGTCTCGAGCGTTCCAACGTCGGTGCCGAGATTCGCTGTCGTCATCTGTATCACGACCGTGAAGAGGTCACTGTGCACGTGCGCATCACGCACTGATTGGCTGTTGCTCAATCAGCATGCACGAGTGGCACATGGCCCATACAAGAACCCCACGGCCTGCCCAGGTCGTGGGGTTCTTGTATGGGGCGCCTGATGACTTCGCTCGCCGGAGAGGCGCGCTCAAGTATGCTCCAGCAGGATTATCCGCTCCGGTTGGGATAGCATGGGCGCCAGGCGCGCCATCATGCGATCTCTGGCCGGACTGACCGACCATTCCTGCCACGCTCGCGCATCGCGCCATGAGGTGATCAGGATGCGGTGACCCGCGCGGCCGGTTTCCATCAGATTCTCGCCCGAGATGAAGCCCGGGACATGCGTGGCCTCGCGTACGACTTCACGCGAGGCCTGTTCGTAATCCTGTTCCAGTCCCGGCATGATATGCCGTTCGATCAGAACCTTGATCATGCCTGTCTCCCCATTTTTGTACGTGCCGCCAGCCAGGGCGGCAGGATTGTCAGGAGTCTTCGATGACCGATATCACATTGCCCGA
Source organism: Cobetia sp. 1AS1 (assembly GCF_029846435.1). Taxonomy (NCBI): domain Bacteria; kingdom Pseudomonadati; phylum Pseudomonadota; class Gammaproteobacteria; order Oceanospirillales; family Halomonadaceae; genus Cobetia; species Cobetia sp. 1AS1. The sequence goes on from NZ_JARWKU010000004.1 coordinate 2,077, forward strand.
GGCCGATGCCGAACTGGAAACCAGTGGCCTGTATTGCCCGGAACCCATCATGATGCTGCACAACAAGGTGCGTGAACTTGCCTCGGGTGACCTGTTGCGGGTAGTGGCGACCGACCCGGCCACCACCCGTGATGTGCCCAAGTTCTGCGCCTTTCTCGGCCACACCCTGGAACTGAGCCACGAGACGACGGAACAGTTCCTGTATTACATCCGCATCAGTTGAGCGCCATCCGCATCCGGTGAGTCGCTGGCCATGACTGGCCCTCAGGCTTCGCGGTCATGGACCTCGACGCAGACCTGGTCGCTCTCGCCGGTCATCATCAGCGCGAGAGCCTCCAGCGTCGCCGGGTCCTGCTCGCGTATCTGATTGGCGATGGCGCGCTGGAAGAAATAGACCACATCATGCCGGCTGCGCCCCGGGTACAGGCAGTCGTCGCCGGCCAGCACGGGTGTCTGGGTGACGCGAGCTTCATCGACCAGCAAGGCCTCGATGTTGCCATCGCTGTAGAGACGCCAGCCGAAGACCTGCTTGAGCTGCCACTGTGTCTCGCCGTTGGTCATGCACAGCGCGTGGGTACCCAGCGTGTCCGGCAGTTGCTGGAGCAGCGTCGTCTTGTCCGAGACTTCATAGTCGTAATAGGCCGCGGCATGTTCGAGCTCGAACACCTTGTGGTCAGGCGCCAGCATGAAGACTTCGTCGGTTTCCGGGTCGCGATAGCCGACGAAATGCCCCTGCTGGGGGTCTTCCAGCTCGTGGCAGGGCATCAGCCCCTCCATCCACGGCACCATGCCGACGACTTCACCATCCTCGCGCAGCCCCCAGGCCAGTACCGGAATGCTGTAATAGCTGTCCGGATCGCTGTCGAGCTGATAGAGCATTTCCAACCCGTCGTGTTCCGGCGCCAGCCGGAGAATACGACGTCGTGCACGCATCCTGTCACGCATGACACTCAGGTCGATGACCTTGGCGGAGCGGGGGGAAGATACTGGTACGCCCATGACGAACCCTCCTCAGCAGCTTGTCGATCGTCCTCGGCGTGTGCTGGTGCGTTCTCTCGCTTCTGCCATGTGTGTCGTCAGCGAGAGAGCACTGCCTTGAATAACCATTAGCACAGCCAGAGCCTTGACGGTAACCCCTCCTTGGACGAAATGACCGTCTATCAGCTTTTTCGTGTTTAAACGCAAAAGCCCCACGTCACCCTGTCGGGTGTCGCGGGGCTTGCTCATCACGGCGTTTCAGGCAGCTGTCAGCCCAGCATCCGGGCCGAGCTTCCTGTTGGGATGCAGGCTGAGACGCAGGCGTTATCCGCCAGGCATCACTGGCTCGCCAATGCCTCGTCACGCACGCCACGGCGCGCGATGATCCACAGGCGCCAGCCAAGCAGCAGCGCCGCCACGGTCAGGCCGGCCACCATGCCGATCCAGTAGCCATAGACGCCCATCTGCTCGATGGACCAGGGCGAGATCGGGAAGGCCTCACTGCCGACGCCCAGCAGGTGTCCGCCTCCCAGCCCGACCACCCAGTAGGCGAACATGGTGATCAGCATGATGATGCGTGTGTCCTTGAAGCCGCGCAGTGCGCCTGCCATGGCGACCTGCAGGGAGTCCGAGACCTGATAGAGCATCGCCAGGGTGATCAGTGACATGGCCAGGGCCTGGACCTTGAGGTTGCTGGTGTAGAGCGCCACGGCCGGCTCGGCCAGTACCCAGATCACGATGTCATTCACCAGCGCCACCACCAGCGAGAAGGCCACGCCATTCCAGGCCACGAAACGTGCTTCGCGCATGTCGCCACGGCCGATGGTGTGGCCGACGCGCACGGTCAGGGCCATCGCCATCGACAGCGGCAGCATGAATAGCAGCGAGGTGAAGTTGAGCGCGACCTGGTGCGCCGCGACCTTGATCTCGCCGAAGCTGGCCACGAACAGGGCGATGACCGTGAACAGCGTGACCTCGAAGAAGATCGCGATCCCGATCGGCAGGCCGACCTTGAGCAGTTCGCCCATCTGCTTGAAGTGGGGGGCGCTGGGCTGACACCACAGCGCCACGGCGCGATACGCGCTGCTGTAACGCGTGTAGGCGAACATGCTCAGGCACATGATCCACATCGCAAGGCCAGTGGCGATACCGCAGCCGGCGGCGCCCATGGCCGGAATGTCGCCCAACAGTCCCGGCAAGGTGATCCCCAGCAGGTCATCCACGCCTGCAGACCCGTAGATCAGCACGTAATTGAGCGGGATGTTCGATATCAGGCCGATCAGGCTGATGATCAGTGCCGGGCGGGTATGGTTCATGCCGTCCGAGTAGGCGCGCAGGACCTGATAGAAGGCGGCACCCGGCATGCCCCAGGCGATGGCCATCAGGTAGAGGGTCGCCTGCTCGGCCACGGCCTCAGGCACCTCCATCAGCGTGAAGATCGGCGCGGCCAGATACCACAGCGCAAGCCCGGACAGGCTGCCGAGCACCAGCGAGATCCACAGCGATTGATGCACGTTGCCACGCACCTCACCGCTGCGATTGCCCCCCATCAATTGCGCGACCACCGGCGTCAGGCCCATCAGGGTGCCCGCCATCAACAGCAGCAGGGGCACCCACAGGCTTGAGCCCACCGACACGGCTGCCAGGTCCGTGGCCGAGGAACGCCCCGTCATCAACACGTCCACGGCACTCATGCCTGCCTGAGCCAGCTGCGCGCCACAGATCGGCAGCGCCAGGGTCAGCAGGCGTGAGGTTTCCGCTCTGACGCGGGGAATCAGTGGCGGAGGCGGAGAACCGGGGGTCGTCTGAGGCTTGGAGGGGGTGGATGAATCGGCGGGGGGCACGGCAGGCTCCTGCTAGTAATCGAGAATCATTCTTGCTTGGCGCGCCATCCTAGCAGATAAGCAGGTTTCATGAACGCAAGCTGATGAATTATCACGGCTGTGAGCGACACTGTCAGCTGAAATGACGCGCTATACGCTAGCCACGTACAATGAGCCATCCGGCAGAGCAGGTTTTCCTGCCGCCATCGAATGCCCACACACTGCCAGCGCTTGCCGAGAATTGCCGTGTCGTCCCATGAGTCCCTACCTGCTGTCCATTGCTCTGATTCCGCCAGCGGGAGCCCCCGTCGTGCGCATGACCTCGCCACCTTGATGGCATTGTTTGACGGTCTGTTCGGCGACACCTTCAACACCTTGCTGCGCTGTGATCCTGAAGAGCCGCTGTACCTTCCGGCCGGCATGCGAGGGGAAGGCAGGCATGTCCCGGAATCAGAGCTTGGCTATCACCGCATCTATCTGGCACGTGGCTTCTTTTCCAGCGCGCTGCATGAGATCAGCCATTGGTGCATCGCAGGTGCCAGACGGCGGCTCGAGGAAGATTACGGCTACTGGTATGCGCCGGATGGCCGCGACGCCGAGCAGCAGCGTGCCTTCGAGAGTGTCGAGGTCGCACCGCAAGCGCTGGAGCTGCTGTTTCACCGGGCGGTGGGCAAGCCGTTTCATGTCAGCGTCGACAATCTTGAGCTGGAGGTGGATCGAGACGCCTTCGCGCAACGTGTGATGCAGCGCGCCGCCGATGTCGAGCAGCGCGGCCTGCCCGCCCGGGCCGCTGCCTTCCGCCACGCACTCGCCGGAGTCTGGCAGCAGGGGATGCCGCTTGAGCAGGCCATCGCCCATGCCAGGCCCCTGTTGCCTGCGGTGGGGGTGGACGGCCGGCTGGCGTGATGCCTTGTCTGAGCATGCCAGGCGGCAGTGGCGTCGCCCGCTGGGCGTGCCTCCAGGAACTCGCCTTCCTGAGCGGGATTGCATTATCTGCAAATCAGCGTTGCACTCACGTTGCAGGTGTCAGGGCTTTGTGATTAGAATGATTCGCATTGACACAATGGTTCCGCTTTTACTGGCCTGCAGGTCTGCTCATGGCAGTCCTGGTCAGGACAGGACACCTTGAACAGGGGTATTCGATGACTGCTGTATCCATGATTTCTGCATCCTCCGCTCGCAAGCTGTTGTTGAGTGCGCTGGTCGGCGTGACGGCTGTCACGGCCATGCCGGCGCAAGCCCAGGAAGAGGTGAACGTCTACTCCTATCGTCAGGCCTATCTGATCGAGCCGTTCCTCAAGGAGTTCACCGAGGAGACCGGCGTCAAGGTCAACGTGGTATTCGCTAAGCAGGGTCTGGCCGAGCGTCTCAAGCGTGAGGGTCGCAACACGCCGGCTGACGTCCTGCTGACGGTGGATATCGGTCGCCTGCAGGAGCTGGTCGACGAAGATCTGGTCAAGAGTGTCAATGACGACGTCATCGAAGCCAACCTGCCCGAGCAGTATCACGGTCCTGACAACCAGTGGTTCGGTATCACCACCCGTGCCCGCGTGCTCTACACCAGCGTCGAGCGCCTCGAGGCCGGTCAGGTCGCAAGCTATGACGACCTGGCGGACCCGAGCCTCAAGGGCCGTGTCTGTTCGCGTGCCGGTGATCACCCCTACAACGTGGCATTGATCGCCTCGCGTATCGCCCACAACGGCGAGGAAGCGACCCGCGAATGGCTGGAAGGCTTCAAGGACAACCTGGCGCGCAAGCCGCAGGGCGGGGACCGCGATCAGATCAAGGCGATTCGTGACAACGTCTGTGACGTGGCCATCGGCAACAGCTACTACTACGGCAAGATGCTCGACAACGACGAGCAGCGTCCGTGGGCCGAGAAGGCACGCATCGAGTTCCCGGACCAGAACGGTGTCGGCACGCACATGAACATCTCCGGCATGGCGATGACCAAGTACGCGCCGCACGAAGAGAATGCGCTCAAGCTGATGCGCTTCTTGACCGAGAAGACCGCCCAGCACATGTATGCCGAGGTCAATTTCGAGTATCCGGCCAACCCGGCTGCCGAAAGCTCGGAGCTGCTGACGTCCTGGGGCGAGTTCAAGCAGGATGACCTCTCGCTGACCGAGGTCGCCAAATACCGCAAGCGTGCTGCTCAGATGGTCAATGAAGTCGGCTTCAACCAGTAACGGCACTCACCGCTGGCGTAAGCCATCGGGTGGGATGTCATAAACGAAGAGGGGCTGTCGCGATGCGACAGCCCCTCTTCGTTTGAGTGAACAATGTAAAATAGACGCAATTGCAGTTGGCAGGTCAGTGAGGAAGAACAGATGACGCAAGGCAAGCGGCTGTTGGCAAAGCGAGGTGCGAGCCTTGAAGAGGAAGCCTGCACGGCAACCAGCGCGACGGAGCTCGCCCTGGAGCGCGCGACTCACAGCACGTCAGTCGCCGAAGACGCGGCGATAAGACGTCGTCAGCGGCGCCTGGGCACGCACATGGGGTGGTTCACGACGGCCTGGGGGGTCGCCGCGCTGGTGGTGATGCCGGTGCTGGCCGTCATCTGGCTGGCGTTGTTCGGCGATGATGGCAGTGATCAGGCCGGTGACGGCATCTGGCCGCACCTCGTCTCCACCGTGCTGCCTGACTACGTCATGACGAGTCTGGCGCTGGTGGCCGGCGTAGCGGTGCTCAGCGGCAGCATGGGCGTGGTGTCGGCGTGGCTGACCACCATGTATCAGTTCCCGCTGCGGCGCACCTTCGAGTGGTCATTGCTGCTGCCGTTCGCGATTCCCGCCAACGTCATCGCCTACATCTACACCGATGTCTTCGAGTATGCCGGGCCCTTCCAGGGCGCGCTGCGTGCGCTGTTCGGCTGGGACTCGCCGCAGGATTACTACTTCCCCGAGATACGCAGTCTGGGCGGCGCCATCCTGATGCTGTCGCTGGTGCTGTTTCCGTATGTCTTCATGCTGGCGCGCTCGGCGTTTCTCGATCAATCACCGTCACTGCGCGATGCCAGCCGCACCCTGGGCTGCAATGGCTGGCAGAGCTTCTGGCGCGTGGCGCTGCCCAGTGCACGCCCGGCGATCGCCGTCGGCCTGGCGCTGGCGATGATGGAGGCGCTCAATGACTTCGGCACCGTCGATTACTTCGCGGTGCGTTCGCTGACTGCCGGTATCTTCAATGTGTGGCTCAACATGGGCAGCCTGCGCGGTGCGGCCCAGATCGCGCTGTGTCTGATGATCTTCGTGGTCACGCTGATCTGGCTGGAACGGCATGCCCGGCGCCGGCAGCGTCAGTTCGGCAAGGGCGATCGCTATCGTCGCTATCGTCGCCCGACCCTGCATGGCTGGCGCGCCGGGCTGGCGACACTGGCCTGCCTGCTGCCGCTGCTGTTCGGCTTCCTGTTGCCGGTGGGGCTGCTGACGCGGCATGCCATTCGCTACTTCGAGGAGTCGTGGACACCGGACTTCGCCGGTTACGCGCTCAATAGCCTGATGCTGTCGGTCAGCGCTGCCGTGTTGACGCTGATCATCGGGGTGCTGCTGGCCTACGCCAAGCGGCTGGATCGCACCGCCAGCGTACAGCAGGCGCTCAAGCTCTCGAGTCTCGGTTATGCCATGCCGGGCGCCGTGCTGGGGCTGGGCGTGCTGGTGCCGCTGTCGGGTTTCGACAACGCGCTGGACAGCTTCCTGCGCGCCAACTTCGGGTTCTCCAGCGGTCTGCTGCTGACGGGGACGATGGGCGCGATCATCATCGCCTACGTGGTGCGCTTCCTCGCCATCGCCGCGGGTTCCATCGAATCGAGCCTCGACAAGGTCACGCCCTCGATGGACATGGCGGCGCGCTCACTGGGTGAGAACACCTTCTCGACACTGCGCCGGGTGCACCTGCCCTTGATCCGTCCCGGCTTGCTGACCGCGGCGCTGGTGGTGTTCGTCGATGCCATGAAGGAGCTGCCGGCCACCTTGCTGCTGCGGCCCTTCAACTTCGACACGCTCGCCACCCACGTCTATCAGTACGCTTCGGATGAAATGCTCGAGCAGGCGGCGTTGCCGGCGCTGGTGATCGTGGTGGTCGGCATCCTGCCGGTGATCGTGATCTCGCGCACCATCGTGGCCTCGCGCAGCGAGTCATGATGAAGACAGCGTCGGCATCAGCTTATTGCCATATGAGAGTTGTTCCTCGTGTGGAGATCGCCTAGGGTGCAGCGCTCGACACTGACAGGACAACGCCGGAGATGGTTCGCACGATGCTCAAGCCTTACGTAGCCAAGATGCGGGGTGGCCCCCTGAAGCGGGGCAGGCCGCATGTTGCCGATGCCCTGTGGTCATGGCTCGGGGCCTTTCTGGGCATGGCGCTGATCGGCTGGCTGTCCTCGCACTATCTGGCGGTCAGCTCGCTGTTGCTGGTGGGGTCCTTCGGCGCGACCTCGGTGCTGCTCTACGGCGCGCCGCACAGTCCGCTGGCTCAGCCGCGCAATGTGCTGGGCGGCAACATGCTGTCGGCACTGGTCGGTGTCGCCTGCTATCACTGGCTGGGCGATGGCTGGCTGGCAGCGGCCATGGCGGTCTCGGTGGCACTGCTGGTCATGCAGCTGACGCACACCCTGCACCCGCCGGGCGGCGCCACGGCCTTGATCGCGGTGATCGGCGGTCAGCCGCTGCACGAGCTGGGCTACTGGTACGCCCTGTTGCCGGTGGGGCTTGGCTGTGCGGCGATGCTGGTGCTGGCGGTGTTGATCAACAATCTGGCGCGTCATCGTCGCTATCCGCTGCACTGGCATTGAGCCCATCGGATGCGCGTTTCTGCAGGCGACGGCGGAAGATGGTAGACTGGGCCATCGCCTGACGCGAGCGACTGGCAGCAGCCGGATGAGGTCCCTCTGACCGATTCTTACTTCTCTGCGCCTGATACGCCTCGCTCCCTCTCCCGGCACGTGCCCGGCCAGGCGCCATTCCTTAATGATCGACCAGCACGTGGCCGGTCAGCCGAAGAGATATTGATGACTGAGACTACTGCCAATTCCGTCCCGGCGTTTGCCTCCCTGGGGCTGTCCGCTCCTGTCCTGAAAGCGATCGCCGAGATGGGCTATTCCACGCCGTCTCCCGTCCAGGCAGGTGCGATTCCTGCCGTGCTGGAAGGCCGTGATGTGATGGCTGCCGCGCGCACCGGTACCGGCAAGACCGCCGGTTTCGCCCTGCCGCTGGTCGAGCGCCTCTCACAGAGCGCTCCCGCGGGTGCCCGCAAGATCAAGGCCCTGATCGTCACGCCTACGCGTGAACTGGCCGCGCAGATCGACGAGAACGTCACTGCCTATTCCCGTCACCTGAAGCTGCGCAATGCCGTGGTATTCGGTGGCGTGAAGATCAACCCGCAGATCAGCCGCCTGTCCTCTGGCGTCGAGATCCTGACCGCCACGCCGGGCCGCCTGTTGGACCTGCACTCCCAGAAGGCCATCGACTTCTCCGATCTCGAGACGCTGGTGCTGGATGAAGCAGACCGCATGCTGGACATGGGCTTCATCCACGACATCCGTCGTCTGCTCAAGCTGTTGCCGACCAAGCGTCAGACGCTGCTGTTCTCCGCGACCTTCTCCGATGAGATTCGCGGCATGGCCAACAAGCTGCTGAATGACCCGGTGGCGGTGGAAGCCAGCCCGCGCAACACCACGGCCGAGAAGGTCGAGCAGCATATCCACACCGTGGAGAAGAGCCACAAGCCTTCGCTGCTCAAGCACCTGATCATCAAGGAAAACTGGCACCAGGTGCTGGTCTTCACCCGTACCAAGCACGGTGCCAACCGTCTGGCGACCAAGCTCGAGAAGTCCGGCATCAGTGCTGCGGCGATTCACGGCAACAAGAGCCAGAATGCGCGTACCAAGGCACTGGCCGGCTTCAAGAACGGCGAAGTGCGCGTGCTGGTCGCGACGGACATCGCGGCGCGTGGCCTGGATATCGAGCAGTTGCCACAGGTCGTTAACTACGAACTGCCCAACGTACCGGAAGACTACGTGCACCGTATCGGGCGTACCGGCCGTGCCGGCGCCAGTGGGCGTGCCATCTCGCTGGTCTCCAGCGATGAGCGCAAGGAGCTCGGCGGCATCGAGCGTCTGCTCAAGGGCAAGCTCAAGCGCGTCGAAGTGGAAGGTTTCGTGCCGGAAGTCGATGTCGAGCCGGAACGTGAGCCGCGTCAGCCGCGTGGTGGTCAGCGCTCGGGTGGCCAGCGTACTGGCGGCAAGCCTGCCGCTGAAGGTCGGGGCAATGGCGGCCAGCGTTCGGGCGGCGCGCGTTCTGAAGGTCAGCGTTCTGGCGGCCAGCGTTCGGGCGGCCAGCGCTCTGAAGGCCAGCGTTCTAGCGGCCAGCGCACTGGCGGCAAGCCTGCCGGTGAAGGTCGTGGCAATGGCGGCCAGCGCTCTGGTGGCGCGCGTTCGGGCGGCCAGCGCTCTGAAGGTCATCGCACTGGCGGTCAGCCTCAGCAGACCGCGCGTGTCGATGATGACAACCGCGGCAACCGTGCACCGGTGCAGCGTGAAGTCGATGGCAATCGCGTCGCGCCGCAGCCGGAGGTGAACGGCAACCGTGCGCCGAATGCGCCGAGCAATGATGAGCGTCCGCGTCGCCGCTCACGTGGTGGTCGCAACCGCTCCAGCGGTGGCAACGGTGGTGGCCGCTCCAACGGCTGAGCCGCGCCGTAGAGGCCAAGGCTTGAACACAAACGCCCCGACAACCTTGCGGTTGTCGGGGCGTTTGTGTGTCAGGAGCAGGAGCGTCTGATCAGACGTCTTCTTCCCAGTCGATCTCGTAATCCGGGCCAGTGCCCTGGATGTCTTGCTCGCCACGCACGCCATCACCGCGCAGGCGGGTATGGATGGCCAGCATCACCAGCACCTCGTTGTCCGGGCGGAAGGGCTGCAGGCCCTGTTCGAACAGCATGTTGTTGCGCTCGCGCGCCCAGTCACCCGGGGCAAGCTCAGGGTAGAGGCCTTCCGCCGGCGCGAACTCGATGAAGGGGTCCATGTTGTAGGCGTCGAACAGGCGGGCCAGTGCCTGCTCATCATCCATGACGCCAGTGGTATAGAGCGTGGTCTGGTAGTAGTCCTGCTCCAGCTCCTTGAGCACATCGAGGGGGCTGACGCCGAAGCTGCGCAGGTCGTCCAGGCTGTAGTCGCCCAGCTCCAGCATCTCGCCATCCAGCCATTCGTCATCCGGCTGGATCAGCACATGCTTCATCTGGCCATCGGGCAGCGCCCAGGCGATGGCCAGCGGCAGACTGGAGTCCTCGCCGGTCTCGACGGCGATGAAGGCGGGGAAGTCCCCTGTTTCGGGTTCATATTCGTGCATGGTGATGTCCAGAGCAGGGAAGCGTGCAGGGAAAGTCGTTGATGCCGATTACAGGCGGAAGAAGCGTGTGGCAGTGGCGGTGGTGGCCTCTGCGAGTTCTTCCATGTCGATACCGCGCAGCGCCGCGACCTCCGCCATGATCCACACCAGCAGTGAGGGTTCATGACGGCGCCCCTTGAGCTTGGCGGGCAGATTGCGCGGTACCAGATAGGGGCAATCGGTTTCCAGCATCAGGCGTTCGAGGGGAATCTCGCGGCACAGGCTGCGCAGGTGTTCGCCTCGGCGCTCATCACACAGCCAGCCGGTCAGACCGATGTGCAGGTCGAGATCGAGATAGCCGTAGAGCGTCTCGCGCTCACCGGTGAAACAGTGCACGACGGCGTGACTGATATCGTCGCGCCAGTGCTTGAGCATCTCGAGCATCTGGCGACCGGCGTCACGTTCATGCAGAAACAGTGGCAGGCCTGTCTCGGCGGCCAGCGTCAGCTGCGCTTCGAACGCCCGGGCCTGTTCGGCGGGCGTCGAGAAGTTGCGATTGAAGTCGAGACCACATTCCCCCACCGCGACGACCTCCGGCTGCGCCAGTAGCTCCCGGATGCCGCGTTCGACGCCGTCGTTCCACTGGCTGGCATCATGTGGATGCACGCCGGCGGTGGCAGAAAGGCCACGATAGCGTGCCGCCAGCGCCTGGGCCTCACGCGAGCCATCCAGGCTGGTGCCGGTCAGGATCTGCTGGCTGACGCCCGCCGCGCGTGCTCGCAGCAAGGTGCCCTCGATGTCGCGCGCGTAGCTCTCATGCGTCAGGTTGACGCCGATATCGACCAGTGCAGAGGGGCTGGCGAAACGCAGCTCCGGTGCCAGCAGCGTCAGCGCGGCCGCGATATCGGCCTCGCCGAGTTCAAGGTCGTCACACAAGGCGGCAAGCGTCTCGTCGGACAGCCGCTCGCTATCATAGTAGGGCAGGGGGGCAGGATCGGCATGCGGGGGAAGCGCGGACATCGGACACCCTTGGGATCGCGGGGAGGGAGAAGACACGTGACAGCCCAAGGCTGGGCAACAGCCCGTCGGCCTGGCACTCGATAGCGCTGCATGCCAGGCGGGCCTTGGCAGTGCAGGGCACGTGACGTGATTGCAAGCGGTCGGCCATTCTACCCAAGGCGCCGGAGTCTTTCAGCCCTTGCGGCGTCTTCCATCGCCTGCACGCTGCGCCTCGGGTAGAATGGCAGCATTCTCCGGCGCGCGTCGCTGGCGGCGGCCTGTCCGCCTGACTCCCACTTCCTCCGTGGCCTTCCCGGCCGTGGACCCGTCACGAGTTGCTGCTGCACATGGCATTGTTACGACTGGAAAATCTTCAGCTGGCCTATGGCCATCACGTCTTGCTCAACGGGGCGGACCTTGTCGTCGAGCGCGGCGAGCGTCTGGCGCTCGTCGGCCGCAACGGCACCGGCAAGTCGACCCTGCTCAAGCTGATCACCGGCGAATTCCAGGCCGATGCCGGTGAGCTGTGGAAGGCACCGGGCCTCAAGATCGGTGTGCTCTCGCAGGACCTGCCGGCCGCCGAAGGACGCACCATCTTCGATATCGTCGCTGAAGGCCTGCCGAAGGCGGGCGCGCTGCTGGCGGAGTACCATCACCTGATCAGCGATCCCGAGCCGGACCTCAAGCGTCTCGAGCACGTGCAGGTCGCGCTGGAAAGCGTCGATGGCTGGCAGTTCCAGCAGCGTATCGATACCGTGCTGACCCGCCTGGGCCTGCCGGAAGACACCATGATGGAAGACCTGTCCGGCGGCTGGCGTCGTCGTGTCGCGCTGGCGCGTGCGCTGGTCTCCGACCCGGACCTGCTGCTGCTCGATGAGCCGACCAACCATCTGGATCTCGATACCATCGCCTGGCTGGAAGAGCAGGTCGCGGCCTTCTCCGGCGCCGTGCTGTTCATCACCCACGACAGGGCCTTCCTGAAGCGCCTCGCGACCCAGATTCTGGAGCTGGACCGTGGCCGTCTCGGGCGTTACCCGGGCGATTACGCGGCCTACCAGGCCCAGAAGCAGCACGAGATGGATGTCGAGGCCAAGGAGAACTCCGAGTTCGACAAGAAACTGGCCCAGGAAGAGACCTGGATCCGCCAGGGAGTCAAGGCGCGTCGTACCCGCAATGAAGGCCGTGTGCGTGAACTGGAGAAGATGCGTGCCGAGCGTGGCCAGCGGCGTGAAGTGCAGGGCCGTGCGCGTATCGCCGTCGACTCCGCCGAGCGCAGCGGCAAGCGGGTCGTGGAGCTGGAGAACCTCAGCTATCGCTACGACGAGGCGCAGGAGCAGTGGGTCATCCGTGACTTGAGCGTCGAGATCCAGCGCGGCGACAAGGTCGGCCTGCTCGGGCGCAACGGCGCGGGCAAGACCACGCTGCTGCACATTCTGCTCGGTCAGCTGGAAGCCAGCGAAGGCAAGCGCATCGAAGGCACCAAGCTGCAGATCGCCTACTTCGATCAGCTGCGCAAGGGCCTCGACATGGAAGCCACCGTCTACGACAACGTGGCGCGCGGCAGCGACCGTGTCACGGTCGGCGGGCGTGACATGCACGTGATGAGCTACCTGCAGAACTTCCTGTTCACGCCGGACCGCGCGCGTCAGCCGGTACGTTCCCTGTCAGGGGGCGAGTCCAACCGCCTGCTGCTGGCGCGTCTGTTCACCATGCCGGCCAACGTGCTGGTGCTCGATGAGCCGACCAACGACCTGGATGTCGAGACGCTGGAGCTGCTCGAGGAGCTGTTGCTCGACTTCGACGGTACCGTGCTGCTGGTTTCCCATGACCGTGCCTTCATGGACAACGTGGTCACCAACATCCTCGCCTTCGAGGGCGACGGGGTCGTCAAGCCGTATGTCGGGGGCTACAGCGACTGGATACGTCAGGGCGGGCATCTGCCGCCGGCGCCGTGGGAAGTCGAGCGTGAGCGTGAGGAAAAGCACCGTCGTGATGCCCAGGCAGAAGACGAGCGCCGCAAGCGTGAGGCCGCCCAGGCGCAGCAGGCCAACAAGAAGGTCAAGCTGCCCTACAAGTTCCAGCGCGAGCTGGACCTGATTCCGGCGACCATCGAGAAGCTGGAAGCGGAGATCGCGACGCTGGAAGCCGAGATCGCGGCGCCGGAGTTCTACACCGGGGATGCCAAGGCGGTGAAGAACACGCTGGAGAAGCTCAGCCACAAGCAGCAGGTGCTGGAAGAAACGATGGAACGCTGGATGGAACTTGAGGCCATGCAGGAAGGCTGAAGCCGCAAGGAACGGTCATGAACTACGGTCATGAACTACGGTCATGAGTGACGATGCTTGATGACCGTGCGGTGCAGAAAGACCGTCAGCTGAACACACAAGAGGGCTGCCCATGGGCAGCCCTCTTGTCGTCCCTCACATGTCATCGACGTGAGGTGTCGTCATTCCTCGCTGTCATCCGCGCCGACGCGCACCGCCAGCACGTCGCACTGGGCACCGTGCAGGACACCCGTGGAGGTGGAGCCCAGCAGCAGCGCAAAGCCATGTCGACCATGCGAGCCGACCACGATCAGGTCCACGTCGTGTTCGGCCGCGAAGCGATGAATCTCGCTGTCCGGCATGCCGACCACCACGTACTGGTCTTCGGCGGCGATATCATGAGGGGAGGCGATCTCGCCAAGCCGTTCACGGGCGTGGGAATCCAGCTGGTCCTGGATGCTGGTCAGGTCCATCGGGATATCACCGCCATAGGCAAAACCCAGCGGTTCCAGCGTATGGATGATGGAAATCTTGGCGCCGTTGCGCTTGGCGATCGGCAGTGCCCGCTCCAGCACCAGATGGGAATCCTTGGTCAGGTCGACAGCGACCAGTACATGCTTGTATTCGTTGCTCATCCTGAGGTCCTCCCGCAGAGGTTGGCCATTCGAGTGGCGTCGTGCACCTGCTTCCATGCTAGGCTTGCCGCCCCCTTGAACACAATGACTTACATCAACGTAATGGCAGTGCGTGATACGCAACACTGCGGGGCTGCATAGCCTATCCTGCGCTTTCACGCCACGTCCTGCTTGATGAAACCCTTGAATAGACAACCGTTGGATAGACGATGACGACTGCGCTGATCATCATTTTTGTCGTGCTGGCGATGCTGTCGCCGCTGACCTGGTTACGCCCCAGCAAACGCGAGACGCGCACTTCACTGGTCCGCAAGGCGGTGATCGCCGATGGCATGCGGGTGGACCTCAAGGCGCCGGCGCTTTCTGACGCGCCCAAGGGCATCGTCGGTTACCGCCGCCCCTGGCCGACCGAGCGCGATGTCACGCCCTTCATTCTGGTGCAGGATGAATGGGCCAGTGATGCCCTGCGTGAGGCGGTGCCGGGCTATCGCTGGCGCGAGGAGAGTCGCCTGGCGGATGACCCTGATGTTGCCGCGGCCTTGCTGCGCTTCACGCGCACGCTGCCGGAGGATGCCCTGATGCTGGAGTCGTCGCTCTCCGGTCTGACGCTGTGGTGGGGCGAGAGTCTGGATGTGGAGAGCTGTCACGACTGGCGGCGCGAATTCGAGGCCTTGCATGCGCTGTTGATCGACAAGGCGCCTATCTCGCACAAGCGTCGTCCGCTGGTGGGCACCGAGCCGAAGATGCCGGACGCCTGACACGCGCAGCCTTCCTGCCCGCAGAAAAAAGCCCCCATCGAGTCACTCGATGGGGGCTTTTTCATGTTCCGCTTGCGCTCATGTCCTGCTGGCGCGGCCGGCCATTTCCGGTCGGCGTGTAGGCTCAGGCGCTCTCCGGCACCTTCTCGGAGATTTCCAGGCCATTGCGCTCCATGACGCGCAGGCATTCACAGAATTGATCGACCTGCGCTTCGCTCAGGCCCTCGAGCATCTCGATGCGAGTCTGCTCGGCGATGGCATCGATCTTCTCGATCAGTGGCAGCGCCTTGCGGGTCAGGAAGATGCGCTTGGTGCGGCGGTCTTCCTCACAGGCACGGCGCTCGACCAGGCCCTGTTCGGTCAGTTGGTCCAGGGTGCGAACCAGCGACGGGGCTTCGATACCGATGGAGCGAGCCAGATCACATTGGGGCTGACCATCGCCCATGCGCCACAGGTGTACCAGCGTCATCCAGCGAGTCTGGGTCAGCCCTAGTGGGGACAGTCGCTGGTCCAGAATGGCGCGCCACAGGCGCGGCAGGCGGGAAAGCTTGAGTCCGATATCTTCATGCATGGATAGGTCGTCCGCTGAGTGCAAATGTGAAGGGGCTTTTGTCATTGGCGCGCGTCCAGTATCACTCAAACCTGAATGAGACTGATTCCTTGTGCGCGCCGCCCTTCACATCAGCATGCTAGGCAGTCTGGATAATTACAAGCCTGCGAACGAATTTTACGTCCAAGGTCGAGTAACTCAGCGTTCCCGCTTGCAAAGTGACTCATGATGACGACTGTCACAAACCCGGAATCAGGTTGGTGATACGCCAGCCGGGGATGCCGGGTGGCTGGCTGATGGTGCTGTCGGCCAGAGTCGCCTGCTGCGGATCATCGCTGACCACGAAGCGCAGACTGCCGATGCGCTGTCCGTTCATCGTCTCGACATCGATGCGCCACTCGCCCTCGCTGCCCTGCGGGAAGGCGGTCTTGTGCGTCCAGGCGCGGTAGCCTTCGCTGCGCCCGCCGTTGATGTTCAGGGCGATGCGATCGACGACTTCGCCGTCATGCCGCCAGACGTGATAGACCTTCTCCGACAGGCCGCGCGGGGCGCGGATGGCCGTGAAGGCGTAGAGGCCTCGGGCGGAGAGCTGCGCAGGCGTCAGCTGCATCTCGCCACGCGGTGCGCGCGCCGCGGTATCGAAGTCCGGCGACAGGCTGCTGGCATTGATCCACAGCGTGGCGGGCGGAATCCAGGCGCGTGCCCCCCATGCGCCTATCCCGAGCATCACGCTGATGCCGATCATCGCCAGACCGCCGACCACCCCGCGAGCGATGCGCAGGTTGGCGACGCTGGGCAGCGCGAACAGGCTCATGGCGGCACAGGCGGCCAGCAGGCTCTCACCCGTGGTCAGTTCCAGCAGCAGGGGCAGGGTGACCAGCACCACCACGAACACGCACAGGGCGTGGAAGCCGAAGTACAGCCAGCGATGGCGCTCGGCTAGCCGGTAGTAGAAGGGATCGAGAATCGACAGCAGGGTCGCGCCGCACAGCAGCAGCGTGAAGCCCGCCTGGCCGCTGGCCCAGTCGGTGGTCGCCAGGAAGAACGGCAAGGTGAAACACAGTGTCTCCTGCTGGATCAGCTGGGCCACGAAGGTCGCCAGCTTGCGGGGCAGGGCATTCTGGCCGCGATGGCGGCGCAGACGGCTCCACAGGCCTTCGGCGATCAGGATCAACCAGGCCAGCATCATGCCCAGCGCCAGCATGCCGCCCAGCCATTGCTGACGATTGACGAGGAAGAAACTGCAGATGCCGGCGGCGAAGCCGATGGGCGGCCATAGCCAGTGCCAGCGCTTGGTGCGTTCGACAAGGCCGGTCAGGCGCAGATACAGGGCGGTGAGAGTGCTGCTCATGAAAGCATGATATCGATGAGGCCTTTGAAAGCCTGCTGGCGCGCGAGGAGGTGTCGCGGCCAGCCTGCGGGTTGGGAAAGCGTTCAGGGTAACGCGGCTGCCTTGTGCGGTGTAGCGTCGATCTTTGCCTACATCGGCTGTCGATGGCGTGCGCCAGTCAGCCCGGGCCAGTATACAGACGGCCCGTGACCCCCGACCTTTCGCTAATGTCCGCAGGCTTGATCTTTGCCCGTCACTGGCCCAAGCTGGCTGTATTCAAACGCTTGTATGAAGCGCTGTGGTGAGAGATGACTCTCGCGCGGTGCCTCTGCCAGCGGCGAGTCCGGCGAGGCCGGTTGCCAGTGCCCTCATGGCCAACGCCAAATGGCAGTGACCCTCGAGCGCCGGGCAGCCCCTTCACCTCTTTCTCTTGTGGAGATCCGTGGATGATCTATTCAGGCAAAACGCTAACCGTCGAGGCCAATCAGGACGCCATCGCCCTGTTGACCCTCGACCTTGAAGGCGAATCGGTCAACAAGCTGGCCAGCTACGTACTCAAGGAGCTGGGAGAGGCGGTCGAGGCCATCAAGGCGACGTCCGATCTCAAGGGGCTGGTCATCCGCTCCGCCAAGGAAGCGTTCGTGGTCGGTGCTGACATCACCGAGTTCCATCAGATGTTCGAGAAGGATGAAGCCTTCCTCATCGACATGAACATGAACATCCATGGCATCTTCAATGCCATCGAAGACTTGCCGTTCCCCACCGTCACTGCCATCAATGGGCTGGCGCTGGGCGGCGGCTGCGAGATCACCCTGACCACCGATTTCCGGGTCATGGCCGACAGCGCCAAGATCGGCCTGCCGGAAACCAAGCTCGGCATCATCCCGGGCTGGGCGGGCTGTGTACGACTGCCGCGTCTGATCGGGGCAGACAACGCCATCGAGTGGATCTGTGGTGGCACCGAGAACCGTGCCGACAAGGCGCTGGCAGTGGGCGCCGTCGATGCCGTCCTGCCGGTGGCCGAGCTGGATGCGGCGGCACTCGATATTCTAGCGCGTGCCAATGCCGGCGAGCTGGACTATCAGGCGCGTCGTCTCGAGAAGACCTCGCCGCTCAAGCTCAATGCCATCGAGCAGATGATGGCCTTCGAGACCGCCAAGGGCTTTGTGGCCGGCAAGGCCGGTCCGCACTATCCGGCGCCGGTGGAGGCCATCAAGGTCATCCAGAAGGGGGCGGGGGAATCGCGTGAGCGCGCCCAGGCCATCGAGGCCAAGACCTTCGCCAGGATGGCGCTGACCGACGTGGCCTTCAATCTGGTCGGCCTGTTCATGAACGATCAGGTGGTCAAGAAGAAGGCCAAGGGTTACGAGAAGCAGGCCAGTGAGATCAAGCAGGCCGCCGTGCTGGGGGCCGGCATCATGGGCGGCGGCATCGCCTATCAGAGCGCCAGCAAGGGCACGCCGATCCTGATGAAGGACATCAACGGCGAGGCCATCGAACTGGGCCTGAAGGAGGCTCGCAAGCTGTTCGGCAAGGGCGTCGAGCGCGGCAAGCTGACCACCGAGAAGATGGCGCAGGGCCTGTCCAACATCCGCCCGACGCTGTCCTACGGTGACTTCGGCAATGTGGACCTGGTCGTCGAGGCGGTGGTCGAGAATCCCAAGGTCAAGGCCTCTGTGCTGGCCGAGCTCGAGGACAACGTCGCCGAGGACGCCATCCTGACCTCCAACACCTCGACCATCTCCATCACGCGGCTGGCCGAATCGCTCAAGCGTCCCGAGAACTTCTGCGGCATGCACTTCTTCAACCCGGTGCACCGCATGCCGCTGGTCGAGGTCATCCGTGGCGAGAAGTCCAGCGATGCGGCCATCGCCGCGACCGTCGCCTATGCCCGCCAGATGGGCAAGACGCCGATCGTCGTCAACGACTGCCCGGGCTTTCTGGTCAATCGTGTGCTGTTCCCCTACTTCGGTGGCTTCAGCCTGCTGGTCGAGAAGGGCGCCGACTATCAGCGCGTCGACAAGGTGATGGAGAAGTTCGGCTGGCCGATGGGCCCGGCCTACCTGCTGGATGTGGTCGGCATGGATACCGCGGTGCACGCCAATGCCGTGATGGCGGAAGGCTTCCCGGACCGCATGGCGCGAGACGGCAAGACGGCCATCCAGGTGATGTATGACAACAAGCGCCTCGGCCAGAAGAACGATCTGGGCTTCTACCGCTATGAGGAAGACCGCAAGGGCAAGCCGAAGAAGCTGGCGGATGATGAGGCTCAGGCGCTGGTGGCCCAGGTTGTCAGCGAGACGCGCGAGTTCTCCGATGAAGACATCATCGCGCGCATGATGGTGCCGCTGTGCATGGAAACCATCCGCTGCCTGGAAGACGACATCGTCGGCAGCCCGGCCGAGGCTGACATGGCCTTGATCTACGGCATCGGTTTCCCGCCGTTCCGTGGTGGCGCGCTGCGCTATGTCGATGCCATGGGCGTGGCCGAGTTCGTCGCGCTGGCCGACAGCCTGGCCGATGAGCTGGGGCCGCTGTATCGCCCGACCGAGGCGCTGCGCGAGCGCGCCAAGCGTGGCGAAGCCTTCTACTCCTGAGCCTTTGATGGCTGAGCGCCCGTGTGGCCGCCAGCACTATCCGACCAGAATTTTCGGCCCTCGCGACAGCGAGGGCCATGAGGGAGCCAGACAATGAATCTGAATCCGAGAGATGTGGTAATCGTCGATGGCGTGCGTACCGCCATGGCCAAGGCCAAGAACGGCGCCTTCAGACACGTGCGCGCCGAGAATCTGTCCGCCGCGGTGATGCAGGCGCTGTTCGATCGCAATCCCGGCCTGGTGCCGGCCGAGGTCGACGACATCATCTGGGGCTGCGTCAACCAGACCCTGGAACAGTCCATGAACATCGCGCGCAACGCCGCCATCATGACCGGCATTCCGCGCACCGTACCGGCGCAGACGGTCAACCGCCTGTGTGGTTCCTCGATGAGCGCCCTGCATATCGCCACCGCCAACATCAAGGCCGGCATGGGTGACTTCTATATCATCGGCGGTGTCGAGCACATGGAGCACGTGCCGATGGCACACGGGGTCGACGTCAACCCGGCGGCCAGCAAGCATGCGGCCAAGGCGGCGATGATGATGGGCCTGACCGCGGAACTGCTCGGCAAGATGCATGGCGTGAGTCGTGAGCAGCAGGATGAGTTCGGTGTGCGCTCTCACCAGCGTGCCCAGGCCGCCGCCGATGAAGGTCGCTTCGATGACGAGATCATCGGCGTCGAGGGCCATGATGCCGAGGGGCGTCGCGTGATGGTGACCCGCGATGAGGTCATCCGTGGCGATGCCAGCATGGAATCCATGGGCAACCTCAAGCCGGTGTTCGATCCCAAGGGCGGCAGCGTGACGGCGGGCACCTCCTCCGCGCTGTCGGTGGGCGCCTCGGGCATGGCGGTGATGAGTGCCGAGCGCGCCGAAGCGCTGGGCCTCAAGCCCATCGCTCGTGTGCTCTCTACTGGCGTGGCAGGCTGTGACGCCTCCATCATGGGCTACGGGCCGGTGCCGGCCTCCAAGCAGGCGCTCAAGGCGGCAGGCCTGACCATCGAGGACATCCAGACCGTCGAATTGAATGAGGCCTTCGCGGCGCAGTCGATTCCGGTGCTCAAGGACCTTGGCCTGCTGGAGCGTGTCGATACGGCGGTCAACCTCAACGGCGGCGCCATCGCGCTGGGTCACCCGCTGGGTTGCTCCGGCTCGCGTATCTGCACCACGCTGCTCAACGTCATGAAGCAGCAGAACACGCGCCTGGGCCTGGCGACCATGTGCATCGGCATGGGCCAGGGCGTCGCGACCGTGTTCGAGCGACTCGACTGAGCGTCAGCGTCTTCGGTCAGCGTTTTCGATAAGCGATCAGACCCTCGTCTGATACCTCAAGCGGCATGTCTTCGGACATGCCGCTTTTTCGTCGGCAGGCTTTTGTCTGGAAACGCGAAGGGCGGCGCAGTATCGTGGCAGTGGGCGATCGAGCGTCACGTCGCCCCGGGCTTGATGATTGAGGTTACGCGAGGGAGTCGCATCGATGGACTGGAATCATGTCGAGCAGGATCTGCCGCGCGCCACGCCGCCCAGACCCTTGCCACACCCCCTGACCTTCCGGTTGCCGGCGGGCAGTATTGATTGTCACCTTCACCTGTTTGGTGACCCGGTGCGTTACCCATTGGCGGCGGACAGAACCTATGACCCGGCCCCCGTGGGGCTCAATGAAGCACTCGAGATGCATCATGCATTGGGTGCCAGCCATGGCGTGCTGATACAGCCCAGTGTCTATGGCTACGACAATCGCCTGCTGTGCGACAGTTTGCAGAGCTGTCGTGAGCGTGGGCTGGATTACCGTGGGGTGGCGGTTGTCACGCCCGACATCAGTGATGCCGAGCTTGAGCGGCTCTCCGAGCTGGGAGTCTGTGGCGTTCGCCTCAACCTGATCTTCGCCGGCGGGTTGCGCTGGCGTGATGTGGTGCTGCTGGCGGATCGCCTGGCACGCTTCAAGTGGCACCTGGAATGCCTGATCGATGTCTCGACCTTCCGTGACATGGAGGCGCGCCTCGGCAGCTTGCCGGTGCCGGTGGTGATCGACCACATGGGCCATCTGGCGGCCACGCGTGGCCCTGAATGCCCCGGCTTTGCCGCGCTGTGTCGACTGCTCAAGCAGGGGCGCACCTGGGTCAAGCTGTCGGCGCCTTACCGGCTGACCACGCGTGGTCGCTTGCCTTACTCCGATGTCACGGCGCTGGTGCGGGCGCTGGTGGCGGCCAATCCGGAGCGCGTCGTGTGGGGCAGTGACTGGCCGCATCCCTATATCGGCGTCGAGATGCCGGAAGAGGACACCCTAGCCGAGCTGATGCAGCGCTGGTTGCCGGAGCGCGAGATGCGCGAGAAGATCTTCCGCGACAATCCGCGCAAGCTTTATGGCTACAAGGCGTTCGTGAAGTCCAAGGCGGATGCGGCGCACTGAGCGAAGAGTTGCCACGCTTGCAGGGCGCAATTGAGTGACGCGGTATCACTTGTATAAGCCGAAAAGCCGCATAAGGCACAGAAGCCGAATGACAAGACGCCCTCATCAGCCTGCTGGTGGGGGCGTCTTGATGATTGGCGAAGAAAGACAAGAGGGGAGCCGGAGAAAGGCAAGAGGGGAGGCGAAGAGAAAGACAAGCGACGAGCAGGGGAGAAAGACAAGCGAGGAGAGGCGTGGCGCGCAGCGTCTAGCGGGTCTGGAAGGCCACGCGCGTGCCATGGGCCAGCAGGCTGGCATGGTCGATCGGCGTCGTGGGCAGGCCGATCATCTCATCCTGTACTTCCGCCCAGGTCTGAACGCCGTGGGTCAGCCCCAGCGGCAACAGCAGGCGACTGATCCACTGGGTGCCGGTGAAGCGCAGGGACTGGCCGTTGTCATCGATCAGACGACTGATGCCAGCGGCGTGATGCAGGCGGACCACATGAAGCCCTTGATCCAGCGTCTGCACTTCCACTGTCAGGGTATTGCCTTCGGCGAGCCACCGCCGCAGGGTCTCGACGTCGACGGCTTCGCCAAGCGTGCTGGAGGAAGTCTGCATGCGTTCTCCCGGGTGTCTGAATCACACCACCTTGTAGGCGTGAGGCAGTTCGGCCAGTGGGCCGCGTCCGCCGGCGAGCGTCAGGGCGAGATCGACCATCCCGTCCCAGATGGGCAGCGTCATCCCGCCCTTGATCGCCATGTCGAGTCGCTGCGAGAACAGCAGCAGCTTGTGCAGGCGCTTGTGGGGCAGGCGGTTGAGCGCCTGTTGATAGAAGGGGCGACGCTTGTCGAAGATCATCGGCTTCTGCGCCTTGCAGGCATGCTCGAAGCTCTGGCCTTGATCGAGGTGCTGGCGCAGCGAGAGCAGGGTGCGCAGCTCGCGGGTCAGGGCCCACAGGATCACCGGCGGCTCGACGCCTTCTCCCCGCAGCCCGAGCACGATGCGGCCACTGCGCTCGACTTCCCCCTTCAGACACGCATCGGCCAGCGTGAAGACATCATAGCGGGCATTGTCCTCGACGCCCTGGACGATGGCATTGCCATCCAGGCGCGCGCCCGGCGGGTGCAGCAGCGCCAGCTTCTGCAGCTCCTGATCCGCGGCCAGCAGGTTGCCCTCGATGCGCTCGGCCAGCAGGCGGGCGGCGTCCTGATTCAGCTCGAGGCCGTGACGACGGGCACGATCGCGAATCCAGAAGCCGAGGCGGGAATGGTCCACCGGCCACACCGCGATGAAGACGCCGACCTTCTCCAATGCCTTGAACCACGCCGTCTGCTGCACCTTGCGATCGAGACGCGCCGCGGTGATCAGCAGGATGTCGCCATCCTTCTCGATGCGCTCGGCGTAGGCCTTGAGGACCTTGCTGCCTTCCTGGCCGGCACTCTGGGTGCCCATGCGCAGCTCGATCAGCTTGCGCGAGGCGAACAGTGACATGCTGGCGGCAGATTCGGTCAAACGGCCCCACTGAAAGCCGTTCTCGACATGCAGTACCTCGCGCTCCTCGACACCGGCAGCGCGCGCCGCACGCCGGATGGCGTCGCAGCTTTCCTGGTGAATCAGCGGCTCATCACCGGCCACGATATAGACGGGAGACAGGCGCTTGTTGAGCTGCTCGTCGAGCTTGTCGGGATAGACCTTCATGAATGTCCTTCGATACTGCGCGGGTCTGGTGGGCAAGTGCGCCTAAGGCTCGGGCGGCCAGTCGCGAGCAGGGTGCTAGCCCTGGCGTGATGGTGGCCCTGAACAGGCACGGCTCCATGATGATCGGGTGCCCGATATCGTGGAGCCGTGCCTGGCGAACGTTGCGATTTCCAATCTCTACCAACTGATGTCTGCTTCCTTCCACTTCTCCCGGCTTCGCCTGTCGTCAATCGTCTTGTCGTCAATCGGCTTGTCGTCAATCGTCTGGCCTTTCAGCACTCATGGATCACGACTCATGGATCACGACTCATGACTCACGAACGGGGCGCCTCAGTGCGGGAGCGTGGAGCTTAGGGCTTGATTGCGCGCAGGCGCTCCAGCAACTGACGGCTCAGATCACGATTGACTTCCCCGGCTGCGCGCTCATGTACGTTGTCGGTGTTGAGCAGGTCATCATCGTTGGTATAGAAGAAGCTGCTGGCCTGCAGCTCCTGCTGGTTGGCCAGATAGGCCCCATCGGACTTGCGCTGCAGCGAGTAGGTCAGGCGATAGGTCAGTTCACGCTTGATGCTGCCGGCATCGCCGTAGGTGATCTGCTGCACGTTCTCACGAACCTTGCCCAGGTTGAGAGTCAGCGGGGCGCTGTCGCTCAACTGGACGTCGGCACGCTCGAGGGCGTCGCGCAGGGCGTCGTGGGTCTTGGTGATCGGTGCCTGGACGTCCAGCTCGGTGATGGCCATCGGCGCATCGTTCACGCCGCGCAGCTGGAAGCCGCAGCCGCTCAGCGTCAGCGCCAGGCCGACGCCGAGGGCGGCCAGCACACGCCGGCGGCCGAGGCCGCGGGATGCACGCTCTGATGTGTCTGCTGAAACACTGGAAGACTTCGCTTGCGTCACCGTGACCTCCTGTCATGAACGAGTGTCATGAATATCTTGCGAGAGCGCTGCGTGGTGCCTGTCAGCATCACGCAGCGCACGGAATATGGCCGTCAGAGACCGACATCCTTCCAGCTGCCTGTCGGGCTCTGACGGGACCGGCGACTCGGGCCGCCGGTATCTTGCTCGGTCTGGTCGCTATCAGTTGGCGACGATATTGACCAGCTTGCCCGGCACCACGATCACCTTGCGCACCGTCTTGCCA
This sequence comes from Cobetia sp. 1AS1, assembly GCF_029846435.1. Taxonomy (NCBI): domain Bacteria; kingdom Pseudomonadati; phylum Pseudomonadota; class Gammaproteobacteria; order Oceanospirillales; family Halomonadaceae; genus Cobetia; species Cobetia sp. 1AS1. Next base: position 26,561 of record NZ_JARWKU010000004.1, read on the forward strand.
TCGGTGTGCTTGGTGACATTGGCATCTGCCAGCGCCGCGGCTTCGATGGCGTCGCGATCGGCATCGGCGGCGAAGGACAGGCGCGCACGCAGCTTGCCGTTGACCTGCACGACCAGCTCGATGCTGTCCTTCTTCATCGCCTCGGCATCGGCGGCCGGCCAGCTGGCGTCGATCACGGCTTCGTCGTGGCCCAGTGTCGCCCACAGCGAGTGGCTGGCATGCGGGATGATCGGCGACAGCAGCAGCACGCAGGCCTCGACGGCTTCACGGCTGACGGCCAGGCCCTGCTCGGAGGTGTCCTCGAAGCGGCTGATGGCGTTGACCAGCTCCATCACGGCCGCGATGGCGGTGTTGAAGGTGGTGCGGCGGCCGATGTCATCGCTGCACTTGGCGATGGTCTCGTGGGTCTTGCGACGCAGCGCCTTCTGATCATCGTTCAGGGCAGTCACGTCCAGCGCGCCCGGAGTGCCGGCGGCGACATGTTCGTGGACCAGACGCCAGACGCGCTTGACGAAGCGGTGTGCGCCCTCGACACCGGAATCGGACCATTCCAGCGACTGCTCCGGCGGCGCGGCGAACATCATGAACAGGCGCACGGTGTCGGCACCGAAGCGGTCGATCATCGACTGCGGGTCCACACCGTTGTTCTTGGACTTGGACATCTTCTCGGTGCCACCGATTTCCACCGGCAGACCATCGGACTTCAGCACGGCCTTGATGGCGCGGCCCTTGTCGTCGGTCTCGACGTCCACGTCCAGCGGGTTGAACCAGTCGCGGCCGCCCTTGGCGTTGATGCGGTAGTAGGTGTCCGCGATCACCATGCCCTGGGTCAGCAGCTGCTTGAACGGCTCGTCGCTGTCGACCAGGCCGAAGTCACGCATCAGCTTGTGGAAGAAGCGCGAGTAGAGCAGGTGCAGGATGGCGTGCTCGATGCCGCCGATGTAGTAATCGACCGGCAGCCAGTAGTTGGCACGCTCGTCGAGCATGGCATCGGCGTTGTCCGCACAGCAGAAGCGCGCGTAGTACCAGGAGGACTCCATGAAGGTGTCGAAGGTATCGGTCTCGCGCTGCCAGCCATCGCCCAGGTCACTGAAGGACGGCATCTTCTTGATCGGCGAGCCACCGGAGGCGTCGAATTCGACTTCCAGCGGCAGAGCGACCGGCAGTTCGTCGTCGGTCAGCGGGATGGATTCACCGTTCGGGCCATTCTTGACCGGGATCGGCGCGCCCCAGTAGCGCTGACGGGAGACGCCCCAGTCGCGCAGACGGAAGTTGGTCTTGACCTCACCACGGCCCTGCTCGACCAGGCGCGCGGCGATGGCATCGAAGGCGCTCTCGAAGTCGAGGCCATCGAAGTCACCGGAGTTGATCAGCACGCCGTGCTCGGTGAAGGCGGCTTCGCTGACGTCAGGCGCATTGCCGTCGGCATCGGCGATCACGGCTTCGATCGGCAGGTCGTACTTGGTGGCGAATTCGTGGTCACGCTCGTCGTGGGCCGGCACGGCCATCACGGCACCGGTGCCGTATTCCATCAGCACGAAGTTGGCGACGAAGACCGGCACTTCACGGCCGGTTAGCGGGTGGATGGCCTTGAAGCCGGTATCCATGCCGCGTTTTTCCATGGTCGCCATGTCGGCTTCGCTGGTGCCGCCACGCGCGCACTCGGCGTTGAACTCGGCAAGCTCCGCATTGTGCTCCGCCGCGGCCTTGGCCAGCGGGTGAGCGGCGGCGACGCCGACGTAGGTCACGCCCATCAGGGTGTCCGGACGGGTGGTGAAGACGGTCAGGGATTCCTGCACCTGGCTGGCCTTGGCATCGAGGCCGAAGCTCAGCTCGACACCGCGCGACTTGCCGATCCAGTTGCGCTGCATGGTCTTGACCTGCTCCGGCCACTCGACCTTGTCGAGGTCGGCCAGCAGCTCTTCGGCGTAATCGGTGATACGCAGGAACCACTGCGGGATTTCCTTGCGCTCGATCAGCGCGCCGGAACGCCAGCCACGGCCGTCGATGACCTGCTCATTGGCGAGCACGGTCTGATCCGCCGGGTCCCAGTTGACGATGGAACTCTTCTTGTAGACGACACCCTTCTCGACCAGCTTGGCGAAGAACCACTGCTCCCAGCGATAGTATTCCAGGTCGCAGGTGGCGAACTCACGGCTCCAGTCGTAGGCGAAGCCCAGCGCCTTGAGCTGATCGCGCATGTAGGCGATGTTCTCGTGGGTCCACTTGCCCGGCGCGACGTTGTTCTTCATCGCGGCGTTTTCCGCCGGCAGGCCGAAGGCGTCCCAGCCCATCGGCTGCATGACGTTCTTGCCCTGCATGCGCTGGAAGCGCGAGATCACGTCACCGATGGTGTAGTTGCGCACGTGACCCATGTGCAGCTTGCCGCTGGGGTAGGGGAACATCGACAGGCAGTAGAACTTCTCGCGGTTGGCATCTTCCACCGCCTTGAAACACTGATTTTTCTCCCAGTACTGCTGGGCAGCCTGTTCGATCTGATCGGGAGCGTACTGTTGAGAAGTATCCTGTGAATCCATCGGGTCCGTCACTACCTTGGCATTGGCCGCTACCCGTCACCAGGGACAGGCAGGGCGTGAAGAGGTGGGCGGTCACATCGGGATGGGCCGCCGCTGTCTGCGATGGGGTCAAGTCTACCCCAGACGCCAGGACTCAGGTAGGGGAGGCGAGTGCTGTGGCGCCAGGCGAATGCGCTTCATGCTGCCAGTGCCACGCCCTTGATGCGTGTCAGGGAGTGGAAGAGTGTGGCTTGTGTCGCAACGCCAACGCCACCATGCTGAAGGTAGAGCGCCATGCCCTCCCGTAGTACGGGAGAAGGTGAAGACACAAGGAGAGTCCATGAGCCAACCACGTGAACCCCGCGATCCCCATGAGCCGATCAGCGCCACGGATCGTGATACGGCTGCCACGTCCTCGCATGACAGTGGCTTTGAAGATACACCGATGCCCTCGCGCTCAGCCTCCAGTCAGCCGCAGAGCGAAGGTGAAGGACGTCTCGGCGATGCCTATGGGCGAATCCTGACGCGGCTGGAAGACAGCAGCGGTGAACTGTCGTGGGATGGCCTCAAGGCCGAGCTGGATGAAGCGGTCAAGTTCGAGGCCGAGGTCGAGGAATTCACGCTCGACGAGCTGGCGCTGCTGCGTGCCTGGGTCGAGCGTGACATGCGTGAATTCCGCCGCCATCTGGCGACCGGTGGAGAAGGGATCGCCAGCTGGCTGGGGATCGATCTCTCGGTGCTGTCGCGCAGTGTCAGTTCCGCGCTGATGTCGATCGCGGACCGCACCGTGGTGGACCGCGCCCACTTCGAGGAAGACCTCGAGGCCGCGCGCGCCGACTACACCAGCGGCGAGGTCATCGCGCCGGGGCTATTGCATTGCGTGCACTGCGAGTCGACCACCACGCTCACGCGGCCCAGCGTGCTGGAACCCTGCCATGCCTGTGGACATCGCTTCTTCTCGCGTGGCGCGCCGCCCGTCACTCGTCAGCCTCCCGCGGCCGATGAGAGTGATCAGGGCTGATGGCGACACCGTCAGACTGGTTCGCCCCGGCGCATGCCACCTGGAGCGCCGGTCAGCGCCACAAGGCGTTGCAACAGCTGATCGATCACTTCAATCAGCGCCCGCGTCCACGTGAGGCGGGCCTCTTCAAGCAGATCTCCTATTACCTGTTTCTGCTCGCGGATTATCGCTCGGCCAGCCAGATTCTGGCCCAGGGGCATGTGGAGTGTCCGGCCGATGAAGAGATCGCGCTCAATCAGGTGGTGTGTCTGTCGCGCGCCAATGATGCCGCCGGCTCGCTGGCGGCCGGTGAGGCGTTGGCCGCACGAGGCTGTCTTAATCCGGTGCTGTTCGACTCGCTGGCCAGCAGCGCGGCCAGACTCAAGCGCCATGACGAGGCACGCGAGCATGGCAGTCGCGCCCTGGCGCTCAAGGACGAGCAGCATGGGAGCCTGCCGTTGGCGAAGGGCTGGCGGCTGCCCGCTGAATCCCCCTCGGCAGTCGCCGCCGGCAAGACGCGCGTGCTGTCCTTCGGCCTCTGGGGCAAGGGGCCGCGCTACTTGAACGGCATGCTGCATAACCTGCTGTTGGCGCCGGTGCTGTATCCGGGGTGGCGGGTTCGGCTCTATCACGATGACAGCGTGCCCGATGATTTCCTGGCCCTGGCCCGGGAACTGGACGCCGAGCTGTGTGAGCGTCCCTCCAGTGACACCCTGAGACAGCGGCTGTGTTGGCGCTTCGCGGTCGCCGATGACCCGACGGTGGGCTACTTCGTGGTTCGCGACTGCGACAGCGTCATCAGCCTGCGCGAAGTGCGCGCGGTGCAGATGTGGCTGACCTCCGGGCGCTTCTTCCATGTCATGCGTGACTGGTGGAGTCATACCGATCTGGTGCTGGCGGGGCTGTGGGGCGGGGTGGCCGGAGTCCTGCCGCCACTCGAGACATTGCTGGCCCAGTGGCAGCCACAGCATGTCGAGACGCCGAATATCGATCAGTGGTTCATGAAGGAATGCGTGTGGCGCTACCTGCGCGAAAGCCTGGTCAGCCACGACCGGTGTTACTCGCTGCAGATCAAGGGTCGCGACAGCCTGAAGTTCCCGGACGACGTGCTGGGAGAAGCGCCTGGCGGCACGGTGCATGTCGGCAGTGACGAGTGGACGCGCAATCGCGCCTTCCAGCTCCGCCAGCTGGGGCCATGGCTCAAGGAGGCCAGCTGGATGCGTGACAGCGACGTCTGAACGCAATCCAGCGATAAGCGTCTGCTGAGCGGGTTATATAGATACACGAAGGGCTGCCCATGGGCAGCCCTTCGTGTGTCTTGCCAGCAGTCCTTCGCTTGTCTTGCCAACAGCGCTGTCGGGTCTAGCGACCCACCAGCCAGCCGATCCATTCATGCAGTGCCCAGCGTGACTGGGTCAGCGCGGAGCTGTTGGGGATCCAGGCATCGATACCCAGTCCGGACACCGTGGTGTAGCCCACCGGCGCCGGGATGATGGTGCGGAAGCCCTGGTTCTGGAAATTGCGCATCGCGCGCGGCATGTGCCAGGCGCTGGTCACCAGCACGATCTTGTTGATGTCGTCCTGCTCGAGCATCTCGCGCGTGAAGAGCGCATTCTGCTGGGTGTTCTCGCTGCGATTCTCCAGCCAGCGCGCCGGGTAGTCGAATTCATCGATCAGCGAGCGCTGCATCAGCTCGGCGAGGGTGCCGTCATCGGAGGACGATACCTTGCCACCGGTGAGCAGAATCGGTAGCTCCGCGTTGCGGGCCACGCGGACGCCTTCGTCCAGACGGCTGAGCGTCTCGCCATTGATGCGATCACGGCCCTGCAGTTCCGGGGCGTCGTAGTAGCGTCCGCCGGAAAGCACGACCACGGCTTGCGCCTGGATCCACTCTGCCGGTTCACTGGGCTGAATGCGCTCCAGCCCTGACATCAGGCGCGTGGAGACGACAGGCGAGGACAGCAGCCACATGCCCAGGATGGCCACGACCATCATGGCGCGTGCCAGGCCCGGCCAGCGCTTGAGCACCAGCATGGCCAGAAACAGCAGCAGGAGAGGCCCGCCGGGCGGCAATACCAGGTCCTTGATGATGCCGAGTAACTCGGTGATGCCCATTGTGGTCTCGCTTGTGCAGAGGCAGTGCCGGGCATCGGCCCGGCAACGGGTAAGGTTGAGCGTTCAAGCGTCTGAGGTCCAGGGGACTCAGACGTTCTGGCCCTCAGGCGTCCTGCGGGCGTTGACGGCGCGACTTGAGGCATTCGTTGATGCCCAGCACAAGGCCCGGCGCCAGCAGCAGCGCGATCAGGATCCACACCGGCAGCAGGCCGTAGTGCATCCAGGGCGTCATGCCCAGTTGCAGGCGGATATCGCCAGTGACGGTGGCCTCCTCGAACTGGGGCGCCTGGGCGATGATCTCACCCTGCGGCGAGATGATCGCCGTAACGCCATTGCTGGTGGCACGCAGCAGATAGCGGCCGTTTTCCAGCGCGCGCAGCTGAGCCATCTGCAGGTGCTGCAGCGGGCCGATGGAGTGACCGAACCAGGTGTCGTTGGAGACGGTCAGCAGCACCGTAGAGCTCAAGGCGCGCTGGCGGACCAGCTCCGGGTAGACGATCTCATAGCAGATCGCCACGCCGATACGCAGACCGCTGACCATCAGTGGCGGCTGCTGGCTGTCGCCTGACTGCATGCTCGACATCGGCAGGTCCAAAAAGCCGATGATGCCCCGCAACCAGCTTTCCAGCGGCACATACTCGCCGAAGGGCACCAGGTGCTCCTTGCGATACTGGGCCGACGGGTCATCGATGGGAATCACGCTGTTGTAGAAGCGATTGTCGGCGTCACGCTCGACGATCCCGGTAATGAGACCGGTCTTGGGCGGCAGAGTTGCCTGGATGCGCTCGAGGAAGGGCTCGGCCTGGTCGCGCAGCATCGGCAGTGCCGTCTCCGGCCAGACGATCAGGTCGGCATCGTCCTGCACGGCGCGCGTCATCGCGGCGTAGGTATTGGCTGCACGACGCTGCCCTTCGGCACTCCACTTGATCAACTGCGGCAGGTTGCCTTGCAACAGGGCGACGCGTGCCGGCTGGCCGCCGGACTGTGTCCAGTCGGTCGGCAGCAGCAGACCCGCGCTCCACAGCACGAGCAGCGGCGCGATCGCCCACCAGCGGCGACGCAGCGCCAGATTCCACAGCAGCGCCCCGGACAGCGCGATGATCAGCGAGATACCGTAGACGCCAAGCACCGGCACCCAGCTGGCCAGCGGTGAGCCCACGGCACTGTTGCCCAGCAGCAGCCACGGGAAGCCGGTGAAGGCCCAGGTGCGGAACAGCTCGCTGAGCACGAATACCGCGGCGAATGACAGCACATCGAGCTTGCGTGAGCAGAAGCGCTGCCACAGGCCCATCCACAGCATCGGGAACAGCGCCATGCAGGCCACGAACAGCATCGTCAGCAGCACCGCCAGCGGCATGCCGGTATAGCCATAATCATGGATCGAGACGTAGACCCAGCTGGCCCCGCTGCCGAACAGGCCGACCCCGAACCACCAGGCGCGCAGGAAGCCACCGCCTTCCATGCGCAGCGCCCCGTAGAGCAGGCCTGCGCCGATCGGGCCCAGCCACCACTGCTCGAAGGGGGCAAAGCTCAAGGTGACCAGTACCCCGGCAATGATCGCCACTACATTGGCCAGCAACGAGGCGCCCGGGAAGCTCCTCGCGCGGGGGGAATCTGACATGCCGCTCTCCTTGTAAAATGCCAGACACATCGGCGGATGTGTCTGGCATTGTCCTCTATCGGGTCAGCCTGTGATCAGGCCATGAATCACTCGCCGCTGATGTGCGCACGATGCTCGGCCGAGGGCGGCGCGTCACCGGTGGCATCTTCCAGACGGCATACCTGTACCTGACGAATGCGACGATTGTCCGCATTGAGCACCGTGAAACGCCAGCCGGCGAAATCGGTGGATTCCTGACGGCGCGGCATGTGACCGAAGCGCTGGATCATCAGACCGCCGATGGTGTCGAATTCCTCATCGGAGAAGTCGGTATCGAAATGCTCGTTGAAGTCATCGATGGTGGTCAGCGCGCTGACGGCGAATTGACCATCGCCCAGCTCGCGGATGTCCTCATCCTCATCGGTGTCGTGCTCATCCTCGATATCCCCGACGATCTGCTCGAGGATATCCTCGATGGTGACAAGGCCTGCCGTGCCGCCGTACTCGTCGATGACCACCGCCATGTGATTGCGGGTCTCGCGGAATTCCTTGAGCAGGCTGTTGAGGCGCTTGGATTCGGGGATGAACATCGCCGGACGGATCGCTTCGCGCAGATCGAAGCGCTTGCGCTCGCTGTCATTTTGCAGAATCAGCGGCAGCAGGTCCTTGGCCAGCAGGATGCCGAGCACCTCGTCGAGGTTCTCGTCGATGACGGGATAGCGGGAGTGAGCCGATTCGAGAATCAGCGGCAGGTACTCCTCCGGGCGCTGATCGACCTGAATGGCCTGCACCTGAGAGCGGGGGATCATCACCTCGCGCACCTGCTGGTCGCTGATTTCCAGCGCGCCTTCGATGATGGCGATGGCGTCCTGATCGAGGTTGAGGCGTGGGCCTACCTCAGCCAGAAACTGGAGCAGCTCGCTACGGGAGCTGGGTTCGTCGGTGTCGCTTGAGAAGGCGCCGAACAGCTTATCGAGCCAGGTTTTCGATTGGCTTCCCGATCGGTCTTCGCTCATGCGTTAGTTTCTCTTTTCCTCGGTGGCGATACCCCATCGTCGTGGTGGTATCGGGGCAGCCGAGCGACCCGGGGACAAGCCCCGAGTCACCCGACGGCGGGTGCTGCCGATGCGCAGGGGCGCCGGCATCAGTGATTCTCTTCCCGGTAGGGGTCGGCGATGCCGAGCCCTGCCAGCACATGACGCTCGAGCGCTTCCATGCGTTCGGCTTCATCGTCCTCGATATGGTCATAGCCGAGCAAGTGCAAGGTGCCATGAACCAGCATGTGGGCGAAATGATTTTCCAGCGACTTGCCCTGTTCCCGCGCTTCGCGGGCGACGACATGCACGCTGATGATCAGGTCGCCCAGAAAGCGCTGCTCATCAAGAGCTTGCTCAGCCGCGGTCTCGGGAGCCGCAGAGCCGAGGGCAGAAGTCGAGAAGCCAGAAGACACGGCGTCAGTGGCGTCTGCCTCATCAGCTTCGCTCATGGCGTCTGACGCCAGCATGACATCGTCGCTGTTGTGACCGTCGAGACCTTCCTCTTCGCCGGCATCCAGATCGCCCTCCGGCATGCCCGCAAGCGGCAGGCTGTCGTCATCGCCTTCCTCGGCGAAGCGCGCGGCCAGTTCCGGCGGCAGGGCGAAGTCGTCCAGATCCAGCGGCTCATGCGGGAAGGACAGCACGTTGGTCGGGGAGTCCTTGCCGCGATAATCGCGATTGAGGCCCTGGCTCTCGGCTTCTTCCACCAGACGCACGGTCAGCTCGTACGGCGCCGCGGCGTCGCTGGCATCGCGCTCCAGCGCGCCGTCTTCCGCGGCGGCCAGCAGCGCAGCCGCCACCCAGGCTTCCAGCTGATGGCTGGCCGGCAGCGGCTGGCCATCGAGTTCACTCTCGCCGATGGCCAGTTGCAGGTCCACGACGACTGCGGGGGCTTCGCTCACTGGCTACCTCCCGCCGGAGTGCTGGCAGGCGGCACGTTGCTCTGGGCATTCAGCGCCGCCATGCGGGCTTCGCGCTCGGCCTGACGCTGCTCGCGACGCTCACCTTCCTGCTGCTCTTCCGCGGCTTCGAAGGTGTCGTAGGCCTCGACGATGCGCTGCACCAGCGGGTGACGCACGACGTCCTTGGCCAGGAAGCGCGTGATGCTGATCCCCGGGGTGTCCTTGAGGACCTCCATCACGTGCGCGAGACCTGACTGGGTGCCACGCGGCAGATCGACCTGCGAGACGTCACCGGTGATGACGGCGGTGGAGCCGAAACCGATGCGCGTCAGGAACATCTTCATCTGCTCGCGCGTGGTGTTCTGGGACTCATCGAGAATGATGTAGGCGTTGTTGAGCGTCCGGCCGCGCATGTAGGCCAACGGCGCGATCTCGATGATCTGGCGCTCGATCATCTTGTTGACGTGCTCGAAGCCGAGCATCTCGTACAGGGCGTCGTAGAGCGGGCGCAGGTAGGGGTCGATCTTCTGGGCCAGGTCTCCCGGCAGGAAGCCGAGCTTCTCGCCGGCCTCGACCGCCGGACGTACCAGCAGGATGCGTCGCACTTCGTTGTTGTTGAGCGCTTCCACGGCAGCGGCGACGGCAAGATAGGTCTTGCCGGTACCGGCCGGGCCGATGCCGAAGTTGATGTCGTGATTGCGCATCTCGGTGACATAGCCCTGCTGATTGAAGCCGCGCGGGCGCACCAGCACCTTGGGCGTGCGGATCACCACATCACCGTAGGTGGCGCCCTGGTCCTCGGCGGCCTCGACCAGCGCCTCGACGCCGGATTCCTGCAGGAACAGATGAACGGTCTCGGCATCGACTTCGCCGGCACCGGTCTCGCGGTACAGATGCTCCAGCACGTTGGCGGTCGCCTTCACGGCGGCCGCGGGGCCTGCGATCTGGAAGTCGTTGCCGCGATTGCGCAGGGTGACACCGAGCCGGGATTCGATCAGCTTGAGATGCTCGTCGCGCTGGCCGGTCAGGCTGGCCAGACGCTGCGGGTCTGCCGGCTCAAGCGTCATGTTGAGAATGCGATTGGCTTGCTGTGACTGGTGGCTCAAGGCGTCGAATATCCTGATAGTGATGAGTGGCGATGATGCTTGGCGATGAGGGGCAGCCGCGATGGCGGATACCTGCGCGTAATGCACGGGGCGCTCTGCCCGCCACGGCGCATGACGGCGCCATTTCAGAGTCAATGGTGACGCGTTGCCGAAGTCTCAAGAGAGCTTAATGCGCGATGGCCGTACAGGGCAATTGTCCTGTACGGCCAGCGTGGCTATCTGCTTGATAGTGGGGGCTGATGGCGCTTCGTCAATGAGCGACGAGCGATCAATAGCGGTAGGGCGAGCTGAGCTCACCGCGCAGCGAGTTGGGGTAGGTCTCGGTGATCTCGACATCCACCAGGTAGCCGATCAGCTCGGTCGGGTTGGCGGCGCGGAAGTTGACCACCCGGTTGTTCTCGGTGCGCCCTGACAGCAGGCCCGGGTCACGCGGCGAGAAGCCGGAGACCAGGATGCGCTGGGTGGTGCCGACCATCTTGCGCCCGATCTGCATCGCCTGCTGGTTGATGCGCTCCTGCAGGATGAGCAGGCGCTCCTTCTTCACCTCTTCCGGGGTGTCATCTTCCAGATTCGCCGCCGGGGTGCCCGGACGTGCGGAGTAGATGAAGCTGAAGGAGTGATCGAAGCCGATCTGGCCGATCAGGTCCATGGTGTCCATGAAGTCCTGATCGGTCTCGCCCGGGAAGCCGACGATGAAGTCGGAGGAGAAGCTGATGTCCGGGCGCAGCGCGCGGATGCGTTCGAGCTTGTCGATGTAGAGGTCACGCTCGTGGCCGCGCTTCATCGCCGCCAGGATGCGGTTGGAGCCCGACTGCACCGGCAGGTGCAGGTGGCTGACCAGCTCCGGAATCTCACCGAAGGCCTCGATCAGCGAGTCCTTGAACTCCAGCGGATGCGAGGTGGTGAAGCGGATGCGGTCGATGCCCTCGACCTGCGCCACGCAGCTGATCAGCTCGGCGAGGTCGATCTCCTCGCCCAGCTGGTTGAGACCGGCGTAGGCGTTGACGTTCTGGCCCAGCAGGTTGATCTCGCGCACACCCTGGTCGGCCAGGTGGATGACTTCATCCATCACCTTCTCGAAGGGACGCGAGACTTCCTCACCGCGGGTGTAGGGCACCACGCAGAAGGTGCAGTACTTGGAGCAGCCTTCCATCACCGAGACGAAGGCGCTGGCACCGTCGCTCTTGGGCGCGGGCAGGTTGTCGAACTTCTCGATCTCGGGGAAGGTCACGTCGACCACGGAAATCTGCTTGAGACTGTCGCGGCGGGTGTCGAGCATCTTCGGCACGCGGTGCAGGGTCTGCGGGCCGAACACCATGTCCACATGCGGGGCACGCTTGCGCAGGTTGTCGCCTTCCTGGCTGGCCACGCAGCCGCCGACGCCGATCACCAGCTCCGGGTTCTTTTCCTTGAGCTTCTTCCAGCGCCCCAGCTGGTGGAACACCTTCTCCTGCGCCTTCTCGCGGATGGAGCAGGTGTTGAGCAGGATGACGTCTGCTTCGGATTCGTCGCTGGTGACTTCCATCTGATGCGATTCGCCGAGCAGATCCGCCATGCGCGCGGAGTCATACTCGTTCATCTGGCAGCCGTGAGTCTTGATGAAGAGTTTCTTCGCCATTGCCTTGTGTGAACGCTCTGAGCTGCGCGCCCGGGCTTCGTGCGCCTCGCGCCCGGGCACATGGTGGCGGCGGGCAGCGTCAGCGGTCAGGAGAAGCGGGCACGACTTGTAATGAATGAGCCCCGGCGCCGATGGCTGGCCGGGAATCGAGGGCGCGACGATACTGTGCCAAGCGGCACGCTGATCGGGTCGAGGCCAAAATCGGGACGGCACAGTATAGGAGTCTGGCGGCCATGCGGCCAGCCCTGTCGCATCGCTGTCAGCAATGAGGAGGATGCCTGCCAACCACCGGTTCAGCCTGATGGTGGCTGTGGTATCCTCACGAGAAAGCCCGCGCATGCCCTGACGCTACAACAGGGGCTTGGCATGTTTCATAGTTATCAGGCAGGTGTTGCGCAACGCACATCAGGCTGTCAATGGCTTGATTTGTTGAGGTTTTCATGCCGATAGCCCGGCTGCCTGAGCTGGTTAAAATTTGATCGATTTGTTGGCGGGGCAGGCATTTCGCCGTGCGCAGACCTGCCCCTTTGAGGTTGTCCCAAGACTTATCCACAGAAAGTGTGGATGTCTGAAGACACTGAAATGACAGTCTCGGATTTTTCTCGCGGCAATTTCGTTACCGTACGTCCAAGCGCGACAGCGATGCCAGGCAGGATGCCTTGCATTGCGCAACCTGGCAGACACCGCATGGGCAGACAGGGCGAGCCTTCCTTCGCCCAAAAGCGGTCGATCATGTTCGGCATGTGGGGACGCAGGATTCAGCGCGCTTGCTCCTCGTGCCCACACGCCTGACACGGTCGGCTTACGCCCTTAGACAGCCATGAAGAACACGATATGACGCGATTCTCCATTACCAGCACCCCTTCATCTTTCGGTTTCCTGTCACCCCGATCGCCGTGTTCGACGCTTGCGCGCTCACTGCGCCGTGTGGTGCTGGGGGCTGGCGTCGCCGGCAGCCTGCTGCTGGGTGCACCGCTGGCCAATGCGGCCACCGACCGCTGGGTCGCCGATGACCTCACCACCTTCGTGCGCAGTGGCCCGACGGATGGCTACCGCATCGTGGGCACGGTGGAAGCCGGCCAGCCGGTCGAGCTGCTCGAGGTCCAGAATGACTACAGCAAGATCCGCACCGCCAGCGGTGACGTGGTGTGGATTCCCTCCGCTGACCTGCAGGACACCCAGAGCGTCAATGCCCGGGTGCCCGAGCTGAGCGCCAGGGTCAAGGAATTGACTGCCAGGCTCGACGGCATCAATGAAGAGTGGGAAACCCGTGTCGAGGACATGAAGACCGGCCTCGAGACGCGTCAGGCGCGCATCGAGGAGCTTGAGCAGGCCAGCAACAGCCAGTCAGCCGAGCTTGCCCAGGCGCGTAGCAAGATGCAGGACATGGAAACCAAGCTCGATACCAAGAAGCAGGACCTGCTGATGCGCTACTTCATGTACGGCGGTGGCGTGGCGGGTGTCGGCCTGCTGGTCGGCCTGATCGTGCCGCACCTGCCGCGTCGCAAGAAGAAGCGTCACGGCTTCCTGTAAGGCATTCCGGTAACCGATAGCAGAGGGAGTGCGTCAGCTCATGTCGGCACAAGACACGACGATGGACGCGACGCCGGCCAGTGACCCCTGGCTGGCGCGATGGCAGGAAGGGCGGATCGGCTTTCATCTGCCTGCCACGCATTCGGCGCTGGAGCGCTGGTGGCCGCGGCTTGAGATCGCGGCGGGCGCCAAGGTGCTGGTGCCGTTGTGTGGCAAGAGTCTCGACATGCGCTGGCTGGCGGCGCAGGGCTATCCGGTGCTGGGCATCGAGCTTGCACGCCAGGCCTGTGAGCAGTTCGTCGCCGAAGGTGCCGGGGATGTCTCGCGCTATCGGCTGGAGCACTTCGAATGCTTCCGCCAGGGCATGGTCGAGCTGTGGTGCGGAGACTTCTTCCACTTCCATATCGACCATGTCGATCATCTGGACGCCTTCTATGATCGCGCCGCGCTGATCGCCTTGCCGCCGGCCACCCGTCAGCGCTACGCCTTCCATCTGGCGCAGCTGCTGCCCCCGGGCGCGCGTGGCCTGTTGATCAGTCTCGAGCGGCAGACGGAGCAGCATCAGGGCCCGCCGTTCCATGTCGCCGAAGACGAGATTCGTCAGCTGTTGAGCGCCAACTTCACGCTTGAGGTGCTGGAGCGTCGTGCCCCGGATGAGCGCGGCCTGCGTGAGACGGTGTGGAGTCTGGTGCGCAAGGGACCGCGTCGCTGACGACTCAGAGGTGACCTTGTCAGTCAGGTCCAGTCCTCATGAAGGTTCAGCTCGCATGAAAAACGCCACCGCCGCCCAATGGGCGGCGGTGGCGTTTTCGTTGGTGGCGAGCTGCTGATCGAGCTTGCTGATCGAACCTACTGGTCGAGCTGGCGGATCAGCGTGGTGTCCTGGAAGGCGCGAGTCAGCGCATCGCCGATCACCTCAGAGACCATCTCGGTGTTCTTCTCCTGACTCGGCTTGAGGGCATAGCCCTGGTCACGCGTCGCGGTGTAGCTGCCGGTATAGCGCTGCTTGCCGGACACGGCGACGGCCTTGATCACGCCATTGAGTGTCGCGGTATCGGTGATCAGGCCGCCACGCTTCACGCCATAGGCCAGCTCGGTCAGCGAGATGGTCAGCTCTGCTGCGTCCTGGTTAGCCTGTTCGGCGGACACCGGCACGAAGCCCATGCGGCGCAGGGCGCTGACGGTCTGGGCCTCAAGCTTGGGTGTCAGGTCGCCGGTCGGCACGACCAGATAGCTCGAGGCATTGGTGGCGCCATCGCGAGAGCCGATGCGCTCTGACGGACGCTCATCGAGCACATCCACCACCACCTGTTGCCCGTGGCCGACCACGCCCATCTCGCCGACCTGCGGATTGACGTACAGGCGCTGCGGGCTGGTGCCGCAAGCGCTGAGAAGTGCCGCCGTGGCGATCAGTGCCACGCTCATGCAGGTGGTGCGCAACTTGTGCATCATCATCGGGGTTCCTGGGCCTGAGGCCGGTTGTCATGGGAGTCATCTCGGCCATCCGTTGCCAATATCTCGCCTGCCGCGCGGGATGGCCGGAGCACAATGGCGCGAGTATAGGGCCAGAATGGCGCCTGAGCGTAGTGGAGATTCAGGCTCACGCCTGTCCTCTGCAAGCGACAGTTGGCGAGGTTCATGGCCCGTAGCTCATGGCTCGTAGCTCATGGTCCATGGCTCATGCGCCGTCGACGCGTCTGCTCAAGGCCAGCAGGCCCAACAGCGGGCCGGGCAGCAAGGCCAGCAACAGCAGGCTGCCGTGGCCGGCGATCAGCGGCGTGAGCAAGGCGATCGAGACCAGTGACAGGCTGAAGCCGAAGGCATTCATCATCGCCAGGGCGCTGGCCTGCAGCTCGACCGGGGTGCCGCCCGCGGCGAGTGCCGAGAACTGCGGCGAGTCGATCACGGCCAGAAGGCTCCACAGCGCCAGCAGAGCCAGCAGCACGCCGTAACCGGCCTCAAGCTGCGTGGCGGCGACGAAGATCAACGTCAGCGTCACCGAACCGGCGAGCCCGAGACGCGCCACCCACAGACTGCCTCGGCTGCGCGAGAGCCAGCCCCCGATGACACAGCCGGGCGCGCCGATGGCGATCACTAGGAAGCTATGCCAGGCCAGGCTGGCAGGAGAGAGCGTCACGCCTGTCGCGCTGGCCATCTGGGTCAGCAGCAGAGGTGTCAGTGCCCACAGGGTGTACAGCTCCCACATGTGGCCGAAGTAGCCCAGTGCGCCGCGTACGAAGCCGGGATATTGCCAGGCCGCCAGTCCTCGAGTGGCACGCGCGAGAAAGGTGTTGCGGCCGTCTTTCGCCGCTGGTGCTTGGCGGGGCGCCGCGGTGGCTTTCGCCGCCGGTGGGGCCAGCAAGGCGACCAGACCGGCACCGACGATGGCCAGCAGCGAGGCAGTGCTGATGGCTGCGCCCCACGGCAGCTGCATGCCTTCGCCCTGTTGCAGTGCGGCCAGTGCATGCGGCAGCCCGGTGCCAAGCACCAGCATGCCGACCAGCCAGGCGAGCGCGGCACCGGCACGGTCCGGTGCGGTCTGCACCATCAGCTTCAAGCCGATGGGGTAGATGCCGGCCAGTGCCAGCCCCGTCAGCACGCGCAAGCCTGAGGCGCTCAGCAGCCCCGGCGCGATCAACAACGCCAGATTGGTCAGCGCGCCCAGCACGCAGGAAGCCATGAACAGATGGCGCGCCGCGAAACGGTCCGCCAGGCCGGCAAGCCCCAGCACCAGGGTGCCGACGATGAAGCCGCCCTGCACCGAGGAGGTCAGCTGGCCGAGTGCCGCGGCACTATCGCCGGTAAAGTCCCAGCTCGCCAGCATCGGCGTGAGGACTGCATTGGGGGTGAACCACAGGCTGGTGCCGAACAGCTGCGCCAGGGCGATCAAGGCGACCGGATAGCGGTTGGCCCATTGCCGCCAGCCAGAGATGGGCGGCGTGAGTGACTTGGTTGAGGACACGAGGGCACCTTGTAGGGCAGAGGGCGTGATGGCGCAGCAAGACGCGAACGGGCGACACCGAAGTGTCGCCCGTCACAGATAGCCCGCCCCATCAATGGGGTCAAGGCGTCATTGATGGGGCAGCTCGGCGATGCGATGCAGAGACTACCCCGTCGCAGCCATCGTCTACAGCCCCATGGCCGAAGAGGTGGAGCGACGCGGGTCAGCACCGCCGTAGAAGGTGCCGTCGTCGATCATGATCGACTGGATGGCGCCCATGGCGTCCTTGGTCACCACCTTGTGGCCCATCGCCTCGAGCAGACGGATGGTGTCCTTGCTGATGCCCGCCTCGATGCGAATCTCGTCCGGCAGCCACTGGTGGTGGATGCGCGGTGCGCTGACCGCCGACTGGATGTTCATGCCGTGGTCGATCACGTTCATGATCACCTGCAGCGTGGTGGTGATGATGCGCGAGCCGCCGGGGCTACCGGTGACGAGGAAGTTCTTGCCATCCTTCATCACGATGGTCGGGCTCATGGAAGACAGCATGCGCTTGTTCGGCTCGATCTTGTTGGCGACGCCACCGATCAGGCCATAGGCATTCGGCACGCCCGGCTTGGCGGAGAAGTCATCCATCTCGTTGTTGAGCAGGAAACCTGCGCCATCGACCACGATGCCGGAGCCGTAGCTGAAGTTGATGGTGTAGGTATTGGAGACGGCCAGACCATTGCCATCGGCAATCGAGAAGTGGGTGGTCTGATTGGACTCATACGGCTGCGGCTTGCCGGGCTTGACCTCACTGGAGGGCGTTGCCTTGTCGAGCTCGAACTGGGCGCGCAATTCCTTGGCGTAGTCCTTGGAGATGATGCCCGACAGCGGCACATCGACGAAGTCGGTGTCGCCAAGATACTCGGAGCGGTCGGCGTAGGCGCGGCGCATCGCTTCCGCCATCACATGGAGGGTGGCGGCGGAATTGAAGCCCATCGCCTGGATGTCATCGCCTTCGAGCATGTTGAGAATCTCGACGATGTGCGCGCCGCCGGAGGAGGGCGGGCTCATCGAGAAGATGTCATAGCCACGATAGGTGCCGTGGACCGGTTCGCGGATGGCCGGCTTGTAGGCCTTCAGATCATCCAGCGTCATGATGCCGTCGTGGCGCTCCATCTCGGCGACGATCAGCCGGGCGGTCTCACCCTCGTAGAACTCGCGCGGGCCATTGGCGGCGATGCGCTTGAGGGTCGCGGCCAGTTCCGGCTGCTTGAACAGCTCACCGGCTTGATAGTTGCTGCCATCCGGCTTGTAGAACACCTTGGCGGTGCTGTCCCACTTGGCCAGACGGTCCTTGGCATCGCTCAAGCCCTTGGCGAAGCGCGTTGGAATCACGAAGCCGTCTTCGGCCAGCTTGATGGCCGGGGCGAGGGCCTGCTCGAGACTCAGGGTGCCGTAGTCTTCCAGCGCCTTGGCCAGGCCAGCGACGGTGCCGGGCACGCCTGCCGCACGGTGGGTGAAGCGCGACCACTCGGAGACCGCCTCGCCATTCTCGTCCTGGAACATCGTCTCGCTGGCCGCGGCCGGGGCCTTCTCGCGGTAGTCGATGGCCACCACTTCACCGGTCTTCTCATCCGACACCAGCATGAAGCCGCCGCCACCGATATTGCCGGAGCGCGGCTGGGTCACGGCCAGCGCGAAGCCTGCCACCACGGCGGCGTCGACGGCGTTGCCGCCATCGGCCAGCACATCGCGTGCGACCTGAGAGGCCAGATAGTGGCTGGTCGCGACCATGCCGTGCTGGCCTTCCTGGGGGTGGAAGCGCTCGCCTTCCAGAATCGCGGAAGACTCGGCGAAGGCGGCGGGAATCGCCGTCGGCAGCAGGCCGGCCAGCGGCAACAGTGCGGCGGCGGCCAGCGCCTTGAGATGTCTGCGGTTTGCGAGAGAGGTGTCGAACATGAGAGGTGTCGGTTCCTGTTATCGTTATAAGAGATGCGACATGACGCGTGCAGTGCGAGGAACATGCGCAGAAGGCCAGCGAGCTGCTCACTGGGCCGAGAGAACAGCTTAACTATCAGTTGCTAATGCACCAATTTCAACTTTGCACGGCAATATTCTTGTTGGTGCCTGATCTGGAAAGGGGATGAGGTCCTGGTGTGGGGGCGGCTTGAGGATGTGGGTCGCAGTGGAGTGCCTGGCGTGGGCCGGCGACGGACCGGTAGGCTGGCCGTACACATTCACACAGCGCCTGTCTTTTGTGAGAGGGTGGCGTAAAATGCCCCTTCCACTTCTCGCTGGCGCCTGATGACATGTCTGAACTACTGCCGAATGACTTCAAGATTGCCCCGTCGATCCTGTCCGCTGACTTCGCCCGCCTGGGGCAGGAGGTCGAGGATGTGCTGGCCTCCGGGGCCGATATCGTCCACTTCGACGTGATGGACAATCATTACGTGCCCAACCTGACCATCGGGCCGATGGTGTGCAAGGCGCTGCGTGACTACGGCATCAGCGCCGAGATCGATGCCCACCTGATGGTCACGCCGGTCGACCGCATGATCGGTGACTTCGCCGAGGCCGGTGCCAGCTACATCACCTTCCATCCGGAAGCCTCCGACCACGTCGATCGCTCGCTGCAGCTGATTCGTGATGCGGGCTGCAAGTCCGGTCTGGTATTCAATCCGGCCACGCCGCTGTCCTA
The DNA here is from genome assembly GCF_029846435.1 of Cobetia sp. 1AS1. Classification (NCBI taxonomy): domain Bacteria; kingdom Pseudomonadati; phylum Pseudomonadota; class Gammaproteobacteria; order Oceanospirillales; family Halomonadaceae; genus Cobetia; species Cobetia sp. 1AS1. The sequence goes on from NZ_JARWKU010000004.1 coordinate 45,615, forward strand.
CCTCGACTACGTGATGGACAAGGTCGACATGATTCTGTTGATGAGCGTCAACCCGGGCTTCGGCGGCCAGTCGTTCATCCCCGGTACCCTCGACAAGCTGCGTGAAGCGCGTCGTCGCATCGATGCCTCCGGCTACAACATCCGTCTCGAGATCGATGGTGGCGTCAAGGTCGACAACATCGCCGAGATCGCGCGTGCCGGTGCCGACACCTTCGTGGCCGGTTCCGCCATCTTCAATGCGCGCAGCGACAGCGATGCCAACCGCTACGACAGCGTATTGGCGAAGCTGCGTGCCGAGCTTGCCAGCGTGCGCAGCTGATCGCGTGACGGATGACAGCGCGCGAGCTGGCGAGGCAGCCGACGGCTCGGTTCACGCCGCGGCGCTCAGCGAGTGGTCGCTGTATGTGCTCGAGACGGCCCAGGGGCGCCTCTACACCGGTATCAGTACCGATGTGGCGCGCCGCTTGAGCGAGCATGAGGGCGGCAAGCGCGGTGCGCGAGCGCTGCGCGGCAAGGGGCCGCTGACGCTGTGTTATCAACAGGTGGTCGGCGATCGCTCGCGGGCGCTCAAGCTCGAGTATCGCGTCAAGCAGTTGAGTGTGGCGGCCAAGCGTCGCTTGATCACCGGTGAGATGACACTGGACAGCCTGCTCGGCGAGACCTGACGGCCTGCTTGATTGAATGCGTGAAATGAAAACGCCCCCGACGGAATCCGTCGGGGGCGTTTTGTTGACTGGCGACCCTGCCGGGCAGGCTCAGTCTCAGTGCAGTTTCATCTTCGGGCGCAGGTAGCGGTTCAGGCCATCGACCACCACCGTCACGCCGGTCTTGACCACGCCGTGGATCGCCATCTGGTGCATGCGATACAGCGAGGCGTAGAAGAACTTGGCCAGGCGGCCCTCGATGAACAGCGAACGCGCCGAGGCACCGCGCATCAGCGAGCCGACGGCATCGAAGTGCGCCAGCGAGATCAGCGAGCCGTGGTCCTTGAACACGAAGTCCTTGAGCGGCTTGTTGGCCATCGCGGCACGCAGGTTCTTGACCATCAGGCTGGCCTGCTGGTGAGCGGCCTGGGCGCGCGGCGGGACGCGCTTGTCATCCGGCTGCGGGCAGCTGGCACAGTCACCGAGGGCAAAGATGAACTCATCATCGATGCTCTGCATGGTCTGGTGCACCTTGACCTGATGGTTGCGCTCGGTGGACAGACCCAGCTCGGACAGGAAGGCGGGCGCACGGATACCGGCGGCCCACACGCTCAGGTCGGCTTCAATCAGAGTGCCATCGGCAGTGGTGATGCCGCGTGAGTCGGCACAGGTCACCCGGGTATCGACGTGGATATCGACGCCCAGCTTGGTCAGCTCCTTGGCGACCGGCTTGCCGATGCGTTCCGGCAGGGCGGGCAGGATGCGCGGTGCGGCCTCGATCAGGTGGACCTTGACCTGGCGGTCTTCCAGCGAGGAGAAGCCGTAGCTGTGCAGCATCTTGGAGGCATCGAACAGCTCGGCGGAGAGTTCGACCCCGGTGGCGCCGGCGCCGATGATGGCGACGTTGAGCTGCTGGCGCTCACATTCCTCGCCGTTGGCGCTGAAGCGCAGGAAGGTGTCGAGCATGTCGCGGCGGAATTTCTCGGCCTGCTGCGGGCTGTCCAGGAAGTGGCAATGTTCGGCGACGCCTTCGGTGCCGAAATCATTGGACACGCTGCCCAGTGACAGCACCAGATAGTCATAGCTGAGCTGGCGGGCGGGCAGCAGCACGTTGCCCTTGGCGTCATGGATGGCGGCCAGGGTCAGCTGCTTCTCTTCACGCTCTAGGCTTTCCAGGGTGCCGCGCTGGAACTTGTAGCCGTGGGCCTTGGAATGGCCCTGGTAGGAGACTTCATCGAGGCCGGAATCCAGCACGCCGGTGGCCACTTCGTGCAGCAGCGGCTTCCAGATGTGCGTGGAGTTGCGGTCGATCAGAATGATCTCGGCTTTCTTCTTGCGGCCCAGCTTGTGGCCCAGTTTGGTGACGAGTTCCAGACCGCCGGCGCCTCCGCCAACGACTACGATGCGGGGAATGGCCATTGAGTGCTCCTCAGTGACAAGATTGATGGGGAAGGTGTGAAAAGTGTCGGCCGGCTATCGAGTCAGAACATGCAAGGCCCGGAGTCGATAACTGGCGTCGCGATACCGCTATGATAACAAGATAATGAGCGTGCTAAATAGTGCTGCATGCGCGAGATGTCGTTATTTTACGTATATTCGCCATGAGCACGCGAGAACTCGTCGTTGCGCTTTTGGCACCTACACGAATTCTGTCGCTGAAAAGGAGCAAGGATGCACGATCATCCCACATTCACAGGTCCGGTACATCCGTCGCTCAGGGCGATCGAGATGGTCGCCTTCGACCTCGATGGCACCCTGATCGACTCGGTGCCGGACCTCGCCCATGCGATCGACTGCATGCTTGAGCAAGAGGGGCTGACGGCGCTGGGGGAGGCGCGGATACGCGACTTTGTCGGCAATGGATCGCGGGTACTGGTGGAGCGCGCCCTGGCAGCTCATGGCCTGGCGACCGATGACCTGGCGCGGGTCGAGCAGGCGCATCAGAGCTTTTTGGCACATTACGCCGCCGACCCCAGCTCGCGTACGCGACTCTATCCCGGGGTGCAGGAATGCCTGGAGGGTCTGCGCCAGGCCGGGATCCCGCTGGTGCTGATCACCAACAAGCCGGAAGCCTTCATCGAACCGCTGCTTTCGCACTTCGCGCTGAGCGAGCATTTCGCGCTGGCGCTGGGCGGCGATAGCCTGCCGACGCGCAAGCCGGACCCCGCGCCCCTGCTGTTCGCCGCCGAGCGGCTGGGAGTGTTGCCGCGTCAGGCCTTGATGGTCGGTGACTCGCGCCACGATATCGCGGCAGGCCGCGCCGCCGGTTTCCGCACCCTGGCGGTACCTTACGGCTACAACCATGGCGAGCCGATCTCGCGCAGCCACCCGGACTACCTCGTCGACTCGCTCGCCGAGCTGGTCGTGGCTGGCTGAGTGACGCGGATTGATGGGAATTGACAGAGCGAGGCTGGTGTCCAGCTCGGGCGCACAGTGAAGCATGAGATGGCAGAACTTGCCTCCACCAGCGCTGCCGCCAGCGACCCGCGATGATAGACTGAGTCCCAGACAAGCCGGCCCCATGTCGGCAACGCACCCTCCGTGGAAGGAACTGCAGGTCATGATGACCCCACAACACTTCGCTGAACTGGCCGAAGCCGGTTACAACCGCATTCCCGTCACCCGTGACGTGCTGGCGGATCTCGACACGCCACTGTCTACCTATCTCAAGCTGGCCGACATGCCGTGGACCTTCCTGCTGGAGTCCGTGCAGGGCGGAGAGAAGTGGGGGCGTTACTCCATCATCGGCCTGCCGTGTCGTGAGCGCATCGAGGTGCGTGGCCAGGTGGTCTCGCATCTGATAAATGGCGAGCAGACCGGCATGACCGAGGTCGAGGACCCCCTCGATTGGATCGAGCAGTTCCAGACCCGCTTCCGTGTGCCGGTCATCGACGGTGCGCCACGCTTCAATGGCGGTCTGGTCGGCTACTTCGGCTATGACACCGTGCGCTATATCGAACCGCGCCTGCGCGGCGTCGAGAAGCCGGACCCGCTGGGCGTGCCGGACATCCTGCTGATGGTCGCCGACGAGCTGGTGATCTTCGACAACCTGTCCGGGCGTCTGACGCTGTTGACCCACGCCGACCCGGCAACGCCGAACGCCTACGAGGCCGCCTGCGAGCGTCTCGAGCGCCTCGAGATCCAGCTGCGCAGCGCGACGCTGAACACTGTCAGCCCCGGCACCGGCGGCGAGCCGGTCAAGGAGACCGACTTCACCTCCGGCTTCACCGAGGAAGGCTTCAAGGGCGCAGTGGAGAAGATCAAGGAATACGTGCTGGCCGGTGATGTCATGCAGTGCGTGCCGTCGCAACGCATGTCGATTCCCTACCGCGCCGCGCCGCTGGATCTCTACCGTGCACTGCGCAGCCTGAATCCCTCGCCGTACATGTTCTTCTTCAATCTGGATGACCACCATGTCATCGGCTCGTCGCCGGAGATTCTCTCGCGTCTCGAGGATGGCGAGGTCGCGGTGCGCCCGATCGCCGGTACCCGCGTGCGCGGCGCCACCGAAGAGGAAGACCTGGCGCTGGAGAAGGACCTGCTGTCAGACCCCAAGGAAGTCGCCGAGCACCTGATGCTGATCGACCTGGGTCGCAATGACGCCGGTCGCATCAGCCAGACCGGCAGCGTCAAGGTGACGGACCAGATGGTGGTGGAGCGCTATTCCCACGTCATGCACATCGTCTCCAACGTCACCGGCAAGCTGAAGGAAGGCCTGGGGCCGATGGACGTGCTGCGGGCCACCTTCCCGGCCGGCACCCTGTCCGGAGCGCCGAAGATTCGCGCCATGGAGATCATCGACGAGGTGGAGCCGGTCAAGCGCGGCATCTATTCCGGTGCGGTGGGCTATCTCTCCTGGCACGGCAACATGGATACCGCCATCGCGATCCGCACCGCGGTGCTCAAGGACAAGGTGCTGCACGTCCAGGCCGGCGCCGGTATCGTGGCCGATTCCGTGCCGCAGTCCGAGTGGGACGAGACCCTCAACAAGGGGCGTGCCCTGTTCCGTGCCGTAGCGATGGCGGAGCGCGGTCTGGACAATCTGGACTGATCGGCGCGCCACGCATTTCAGGAGTGACTCGCCAGTGTTCGCGGGTCACTCCCTGCAACGGCGCATGTGATTGACACTCCTGGCAGCTCAACGCACTATTGACCCATGACGCTACGTAACCCGCACGACCTCAGCCAGCAGTGGTGGCGCTCCTGACAAGGGGGCGGCTTTCGCATGTCTGAAGTTCGAGGACGTACGACCAGAAGAATGCCGCCGACCAGGGCGGCATTTTTGTTGCTGGACGGCGGGAACGACACCACAGGAGAGCGGGCAGGCCGGTCAATCACGGCGCATGATCCGCTCCCGAGAATGGACACTGACCATGCAGACATTCACTTCGCAGGACGCCAGCACGCCACGCGTGCTGATGATCGACAACTTTGACAGCTTCACCTACAACATCGTCCAGTATCTGAGTGAGCTGGGCGCGGAAGTGCTGACCGTGCGCAATGACGCCATCACGCTCGAGCAGATCGAGGCGCTCGGTGCATCACATCTGGTGCTGGGCCCGGGGCCGTGTACGCCCAACGAGGCCGGCATCACGCTGGAAACCATTCGCCACTTCGCCGGCAAGCTGCCGATTCTGGGCGTGTGCCTCGGTCACCAGGCCATCGGTCAGGTCTACGGCGGCAAGGTGGTACGTGCGCCCCAGGTGATGCACGGCAAGACCTCCGCCGTGCGTCACGACAACAGCGGTGTCTTCGCCGCGCTGGCCGAGCCGCTGGAAGTCACGCGTTATCACTCGCTGGTGGTCGATCGTGAGAGCCTACCCGAGTGTCTGATCGTCACCAGCTGGACGGATGACGACGATGTCACGCCGCAGTTGATCATGGGCCTGCGCCATCGCGAGCTGGATGTCGAAGGTGTCCAGTTCCACCCTGAGTCGATCCTGACATTGCAGGGTCATGAGCTTCTGGCTAACTTCCTGCGTCGCGGCGAGGCTGCGAAAGCCGCCTGAGCGGGCGTTGATCGCAAGAGTCACATCCTATTTTTTCATGCGTCAGCCGCCGAGGCTGGCGCCTGCGGAGACACAACATGCAGATGCGTGAGGCGATTGGCGCCGTGATGCGCCGCCAGCACCTGAGCTACGACGACACTCATGCGGTCATGACGGCCATCATGACCGGCGAGGCGACCCAGGCGCAGATCGGGGCCTTGCTGATGGCGCTGTCGATGAAGGGCGAGACCGTCGATGAGCTGGCCGCCGCCGCCCAGGTGATGCGTGAGCTGATGACGCGGGTCACGGTGCGCGCCACCGATGCAGTGGATATCGTCGGCACCGGCGGTGATGGTGCCAACCTGTTCAATGTCTCCACGGCGGCAAGTTTCGTGGTGGCGGCCGCCGGTGGTCATGTGGCCAAGCATGGCAACCGCAGTGTCTCGTCATCGTCCGGCAGTGCCGACCTGCTTGAGTCGGCCGGCATCAATCTGGCGCTGGACGCCGAGCAGGTCGCACGCTGCATCGATGATATCGGGGTCGGCTTCATGTTCGCGCCCAATCATCACGCCGCCATGAAGCACGTGATCGGCCCGCGCCGCGAGATGGGCGTGCGTACCATGTTCAACATCCTCGGTCCGCTGACCAATCCGGCCGGCGCCACCCGCCAGGTGCTGGGGGTCTATGACCCGGCGCTGGTACCGCTGATGGCCGAGGTGCTCAAGCGTCTCGGGGCCGAGCATGTGCTGGTGGTGCACAGCGATGATGGTCTGGACGAGATCTCGCTGGCGGCACCGACACTGGTCAATGAACTCAAGGATGGCGAGATCCGCGAATACCGCATCGCGCCGGAAGACTTCGGAATCGCGCGCCAGTCGCTGGAAAGTCTGGCGGTGGAGACCTCGGACGCCAGCCTCAAGCTGGTGCAGCAGGCGCTGCGCGGTGATGAAGGCCCGGCCAGTGACATCGTGGCACTCAATGCCGGTGCGGCCCTTTACGTGGCGGGCATCGCGGACAGTCTCAAGGAGGGTGTCAGCATTGCCGAGGACGTGCAGGCCAGCAAGCTGCCGTTCGAGAAGATGAAGGAATTGGCGGATTTCACCCGTGTCTACGCCCAGGTCAATGATCAAGGAGCGACCCGCTGATGAGCACCGAGCAGAAGACTGACAAGGCATTGCCGACCATCCTGGCCAGGATTCTGGCGCGCAAGGAAGAAGAGATCACCGAGCGCAGCGCCGCGGTGAGCGAGGCGGACCTGCAGACCCTGATCGAGAAGCAGAGCGCGCCGCGCGGCTTCATCGAGGCGCTGACGTCGCGCATCGACCGTGGCGAGCCGGCCATCATCGCCGAAGTGAAGAAGGCGTCACCCTCCAAGGGCGTGATCCGTGAAGACTTCGTGCCCGCCGAGATCGCCGTGGCCTACGAGCAGGCCGGTGCGGCCTGCCTGTCGGTGCTCACTGATGCCGACTTCTTCCAGGGGCATGAGGACTTCATGATCGAGGCGCGCGACGCCGTCTCGATTCCGGTGATTCGCAAGGACTTCATCATCCACCCGTATCAGGTGCTGGAAGCACGTGCCATCGGCGCCGACTGCATCCTGTTGATCGTCGCGGCGCTGGACGATGCGCGCCTGAGTGCTCTGTATCGTCAGGCGCGTGAGCTGGGCATGGATGTGCTGGTCGAGGTGCATGACGGCGAAGAGCTCAAGCGTGCACTGGCGCTGGGCATCGAGCTGGTCGGCATCAACAACCGCGACCTGCGCACCTTCGAGACGTCGCTGGAGACGACGCTGGACCTGCTGACCGACATGCCGCAGGGCGTGCGTGTGGTCACCGAATCTGGCATCCATACCCGTGACGATGTGGCGAAGATGCGCGACGCTGGCGTCCACGGCTTCCTGGTGGGAGAAGCCTTCATGCGCTTTGATGATCCGGGCGAGGGTCTGCGGGGATTGTTTTTCGGGGATTGATAGCCGGTAGTTGGCGTTATTCGTTATCTTATGGATAACAAAAGCCCGCATGGCAATGCCATGCGGGCTTTTTCATGCCTGTCTGCTGACTTCTGTCCAAAGGCCTGTGGCCGTCATCCTGCTGGAGGTCTATGCCCGCCATCAGTCACAGGCTCAGGCGTCTGTCTTGATGCTCTCGACTCCCTTGCGTGCCGTGAGCAGAGCCTCGGCGATTTCCTCGACCCCGGCGCCATGACTGTGGCGTGTCACCCAGCTGGGCTCCCAACCGAGTGCCGCGCGGTGCTGGATGATGTTGGCCACGCCCACGGTGTGGCGGAAGGTGGCGAACATCGGCGCATCATTGGGCGCATCGCCGACGTACATCACCTCCTGCTCCAGCTGCATGCGGTCCAGGCCGAAGGTCTCGGTGAGGACCCGCACCGCCATGCGCGCCTTGTCGAACTCGCCCTGCCACGCATTGATGTGGATGGAGCTGGCACGCGCCTGAATACCGGCGGCCGTGAAGCCGGCGATGATGGCGCGTATCTCGCTCTGGGCCAGTGGGCCGACCGCCTGACAGTGGTCCACCGCGACATCGGCGAAGCGGAAGGGCTGGTCCTGGGCCAGTGCTGCGCGCGGATGGTTGAGCAGCAGCTGGCGGGCGACGGTCATGACGTGGCGCTGGCGAGCGCGCAGGCGCTGTTCGTCTTCCCACCAGGTGGTGAGGATGCGCTGCCCCTGGCGGCGGAAGGCAAAGGCGCCATTCTCACCGATCACGCTGGCGACCGGCCAGGCGCGTGCGATGTGATCACACCAGCCCGCACAACCGCCCGTGACGGGGATGACCTTGATGCCGGCGGCATCCAGGCGCTCCAGCGCCGCCAGCGTCGATGCCGCGAGACGCCCTTCATGGGTGAGGGTGTCATCGATATCGGTCAACAGATACCGGATACCCGACAGGGTGCTGGCAGGACAGTGGGCGAAGGCTTGCATGGTGATTCCAGAAATCCTCAGAAGGTGAGCGGGAGCGCGGCTGTCATCAGTCGCGTGTCCCTTCAGTATCGTCGATGCGTGCCGGCTTGCGCGACGCGCCTCGGTTCAGGCAGTGAAACGCACCGACAGGCTCTGCTGGCTGGCAGCCTCCAGCGCGCTGCGATAATCGGGCTGATGGGGCAGTTCATCGGTGACCAGCAGGTCGATCTCCTCGAGCGGGGCGATGCGGCACATGGCGGCGCGCCCCCATTTGCTGGCATCGGCGACCAGAATCCGGCGTTGGGCGTGATGGACCAGCGCACGGCTGACCGCGGCTTCTTCCGGATCGAAGTCGAGCAGCCCACCGGCATCGAGACCGCCACAGCCGAGGACCGCGATATCGACCTGATGACGCGCGAAGAAGGCTACGGTGGCGCTGCCGACCACGTCGAGGTCCTGCGGGCGCAGTTGTCCTTCCGCCAACTGGACGGCGACATCCGGGTGGGTCGAGAGCGCCTGCGCCACCTGCAGGTTGTTGGTGATCACGCGCAGGCCGCGTCGGGCAAGCAGGGCTTCGGCGACCGCCACCACGCTGGTGCCGATGCCCAGCGCCAGGGTGGCGCCATCGGGAATCTCGGCGACCACGCTGGCGGCCATGGCCTGCTTGGCAGTGCGCGCCAGCATGATGCGCTGGGAATGTCCCAGGTTGTAGCCGCCCGGTGGGCGCTCGATGCCGCCGTGACGCCGACGCGCCAGCCCGCGCTCACACAGCACGCCCAGGTCACGCCGGATGGTCTGGGGCGTGACGTCGAAGGCGTGGGCCAGCGGGTCGACGGCCAGCTGGCCCTCGCGGGCCAGTCGCTCGAGAATCTGTTGCTGGCGCGGCGTCAGTGCATCATTGCTCGCGTGTTCAACGCTGCGACTGTCGCGCTCGATGCCCGGGGTCATGTCTGGGGTAGCCCTTGCGTGGTGGTGTCGTGCGGTAGAGTGGGCTCGCGATCCTCCTCGCTGAAGATGGCCGGGTCATCGCTGATGACGGCATCCACACCCCAGGCCCAGCGCGGCGCGAAGGCGGCTGCATCGTTGGGCGTATAGCAGAGCAGCTTGTGGCCCCGGCTGGTGATGTCACTGGCCGCGGCGCGAGTCAGGGCGCGCCAATCGGCATGCACGGAACTTGCGTTCAGCTCATCGGCCAGGCTCTGCCAGTCGTCGGGGATGTCATCGTAGAGCAGGCCGATATGCACCTGCGGGTCGCGTTGACGCGTCAACCGCAGCGCCTGGGGATCAAACGACGAGATGATCAGGTGTGAGGCGGGCAGATGGGCGCTGGCCATCGGGATGGCAGCATCGACCAGCGCCTGGGCATCGTGGCCAGGGCTGAGCTTGAGTTCCAGATTCAGGCGCATGTCCAGGCGCGCGATCAGCTCCAGCGCCTGCTTGAGCGAGGCCATGCGCTCACCGGCAAAGCACGCATTGAACCAGCTGCCGACATCGAAGGTCTGCACGCTGTCCCAATCCAGATTCTTGAGCTTGCCACGCCCATCCGAGCAGCGATTCACGCCGGCGTCGTGCCAGATGACCGGCGTGCCATCGCCCAGCAACTGTACGTCCAGCTCGACCCATTGAAAGCCTGCTTCATGCGCCGCCTGAATGGCGGCCAGGGTGTTTTCCGGCGCATAGGCCGACAGGCCGCGATGTGCGATCGCCAGGGGCAGGGACAGGACGCTGTCAGTTGAATGTGATGTGTCGGCTGAATGTGACGATGAAACCATGGTGAATCCTCACAGAAAGAATGGCATGTCTGCCCGCCACGCAGCTGTGGCGCTGATCGGTCGAGGCGGATCACTGATGCTCAGACGCGAGACGGATCAGGGCAGGTCTCAAGCATTACCATCCAATGATGACGTTATCAGGGCAAGGGGTTCCGTCGCCCCGCGACAGGACGCAAGCGCTCATTCGATGGCCGCTGTCGCCTGCTCGCGGGTTGCCAGCCGCTTGCCGTCGGCGCCGAACAGATGGGCACGCGCCGGAAGGATGGCCAGGCGCAGCGTCTGTTCTTCCGCGACGGCGTGCTCGCCATCCAGTCTCACCACCAGCGGCTCGCTCTGGCCTTGCAGTCGGCAGTACGCCAGGGTGTCCGCGCCCAGCGGTTCGACCAGCTCGATGCGCGCCTCAAGCTCCGCGGCCCCTGCGGGCAGGGCATCGGCTGCTCCCAGTACCTGCAGGTGCTCGGGGCGAATGCCGAGGGTCAGCTCGGCGCCCGTGGCCAGGCCTTCGCCCTGCAGGGCAATGGTTGCGCCACACGGCAGCGCAAGGCCTGCCTGTGCCTGGGTGGCGCTCAAGAAGTTCATCGCCGGCGAGCCGATGAAGCCGGCGACGAACTGGCTGGCGGGTTGATCATAGAGCGCCATCGGCGTGCCGAACTGCTCGACATGGCCGCCATTCATCACCACCAGGCGATCCGCCAGGGTCATGGCCTCGGTCTGATCATGGGTCACGTAGACGGAAGTGACCTTGAGACGCTTCTGCAGGCGACGGATCTCGAGACGCATCTGCACACGCAGCTTGGCGTCCAGGTTCGAGAGTGGCTCATCGAACAGGAAGACCTGCGGCTTGCGCACGATGGCGCGCCCCATGGCGACACGCTGGCGCTGGCCGCCGGAGAGCTGCTTGGGGCGGCGATCGAGCAGCTCGGTCAGGCCCAGCAGCTCGGCGGCCTCGCTGACGCGCTGCTGGATCTCGTCCTTGGGCGTGCGCCGGTTCCTGAGGCCGTAGGCCATGTTGTCGAACACGCTCATGTGCGGGTAGAGCGCGTAGTTCTGGAACACCATCGCGATGTCGCGCTCGGCGGGTTCCAGCTCATTGACGCGCTTGCCGTTGATCTCCAGATCGCCCTCGGAGATGTCCTCCAGGCCTGCCAGGGTGCGCAGCAGGGTCGACTTGCCACAGCCGGACGGGCCGACGATGACGATCAGCTCGCCTTCGCCGAAGGCCAGGTCGATGCCATGCAGGGCCTTGTAGCCATTGGGGTACTGCTTCTTGAGCTGCTTGAGCGCCAGTGTTGCCATGAGTTGTGTATCCAGAGCGGTGGCGTGACGGGCAAGTCTGTCCATCACGACGTAACGGAATCAGGGGGCTTGGGGCGAGGTATCGCGGGTCGGCGCGCGAGGTCACTTCTCGCTGTCCACCAGGCCCTTGATGAAGTAGCGCTGCATGAACAGGATCACCAGTACCGGCGGGCCCATGGCCAGCAGCGTGGTGGCGGTGACGTCCTGCCACGGCACCAGACCATCCCCGGTGGTCAGCATGCGCTTGAGGCTGACGACGATGGTCAGGTAGTCGGCATCGGTGGTGATCAACAGCGGCCACAGATACTGATTCCAGCCGTAGATGAACATGATCACGAATAGCGCCGCGATGTTGGTCTTCGACAGCGGCAGCAGGATGTCCTTGAGAAAGCGCCACGGCCCGGCGCCATCGATGCGCGCGGCCTCGACCAGTTCCGCCGGGATGGTCAGGTAGAACTGGCGCAGCAGGAAGGTCGCGGTGGCGCTGGCGATCAGCGGCAGGATCAGGCCGGCGTAGCTGTCCAGCATGTTGAGGTCGGCCACCACCTTGAAGGTCGGCAGGATGCGCACCTCCACCGGCAGCATCAGGGTGATGAAGATCAGCCAGAAGCACAGCTTGCGGAAGCGGAACTCGAAGAAGACGATCGCGTAGGCGGCCAGCACCGAGATGATGATCTTGCCGATGGCGATGCCCAGTGCCATCAGCATCGAGTTGAACAACAGGGTCATCACGTCGGCGCCGAGACTGCTGACCGGGTCTGCCAGCAGCTGGCGGTAGTTGCCCAGGCCAGCCTCGCCGACCCAGACGGGGGCGACGTTGGAGTAGAGGTCACCCATCTCGTGGGTACTGGCGCTGAAGGCGATCCAGACCGGCAGGAAGAACAGTGCGCAGCCGACGATCAGCAGGGCATGGCTTGCGATATCAAGCCCGGGGCGGTTGTAGCGCATCAGTACTGCACCTTCTTCTCGACATACTTGAACTGGATCAGCGTCAGCACGCCGACGATGACCATCAACAACACCGACTGGGCAGCACTCGAGCCCAGGTCCTGCCCGACGAAACCATCTTCATAGACCTTGTAGACCAGGGTGCGAGTCGAGCCGGCCGGGCCGCCCTGGGTGGTGGCATCGATGGTGCCGAAGGTCTCGAAGAAGGCGTAGACCACGTTCATCACCAGCAGGAAGAAGCTGGTCGGCGAGAGCAGCGGGAAGGTGATGGTCCAGAAACGCCGCCATGGGCCGGCGCGGTCCATCGCGGCCGCTTCCAGCAGGCTCTTGGGGATCGCCTGCAGGCCTGCGAGGAAGAACACGAAGTTGTAGCTCATCTGCTTCCAGATCGAGGCCAGCACCACCAGCAACATGGCCTGATCGCCATTGAGCTTGTGATTCCAGTCGATGCCGATGGCGGACAGCAGCTCCGGCAGAATGCCCAGCGTCGGGTCGAACAGGAATAGCCACAGCACCCCGGCCACGGCGGGCGCCACGGCGTAGGGCCAGATCAGCAGGGTCTTGTAGGCGTGTGCGCCGCGCAGCACGCGGTCGGCCAGTACGGCCAGCCCCAGCGCCAATGCCATGGCGCCGAAGGCCACCGCAAAGGAGAAATAGGTGGTCGTCCATAGTGTCGTGAGATATTCCGGCTCGCTCAGTACGCCGACGAAGTTGCTCAGCCCGGTGAATTCCCGCGAGAGCCCGAAGGCATCCTCGACATAGAAGGCCTGTTCGATGGCCTGGTAGGCCGGCCAGAAGAAGAACACGGCCACGATCAGCAGCTGAGGCGCCAGTAGTATCCAGGGCGTGATGGGGTGTCGATTGAAATGGGCCATGCAGCAGGGGTCTCGCAAGCAAGGAGGGACTGGGTGGTTCCGTCGGTAGCACGGAGTCGGCAAGCCTCGGCCGCTCCTGCGCCATCAAGCCGTGAGAGAAGGGAAAGGACACCGGATGTCGGATGCGCTTTCCGCTCTCTGGCTGGAGAAAATAGCGGGAGGGCGAGCCCGGCATGGGCCCGCCCCCGGTGTGGCGATGATCAGCCGTTGGCGCGTTCGAACTTCTCGAGCAGCGAATCGCCGCGCTTGACGGCGTTGTCGAGACCGTCCTGCACGCTTTCCTTGCCGGAGAAGATCTTCTCCAGCTCTTCATTGATCACGTCACGAATCTGCACCATGTTGCCCAGGCGCAGGCCCTTGGAGTTCTCGGTCGGCGTCGCGGAGGTCATCTGGGTGATGGCGACGTCGGTGCCCGGGTTCTCGGCGTAGAAGCCCTGTTCGCGCGTCAGCTCTGCCGCGGCAGTGGTGATCGGCAGATAGCCGGTGAACTGGTGCCAGTCGGCCTGCACTTCAGGCTTTGAGAGGTACTGGAAGAACTTGGCGACGCCCTGGTATTCCTCATCGCTGTGACCGGACAGCACCCACAGCGACGCGCCACCGATGATGGAGTTCTGTGGCGTCTCGATCACGTCGCTGTCATAGGGCAGCGGTGCCACGCCGAACTCGAAGCCCTTGGCGCTTTCCTTGACGCCGGCATAGCTGGCGGAAGAGCCCATCATCATCGCGCACTCGCCGGAGTAGAACTTGGGCGCCGCGTCATCGAAGCGACCGCCGAACACGAAGCGCTTGTCGGCCTGCCAGTCATCGAGACGCTGGATGTGGTCGACCACGGCGGTCGTGTTGAATTCAAGGCGGGTATCGGTGCCGGCGAAGCCATTGGCCTGGCTGGCGAAGGGCACGTCGTTGCGCGCCGAGAAGTTCTCCAGCATCACCCAGGACGGCCAGGTGGTGGTCAGGCCACAGCTGGCGGCGCCGGAATCGACGACCTTCTTGAGCGCGGCGCCCATCTCCTGCCAGGTCTGCGGGATGGATTCGACGCCCGCCTTGGCCAACACGTCCTTGTTGTAGTAGGTCACCGGCGTCGAGGAGTTGAACGGCATCGACAGCATCTTGCCGTCGGTATCGGTGTAATAGCCGGTGACGGCAGACAGGTAGGCGTTCGGGTCGAAGGCGGTGCCTTCCTGCGGCGCGAAGTCTGCCATCAGCTGATGCACCGGGACGATCGCGCCCTTGGCGCTCATCATGGTGGCGGTGCCGACCTCGAAGATCTGCACGATGTCCGGGCCCTTGCCGGCGCGGAAGGCGGCGATGGCGGAGGTCATGGTCTCGGAGTAGTTGCCCTTGAAGACCGGCTTGACGACGTAGTCGTCCTGGCTTGCGTTGAAGTCGGCCGCGATCTCGTCGACCTTCTTGCCGAGTCCGCCCCCCATGGCGTGCCACCACTCCACCTCGGTGGCGGCGAGGGCACTGGCGGAGGCGGAGGCGAAACCGATGGCCAGCGCGAGGCTGGCGAGGCGACGAGACGCGGTGGCAGTCGTGCGGGTGCTTGCATGATGAGTCGGGCGGCGCATGGTCAAACTCCTGAGAGGTTCCCCTGGCCAGCTTCCGCAACAAAGAAGAAGGACGCTGGCCGCTGACGATCGATGGCGACGATCAAGTGAACATTTTCTTGTTCTTTTGATGATCGTCCGAAAAGCGTAGACGACTCTATAGCGCCCGCCTTACAACTTTGTGACAGGAAGATGTTCATTCGAGCGAGGTTGAGCTTATGGCTGAATTTGTGACTGAGTTTGTGAATGAGCAGCGAGTGTGTGGCGCCGCCAGCTCGGCTCATACTGGCAAGCGAGGCGCCGGGGGTAACTCAAGTCCGGAATAAGCGGCCGGCGAGCGAGTGTGCTAGTCTTGCGCGCTGAAAATGCCTGTGGCGGAGAACGCGATGAAAGTGGTTGAAGTGAGTGCCGGTGCCCGACGTGATGCCTGTCTGGCGATGCTGTGCGCCGAAGTCCATGGCCGCGAGGGTGGTCTGGATGCGCTGGTGAGTTACGCCGGCGTGCGTGGGGTGTGGTTCGAGAATGAGATGGCGCGCCTGTTCGCGCTGGTCGACGATGCCGAGCGCATCCACTCTGCCGCGCTGCTGGTACTCGACGAGAACGCACGTGGCCTGAATCTGGCGCTGTGGGCGACGCCGACGGTGCATCGCGGTCACGACCACGGCATCGCGCTGGTCTCCCAGCTGTCCGATCACGGCCGCCTGCAGGTGCGCATCACCGACAGCTCACTGGTCAGCGTGCTGCGTCGCGCCGGCATCAACGACTGGCTGGAGGCCGAGGCCGAAGGCGATCAACCGCGCGAGCTGGTCGGCATGAATCCGGCGGCGCGTGTCGGCAACCTGGCGGCCCTCGACGCGCCGCTGCGCCTGGACCGCGAGCGCATCAAACGCTCCTTCAAGGCGCGCCCGAAGGACTTCGAGACCTACAAGAACGCCTTCGTGCGTGACCTGGAGCACTTCGCGCGTCATATCTGAGGATGAGATGACGCAAGCGAATGACATGCTCTGCCAAGACAAAGGCCCCGCTCAGTGAGCGGGGCCTTTGTGGTTCTGCGATCGGCGATCAATTCCTGTATCGATCAGGTGGGCGTCGATCAAGCGGGCGTCGGCCAGTCATCAGGCGGCGTCCTGCTGCGGGTTGGAGGCGGTGCCGTCACTCGCCATCGGCTTGCGCACGAAGGCGTCGAATTCGAAGTGGTCGACGGTCAGCATGTCGAGTACCTCGGCTTCGAAGACGCGCATGAAGTCGCCATCCTCGGCGGACAGGATGCCTGCCTCGACCGCCGCTTCGATACGCGCTTCCGGTGACAGTGCGTCGGCCGGAATCTCGCCCTTGTGGTAGGCCTTGGCCAGCGCCTTGTAGATCGGCTCGGCGCGCGGGTAGTCCTTGAGCAGCGCGTTGTAGCGGGCGAGGGCGTTGTCCTGCTGGCCTTCGTCCTGCGCGTCCCAGGTGTTGTCGGTCAGCTTGGCACGCAGGGCGGTGTCGGTGGAGACGGCGCGGGCGATCTCGCGGGTCAGGCTGTCCCTGGGCATGGCGAACTGACGGCCACGCGGCAGGGCGATCACGCGCAGGGCAGTGCCCAGCGCACGGTTGGGCAGGTTGGCGAACAGCTCATCCAGTGCCTTTTCCGCGCGGTGCAACAGCCATTGCATGCTGTAGTGGAACAGCGCCTCTTCGTGTTCGCAGGCCTCGGATTCGTGCCACTGCTTGAGCGTCAGTGACGCCAGGTAGAGGTTGGAGAGCACGTCGCCCAGGCGTGCCGACAGCATCTCGCGCGCCTTGAGGCTGGAGCCGAGGCTTGCCATGGCCGCATCGGCGGACAGCGAGAAGGCGGCGCTGAAGCGGTTGATGTGGCTGGCGTAGGGCGTGGCGACGGCGTCGAAGCCGGTGGCCTTGCCGCCGATGCCGAAGCTCTGGGTGAAGGCGCGTGCCGCGTTGCCGAAGATCAGGCCGGCATGGCGGAAGAAGGCCTTGTCGAAGGCGTTCAGGTCATCGGCGTCCTTGGCGGCCAGCTCCTCCAGCACGTAAGGATGGCAGCGGATCGCGCCCTGACCGAAGATCATCAGGTTGCGGGTCATGATGTTGGCGCCTTCCACCGTGATTGATACCGGAGTGCCGGCGTAGGCCACGCCGATGTAGTTGCGCGGGCCAAGCGTCACGCCGCGTCCGCCGTGGATGTCCATGCCGTCGGCCAGCAGCGAGCGGGCCATCTCGGTCAGCTGGCTCTTGAGGATGGCGGAGGGCACCGCCGGCTTGTGGCCGTTGTCGATCATGTTGGCGGTGTGCAGCACCGACGCCTGGCTGATGTAGTTCATCGCGGCCATGCGTGCCAGCGGCTCCTGCACGCCTTCCATCTCGGCCACCGGCAGATTGAACTGACGACGGATGCGCGCAAAGCCGGCGCTCCAGCCCAGTGCGTAGCGCGAGATGCCCGCGGAGCCGGACGGCAGAGTGATGCAGCGACCCACCGACAGACACTCGACCAGCATCTTCCAGCCCTGTCCGGCCATCTGCTCGCCACCGATCAGGTAGCTGAGCGGAATGAAGACGTCCTTGCCGAAGATCGGGCCATTCATGAACGGCGCGCCGATCGGGTGGTGACGACGGCCGATGTCCATGCCGTCGGTGTCGCGCGGAATCAGGGCACAGGTGATACCGATGTCTTCCACGTCGCCCAGCAGGTGCTCGGGGTCAAACATGCGGAAGGCCAGGCCGACCACGGTGGCGACCGGCGCCAGGGTGATCCAGCGCTTCTCGAAGTTCAGGCGAATACCGACGACTTCCTCGCCGTCATGCATGCCGCGACACACGATGCCGGTGTCCGGGATGGAGGTCGCGTCACTGCCGGCACGCGGGCCGGTCAGGCCGAAACACGGAATCTCGCGGCCATCGGCCAGACGCGGCAGGTAGTAGTTCTTCTGTTCTTCGCTGCCGTACTTGAGCAGCAGCTCGCCCGGGCCGAGGGAGTTGGGCACGCCGACGGTGACCATCAGTGTCTCGTTGACTGCCAGCTTCTGCAGCACCAGCGACTGCGCCTTGGCCGAGAAGCCCAGGCCGCCATATTCCTTGGGAATGATCATGCCGAAGAACTTCTCGCGCTTGAGAAATTCCCACAGCGCTTCGGGCAGATCGGCACGCTCACGCGCGATCTCCCAGCTGTTGGTCATGCCGCAGGCGACAGAGCATTGATCGTCGATGAAGGCCTGCTCTTCGCTGGAGATGCCGTCGTTGCGCTGTGCGGTCAGGGTGTCCCATTGCGGCTTGCCGGAAAAGAGCTCGGCGTCCCAGAACACGGTGCCGGCTTCCAGCGCCACCTTCTCGGTGTCCGAGACCTTGGGGGAGACCTTCTTGAACATCGCGAACAGGCGCGGGCTGAGCCACTTGCTGCGCAGGGCCGGCAGGCCACATACCGCGACCAGTGCCGCGCCGATCAGCAGCAGGCAACCCAGCACCGGCGCGTCGACCGCCAGGCCGACGATACCGATGATGGCGAGAACGCCGATGGCCGCGAGGGCCCCGGCTTCGCGTGCCATGACGGCCAACAGACCGGCAACGGCGACAAGGATGAGGATGAGCTGCGTCATGGCAGGATCTCCGGGTGGCGAGGGATGGTGTCTTTGCATGGCGTTTCTACAGCGTAGCAGCCATGCGTTTAGAACAGTTGTTTGAATTCTCTTCAGCGTATCCCATGTTGCCCGAACCTGCAGTACGTCCAAGGTCTAAGGTGTGCGGATTCATTCTCGAAAAGGGCAGTCGCCCGGGGGAGGCGGTCGGCGAGCGCCAGACCGGGGTGAGTGAAAGCTGTCTGACAGGCATGAAAAAGGCCCCGCAATGCGGGGCCTTGGTCGATCGATAGCGCTTGCGTGCGTGAGGTCAGACTACCTGTCGCAGGCGTTGACTCGCACGGGCTCTGGCGTTGATCAGTGCTCAGTCATTGATCAGTGCTCAGCCATTGATCGGAGCAGAGTCGATCTTGCGCTTGGCGGGCTTCTTGGCCGGCGTGCCGGGTTCGATCACGAAGTAATCGGCGTCGGACGGCGGCAGCGGCGCGCGGCCACGAATCTTGTCGGCCATCTTCTCGGCCAGCATGATCGTCGGCGCATTCAGGTTGCCGGTCGGGATGACCGGGAACAGCGAGGCATCGACGACGCGCAGGTTGTCGAGGCCATGCACGCGACCGGCACCATCGACCACTGAAGTCTCGTCACTGCCCATGCGGCAGCTGCCACACGGGTGGTAGGCGGTCTCGGCGTGGTTGCGCACGTACTCGTCGAGCTCGGCGTCGGTCTGTGCCTGGGCGCCCGGTGCCAGCTCGCGGCCGCGGTAGGGGTCCAGCGCGGGCTGGGCGATGATCTCGCGGGTCAGGCGGATGGCGGCGCGGAACTCTTCCCAGTCACGCTCCTCGGCCATGTAGTTGAAGAAGATCGACGGTGCAGCCTTGGGATCGAGAGAGGTCAGGCGAACGCGACCCTTGCTCTGGGAGCGCATCGACCCGACGTGCGCCTGGAAGCCGTGGCCCTGCACCGCGCTCTTGCCGTTGTAGCTGATCGCGATCGGCAGGAAGTGATACTGCAGGTTCGGCCAGGCCTCGTTGTCATCGCTGCGAATGAAGCCGGCGGCCTCGAACTGGTTGCTGGCGCCGACACCGGTGCCCTTGAGCATCCATTCCAGACCGATGGGCGGCTGGTTGTACCACTTGAGGGACGGGTAGAGCGAGATCGGCTGGGTGCACTCGTACTGGATGTAGAGCTCGAGGTGATCCTGCAGGTTCTCGCCCACGCCCGGCAGGTGATGGACCATCTTCACGCCCAGCGGCTCGAGATGTTCACGATTGCCGACGCCGGAGCGCTGCAGGATCTGCGGCGAGGCGATGGCGCCAGCGCACAGCAGCACTTCCTTGCGCGCACGCACGCGGTGGTCCTGGCCCTTGCGCTCGTACTTCACACCGACCGCCGTCTTGCCTTCGAACAGGATGACGTCGGTGGTGGCACGCGTCTCGATGGTGACGTTGGAGCGCTTCTTGGCGGTATCCAGATAGCCGCGCGCGGTGGAGGCACGACGGCCCTCCTTGGTCACGAAGCGGTCCATCGGGCCGAAGCCTTCCTGCTGGAAGCCGTTGACGTCTTCGGTGGCCGGGTAGCCTGCCTCGATGCCTGCCGCGATGAAGGCATGATAGAGCTCGTTGTTGCCCTGCTTGGGCGTGGTGACCGACACCGGGCCGTCGCCGCCATGGTAGTCATTCGGGCCGATATCGCGCGTCTCGCACTTGCGGAAGTAGGGCAGGCACTCACGATAGTTCCAGTCGGCCAGGATGGGGTCCTTGGCCCAGTTGTCGTAATCCAGCGCGTTGCCGCGGATGTAGCACATGCCATTGATCAACGAGGAGCCGCCCAGACCCTTGCCGCGGCCACATTCCATGCGACGGTTGTTCATGTGCGGCTCGGGATCGGTCTTGAAGTCCCAGTTGTAGCGCTGACCCTGCAGCGGGTACGCCAGCGCGGCGGGCATCTGGGTGCGGAAGTCGAAGCGGTGGTCGCGGCCACCGGCTTCCAGCAACAGCACACTGACATCGGCGTCTTCGCTCAGGCGGGTGGCCAGCACGTTGCCGGCGCTGCCGGCGCCGATGATGACGTAGTCGTATTCACGCTCGAATTGGCTCATGAAATCTCCTCTCGTATCGGGTGCCACATGCGGGCACATGATGCCCCGTTCACGACGGGGAGTGGCCACTGCCGGGCTGCTGGATACGTTTGCTTGTCTGTGGTGAGCCGTCGGGGCACCGCATGACAGCAAGCTGCCATCGGTGACTCAACGACTCATCGGGATTCGGGCACTGCGCGCGGCGCTGGCGAGCGACGCGGCGTGCAGCCGGCATGGCGAGTGTTCGACATGCCGGCAGGTGGGGCATCTGGCGCGTTGTAGTACTTGAGGTCCGGTGCTTAGGCCCGGTGCTCAGACCCGGTCTTGAGGCCCGGTCTTGAGAGCCGGTACTTCAGCCTCTGGCGCCAGAGGGTGCTGCTGTCGTCAGGCCTTGCGGCCAGTGATGGCTCAGAAGGCGGACTCGAACGGACCCATCTCGATCAGCACGGACTTGGTCTGGGTGTAGTGAGACAGCGTCTCGACACCGTTCTCGCGCCCGATACCGGACTGCTTGTAGCCGCCGACCGGCATCTCGGACGGCGACTCGCCCCAGGTGTTGACCCAGCAGATGCCGGCTTCGAGCTGGTGAATCACGCGATGCGCGCGGTTCAGGCTCTCGGTGAACAGGCCAGCCGCCAGGCCATAGGTGGTGTCGTTGGCGCGACGGATGACTTCCTCTTCACTGTCGAAGGACAGGATGGACATCACCGGACCGAAGATCTCTTCCTGCACGATGCGCATGTCATCGCTGCAGTCGGTGTAGACGGTCGGTGCGACCCAGGCGCCCTTGGCGAAGTCGCCTTCGCTCATGCGCTCACCGCCGACCAGCAGACGTGCGCCGTCCTGCTTGGCGATCTCCAGATAGGAGACGACCTTGTCCAGGTGCTCGAAGCTGACCAGCGGGCCGAAGGTGGTGGCGCGGTCCTGCGGGTCGCCGGCCTTGATGCGCGCGACGCGCTCGACGATCTTGGCTTCGAAGGCGTCCTTGACGCTGGCTTCGACGAACACGCGGGTGCCGTTGGTGCACACCTGACCGGAGCTGTAGAAGTTGGCCATCATGGCGCCGTCGGCGGCACGGTCGAGATCGGAGTCGGCGAACACCAGCAGCGGGGACTTGCCGCCCAGCTCCATGGTGACTTCCTTGAGGCTGGAAGAGGCGGACGCGGACATGACCTTCTTGCCGGTACCGGCTTCCCCGGTGAAGGAGATCTTGGCGATATCCGGGTGCTCGGTGAGCATCACGCCGACGCGGGCATCGCCCTGCACGACATTGAACACGCCATCCGGCAGACCGGCTTCGGTGAAGATCTCGGCCAGCTTCAGTGCGCTCAGCGGAGTGACTTCGCTGGGCTTGAAGACCATGGCGTTGCCGGCGGCGAGGGCCGGGGCAGACTTCCAGCAGGCGATCTGGATCGGGTAGTTCCAGGCACCGATGGCGCCGATGACGCCCAGCGGCTCCTTGCGGGTATAAACGAAGGCTTCCTGACGCAGCGGCATCTGGCTGCCTTCGATGGCCGGCGCGAGGCCCGCGTAGTACTCGAGTGCATCGGCACCGGTGACGATGTCGACCGCTTCGGTCTCCGACAGCGGCTTGCCGGTGTCGAGTGTCTCGAGCAGCGCCAGTTCGTCGTTGCGCTCGCGCAGCAGGTCGACGGCGCGACGCAGGATGCGTGAACGCTCCATGCCGGTCATCGCGGCCCACACCTTCTGACCCTGCAGGGCGCTTTCGACGGCGGTATCGACGTCGGCACCGCTGGCCTGCTGGATCTCGGCGATGACTTCGCCGGTGGCCGGGTTGACGGTCTCGAAGGTCTCGCCGGAGGTAGCCTCGACCCGACGGCCACCGATGTAGAGGGTCTGGGTCGGGAAGCTTGCGTTGCCGTTAGCCATGCGTGCGCTCCTTACTGGGTTCAGGGGAAGTGGGGGAGTCTGTCGCGTTCAGGGATGCTGCCATGTGACGTGTCAGCTGGTAGTCGACATATTCGTAGGCGAGGCGGCGTGCGCGCTCGACATCGAGGCCGGTCGGGTCCAGCGTACCGCGCAACCACAGGCCGTCGATCAAGGCGGCCAGTCCGGCCGCGGCATCACGTGCCTCGTTCAGCGGCATGCAGCGGCGGAACAGGGCACATAGATTGGAGATCAGCCGCCTGTCGTTGACCCGCTGCAGGCGTTCCAGCGGAATGCGGTGCATGCTGGAGGCCCAGAAGGCCAGCCAGGTCTTGGAGACGCTCTGGCTGACCTGGCTGCGGTCAAAGTTGCCGTCGATCACCGCGCGCAGATGGCTGCGGACGTCATCGTCGGCCAGTGCGGCGCGACGCTCACTGACGGCGCTGCGCAGGTCAGTGAGAATCTGGCGCATGGTGGCTTCCATCAAGCCATCCTTGCCGCCGAAATAGTGGCTGATGATGCCGGTGGACACACCTGCGTGACGGGCGATACGGGCCACGGTCGCGTCGGCGAGTCCTGCCTCATCGATGGCTTGCATGGTGGCCTGGATCAATTGGCGGCGGCGGATAGGTTCCATTCCCACTTTGGGCATCAACGGAGTCCTTTTCGTATATCGGGTCGGTGTGACACTTGGTGTGGCCATGGTACTGGATCATCACCGGTTTGCCGCGAGCGCTGCACCATGCTGTCGTGTGCAAAATTTTTATTGAACGTTCAATTAACAAAAAGTGTAGAGGCTGGTTCCCGATGCGTCAAGTCGAGGCAAGGCGGGGCAGCCGGAAGCAGTCAGGGGGGGCGGTCAGGGATGGTCAGGAGGGGGAGGCGCACGAGGAATCGAGAGCAGGTGGCGGCCAACGACAGGCGGGCGTTCAAGACTGTGGGTTGGTGAGGCCGGTTGGTAAAAGCGCTACAGTGCGGTAGAACATGGAGGGGCAGCATGTCGATCTCAACGTAGGTTGAACGTTGCGCCGATGGCCGAGAGTTGAATGACAACGAACAATAAAACAAGGGGTTAGCATGAAACGATCACCTGGTAAGGTGCTGTTGGCACTGGGCGTCATCGCCGTGCCGGTCATGGCGAATCAGGCCCAGGCCGCCGTGTCGGAAGAATGTCGCACGGTGCGTTTCGCCGAAGTCGGCTGGACGGACATTACGGCAACCACCGCCCTGACGCGTGCCGTGCTGGAAGGGCTGGGCTATGAGACGACCTCTGACACCATCTCGGTGCCGATCGCCTATGCCGGCATGAAGAATGATGACTTCGATGTCTTCCTGGGCAACTGGATGCCGTCGATGGCCTCCATCAGTGACCCTTACATCGACAAGGGGCAGGTCGATCGCCCGCGCGCCAATCTCCAGGGTGCGAAATACACCCTGGCGGTGCCGCAGTATGTGCTGGATGCCGGCGTGACCTCGGTGGCGGACCTTGCCGACAATCTCGAGAAGTTCGACGGCCGCATCTACGGGATAGAGGCGGGCAACGACGGCAACATGATCATTGCCGACATGATCGATGACGACGCCTTCGGCATGGGCGAGTTCGAGATGATCGACTCCTCGGAAGCCGGCATGCTGGCGGAAGTGAAGTCGAAGATTGCCGCCGAGGAGTGGGTCGTGTTCCTCGGCTGGGAACCGCACCCGATGAATACCCGCTTCGAGATGGGCTATCTGGAAGGAGCCGATGATTACTTCGGGCCGAATCTGGGGGGTGCGACGGTGTATACCAATACCCGCGCGGGCTACAGCGAGACATGCACCAACGTCGGGGCCCTGCTTTCCAATCTCGAGTTCACCCTGGAGATGGAAAACCAGCTGATGGGCGACATCATGGATGGCGGCGAAGACCCGGATGACGCGGCGGCCAGTTGGCTCAAGCAGAACCCGCAGGTGCTGGAGGCCTGGCTCAAGGGGGTCGAGACCGTGGAGGGTCAGCCGGGCCTTGCCGCGGTGAAGACATCGCTGGGGATCTGATCGGTCCGTCAGGCTCGTCTGTTGAGCTTTTGATAAAAAGTGCTTGCAATTCAGCAGCCTGACCTGCAATATACGCCTCGTCGTGTGGCTACATAGCTCAGCTGGTTAGAGCACATCACTCATAATGATGGGGTCCCCTGTTCAAATCAGGGTGTAGCCACCAGTGATTCCAAGGCCTGCATCCGTGCGGGCCTTGTCACATCTGGATGTCGCTTAGTGCGCTTTCGGAGGTGGATCCGGCAGGAGGAATCGAACGAGTTCTGCGGTGGTCTGAATGGCCGAAGGTGGTTGACGCCATTGAGTATTTCCGTATAATTCGTCGCGTGTTCAAGGTTGTTCCTCGATAGCTCAGTTGGTAGAGCAAATGACTGTTAATCATTGGGTCACAGGTTCGAGTCCTGTTCGAGGAGCCAATAGCACATGTAGCATGCTTGAAATGTCAGCCTGATAGCATCCATGATGATGTCACTGACAGATGGATTTCCGGTCGTTCCTCGATAGCTCAGTTGGTAGAGCAAATGACTGTTAATCATTGGGTCACAGGTTCGAGTCCTGTTCGAGGAGCCAATCCAAGGCTTCCTGCCAATGCCGGAAATGACGCTGATAGATGAGCTCCTCGTCGTCAGCTTCGATATCGCCCTGATATCGATCGATATTTTGTTGTTCCTCGATAGCTCAGTTGGTAGAGCAAATGACTGTTAATCATTGGGTCACAGGTTCGAGTCCTGTTCGAGGAGCCAATATCACTTCCCTGCTTCCCCTCGTGTTCTCTGCTGGTCGCACCATCGCTGCCTGAGCCTTGCTTGTTGGCCCTGACCATAAGCCCTGTTTCTGAGCTCTGTTCGCAAACCCTGCTTCCTCAGTTCTGCTCGTCAGTCCGCTCCTGCTCCGCATCTTGCTTTGGTATTTCGTGCTGCTTCAGCATTTCGTGCTTTCTGCCTCGAGAGTGTGTTCCCGCGTCGCCAGCATGCTGCTGTCATCCTCTGCGCGGCAGCTGCCTGGCGTTGCGATGCATGCCATTCCGCTTCTGCTGTTACGTTTTCTGTCTTGTCGTTGCTTCGTATGTGTTGCTTCGTATGTGTTGATGTGTGTGCGTTGCTGCCTCGCGCGGCCTTGATGCTGCGCATGCCTTGGCTTTCTTTGTGGCATGAAAAAGCCCCTGCGCTCGGTGTTGCATGAGGGTAGGGGCCTTGGCGGTCGACCAGCTTCGTCAGACGCGGGTCATGGTGCGAGTCACGAGAGTCTAGCGATCACCGGTGAGGTGGGCGTAGTCGAGCAGGATCTCGGCACTTTCCTGAAGCTGAGCCTGATCGATCGGGTCCTTGGCTTCCTTGTCGCTGCTGCCTTCTTCGATATCGGCTTCCTGCTCGGGATCACTCTCGGGGGAAGAGATGTGGTCGCTGGCGGCATCGAGTTCGGCAAAGCTTGTCAGTGGCTCGAGGTTGAGGGCACGACGGCGCTTGTTTTCCAGTGCCAGCTGCTCGGCTTCCTGGGCATCCATCTCGCGTTTGCGCTGCTCACGATTGAGGCTGATGCTGGTCTGCTGCGCGCGCAGTGCCTTTGACAGCGCGACTTCGCTCTTCAGGTAGCTGAAGTTGGGGTCCTGTTCGACGCGGCTCTGGTGGCGGGCGCGCAATGCGGCCAGATAGCGTGCCGGATCACCGTAGCGGCGATACTTCACCGGGCGTACCTGATCCCAGGGCAGTGCGTAGTCGAGGCTGGATTCGCCGATCTCCTGCGGGTCGATGACGCTGGGGAAGGCGATGTCCGGCTTCACACCTTTGTTCTGGGTCGAGTCGCCGGAGATGCGATAGAACTTGGCGCGGGTCAGCTTGATCTCGCCTTCGCTCAGCGAGGAGATGGTCTGCACCGTGCCCTTGCCGAAGGTCTGGCTGCCGAGAATCGGGCCGCGGCCGTAGTCCTGGATCGCACCGGCGAAGATTTCGGATGCCGAGGCCGAGAGGCGGTTGACCAGCACGGTCAGCGGGCCGTCATAGTGGGTGCCGGCGTCGGTATCGCCGTAGAGGCTGATACGGCCGCGTGCATCACGCACCTGCACGGTGGGGCCGCGATCGATGAACAGGCCGATCATCGAATTGGCTTCCTGCAGGGCACCACCGCCGTTGTTGCGCAGATCGAGAATGATGCCTTCCACCTGCTTGGCCTTCAGTTCATCGATCAGGCGCGCCACGTCGCGGGTGGTGCTGCGGTAGTCGTCTTCACCGGCCTGCCAGGCATCGAAATCGACATAGAAGGCGGGCACATGAATGACGCCGATCCTGTGGACGCCGTCATCGCGCTTGACGTCGATGACCTTGGCATTGGCGGCCTGGTCCTCGAGCTTGACGGTGTCGCGGGTGATATCCAGTTCACGTGTCTTGGTGACATCCAGCGACTGGGCCGGAATCACTTCCAGGCGCACGACGGAGCCCTTCGGGCCGCGGATCAGATCCACGACGTCATCCAGGCGCATGCCGACCACGTTGGTCCACTCGCTGTCGCCCTGACCCTGGCCGACGGCCACGATGCGATCAGCCGGCTTGAGCTCGCCATCCTTCTCGGCAGGGCCGCCGGGCACGAGGCTCGAGACCTTGACGTATTCGCCTTCGGATTGCAGCAGGGCGCCGATGCCATCCAGCGACAGCTTCATCTGGATATCGAAGGATTCGCCCTGGCGCGGCGAGAAGTATTCACTGTGCGGGTCGATGCTGCCGGTCACGGCATGCATCACCAGCGTCAGGATATCTTCATCGTTGGTCTGCTTGATGCGCTTGAGCTGGTTGGAATAACGCTCGCTGAGCGTCTTGGCGATCTCGTCATCGCTCTTGTCGGACAGCGACATCGATAGCCAGGCATTCTTGAGGCGCTTGCGCCACAGCTCGTCGAGCTCCTGCTCGCTATCGGCCCACGGGCTGTCCTTGCGGTCCAGCGCCAGGCGATCGTCCTTGTCGAAATCGAAGCTCGGCTTGGCGTCCAGCGTCTTCACCAGCCAGGTGAGGCGTGCGGTGAGGCGTTGCTGATAG
This sequence comes from Cobetia sp. 1AS1, assembly GCF_029846435.1. Lineage (NCBI taxonomy): Bacteria > Pseudomonadati > Pseudomonadota > Gammaproteobacteria > Oceanospirillales > Halomonadaceae > Cobetia > Cobetia sp. 1AS1. The sequence goes on from NZ_JARWKU010000004.1 coordinate 73,189, forward strand.
CGCTCGTAGAGGCCATAGATACGCTCGAGATCACCATCGACCATGGCGTCGTCGAAATCGTGACGCAGGTCGCTGAACTCGCTGATGTCCGTATCCAGCAGATAGGCTTTCTGGGGGTCGAGAGTCTTGAGGTATTGCGTAAAGGCGCGGTTGGCCCAGTGGTCATCCAGGGTCACATCTTCGTAATGCCCATAGCGCAAAGACTCGGCAACTTCGCGAGCAGCCTGTGCATCGGCGTCAGTAGGGGTGACCGCGGCACTGGCAGGGCCGGCCATGGCAAGACACAGGGCAACGAATGCCGTGCGCCGGACGTTTGCGAACAGGCTCATCAATGAAGCACTCCCGATTCATGTACACTCTGCTCCCTGAACGACCTCCCCGCAGGGGGTCGAGCGGGCATTGTAGCAGTCTCACGCACCATACACAGTTGTCTGGCGTTGATGCGTTGGGGTTGTGAAAACTCTGTCAGCGCAGGGCTTTGGCTGGCATGCCGCGCTTCTCGACGCCCCGCTGAATGGTGACTGGATGGCAGTCATGTCATCGAAGGGTCGTCACAGGTTTTCCCCATCATGTTTCTTCTTATACAGTGCCTTGCATATATCTTCGAGGACCAGACGCCATCATGACTCATGCGATTGCGGATTCCCGCGTTCCCGCACTGCTCGACTTCCTGTCTTCTTCTCCCACGCCGTGGCACGCGACGGCTTCCATGGCGCAGCGTCTTGAACAGGCGGGCTATCGTCGCCTCAGCGAGATGTCTTCCTGGCAGCTGGCGCCCGGTGAGCGCGCCTATGTCACGCGCAATGATTCCTCGTTGATTGCCTTTCAGCTCCCGAAGGGTGATACGTCGCTGAGCTCACTTCGGATGATCGGTGCGCACACTGATTCGCCCTGTCTGCGCCTGAAGCCCAATCCGGCACAGGCCAGTCAGGGCTGGTTGACGCTGGGCGTCGAGACCTATGGTGGCGTGTTGCTGAGCACCTGGTTCGATCGCGATCTGGGGCTTGCGGGCCGCGTCCAGGTGCGGCATGCGGACGGTCGTCGCGAGACGCTGCTGCTGACGGTCATGCGTCCGTTTGCCTGCGTGCCGAGCCTGGCGATCCATCTGGATCGTGACGTCAACAGCGGGCGTGCCATCAATGCCCAGACCCAGATGTCAGCCGTGGTCATGCAGCTTGGGGAAGAGGCCGGGACGCCCGCGGAGGCCTTCAATGCGCTGTTGATCGAGCTGATCGAGGAGCAGCACGGCGTGCGGGTCGCGGATGTCGTCGACTTCGAGCTGGGCTTGCATGATCTGCAGCCGGCGGCGCAGTCGGGGCTGAAAGGTGAGTTGATCACCAGTGCGCGCCTCGACAATCTGCTGTCCTGTTTCGTCGGTCTCGAGGCACTGCTGGAGGCCGATGGCAGTCAGGGGGCGCTGTTCGTCACCACCGATCATGAAGAAGTCGGCAGTGCCAGCGCCTGTGGTGCCCAGGGGCCCTTCCTGGCTGATGTGCTCAAGCGCATCAATCACTACGTCGGCTTGGACAGCGAAGAAGGCTATCAGTGCCTCGTGCAGCGCTCCTTGATGATTTCTTGCGATAATGCCCACGCCGTGCACCCCAATTTCGCGGACAAGCATGATGCGGGGCATGGGCCGAAGTTGAATGCCGGGCCGGTCATCAAGGTCAATGCCAATCAGCGTTACGCCACCAACAGCACCACGGCCGGGCTGTTCCGCGAGATGTGTCGCGAGCAGGATGTGCCGGTGCAGACCTTCGTCAGTCGTGCCGACATGGGCTGTGGCAGCACCATCGGGCCGATCACCGCCAGTGAGGTGGGGGTGCCGACTCTGGATGTGGGGCTGCCGCAGTGGGGCATGCACTCGATTCGTGAGACATCCGGCAGTGCCGATGTCGCCATGCTGATCAAGGTGCTGGTAGCCTTCTGCAATCGCGAGCAGCTGGACTGAGTAGTCGAGCCGGATTGTGCTGAGAGAGCGGGCGCGTAGCGTAATATCGTAAAAAGACGAGCCTGGAAAAAGGGCGGCCTGCGGGTCGCCCTTTTTGATGCCTGTGATCTGGCTCGAGGACTACGGCGCAGGACGCCGGATGCGCGAGTCTTGCGTATGGATCGCGCACAACGAAAAAGGCCTGACTGCAAGCAGTCAGGCCTTTCGAATCTTGGTTGGTGGCTACACCCTGATTTGAACAGGGGACCCCATCATTATGAGTGATGTGCTCTAACCAGCTGAGCTATGTAGCCGTCCAACGGAGGCGAATATTACGGATTGTCCGCGATGTTGTCAACGCATCAGCGCGAAAAAGTGGCAGGGAATTCATCAGGCTAGCGTCCCGGCCGCGCAGCGAGGGCATCAGGTAGGCTGTCGGAGAGAGAGCAGGGGAGAGCCTCTCGCGAGATGGCGCGTGCGATGAGGTCGCCACTGGCGCAGGCCAGCGTGAAGCCCAGACTGCCATGGCCGACGTTCAGCCACAGATTGTCCGGGCTGTTCGCTTGCCGGGGGCGGCCGAGGATCGGCGGCCCTTTGGGCGTACTGGGGCGCAGTCCGGCCCAGGGAGTGGCCTGCGCGAAATTGCCGGCTGCGGGGAAGGTGGCGCTGGCCAGCTTGCGCAGCGCGGCAATGCGCTGCTCATCCAGTTCGGGGTGGAAGCTGTCGCGCTCCCGCTGGCCGATATCCACCATCGCCGCGACGCGCAGCTGGCGCGATGCCGACGACTCCAGGTCGGCGTAGACCACCTTGCGTGCCGAGTCGGTGACGCTGATGCGCGGCGCGGCCGTCTCCGGGGTGTCAGCTGCCAGTGGCAGGGTGAGGCTATAACCCTTGAGCGGCTGCAGGGGCAGGTGGATGCCCAGGGGGCGCACCAGCTCGGCGGCATGATTGCCGGCCGCGATGACGATCTCTTCGACGGCATGGTGTTCTCGGCGGCCATCAAGGTGTCTGAGCTCGAGCTGCGCGATGCGCCCGTTGCGTGCGCTCAGCGGGGCGACGCGCGTGTTGGCGATGCGCGTGTAGCGCCCGGAGGCCTGCAGCTTGCGCTCCAGCGCCTGACAGAAGGCATGGCAATCCGCCGTCTCGTCCGAGGCGCTGAAGATGCCGCCCGACAGATGGGCTTGCTGATGGGCCAGTGAGGGCTCCAGCGCGATGCATTGGCGCGCATCGAGCACCTGCTGGTCCTGCGGGGCGACGCGCGCGGCGGCCGCCTTGTCGAGCGCCACCGGGTCACGATGGATCACCAGCTTGCCGCGCTGCTGCCAGGCGAAGTCGCCGAGCGCATCTCGAGTGCGCCACTCGCTCATGATCGCCTGGCTGTGCAGTGCCAGCGAGAGCATCTGCGCTGCGCTGGCCTGATGGGTGCGGTGATTGCAGGCGGCCACAAAGCGGGCCATCCAGCGCCATTGTGCGGGGTCCAGGTTCGGGCGCAGTTTCAGCGGTGCCTCATTGCCTGCCAGCAACCACTTGATGGCCTGGCGGGGCACGCCGCTATCGGCCAGTGGCGCCACATAGCGATAGCTCAGCTGGCCGCCATTGGCGTGGCTGGTCTCGCTGGCGACCTCGGCATGGGCATCGATCAGGGTCACGCAGTGGCCGGCGCGTACCAGGGCGTGGGCACTGGCGAGGCCGATCACACCGCCTCCGATGACGGTCACGTGGCGTTGCATGCTGGGCTCCCGGGTCGTGAAGGTCGAGTCATGCTCGAGCTTGCCGGTCGCTGGCGTAAGTGGCGAATGAAAAGGATGTGCCGCGCCATAACCCGAGGTTATGGGGTAACCTGATGCGCAGGCGCTCAATTGCGCCCTCAAGTACGCCCTCAAGTAAGCCCTCTAGACAACCGGACAGGGAGATAGCGCATGCGGCTCAGGGACCTGGAGATCTTTCACGCCGTCTTGCAGGCCGGCAGCGTGACCGGCGCGGCGCGGTTGCTGCATATCTCCCAGCCGGCGGCGAGCAAGGCGCTGCAGCAGGTCGAGCGCCAGTGGGGCATCACGCTGTTCACGCGCAGTGCAGGGCAGCTTCATCCCACCGAGGAGGCACGCAAGCTGGAAGCGGTCAGTCAGGGAATGCTCGGTCAGCTGGACGATGTGAGGCGGCTGGTCGATGGCTTGCGTGAGGGCGAGGCACGCACGCTCAAGGTGGTGGCGACGCCTGCCATCGCCCAGCAATTGCTGCCGCAGGCGCTGGGTCAGTGGCGCAGGCGTCAGCCACGGGTCAGCTGTGAGCTGGCGACCCAGCATACCCGCGAGATCGTCGATGCCCTGTTGCTGCATGAGGTGGATATCGCCTTCACGCTGAGTGCGCCGACGCATCCTGCGCTGATGACGCGTCCGCTGGTGCGCATGCCGCTATTGGTGCTCGCGCCCGCAGGGTATTGGGCGCAGGACTGTCAGCAGGCGCCGATGACGGTGGCGGAGTTAGCCGGTCAGCGCCTGATCGCGCTGGGAGCGCACGACCCGCTGGCGCGGCGACTCGATGGTCTGCTGGCGAGCGTGGCGCAGGAAGCTTCAAGCGCTTTGCCATCCTCACCGCGCATCGTGACGCGTGTGCAGACCTATCCACTGGCGGCGGCGCTGGTTCAGGCGGGGGAGGGGTTGGCGGTGGTCGATGCACTCACGGCGCATGCCGCCACTACGGAGCGCGGCTTGAGCGCGCGTCAGCTGCCCCAGGCGGGTGAGCTGGTGCTGAGTGCCGTGTGGCGACGCGAGGCGGGGCGTTCGAGGCTGGCGCAGTCGCTGGCAGACCAGCTCGCCAGACAGGCCGCGCAGTGGCTGCAGGTGCCGCTGGTTGAGCCCTCCATGGCTTGATCGGTGTCCCTGTTTGTACAGTTTGCCGCGCCACAACGCAGAACGCCCCTGACCTCGTGAGAGATCAGGGGCGTTCTGTCAGGACAGGCTGTCAGGGCGTCAGCTGGGCCCGGGCGTCGCCGGGCACCGGTGAGCCATCAGACATTGAAGCGGTAGTGCACCACGTCGCCATCCTTGAGGATGTAGTCCTTGCCTTCCAGACGCCACTTGCCGGCATCCTTGGCGCCTTGCTCGCCCTTGTAGGCGATGAAGTCGTCATAGGAGACGACTTCGGCACGGATGAAGCCTTTCTGGAAGTCGGTGTGGATGACACCAGCGCCTTCCGGTGCGGTAGCGCCGATCTTGACGGTCCAGGCACGCACTTCCTTCACGCCAGCGGTGAAGTAGGTCTGCAGACCCAGCAGCTCGTAACCGGCGCGGATGACGCGGTCCAGGCCCGGCTCTTCCATGCCCAGTTCGTCGAGGAACATCTCGCGCTCTTCCTCGTCCAGCTCGGCGATCTCGGCTTCGATCTTGTTGCACACCGGTACGACGCTGGCGCCTTCGTTGGCGGCAATGCCGCGCACGATATCGAGGTAGGGATTGTTCTCGAAGCCTTCCTCGCTGACGTTGGCGATGTACATGGTCGGCTTGAGGGTCAGGAAGCCGAAGCCACGCACGATCTTCAGGTCGTCATCGCTGAGACCGAAGCTGCGCAGCGGCTGGCCTTCGGCCAGGTGCGGCTGGATACGTTCCAGCACGGCCTTGGTGGCGATGGCTTCCTTGTCGCCGCCCTTGGCGACACGGGCCAGACGCTGGATGCTGCGCTCGACGCTGTCGAGATCGGCCAGGGCCAGCTCGATGTTGATGGTCTCGATGTCGGCGGCCGGGTCGACGTGGTTGGCGACGTGGATGACGTTGTCATCCTCGAAGCAACGCACCACGTGCGCGATGGCGTCGGTCTCGCGGATGTTGGCCAGGAACTTGTTGCCCAGACCTTCGCCCTTGGAAGCGCCCGCGACCAGACCCGCGATATCGACGAATTCCATGGTGGTCGGGATCACCTTCTCCGGCTTGACGATCTCGGCCAGCGCGTTCAGGCGAGGGTCAGGCATCGGCACGATACCGGTGTTCGGCTCGATGGTGCAGAAGGGGAAGTTCTCGGCGTCAATGCCAGACTTGGTCAGTGCATTGAAGAGAGTGGACTTGCCGACGTTCGGCAGGCCGACGATGCCGCAATTGAAACCCATGGCGCTAGATCCTGGTGTGACGTATCGAATGGGGCGTGGCACTGGCAGTCGTCTCGACCAGCAGGCTCTGAGTGCACAGGCACTGGGCATGCGGGGAAACGAGTGGGCAGGCACGGAATGAAGACAGGCGGGAAGTGTAAGGCCTCATGCCGCCGAGGTCATCCATTGGGCGCATGTCGCGCGACAAATGATGCCTTTTGCTGCTGATCGCGTGGCGAGACGCGCGCACGCAAGCGAGGTGATGCGCTGAGCGAATCACCGAAATTCGGAGAGGGGTGATGCAGAGGTTCAGCTCTTGAAGGAATGCAGGCGATTCATGGCCCGTGCCCATTCGCCACTGATGGCGTCGGGGAGGGTCATCACCACTTCGTCGATGGCGTCGTCGATGGCCTGGCGTTCAGCCTTGCCGGGGCGTCCGAGCACGAAGTTGGTCACCAGCTTGGCATTGCCGGGGTGGCCGATGCCGATGCGGGCACGATGGAACGACTTGTCGTTGCCCAGTGCACTGATGATGTCGCGCAGCCCGTTGTGACCGCCATGGCCGCCACCCTGCTTGTAGCGGGCGGTGCCGGGGTCGATGTCCAGCTCATCGTGGGCGACGAGCAGTTCATCCGGGGCGAGCTTGTAGAAGTTGCACAATGCGGCCACGGCCTGACCGCTGCGATTCATGAACGTCGATGGGAACAGCAAATGCAGATCCTGGCCGGCGAAGTGGACCTTCGCGTATTGGCCATGGAACTTGCGTTCCGGACGCAACGTGGTGTGACCGTGGCGCGCAAGAGCGTCAAGGAGCCAGACGCCGGCATTGTGACGGGTGTCTTCGTATTCGTTCCCCGGGTTACCGAGGCCGATGATCGCTTTCACTCGTGACATGCGCTGTCTGGCTCCTTGATCAGGCTGCGTTATTCTGCAGCAGGTGCTTCTTCGCCTTCAGCAGCATCTTCTGCGTCAGCAGAGATGTTCGGACGAGTGACGTTGACCACAGCGGTGTCGTGATCGGCACCGTGGGACAGGGCAACGGACTCGGCGCCTTCCGGCAGAGCGATGTCGGACAGGTGCAGGGTGTGGCCAACTTCCAGCTTGGACACGTCCAGCTCCAGGTATTCCGGCAGGGCTTCCGGCAGGCAGCTGATTTCGACGTCAGTCGCCAGGACGTGCAGGACGCCGTCCTGGTCCTTGACACCGACACAGGCTTCCTGACCAGTGATGTGCAGCGGCACGTTCATGGTCAGTTTGTGGTTCGGATCGATGCGCAGGAAGTCGACGTGAGTCAGCAGCGGCTTGAACGGGTGACGCTGCAGGTCACGGATGACGACTTTCTCGGTCTTGCCCGCAACATTCAGGGTGATGATGGAGGAGTAGAACGCCTCATCGTCAACCGCCTTGTACAGGCTCGGCTTGTCGATCATGACCGGAGTCGGGGCCTGGTCGGCACCGTAGATGATGGCCGGCACGAAGTCGTTCGTACGACGCAGGCGGCGGCTCGCACCTTTCCCCAGGTCTTCACGAACTTCAGCATTCAGTTTGAACAGTTTCATTTTGCAGATACCTCAAGGGTCTAATGAGAATCCGGTAGCCCCCGCGACCAGAGCGCTACCGGATCCATGAGGCCGGCCCGGAGATTTCCGGGCCGGCCGCTTGTCGGCAGATGACGGATCATCTGCCGTTGTCAGTGCCTCTTCCCCGAGCAGCGGCGAGCAGGGCCCGCCGACAGGACTCAGTGGAACATGGCGCTGACGGATTCTTCATTGCTGACGCGACGGATCGCCTCGGCGATCAGGCCAGCGACTGTCAGCTGGCGGATCTTGCCGGAACGACGCGCGGCGTCGGACAGCGGGATGGTGTCGGCAACCACCACTTCGTCAAGGACGGAGTTGGTGATGTTGTCGACCGCCGGGCCGGACAGGATCGCGTGGGACGCATAGGCCACGACGCGGTTGGCGCCATGATCCTTGAGTGCCTCGCCCGCCTTGCACAGGGTGCCGGCGGTATCGATCATGTCATCGACCAGCACGCAGGTGCGGTCCTTGATATCACCGATGATGTTCATCACCTGGGCCTGGTTGGCCTGGGGACGACGCTTGTCGATGATGGCCAGCTCGCAGTTGAGCTGCTTGGCGATGGCACGGGCACGTACCACGCCGCCCACATCCGGGGAGACGACGATCAGGTTGTCATAGTTCTGACGTTCGATGTCGTCGAGCAGGATCGGTGAGCCGTAGACGTTGTCCACCGGCACATCGAAGAAGCCCTGGATCTGATCGGCATGCAGGTCCATGGTCATGACGCGATTGACGCCAGCCTTGACCATCATGTCCGCGACCACCTTCGCCGAGATCGGCACGCGAGCAGAGCGCACGCGGCGGTCCTGACGGGCGTAACCGAAGTAGGGAACGACCGCAGTGATACGCGCCGCAGACGCACGACGCAACGCGTCCACCATCAGGATCAGCTCCATCAGGTTGTCGTTGGTCGGTGCGCAGGTGGACTGCATGATGAAGACGTCCTTGCCGCGAACGTTTTCGTTGATTTCTACCGCAATCTCGCCATCGCTGAACTGACCGACGGTTGCATGGCCCAGGCGGGTATCGAGGGCTTCAGCTACCTTGCGGGCGAGAGCGGGATTGGCATTCCCCGCGAATACCATCAGTTTTGACACGCGCAGCCACCTTTGGAGTCTTGTGGGATCTCGGGAGTGGAGAATTCCGGGTTGACCGGGAACGGCCAGGATTGGCTGGGGTACCAGGATTCGAACCTGGGAATGTCGGTACCAGAAACCGGTGCCTTACCACTTGGCGATACCCCAGCAACGTTCACTTCAACCAGTTGCTGTGCTCAGGCCGAAGCCAGAGCGGCATGAAGAGGGGAGATATTGCAACCGCGTGCCGAGAAGGCGTGCCACATCGGGCGCTCGAGTTCGAGTCGACCCAGCACCTCGCTGGCCTGTCGTGCGTCGTCAAACGCACAGAACACACAGGCGCCGGTGCCCGTCAGTCTGGCGGTGCCGAACTGGTCCAGCCAGTCCAGGGCGTCGGCGACTGCCGGGTACAAAGTGCGCACCACGACTTCACAGTCGTTGCGGCCCCCCTGCAGTGCGCGCGCCATACTAATCGCGAGGCTGGAACGTGTCAATTGCGGGTGGCCGAACACGGCCGGTGTCGCGACCTCGACACCGGGGTGGATCACCACGAACCATGGGGTGTCCAGCGGGGCTGGCACCAGGCGTTCACCGATGCCTTCGGCCCAGGCGGCGAAGCCGCGCACGAACACCGGCACATCCGCGCCAAGCGACAGCCCGAGCTCGGCAAGGGCGTCTTCGCCAAGCTCGAGCCCCCAGAGTCTGTCCAGCGCCAGCAGGGTCGTGGCGGCGTCGCTGCTGCCGCCCCCCAGGCCGCCACCCATCGGCAGCACTTTCTCCAGCGTGATATCGACACCGGGCAATGCGGTGGGTGACGCGACCTTGCCCTGCGCGTGTGCGGCTTCTCGTAGCAGGCGCGCGGCGCGCACGATCAGGTTGGCCTCTTCGGGCACGCCTTCAATAGGCGGTGAGAGGCGGATGGCCTCATCGTCGCGCAGCGTGAAGCTGAGGCTGTCGCCGTGCTCGAGAAACTGGAACAGCGTCTGCAGCTCGTGATAGCCATCGGCACGCTGGCCCGTGATATGCAGCATGCGGTTGAGCTTGGCCGGTGCCGGCAGGGTGAGAGTCATGGTCGATGCGGATGCGGCTGTCGGGGTCGTCATGGAAGAAGGAGAAGGTGTCACGATCACAGCGCCTGCCACTGGTTGACGATGAGCGTGGCGGTGAGGTCGCCGTAGTAGAGCTTCATCTTGCGCGGCAGCCACAGGCCTTCGGCGCGGGTCCAATCCTGATAGTCCACTTCCCAGCCGTCCTGGTAGAGGATGGTCGGGAAGCCCAGCTCATCTGTCTCGATGTCATGCTCGCCTGCGGCCGGTACGCCGCGCACCCAGTTGTCGAGGGCACCCAGCGGCAATGACCAGCCCAGTTGCGCCAGCATCAGGCTCTCGGCATCCGGGGCCTCGAAGTCACCCTCGGAGGAGGAGAGGCGCACACCATCGGCGTCGCGCACCAGAGTCGTGCGCCCCGCGCCCAGCGGGCCGGTGATCAGCATGTGGTAGTCATCGCCGTCCTGCTGCCAGTCGAGGTTGGCGCTATGGCCTTCCTCGGGGGTGCGAATGCCGACCTTGCCTGCCAGCTGCCAGTGGGTCAGGGCGGCAAGTTGCGCGTCCTGTTGCTGCCAGTCACCGTCGCTGCGCGTCAGATCACCGGCATTGTCGCTGGCCATCTGGCTGGCGCAGCCGCTGAGTACCAGTGTCATGGCCAGCAGGGCTGGCCCGAGCAGGCGGCGTGCCTGGCCCAGCAGGGGGAGTGACAGGGGAGAAGTGATCATGACGCGAAGGCCTTCCGGATGGCGAGAAGATGAGTGACGGTGAGTGAGACTCCACTCACTGACGGGTCAGGATAATGGACTCGCCAGTGGGCAGAAAGTGCCGGGTAGCGTGGCAGTGCCCTTCAGGGCGCGTCGACGACCGGGCGCAGCTCGGGGATGTGCTGGAACAGGGCTTCGAGCTCGCTGGCTTCTTCGAAGCGCTCGCTCAGCTCTACCGCCAGGCCACGGGCTTCATCCTCGCGGCCCAGCGCCCATAGCACCTCGATGAGATGGGCGCCGATCTCGGCATCCTGCTGCTGGGCCCAGGCGGCTTCCAGTGGTGCCAGCGCATTGTCGAGGTCGTCGGTCAGATAGCGGCCCCAACCGAGGCTATCCAGAATGGCCGCGTCGTCGGGCGACAGCGCATGGGCGCGCTCGATCAAGGCCAGTGCTTCCTCGAGGCGGTCCGTCTCCACCAGCAGGGTGTAGCCGAGCGCGTTGTAGGCGCTGGCGTTGTCGGGTTCCAGCGCGATGACTTCCCGCAGGTCTTCTTCCATGCCGCCCAGCTGATCATCTTCCAGACGGCGGATGCCGCGCAGGAACAACAGGCTGCCCAGCTCGCTTTCCAGCGTGTTGCGCGTGTCGGCCTCCTGGGCGGCGATGGCTTGCGCAAGTGCCTTGCGGCGCGTGGTGATGCTGCTGCTGAGCAGGGCATCGGCTTCGGCATGCGCCTCCTGGGAGTCGAGCAGGTCGATCTCGAAGCTGAGCAGCGTCATGGCATGACGCGGATGGCGCAGGCGTTCCACGGCCAGGAACTGACGGGCCTCGTCCGTGCGCTCGTGTTCGACCAGCAACTGGGCGGCGCGGGCGCGGCTGGAAATGTAGCGCTCGCCGTCCGGCACCTGACGGTAGTAAAGGATGGCGTTGTCGACGTCGCCGCTGGACTCGGCGGCCAGCCCCAGCAGGGCGTAGGCGGCGTCCGGCACCGGGTCTTCATCAAGCAGCGGCAGCAGCAGGCGATGGGCGTCCTCGGGGGAATCGGCATCAAGATAGAGGCTGGCCAGCGCCAGGCGCAGGCGTGGCGCGTTGGGGTGGCGGGTGATGAGGCTGTCGATGCGTTCGCGTGCCGCGTCCAGATCGCCGCTGGCCAGTTCGGTCTGCGCGGCGCTCAGGATCAGGCGGCTGTCATCGGGAGCGATCTCAAGGCCTCGGGCCACCGCGCGCCGCGCCGCCTCGAGACGCCCTGCACTGCGTTCGATCTCGCTGCGCGCCAGCCATAGCTCCGCCAGTGTGGCGTGAGCACTTTCCAGGCGCACCAGGCGTGCACGCGCCGCTGTCTCATCGCCCAGCGCTGCCTCGAACAATGCCGCGGCAATCTCGGGCATCGGCTGCTCGGGATACTGGGCGATATGCGTCTCCAGCATCGCCAGCAGGGGTTCAAGCTCGGCACCGGCATCGATCGCCTGCTCGGCCAGGGTCGCCAGATTGCCATTGCCGCCACTGGCGGTGAGCATCAGGCGCTGCTCGAGTGCGGCCTGCCAGTCGCCTCGCTCGACCGCCAGGCGGGCGCGGATGATGCCGGGCTCGCTGGCGGACTCGTCGAGTTGCTGCCAGCGTTCGGCGGCGCGCTCCAGCAGGGCCGGGTTGTCGGCGAAACGAGCCGCGAGCACGGCGCGGCGCGCCAGTTCCGGGTCATCGAAGTGACGGCTGGCGGCCAGATAGCCATTGGCGGCGCGGGGGTAGTCCCCGCGCTGTCCGGCGAGTTCGGCGCTCAGCAGCTGATTGAGGCTGTCGGCATCGAGGCCCTGCTGGATGGGCGGCGCCGTGGCCAGCGGGTCGGGCTGCGCCATCAGGGGCGCGGAGTTGCTCATCGACTGACAGCCGGTCATGCCCAGCAGCAACCCGCCCACGACGCAGGACTTCCACCCGCCGCGTGGGCGACGGGGGGCATCAAGGGTGGTGTGCGCGTGCGGGGGGCTATGTTCAGCGGCAGTCGAAGCGTGCATGCAACCTCGCGTTTGTCAGTGGGGGCAGGATGAGGGAACGGGGCGGTCGAGCCGCAGGCCGGGTCATGCGCGCAGCGTGGCGCTGACGAAGGCGTCGTGTCTCGCAGCATAACGGCTGGCGGCGAGCGGGGATAGCGTTGCCGACGCGAGGAAGTGGCATGACCCACCGGATGCCTCGTATGCCGACAGATACGCCGCGCGGGCTGATAGCGATAGCCTGCCGGCATCATGGAAAATCCTCATCGGCTGCGACGTGCTGCGGGGTCGCGTGGTCCAGACGCTGTGGTAGAATGAGCGCGCTAATATTACGATCTCAGCCGCTTCGGCAGCCCTGTGTGCCTTTATGTCAGCCGCCTTTGTCCCCATTGAGTCGACAGGTGTAAAGGCACCGAGCCTGCGCGGATTACCTGCTGTCCTGGCCTTGGCCTCGCGGCAGGCCAGCACCGAGAGCCGCCTGACATTGACGCCGATTCCTGCCGGCCAGACCCTGACGACTGACTCCATGACCCTTCTTGCCCTTGGCATCAATCACCGCACCGCCGCCGTTGACGTGCGCGAGCGCGTTGCTTTCACGCCTGCGCAGCTCGATGCCGCGCTGGGCGAATTGAAGCGCTTGCCGGCGGTCTCCGAAGCGGCGGTGCTGTCGACCTGCAACCGTACCGAGCTCTACTGCGTGACCAGCGATGGCGCCAAGTCGGTGCTCGAGTGGCTGGGGCGTTTTCACCGCCTGCCGGTGGAGGAGCTGTCGCGTTGCAGCTATCAGCACCTGGGAGAAGAGGCGGTACGCCATCTGATCCGTGTCGCGGTGGGGCTGGACTCGATGGTGCTGGGCGAGCCGCAGATTCTGGGCCAGCTCAAGGACGCCTATCAGTTCGCGCGCAACTCGGTGGGGCTGGGCGGTGAGCTCGAGCAGCTCTTCCAGCATATCTTCCAGGTCGCCAAGCAGGTACGTACCGAGACCGGTATCGGCGAGAACCCCGTCTCGGTGGCCTACGCCGCCGTCAGCATGGCCAGCCACATCTTCGATGACTTCTCGCGGGCCAATGCCCTGTTGATCGGTGCTGGCGAGACCATCGAGCTCGTCGCGCGCCATCTCAAGGAAGCGGGCATCGCCAACCTGTGCATCGCCAACCGCACCGTATCGCGCGCCGAGCGTCTGGCCGATGAGCTGGGCGGGAGCGCCATCGGCCTGGAAGGCATTCCGCATGCCCTCGAGAATGCCGATATCGTGATAGCCTCCACCGCTTCCCAGCTGCCGATTCTCGGCAAGGGCATGGTGGAACGCGCGCTCAAGAAGCGCCGCTACAAGCCGGTGTTCATGGTCGACATCGCCGTGCCGCGCGATATCGAGCCGCAGGTCGGTGACCTCGACGACGTCTTCCTTTATACGGTCGATGATCTGCAGGAAGTGATCGACGAGAATCGTCGCCACCGTGAGCTGGCCGCTGCCCAGGCAGAAGAGCTGATTCGCCAGGGCGTCAACGCCTGGTTGCACCTCAAGCGGGTGCGCAGTGGCGGCGAAGTCATCAAGCGCTACCGCAGCCATGGCGAGCAACTGCGCGCCGAATGCGAGGCGCAGGCGCTGGCGGAGCTCGATCAGGGACGCGACCCCCAGGAAGTGGTCGCGCAGCTGGCACGCCAGCTGGCCAATCGCTTCATGCATCACCCGACGCTGGCACTGCGCCAGGCCTCGGGAGACGATCGCCAGGATATTCTTCAGACGGCCCAGACGCTTCTGCTCGCGCCGGCTGATTCATCACAGGACCCTTCATGAAAGACAGCCTCATCACCAAGCTCGACACCTTCCATGACCGCTTCGAGGAGATCTCCGCACTGTTGTCGGAGCCCGAAGTGATCGGGAACCAGGCCAGGTTCCGCGACCTGTCGCGGGAGTATGCCGAGCTTGAGCCATTGATCGAGGCATGGCGCCGCCATCGCGGCCTGAACGAAGACCGTGACGCCGCGCTGGCGATGGCGGAGGACAGTGATCCCGAGATGCGCGACATGGCGCGTGAGGAAGTCCGCGATACCGATGCGGCGCTCGAGACGCTGGAAGCCGAGATCACCCAGCTGCTGATTCCGCGTGACCCGGATGATGGTGCCAACGTCTTCCTCGAGGTGCGTGCCGGCACGGGCGGTGACGAGGCTGCGCTGTTCGCCGGTGACCTGTTCAAGATGTATTCGCGCTACGCCGAGCTCAAGGGCTGGAAGGTCGAGACCGTCAGCGCCAGCCACGGCGAGCACGGCGGCTTCAAGGAAGTCATCGCCCGCGTGAAGGGCGAGGGCGTCTACTCGCGCCTCAAGTTCGAGTCCGGCGCGCACCGCGTGCAGCGCGTGCCCGCCACCGAATCCCAGGGGCGTATCCATACCTCGGCCTGCACCGTGGCGGTGATGCCCGAGGCCGATGAAGTCGGTGACGTCGACATCAATCCGGCCGATCTGCGCGTGGATACCTATCGCAGCTCCGGTGCCGGTGGTCAGCACGTCAACACTACCGATTCCGCGATTCGCATCACCCACCTGCCCACCGGCGTGGTGGTGGAGTGTCAGGACGAGCGCAGCCAGCACAAGAACCGTGCGCGCGCCATGTCACTGCTGGCGGCGCGCCTCAAGCAGGCCGCGGTGGACACCCAGGCTCAGGCCACCTCCGATGCCCGTCGCAAGCTGGTCGGCTCGGGTGATCGCTCCGAACGCATCCGGACCTACAACTTCCCGCAGGGGCGTCTGACCGATCACCGCATCAACCTGACGCTCTACAAGCTCAATGAAGTGATCGCCGGCCAGCTGGACGAAGTGATCGAGCCGCTGGTGGTGGAATACCAGGCCGATCAGCTGACCGCACTGCAGGAGCAATAAGGTGAGAATCGATGTCACCCTGGCAGCCGCGACTGCCCGTCTGAGCGAGGCGGGCAGCGATTCTCCGCGTCTGGATGCCGAGCTGCTGCTGGGCGAGGTAATGGGACGAGAGCGCACCTGGTTCTACACCTGGGGCGATCGTGATCTCGAGAGCGAGGCCGGCGCCGAGGGCGTGGCACGTTTCGAGGCGCTGCTGGCGCGTCGCGCCGAGGGCCATCCCGTGGCGCATCTGCTCGGGCGGCGTGAGTTCTATGGCCTGACGCTGGCCTGTTCGCCGGCCACGCTGATTCCGCGCCCGGACACCGAGGTGATGGTGGAGTGCGCGCTGGAACTGGCCGAGGCCACCAGCGGCAAGCTGCTGGATCTCGGCACCGGCACCGGCGCCATCGCGCTGGCCTTTGCGCGTCATCGCCCGCAGTGGCAGGTGTTGGGGGTCGATCTCATCGAGGAAGCCGTGCAGCTTGCCCGCGGCAATGCCGAGCGTCTGGCGATCGCCAATGCGGAATTCCGCCAAAGTGACTGGTTCAGTGCCGTCACCGAGAGCGGCTTTGCGCTGATTACCGCCAACCCCCCTTATCTGGCCGATGATGACCCGCATCTCGCGCTGGGCGATGTGCGCTTCGAGCCTCGCTCGGCGCTGGTCGCGGCCGAGGCAGGGCTGGCGGACTTCCTGCATCTGATCGCCACTGCGCCGCAGCACCTGGCCGCAGGCGGCCACCTGATGCTGGAGCATGGTCTCACCCAGGGCAATGAAGTGCGCGAGGCACTGTGTGCCGGCGGCTTCATCGACGTCGAGACCCTGGAAGACCTGGGCGGGCGCGAACGCATCACGCTGGGCAAGCTGGCCTGATGCTCTCCGGGCACCGTCTAGTGGTGCCCGTGCGTGCTCCCCGCTGACATCCTCGCGCATGGCACCCCTGTAGTGCATTCCACCGTTTTCAGTGGAGTCTGCGTGGAATCCTCGTCACAGTACCGCCAGTGAAGGCGTATCCCCTGTTGGCCGGGTATGATAGTAATGAACCTGCATGATTGGCATGGTCATCTGATAACCCCCTTGTTATCCGACGGCCTGACTGCACGGAAGCCAGGAGCACGGATGATCCTGCTGCAAGTCACCCTGCTGGGAAAACTATTACAATGAAAGCAAAATCACGCTCTCTGGACCGCATCGACCTCAAGATTCTGCGTTGCCTGCAAGAGAATGCCCGTATCTCCTATGTCGACCTCGCCTCGGAAGTCGGCCTTTCCACCACGCCGTGCCTGGAGCGCGTCAAGCGCCTCGAGCGTGCCGGCGTCATCCGCGGTTACAAGGCGGTACTCGACCCCAAGGCGCTCAAGGCCAATCTGTTGGTCTTCGTCGAGATCAGTCTCGAGACGCAGTCGCCGTCGGTGTTCGATGAGTTCCGCCGCGCCGTCTCCAAGCTGCCGCAGATCCAGGAATGTCATCTGGTCTCCGGTCAGTTCGACTACATCCTCAAGTGCCGGATTCCGGAAATGTCCGCCTATCGTCAGCTGCTCGGCGATGTGGTGCTGACGCTGCCCGGCGTCAAGGAATCCAAGAGTTATGTGGTGATGGAAGAGGTCAAGGAGCAGTTCTCGCTGCATGTGCCCGATATCGAGGAGCTGGATGCCAAGTAATGGCAAGCCCTGCTGTTGCCAGGCAGGGCTCATGGCTTCTCACTTCATTTACCGATAGGCGGCTTTTCTCCCATGCAAGATTCGCAATTGCTGCGCTACTCGCGCCAGATCCTGCTCCCTCAGGTCGACATCGCCGGGCAGCAGCGCCTGTTGGCGGCGCGGGTTCTGGTGATCGGGGCGGGTGGTCTGGGCTGCCCGGCAGCGCTCTATCTGGCAGCCGCGGGCATCGGCACCCTGGTGGTGGCCGATGATGACCACGTCGAGCTGTCCAATCTGCAGCGCCAGATCGCCCATGGTGACGCCGACATCGATCAGCCCAAGGCGCAATCACTCGCCGCCTCGCTGTTGGCGATCAATCCCGATACCGAGGTGATCGCATTGGCTGAGCGTCTCGAGGGTGAGGCACTTGCCGAGCAGGTGGCCGCCGCAGACGTGGTGCTCGATTGCACCGATCGCTTCAGCTCGCGCTTCCCGATCAACGCCGCCTGCGTGGCAGCGGGCACCCCGCTGGTGTCCGGCGCCGCGATACGCTTCTCCGGCCAGCTGGCGGTGTTCGATCGCCGTGAGCCACAGGCGCCGTGTTATGGCTGTCTGTACCCGCCGGATGAGCTGGGCGATGAAGAGCTGACCTGTGCCGAGAGCGGGGTCATCGCGCCGCTGGTCGGCATCATCGGCGCCTTCCAGGCGCTGGAAGCGCTCAAGCTGATCAGCGGTGCCGGCAGCGTGCATCGCGGCCTGGCCACCTTCGATGGCCTGAGCGGTGAATGGCGGCGCATGGGCCTCAAGCGCGACCCCGGCTGCCAGGTGTGTGGTCAAGCGTCATGATGTAGCCGGTCAAATCGACGGCATATCTCCAAGTCGCATGTCTTCAGGACAGCATATCTTTAAAAAGCCCCGCAGCCTTTCTGGCTGGCGGGGCTTTTTTGTCGCATGTTGTGGTGGAGCGGCCGGCGCTGCGCATGCTGGGTGTGCGCACCACCAGGGTGCGCCAATGCCGTGGGGTGTTGAAGATTTCTCCCATGCAGCGCAATCAACATGCAGCATTCCAGCGAAACGTGTGGTAAATATCGAAAATATTCCAGTCGATGGTGAATAAACTCAACAAGAGCGGATGAGGAGGTGCATGGGCGGCTTCAGATCAGGCACGCAGAGCGAGTGTGCTGGCTCGTATTCCTACTACCAGGACAGCCAGCGTGTGACGCTTGACCCATGCCCGCCTCTAGCTGGTGAGCAGCGTGCCGATGTTTGCGTGATCGGCGGCGGTGTCACGGGCTGCTCCGCTGCGCTGCATCTCGCCGAGCGTGGCTATTCGGTCATTCTGCTGGAAGCGCAGACCATCGGTTTCGGGGCCTCCGGGCGCAGTGGCGGCCAGATCCTGCCGGGGCTCGGCACCGATATCGCGACGGTCGAGAAGGCGCTGGGGCGCGAGCAGGCACGCGCCATCTGGGAGATGAGCCGCGAGTCCGTGCGCCTGACCGCCGAGCTGGTCGCCCGGCATCAGATTCCCTGCGATTTCACCCAGGGCTATCTGCATGCCGCGGTCAAGTCGCGTCATGTGCGCGAACTGCAGGAGTTCCAGGCGCGCATGGCACGCGATTACGACTATCACGCGCTGCAGTGGCTGCAGGGCGATGCGCTGCGCGAGCGGGTCGTCACCGACGCCTATCCGGGCGCGTTGCATGATGGTGAGGGGGGGCATCTGCATCCGCTCAACTATACCCTCGGACTTGCGCGAGCTGCCCAGCAGGCCGGCGTCACGCTCTGCGAACAGAGCCGGGTGCGTCAGCTCGACCACGGCCGGAGCGGCGATACACCCGATGGCACCTCACGGCGTGCTCGTATCCAAACCGAGCATGGCTGCGTGAGCGCCGAATTCGTGGTCGTGGCCACCAATGCCTACCTCAATGGCCTCGTCGCCTCGCTGGAAGAGCGCATCATGCGCGTCGCCAATTACATCGTCGCCACCGAACCGCTCAGCGAGGCTCAGGTCGCGCAGGTCCTGCCGCAGGATGACGCGCTTTCCGATGCCAACTTCGTGCTCGACTACTACAGTCTTTCTGCCGACAGGCGCCTGCTGTATGGCGGTGAGGTGAGCTATACCGGTCAGGAGCCGCGTGGCCTCAAGGCGCGCATGGACAGCAAGATTCGCCGCCTGTTTCCGGTGCTCGATGGCGTGGCGATCGATTACCGCTGGGGCGGTGACGTGGCCATCACCATGAACCGCGCGCCGGACTTCGGGCGTCTCGCGCCGAATGTCTATTACGCCCAGGGCTACTCGGGACATGGCATGTCGCTTGCAGGATTGGCGGGCAAGCTGGTCGCCGAGACCATCGCCGGTCAGGCAGAACGTTTCGATATCTTTGCCGCCATGCCGCACCGTCCCTTCGTGGGCGGGCGCTGGCTGCGAACTCCTCTGCTGGTCCTGGCGACCAGCTTCTACACGTTGCGTGATCGGCTCTAGGCCGAGGCCATGATGAAGGTGCTGCACATTTGACATTGTTGAACATCCCGACAGCCCAAGAGCTGGAAACGACTGGTGAGTAATCGCAAGGGAGGCGCGATGAGCGCGGTGGATGGCAAGGACGCTGGTACGCCCGAGCAGCACACGACGAGAAAGCCTGCCGCCGCGCGGGCGCCTGGCGGCACGCACGCCAGCGATAGCGTCAGTGAGCATGTCGGTGAGAGCTTCGACGATAACGCCGGTGAGAACCTTGGCGATACCGTCAATGAGAGCGTCGGCGAGAGCCACGGCGCGAAGGCGGATCAGCCCGCGCTGCCGCGACGCGCGGCATCCTCCATCCAGCTCAAGGGGCTGCACAAGCGCTTCGGCAATGAGGTGGCGGCGCTGGATGGCGTTGACCTGAGCATCCAGCCCGGCGAGTTCTTCACGCTGCTGGGGCCTTCGGGCTGTGGCAAGACGACACTGTTGCGGATTCTGGCCGGTCTCGAGGCGCTGGATGAAGGTCAGGTGGTGATCGGCGGACGGGATGTCACCGAGGTGCCGCCGCATCAGCGCAGCGTCAACACGGTCTTCCAGTCCTATGCGCTGTTTCCGCATCTGTCGGTGCGCGACAACCTGGCATTCGGCCTGAAGATGCGCGGTGTCGCCCCCCGGGAGCGCGAGGCCAGGGTTGCCGAGATGGCGGAGTTCATCAAGCTGGGCAGCCTGATCGATCGCCGGGTCGACCAGCTCTCCGGTGGTCAGCGTCAGCGCATCGCGCTGGCGCGGGCGCTGGTCTGCGAGCCGGATGTGCTGCTGCTGGATGAGCCGCTGTCGGCGCTGGATGCCGGCCTGCGCAGCCAGATCCAGATCGAGCTGCTGCGCCTGCAGAAGCGCCTGGGCATGACCTTCGTCTTCGTTACCCATGATCAGCAGGAAGCGATGGTGATGTCGGACCGCATTGCGGTGCTCGACAGCGGCAGCCTCCAGCAGGTGGGCTCGCCGCGTGAGATCTACGAGCGTCCGGCCAATGCCTTCGTGGCGCGCTTCATGGGCCATGCCAATCTGTTCGACGTCACGGCTCGCGATGACAGCCGCAGTGACGCCATCCGACTGACCACGCCGCTGGGCGTACTGACCGCACAGGCGCCGGGCACTGGCAGTCTGCTGCTGTTGCGTCCCGAGACGCTGGACCTGCGCCGGCGACCCGCCAGCGAGTTCGAGCGTCACGACGTGCTGGAGAACCACTTGCCGGGCCGAGTGCAGGAGCGACTCTACCGCGGCAGCCACGCCGAATATCGTGTCGAGGTAGCGGGTGTCAGCGTGCAGGTGGTGGTCAACAACCGGGGTGGCCAGTTGCCGGAAGTCGGCGACCAGGTCGATGTGGTGGTCGCCGCGCAAGACCTGATCACGCTGGGGGAATGACGATGGCCTATCACGCAACCCTGGCCACTGCGCGCAGCCGCGCGGTGGTCGCCGAGTCACGCCACCTGTTGCTGACGGTCGCGCCCGGTGCACTGTGGATCATCGTCTTTCTGGTGCTGCCCAGTCTCTATCTGATGAGCGTGGCCTTCATGACCAACGGCCCCTATGGGCTGCCGGAAATGCCGTTGTCATTGACCTCGTTTCAGCAGCTGGCCGGACAGGGCTTTCTCGGCTGGAGCCCGGGCAACCTGATGACGCTGGGGCGCTCGCTGTGGCAGACCGTGCTTTCCACTGTGCTGGTGGTGCTGGTGGCCTATCCGATCGCCTATTACATCTCGCAGGCAGACCAGCGCTGGCGGCCGATCATGCTGTTGGCGATAGTGGTGCCGTCCTGGACCAATCAGGTCATTCGCACCTTCGGCTGGATGAATCTGCTGGCGCCGGGCACGCCGCTGGCGGAGCTGGCAGAAGCCATGGGCATGATCGCGCCCAACATGGGGCTCTATCCGTCCAATTTCGCGGTCACTCTGGGGCTGGTCTACAACTTCCTGCCGTTCATGGTGCTGCCGCTGTACGCCGCCTTCGAGAAGTTGAATCTTTCACTGGTGGAGGCGGCGCAGGACCTCTACGCCTCGCCGCTCAAGGCCTTCTGGCACGCGGTCTTCCCCCAGACGCTGCCGGGGCTGTTGGCGGGTGTCGTGCTGGTGGCGATTCCGGCCTTCGGCATGTACGTGATTCCGGAGCTGCTGGGCGGCGGCAAGGGCATGATGCTGGGCAATCTGGTCGCCAATCAGTTCGCTGGCAGCGCCAACTGGCCGCTGGGGGCGGCGGGCGCGATCCTGATGCTGATCGCCACTTTCATTGGTCTCTACGCCATGCGCCGCATCGGCAAGCGGCTGGGCGGCGGTGAAGAGGTGGTGATATGAGGCGCGGTGGTTTTCACAAGGGATTGCGGGGCTTCTGGTGGCTGACGCTCGGTTTTCTGTATCTGCCGCTGATCGTGGTGATGCTGTTTTCCTTCAATGCCTCCAACAGTGCCGCCAGCTTCACTGGCGTGTCACTGCGCTGGTATCGGCGCCTGCTGGGCAATGACGCGATTCTGTCGGCGCTGGGCAATTCGCTGCTGCTGGCGGTGGTGTCGTCATTGCTGGCGCTGATGATCGGCACGCTGATCGGGTATGGCATGTATCGCCATCGTCACCGCAAGCTGGGCTGGCTGATCGTGCTGATCTATCTGCCCATCGTGCTGCCGGACATCGTGTTCGGGATCTCGGAAATGACCTTCTTCGTCAAGATCAATGAGCTGACCGGTCTGCTGTCGCCGGGACTGGCCACCATGACCATCGCACACGTCACCTTCCAGGTGCCGTTCGTGGCGTTGATCGTCTACTCGCGCTTCATCGGGCTGGACCCGACGCTGTTCGAGGCGGCCAAGGACCTCTACGCGACACCGCGGCAGCGCGTGCAGTTCTTCATGTTGCCGACACTCAAGCCGGCATTGATCTCGGGCTTCCTGCTTTCCTTCACGCTGTCGCTGGATGATTTCGTGATCAGTTTCTTCACCGCCGGACCGGAGAGCGCCACCTTGCCCATCTACATCTGGAGCGCGATACGCAAGGGCGTGACGCCCGAAATCAATGCCATCGCCACATTGATGATGGCGGCGGTCGCCCTGGCGGCGCTCATGAGTCTGGTGCTGTCGCGCCGGCGCGCGGCGTCGTGAGCATACGCAATATCCACAGGCGGTCTGACACTGCTGTCCTTGCCGACGTCGGGCCTGATCATTAATCACGCACGTCCCATCACTTCTCAAGCACGTTGAGCGGAGCATCACAATGACAAACAACACGCTGCGTTTCGCTGTCGCCATCGGCAGTCTGCTGCTGGCAGGTGCCGTCCAGGCCGAAGACAAGAAGCTGTATCTCTTCAACTGGACCCAGTACATGGACCCGGAAATCATCACCGCCTTCGAGGAGAAGTTCGGTGTCGAGGTAGTCGAGAACTACTACAACTCGCTGCCGGAAATGCTGGCCAAGCTCAACGCGGGCGGCGTCTCCCAGTACGACATCATCGTGCCGTCCAACTATTACGTGCCGCGTCTGATCGAAACCGGCCTGGTGCAGAAGATCGACAAGGCCAAGGTCCCGAACCTGGCCAATGTCGCCGAGCAGTTCAGTGACCCGAATTTCGATCCGGGCGCCGAATATACCGCTCCCTATCAGTGGGGCGTGACGGGACTGGTCTACAACGCCAGCACCTTCAAAGAGGCGCCCAAGAGCTGGTCCTTGCTGTTTGATCCCGCCGTCAATGGCGATTACCCCTTCAGCCTGATGGGCGATGGTCAGGTCAGCATGGGGTCTGCCTGTGCCTATCTCGGGCACGGCTACGACTGCACCGACCTGGATGACTGGCGCGAAGCCGCCAGGCTACTGATCGAGACCAAGCACCGCGACAACTTCAGCGGCTTCTCCGATGGCACGCCGGCGCTTCAGCAGCTGGCGCGCAAGGTCACCCATGGCGCGTTGTCCTACAACGGCGACTACCTGTTCTATCTGGAGGAAAACCCGGAGTCCTTCGCTGACATCAAGTTCGTCATTCCTGACGAAGGTGCCGAGAAGTGGGTGGATTCGATGATGATTCCGGCCAAGGCACCGCACCCGGAGCTGGCGAACGCCTTCATCAACTTCATTCTGGATGCCAAGGTCGGCGCGCAGCTCTCCAACTACAACTACTACGCCAGCCCCAACGCCGCCGCGGCGCCGTATCTGGATGAGGTACTGACTCAGCCACCGATTCAGCCCTCTGAGGATGACATGGCGCGCCTGCGTTTCTCACCGAGTCTCTCCGGCCAACAACTGCAGGTATTTCAGCAACTGTGGTCTGAGGTGCAGTCGCGCTGAACCGAGGGAGCTCTGAACCGAAGGAGCTCTGATTGATGTCTGAGTCGAAGCCACGCATGGAGCATCACGATGACAACTGACACGCTGCGTTTCGCTGCGGCCATCGCCAGCCTGTTGCTGGCCGGTGGCGTCCAGGCTGAAGACAGGAAGCTGTATCTCTTCAACTGGACCCAGTACATGGACCCGGAAATCATCACCGCCTTCGAGGAGAAGTTCGGCGTCGAGGTGGTCGAGAACTACTACAACTCGCAGCCGGAAATGGTCGCCAAGCTGAATGCCGGGGGTGTCTCCCAGTACGACATCATCGTGCCCTCCAGCTACTACGTACCGCGCCTGATCGAGATGGGCCTGGTACAGAAGCTCGACAAGGACAAGGTGCCGAATCTGGCCAATCTCGCCGAGCAGTTCCGTGATCCGGTGCTGGGGGAGGGGCTCGACTATGCCGCGCCCTATCAGTGGGGTGTCACCGGGCTTGTCTACAACGCCAGCACCTTCAAGGAAGCGCCCAAGAGCTGGTCGATGGTGTTTGATCCGACCGTCAATGATGCCTGGCCGTTCGGCTTGATGACCGGTGGTCAGGTCAGCATGGGCATCGCCTGCGCCTATCTCGGCCATGGCTATGACTGCACGGATCTCGACGACTGGCGCGAGGCCGCCAGGTTGCTGATCGAGACCAAGCATCGCGGCAATTTCAGTGGCTTCTCCGACGGCACGCCCGCACTTCAGCAGCTGGCGCGCAAGGTCACGCATGCCGGGCTGTCCTTCAATGGCGACTACCTGTTCTATCGTGAGGAAAATCCGGAGTCCTTCGCTGACATCAAGTTCGTCATCCCCGAAGAGGGCACCGAGAAGTGGGTGGATTCGATGATGATTCCCGCCAGGGCGCCGCACCCGGAGCTGGCGAATGCCTTCATCAACTTCATTCTCGATGCCCGGGTCGGCGCGCAGCTCTCCAACTACAACTACTACGCCAGCCCCAATGCCGCGGCAGAGCCGTATCTGGATGAGGTGCTGACTCAGCCACCGATTCAGCCCTCCGAAGAGGACATGGCGCGACTGCGTTTTTCACCGAGTCTCTCCGGCGAGCAGCTGCAGATATTCCAGCAGCTGTGGTCCGAGGTGAAGGCGCGCTGAGCGCTGGCAATCGGGTCTATCGAAGCAGGCTGCCGAGCGCGTGGCCTGCCCTGTAGCGTTCAAGGAAGGTGTCATGAAGTACGAACCCACTGGTCGCGAAGACGACGAAGCCGTGCTGCAGGAATGGTTCACGGCACATGGCATCACCGAGGTGGAATGTCTGGTCACCGACCTGACCGGCATTCTCAAGGGCAAGATCATGCCGGCGCGCAAGTACCTCAATGGTGGGCGACCGCGCCTGCCGGACTCCATCTTCATCCAGACCGTCACCGGCGGGTATCCGGATGATGAAGACAGCCGCTTCTGGAATCCGGCCGAGCAGGACATGCAGCTGATCCCGGATACCAGTGCCGTCTATCTGGTGCCATGGGCGGAAGACCCCACCGCGCAGATCATCCATGACTGCTATTACCTCAATGGTGATCCGGTTGAGCTGTCGCCGCGCTATGTGCTCAAGCGAGTGCTGGCGCTGTATGCCGCACGCGGCTGGAAGCCGGTGGTGGCCCCCGAAGCCGAGTTCTACCTCGTCAAGACCAACAAGGACTCCGACTATCCGCTGGAGCCGCCCATCGGGCGCAGCGGTCGTCAGGAGAGCAGCCGTCAGTCCTATTCCATCGATGCGGTCAATGAGTTCGATCCGCTCTTCGAGGAGATGTATGACTACTGCGAGGCCATGGGGCTGGATCTCGATACCCTGATCCATGAGGAGGGCGCCGGGCAGATGGAGGTCAATTTCGAGCATGGTGACCCGCTGGCGCTGGCCGATCAGGTCGTGATGTTCAAGCGCACGCTGCGCGAGACGGCATTGCGCCACGGCATGTACGGCACCTTCATGGCCAAGCCGATGGCCTATCAGCCGGGCAGCTCGATGCATATCCATCAGAGTCTGGTGGATGTCGCGACCGGCAGGAACCTGTTCGCGGATGATGAGGGGCGGGCCAGCACCCTGTTTCGCAACTTCATCGGCGGCTTGCAGACCTACATGCCGTCCGCGATGCCGTTCTTCGCGCCCAACGTCAATTCCTATCGCCGCCTGATGCGCAGCGAGACCAGTGGCTCCGCACCGATCAACGTGGAGTGGGGCTTTGACAACCGCACCGTCGGCTTGCGGGTGCCGGTGTCAGATGCCGAGGGGACGCGGGTCGAGAACCGTCTGGCCGGCGCCGACGCCAATCCCTATCTGGTGATGGCTGCCTCGCTGGCCTGCGGCTATCTGGGCATGATGGCGCAGATCGAGCCACGTCCGCCGGCCGTGGGCTCTGCCTGGGAGGGCGGCAACAGCCTGCCGGACGATATCGGGCCGGCACTGAATGCGCTGCACTCCTGCAAGCCGTTGGCGGATATTCTCGGCGAGCGCTTCGTGAAGAGCTATCTGGCCGTCAAGCGCGCCGAGCATCGTGAGTACTTCCAGGTCATCAGCTCGTGGGAGCGGGAGCACCTGCTGCTGCGTGTCTAGCCCTTCGGGACATGTCCTGTGTGTCTAGCACTGTGTATCTCACCCTGCGGGGCATGCCCATGAGGGAGCCGAGAGGTCGTGACAGTCGTCACGGCCTTTCGGCGTTTCAGGTGGTGCACTCTGTGTTGGCAGGTCGCTGCTTGTGGTGATTATTGCATATCAAAGTCGGCGTGATTGGCTCGATGATCCGTGATATCGTGCTTTTATGTTGATTAAAATAACCACAAGGAAATTGTCATGAGTGCCTCTCTGCCCCTGGAACATGCTGCCTCCTGGTATGCCGCCTCAGCCAATGCCGTGCCCGAACGGCCCCCGCTAGCGGGAGATGTCAGCTGTGATGTCTGCGTCGTCGGGGCTGGCTTCACCGGCATCTCGGCGGCGCTGCACCTGGCCGAGCAGGGCCTCAAGGTGATGGTGCTGGAGGCCGCTCGCGTGGGTTACGGCGCATCTGGTCGCAATGGCGGGCAGATCGTCAACAGCTACAGCCGCGACATGGATGTGATCGAGGAGCGTTTCGGCGCCCAGACGGCACGTGCGCTGGGCGACATGGCCTTTGAAGGCAACCGCATCATTCGTGAGCGTATCGCCGGTTATGGCATCGATTGTGACCTGCGCGAAGGCAATCTGTTTGCCGCCTGCAATGCGCGTCAGCTCAAGGGGCTCAAGGAGCACAAGGCGCTGTGGGAGCGCTATGGCAACACCAGCCTCGAATTGCTGGAAGGCGATGCCTACAAGCGTGAAGTGAGTGCCGAAGGCTATACGGGCGCGCTGGTCGATCACTCCGGTGGCCACATCCATCCGCTCAATCTGGTGTTGGGCGAAGCCGCAGTCTTCGAGTCACTGGGCGGCGTGATCTTCGAGCACAGCCCGCTGCTGAGTCTCGAGCATGGCAGCCCCGTCGTGCTCAAGACCGCGGGCGGCACCCTGCGGGCCGACCGCGTCGTAATGGCGGGCAATGCCTACCTCAACGGCGTGCTGCCGGAGCTTGAAGGCAAGTCGATGCCCTGTGGTACCCAGATCATCACCACCGAACCGCTGGCGGAGGATGTGGCGCGTAGTCTGCTGCCCAACAACATGGCGGTGGAAGACTGCAATTACCTGCTCGATTACTACCGCCTGACCCGTGACAACCGACTCATCTTCGGTGGCGGCGTCAATTATGGCGGCGAAGACCCCAGCAATATCGAAGCCTTGATTCGCCCCAAGATGCTCAAGGCCTTCCCGCAACTGGCCAACGTCAAGATCGACTACGCCTGGAGCGGTACCTTCCTGATGACGCTCAATCGTCTGCCCCAGTTCGGCGTGCTCAATGACAACGTCTACTACGCCCAGGGCTATTCCGGGCATGGCGTGACCTGCAGCCATCTGGCAGGGCGCTTGATCAGTGAGGTGATGACCGGCCGTGATGGCCGCTTCGATGCCTTCGCCGGCCTGCCGCACCTGCCGTTCCCCGGTGGCCGCATGCTGCGGGTGCCGCTGTCTGCCGTGGGTGCCTGGTACTACCAGACCCGCGACAAGCTCGGTATCTGATCAGCCTGTTCTCCAGAATGCCCCAAGCCGCCTTCCTTATCGGGAGGCGGCTTTTTCTATGGGCTGGAAAGTACGCCTGACCTGGCCCGAAACGCACTGCGCCCCGCCTTTGAAAGCGGGGCGCAGTGCATGTCTTGCCGATTCATGGCGTGAGTGTTGGGTCAGCCGGCGATCCAGAATCCCAACAGCAGGAAGCCTAGCGTCGTGACCAGCGCACCGATCAAGGTGTAGGGCAGTTGCGTCAGCGCATGCTGCATCGGCTGTACCCCGCAGCCCTGTGAGGACAGCACCGAAGAGTCCGAGAAGAAGCAGGCGTGGCTACCGAAGCTGGAGGCTGACAGCAGGGCACCGACGATCAGCGGCAGCGAGGCATCCATGTGCAGCGCGATGGGAATCACGATCGGGATCGAGATCACGAACACGCCCCAGGAGGAGCCGGTCGCGAAGACCACGACGGCCATGCTGACGAACACGATGGCCGGCAGGATCGCCGGAGTCAGATAGGGCGTCAGGCTCTCGATCATGAAGGTAGTCATGCCGAGCTGGTCATTGACCTCGCGCAGCACGAACCCGACCGCCACGATGGCCAGGGGCAGCATCATGGTGCGAAAGCCGTCCATCACCGCGTCCATCAGCGAGGAAAACGACACCAGGCGCTGGGCGAGATACAGCAGGATGGTGAACAGCGTAGCGACGATCACGCCCTTGAGCAGGTCGATCTCGAACCAGGCGCTTGCGCCGATCAGCACGGCCATTGGCAGCACGAAGTTCATCAGACCGATCCAGGGGCTGGACTGCGGCGCCTGGGCTTCCGGCAGGGGCTCCGGGGCGCCGTCAGGAATCGGCTGGCCGGCCTTGGCGCGTCGCTCGGCGGCCTTCATCGGGCCGATGTCCGGCATCAGGCCAATGGCGACCAGCATGGCCAGCGCCATCGCGATCCAGCCATACAGCATGTAGGGAATCGCCTGGATATAGAGCGACATGCCGCTTTCGGTGGCACCGCCTTCCTCGAGCAGTTGGGAGAAGTACACCGCCCAGGTCGAGAGGGGCACCAGAATGCAGATGGGGGCGGCAGTCGAGTCGACGATATAGGCCAGCTTCTCACGCGAGACCCCGAAGCGGTCCGTCAGGCGTTTCATCGCCGCCGGCGTCGCCAGGGCATTCAGATAGTCATCGATGAAGATGAGGATGCCGAGAATCACGGTGCCGATCAGCGACTGACGGCGTGTCTTGAGCAGGCGACCGATCATGTTGCTGAAACTCAGCGTGCACCCGGACTTCTCCATCATGGCGATGAAGCCGCCCATCAGCCCACAGACCAGAATCAGCCAGGCGATGGTCTCGTTCATCATCACGCCCAGCGAGATATCGGCCAGCTCTCCGATGTAGTCGTCAGGCTGCAGTATCAGCAGACCCGAGAGCGCGCCGATGGCCAGGGCTTCCAGGGTGCGATGGGTCGCGATGGCGACCACCAGCACGATCAGCGATGGCACGAGGCTGATCCAGCCGAACGGCGTGCCGGCCTCATGGGTAAAGGTGATGCCCAGCACCAGTGCCAGGATGACGCCGAACATGGCAATGCTGCGCCCCTTGCCACGGGCGCTGACGGAGGGAGCGAAGGGGTGTGGGGACGCTGGGGGGGACGGGAGAGACCTGATTCATGCCCGGGCCTCCCATGCAGCGAGGAAGTGCTCGGTGCTGACTTGCTCGGTACTGACTTGGTCGGTACTGACTTGCTCGGCACTGAGTTGGTCAGCGCAGCAGCGCTCTGCGGGGAGCCGGTCTGCAAAGCCGTGGCCATGCAGTGAGTGACCAACGAAGTCGCGGGCAGCGACGGTTTTTATGATTGTCATGTCCTGAGCCCTGGAGTTGGTGGAGAGGTCGGTGTGGATCAGATGTTGCGCAGGTACCAGTCGTATTCCAGACGGCTGATGATCTGCATGGCCGCTTCACGCTCCGCGCGACGGCCAGCGATGAAGACTTTCAGGAAGCGCTCGCTGAAGGCGTGGGCCAATGCTTCACTCTCCTCCAGCAGCGTCAGCGCCTCGGGCCAGCTGTTGGTCAGGCTCGGCTCGAACTGGTCATAGGCATTGCCGGTGACCGGCTCGCCCGGCGAGACCTGATGCGTGATGCCGTGGATCACCGAGGCCAGCAAGGTGGCCAGCAGCAGGTAGGGATTGACGTCGGCCCCGGCTACGCGGTGCTCGAGACGACGTGCCTCGTTGGGGCCGGAGGGGATACGGATGGCGACCGAGCGATTGTCGAAGCCCCAGGTCGGCGCCATCGGCACGTACAGGCCCTGCTGGAAGCGGCGATAGGAATTCAGGTTGGGCGCAAACAGCGCCATCGAGGCGGGCATCAGTTCCAGCAGGCCGCCGATGGCGTGACGTAGGGTCTCGGTGCCCAGCGGATTCTCGTCCTGCGCGGCGAAGACATTGTTGCCGTGCTGGTCCACCAGGCTCATGTGCGCATGCATGCCGTTGCCGGCCTCGTCGCCATACGGCTTGGCCATGAAGGTGGCATCGAAGCCGTGGCGCAGGGCGACGCCCTTGATCAGACGCTTGAGCAGGACAGCGCTGTCACAGGCCTTCATGACATCGTCGAGATGGATCAGGTTGATCTCGAACTGGCCCGGCGCACATTCCTTGAGCGCGGTATCCAGCGGCAGCTGTTGGATGCGCGCGGCAGTCTGGATCTCGTCGAGGAAGTCGGCGTACTCATCCAGCTCGCCGATGGAATAGAGCTGGCTTTCGCTGGCGCGCTCGCCTGTCAGCGGGGAGCACGGCGGCTGCACCATGCCCAGGTCATCGCGCTCGCGATCGACCAGATAGAACTCCAGCTCCAGCGCGACGACCGCCGTCAGGCCCATGTCGGCAAGAATATCGACCTGTTTCTGCAGCTGATTGCGCGGGTCGGCAAAGAAGGGGCCATCCTTGTCATCACGCATGTTCATCAGCAGCTGCCCCTGCTTGCCGTTGCGCAGCCAGGGGGCTGCCATCAAGGTGCCGGGGATGGGGCGGCAGACCTGATCACTGTCGCCGCTGCTGAGCCCCAGCCCGGTTTCCTCGATGGTGTTGCCGGCGATATCCAGTGCGAAGACGGAGCCTGGCAGGTTGATGCCATTCTCATAGGCCTTTTCCAGATTCTCGCGCGGGATTCGCTTGCCGCGCTGGATACCGCTGATGTCACTGATCAGCAGATCGATGTTCTCGATTTCCGGATGACGGTCCAGAAATTCTCTGGCCTCATCGACGGGGAGGCTGTACATGGATATCACCTGTGGGCATGGGATGTTGTGGTTTATATATCGCCATCATGGCCATTGTTGTCAAATATTTTACAACACGTGACGGTTTTCGTGGCTGGATGGCTTTGGTGTTATGGCGATAAATTCTTTTTGAACAGTGGTTTATGTTGATTTATGTGAAATCGTCGTTTCGTCGGGTTGGCAAGGAAAGGCGTTCAGTCTATGTTGATTAAAACATACCAATCATCCAAGGCCTGCTTGTTCGCCTCAAAGGAGATCCCATGCCACCTCGTCCCCTGGTGGGCGTCATTGCCTGCCGTCGCACCGTAGAAGGTCATCCGGCGCATATGGTGACCGACAAGTACGTCAGCGCCCTGCGTGAATTCGGACTGGATCCGGTGGTCATTCCGGTCTGGGAGGATGTCGAGCCCGGCGCCGCCAGCGCCCTGCTGGCACGCCTGGATGGTCTGCTGCTGACTGGCAGCTATTCCAACATGCACCCCTCACGCTACGGCGAGACCAGCGCGCCGGAGAACACCTATGAAGACCCGGCCCGCGACGCTGCGGTGCTCTGCTGGGTGCCGCTGGCGCTTGAGTTGCGACTGCCGCTGCTGGGGATCTGCCGCGGGTTTCAGGAGCTGAACGTTGCCTTCGGCGGCAGCTTGCACCAGGCGGTGCAGAAGGTGGCAGGCCTGATGGATCATCGTGAGCCCAAGGGCGATCTCGAGGCGCAGTTCGCGCCATCGCATGCCATCAGCATCTCGCCCGGCGGAGTGCTGGCAGGGCTTTACGCCGCGCCCGAGGCGCAGGTCAATTCCTTGCATCAGCAGGGGGTCGCCCGTCTTGGTGAGGGCCTGAATATCGAAGCGGTTGCCCCGGATGGGCTAATCGAGGCGGTCTCGGTCAGTGGTGCGGCGTCCTTCACGCTGGCGGTGCAGTGGCATCCGGAATGGAAGCCGCGTGAGCACGCCTTGTATCAGGCGATTCTGGAAGGCTTTGCCGCGGCCTGTCGTGACAAGGCCGAGGGTGGCACCTTGCCGACCTGTCACCCGACTCGCGAGGAGGCGTGAAGATGGCAATGAATGACGCTGGCGAACGCCTGAAGGCGCTGGATGCGCGCCACCACCTGCACCCCTTCACCGACTTCAAGCAGCTGGGCGAGCAGGGCAGTCGAATCATCACCGGTGCCATCGGCGTCTATATCCATGACGCCGATGGCCAGCGGATTCTCGATGGCATGGCGGGGCTGTGGTGCGTGAACCTCGGCTATGACCAGCCGGAACTGGTCGCGGCGGCCACCCAGCAGATGACGCAGCTGCCGTACTACAACACCTTCTTCAAGACCGCCCACCCGCCGGCGATCGAGCTGGCGGCCGAGCTGTGTCGTCTCGCGCCAGAGCATATCAATCATGTCTTCTTCACCGGCTCCGGCTCTGAAGCCAACGACAGCATGCTGCGCATGGTTCGGCGGTTCTGGGCGCTCAAGGGCAAGCCGGAAAAGCAGTGGATCATCGCGCGCGAGAATGGCTATCACGGCTCGACCGTCGCGGGCATGAGCCTGGGCGGCATGGCACCGATGCATGCCCAGGGCGGCCCCTGTGTGCCCGGCATCACGCATATTCGCCAGCCTTACTGGTTCGCGGAAGGTCGTGGAAAGGGGAGTGAAAGCCCGGCATCTGAACCACACAGCCGAGATGATTTCGGGCGACTGTGTGCCGAGGCGCTGGATGCGCGCATCCAGGAACTGGGCCCGGACAATGTGGCCGCCTTCCTGGCGGAGCCCGTGCAGGGTGCCGGCGGTGCGATCATGCCGCCTGACAGCTACTGGCCTGCCATCAAGGCCGTGCTGGCGAAATATGACATCCTGCTGGTGGTGGATGAGGTCATCTGCGGCTTCGGTCGCCTCGGCGAATGGTTCGGCAGTCAGCATTACGACCTGAAGCCCGATCTGATGCCCATCGCCAAGGGGTTGTCCTCTGGTTACCTGCCGATCGGCGGTGTGCTGGTCGGCGACAGGGTCGCCGATACGCTGATCGAAGAGGGCGGCGAGTTCTTCCATGGCTTCACCTATTCCGGACACCCGGTGTGTGCCGCCGTGGCGCTCAAGACCCTCGAGATCATGCAGCGCGAGGATATCGTCACCCGGGTGCGTGACGACCTGGGGCCGTATCTCGCCAGTCGCTGGGCCACGCTTGCAGACCACCCGCTGGTCGGCGAGGCGCGTTCGCTTGGCCTGATGGGGGCGCTGGAGCTGGTGGCCGACAAGGCCAGTGGCGCGCGTTTCGATTCTTCCCAGGCCGTCGGCAACCTGTGTCGTGATATCTGTTTCGAGACGGGGCTGGTGATGCGCTCGGTAGGTGACACCATGATCATCTCGCCGCCGCTGGTGATCACGCATGAGCAGATCGATGCGCTGGTCAGTCTGGCGCGCGCGGCACTGGATGAAACGGCGCGCCAGCTGGCGAGTCACGCCGCCGCTTGCTCTTCCGCTGCGCTGAAGGCCACTTCGCCCTCGTCCTCGCTGCCTTCTTCACTCTCCTCTGCTCCATCCTCTGAACCTTCCTCTTCCCTGACCTCGGAATCCTGATCATGAGCCGTCCTCAGACATTGGCCGAATGGCAGGCGCTGGCCGCCCGCCTGACCTCGCAGTTGCAAGGCAATGCCTTCATCAATGACGAATTCGTGCCGGCGGTCAGCGGCGAGACCTTCGAGAGCCTCAACCCGGCCACCGGTGAGCGGCTGGCGATGGTCGCCAGCTGTGACAGCGCCGATGCCGAGATCGCCATTCGTCATGCGCGTGCCGCCTTCAAGAGCGGTGTCTGGTCGCGCATGGCCCCGAATCGGCGCAAGCAGGTGTTGCTCAGGCTGGCCGAGCTGATGGAAGCCCATCAGGATGAGCTGGCGTTGCTGGATAGCCTCGACATGGGCAAGCCGGTCACTAGCGCGCTGAACGACATGGCCGGGGCGATCGGCTCGATCCGCCACCAGGCCGAGTCCATCGACAAGCTTTACGGTGAGGTCGCCCCGACCGGTCAGCAGGCGTTGGGCATGGTGCTGCGCGAACCGCTGGGCGTGGTGGCCTCCATCGTGCCGTGGAACTTCCCGCTGATGATGACGGCGTGGAAGATCGCCCCGGCGTTGGCGGCGGGCAACAGCGTCATCCTCAAACCGTCGGAGAAGTCACCGCTGTCGGCGCTGCGTCTGGCGCAGCTGGCGCGTGAGGCCGGTATCCCGAGCGGCGTCTTCCAGGTGCTGCCGGGCTTCGGGCATACCGTCGGGCGTGCGCTGGCGCTGTCGATGGACGTCGAGTGCCTGGCCTTCACCGGTTCCACCGCCGTCGGCAAGCAGCTGATGCAGTACGCTGGGCAGTCGAATCTGAAGCGGGTGTTCCTGGAGTGTGGCGGCAAGAGTCCCAACATCGTCTTCGCCGATTGCGCCAATCTGGATCGCGTCGCCGAAAGTGCCGCTGCCGCCATCTTCTACAACCAGGGCGAGGTCTGTATCGCGGGTTCCCGTCTGCTGGTGGAGAACTCGATCCGCGATGCCTTCGTCGCCAAGGTGGTCGCGGCTGCCGAACGCATGCAGCCGGGCGACCCGCTGGACCCGGCAAGCTTCATGGGCGCGATGGTCGACAGCACCCAGTATGAGCGCGTGATGGGCTATATCCGTCAGGGTGTCGAGGAGGGCGCGGCACTGCGCGCCGGCGGTGAGGAGGTCGACGGGCCCGGACTCTTCATTCGTCCTGTGGTCTTCGATGGCGTCACGCCACAGATGGCGATCGGCTGCGAGGAAATCTTCGGCCCGGTGCTGTCCGTGTTCGGCTTCGAGACCGAAGACGAAGCGCTGGCGTTGGCCAATGACAGTGACTTCGGGTTGGCGGCAGGGGTGTGGAGCCAGGATATCGATCGCATCATGCGCGTGACGCATCGTCTCGAATCCGGTCAGGTCTTCGTCAACAACTGGGCGGGGGGCGATCAGACCATGCCCTTCGGTGGGGTGAAGCAGTCCGGCAACGGCCGTGACAAGTCACATCACTCGCTGGCGGAATACACCCAGCTCAAGAGTGTCTGGATCGAGCTGAGCTGAACCGGGATGAGCTGAACTGAAATGAAATGAGCTGTGTAGGTCCCCGTGAACTCAGGGGCTTGCGAAGAAAGAAGAGGCCACGCGATTGCGTGGCCTCTTCTTTCTTGCCTTCGCCGCAAGGGCTAGAACATCCGCGCCGGCGTGGCACAGCTGACCAGACGGCACTCGACATCGCCGATGTTGCGGAAGCGATGCGGCACGTTGGTATCGAAGTAGTAGGCGTCGCCCGCCTTCAATACCCGCGTGTCGCCACCGATGGTGATCTCTATCTCGCCCTCGATGACCACGCCCGCTTCCTCACCCTGATGGGTGATCATCTCGCGGCCAGTGTCAGTGACGGGCGGGTAGGTCTCGATCATGAACGACAGGGCGCGGTCACGCCGCTTGGCGCCCACCAGCTTGAAGATGACATCGCCGCTGCCGACGTTGATCAGCTCCTCCTCGCTGTAAAACACCTTGGCGGTGTTCTCGAGCTCCATGGTGAAGAAGTCTCCGACACTCATGGGAATGGCGGCGAGAATCTTCGACAGTGAACTCACCGACGGGCTGACCTTGCCCTGTTCGATCAGTGACAGGCTCGAGTGTGTCACACCGCAGCGCTTGGCCAGCTCGCGTTGCGAGATGCCACGCAAGGTACGCAATGCCCGCAGGCGGGCACCGACATCATCTGCCATCAGAACATCCTTCATGTCGCGACGAGTTGAGGAGAGGGGCAAGCCCTTCCAGACCGACGACGGCCAGCCACGGAGCTCCGCGACTGGCCGTCGTTCACGTGCTGGTGGTCAAGATCAGGGGCACCGGCATCAGAGCCGGCGCTGTCCTGATCATCGGCCACGCGATCAGCTGAGACTATCCAGCTTGTCTTTCAGCACCTTGTTGACCTGTTGCGGATTGGCGGTGCCGCGTGAGGCCTTCATCACCTGGCCGACGAAGAAGCCGATCATCTTGCCACGCTTGTCCGGCTCGGCTTCCTGATACTGGGTCACCTGGGCCGGGTTGTCGGCGATGACCTGATCGACCACGGCTTCGATGGCACCGGTGTCGGTGACCTGCTTGAGGCCGCGTGACTCGATGATCTCGTCGGCGCTCTTGCCTTCGCCATCCCACAGTGCAGCGAACACCTGCTTGGCGGCCTTGCCGTTGATGGTCTCATCGACGATGCGCTTGATCAGGCCACCCAGCTGGGCCGCGGAGACCGGGCTGACGGTGATGTCGAGGTTTTCCTTGTTGAGACGACCGGCCAGCTCGCCCTGCACCCAGTTGGCGGCCTGCTTGGCATCGCCGCAGACATCCTTCACTTCCTCGAAGAAGTCGGCCATCTCGCGGCTGGCGGACAGCACGCTGGCGTCATAGGCGGACAGGCCCAGTTCGCTTTCGAAACGGGCGCGTTTCTCGGCCGGCAGTTCCGGCAGGGTCTGGCGCAGGTGTTCGATGTAGGCCTCGTCCACTTCCACTGGCAGCAGGTCCGGGCACGGGAAGTAGCGGTAATCGTTGGCTTCTTCCTTGGTGCGCATGCTGCGCGTCTCGTCGGCGTCCGGATCATACAGGCGGGTTTCCTGCACGACCTTGCCGCCGTCCTCGATCAGCTCGATCTGACGCTCCACCTCGAAGTGGATGGCGCGCTCGATGAAGCGGAAGGAGTTGACGTTCTTGATCTCCGCGCGGGTGCCGAAGGCTTCCTGGCCCTTGGGGCGCACCGAGACGTTGACGTCGCAACGCAGGGAACCTTCGGCCATGTTGCCGTCGGAGATGCCCAGGTAGGTGACGATGGCGTGGATCGCCTTCACGTA
Organism: Cobetia sp. 1AS1; assembly: GCF_029846435.1. Lineage (NCBI taxonomy): Bacteria > Pseudomonadati > Pseudomonadota > Gammaproteobacteria > Oceanospirillales > Halomonadaceae > Cobetia > Cobetia sp. 1AS1. The sequence continues at coordinate 110,114 of NZ_JARWKU010000004.1, forward strand.
GGCCACCGCTTCCTTGGCGGAACGCATGTCCGGCTCGGAGACGATTTCCAGCAGCGGTGTGCCGGCACGGTTGAGGTCGATGCCGGTCATGCCCTGGAAGTCTTCGTGCAGCGACTTGCCGGCATCTTCCTCGAGGTGGGCGTGGTGGATGCGGATCGACTTGCGCGTGCCATCTTCCAGCAGGATCTCGAGCACGCCAGGGCCGACGATGGGCTGATCCATCTGGCTGGTCTGGTAGCCCTTGGGCAGATCCGGGTAGAAGTAGTTCTTGCGCTCGAACACCGAACGGCCGGCAACGGCGGCATCGACGGCGAGGCCGAAGCGCACGGCCATGGCCACGGCCTGCTCGTTGAGCACCGGCAGGGTGCCCGGCAGACCGAGGTCCACGGCGCTTGCCTGGGTGTTGGGCTCGGCACCGTAGGTGGTGGAAGAGCCGGAGAAGATCTTTGACTGGGTGGCGAGCTGAGCGTGAACCTCAAGCCCGATTACGACTTCCCATTGCATCAGGCTTGCTCCTGTCCGAATTCCGGGCGCTGGCGGTGCCAGTCGGTGATTTGCTGGAACTGGTGCGCGACGCCCAGCAGGGTCTGCTCACCGAAGTGCGGGCCGAGGATCTGCAGACCCACCGGACGCTTGCCTGCCAGGCCAGCCGGCACGCTGATGCCCGGAATGCCCGCCAGGTTGATGGCGATGGTGTAGAGATCCTGCAGGTACATGGACAGCGGGTCCTTGTGCGCGCCGAGATCGAACGCCGGGGTCGGCGCCGCCGGGCCCATCAGCACATCGACCTGGTCGAAGGCATCGAGGAAGTCCTGGCGGATCAGGCGACGCACCTTCTGGGCCTTGATGTAGTAGGCATCGAAGAAGCCTTCGGACAGGGTGTGCGTGCCGATGATGATGCGGCGCTTCACTTCGTCGCCGAAGCCTTCCTCGCGGGTGCGCTTGTAGAGGTCTTCCAGGTCCTGCGGGTCCTTGCAGCGATGGCCGAAACGCACGCCGTCGTAACGCGACAGGTTGGAGGAGGCCTCGGCCGGCGCGATTACGTAGTAGGTCGGGATGGCCAGGTGGGTATGCGGCAGCGAGATTTCCTGCACGCTGGCACCGGCATCCTCGAAGACCTTGATCGCGGCACGCACGGAGGCTTCGACTTCCTCGGACAGGCCTTCGCCGAAGTATTCCTTCGGCAGGCCGATCTTCAGCCCCTTGAGGTTGTAGTCCAGCCCTTCGACGTAATCCGGCACGCCACGCACCACGCTGGTGGAGTCGCGCGGGTCGGCACCGGCGATCACGTTCATCAGGCGCGCGCAGTCTTCGGCGGAGCGGGCCATCGGGCCGCCCTGATCGAGACTGGAGGCGTAGGCGATCATGCCGTAGCGCGAGACGCGACCGTAGGTCGGCTTGAGGCCGGTGATGCCACAGAAGGCGGCCGGCTGGCGGATGGAACCGCCGGTGTCGGTGCCCAGGGCGGCCGGCGCAAGGCCTGCGGCGACGGCGGCGGCACTCCCACCGGAGCTGCCACCCGGCACGGCGGACAGATCCCACGGGTTCTTGACGGCGCCGTAGTGGCTGTTCTCGTTCGAGGAGCCCATCGCGAACTCATCGAGGTTGGTCTTGCCGAGAATCACCACGCCTTCGGCCTTGAGCTTCTCGATCACGGTGGCGTCGTAGGGCGCGACGAAGTTGTCGAGCATCTTCGAGCCACAGCTGGTGCGCACACCTTCGGTGCAGAAGATGTCCTTGATGGCCATCGGTACGCCGGTCAGCGCGGCGGCATTGCCAGCGGCACGGCGTGCATCGGCGGCATCCGCATCACGCAGCGCGTCTTCGCGGCACAGGGTGATGTAGCTGTTGAGCTCGCCGTCGAGGCGTTCGATACGGGCCAGGAAGGCTTCCGTCAGCTCGCGGCTGGTGTATTCGCCGGCCTCCAGGCCTTGCGCCAGCTCACTGAGCGTCTTGTCATGTAGTGCAATGGACGATGACATGTTCGATTCCATCAGTGCAGACGATGCGCCGGGCATCGTCCGCAGAAATTCCGGGGCGGACGGGGCGTGCCGCGTGACGTGGTATCCGATGGCAGCCGGTCACGATGCGTGAGCGACCTGCCAGGCGAGATCACTCGACGACGCGCGGAACCAGATACAGACCCTGCTCTGTGGCCGGGGCCACCTGCTGAAAACGCTCGCGCTGATTCGATTCGGTGACTTCGTCCGCGCGCAGGCGTTGCGTGGCTTCCAGCGGGTGTGCCAGCGGTGCGACGCCGTCGGTATCGACCTGTTGCAGCTGGTCGACCATGGCGAGAATCCGGTCGAGATCCTCGACGTAGGCTTCGGCATCCTGCGAGGCAAGACCCAGGCGTGCGAGGTGAGCGGCACGCAGCACATCTGAATGTTCAAGGGCCATTGAAGTTTCCCTGTCTTGGCTTCGAGAGGCTTGAGGTGACGGCAGGAGTCGGAGACGACCACACGGAATTGGGCTGGCGCGAGGTACGCGAAAAGCCGAATTCGAAAATTGTGGTGTCCCGGCAAACCCGATGCCCGTTACCCTGTAAAACAGCGCGCTTTGCAGCGATGGAGCAATCTGTCGCCGAATGCGCCGTTACAGTGTGATTCGGCGTGAAATGTACCACATCTGCGTCGCTCTGGCAGGCGTGTCAGCTTGCCGCCATGGGGTGGCAATGGTACCGTTCGCGTCTGCACAGGGTTCCGGTCTGGACTAGGTGATCAACTTCCATGTTTAAACGTTTACGTGGGCTGTTCTCGAGCGATCTGTCGATCGATCTGGGTACTGCCAACACGCTTATTTATGTGCGCGGTCGCGGTATCGTGCTCGACGAGCCCTCAGTCGTGGCCATTCGCCAGTCCGGGAATGCCCGCAGTGTGGCGGCCGTCGGTGCCGATGCCAAGCGCATGCTGGGGCGTACCCCCGGCAATATCACGGCCATCCGTCCGATGAAGGACGGCGTCATCGCCGACTTCACCGTTACCGAACAGATGCTCCAGCATTTCATCCGCAAGGTGCATCAGAGCACCTTCCTGACACCCAGCCCTCGTGTGCTGGTGTGTGTGCCGTGCATGTCGACCCAGGTCGAGCGTCGCGCCATCAAGGAATCGGCCGAAGGGGCCGGCGCGCGTGAGGTCTACCTGATCGAGGAGCCGATGGCTGCCGCGATCGGTGCGGGCCTGCCGGTGGAAGAGGCGATGGGCTCCATGGTGGTCGATATCGGTGGTGGTACCACTGAAATCGCCATCATCTCGCTCAACGGCGTGGTCTATTCCGAATCCGTGCGTATCGGCGGTGACCGCTTCGACGAAGCCATCACCTCCTATGTGCGTCGCCATTACGGCAGCCTGATCGGTGAGGCGACGGCCGAGCGCATCAAGGAAGAGATCGGTTGTGCCTACCCGGGTGGCGAGCTGCGAGAGATCGACGTGCGCGGCCGCAACCTGGCCGAGGGCATTCCGCGTTCCTTCACGCTCAACTCCCACGAGATCCTCGATGCGCTGCAGGAACCGCTGGCGGCCATCGTCTCGGTGGTCAAGAGCGCGCTCGAGCAGTCTCCGCCGGAGCTGGCTTCCGACATCGCCGAGCGCGGCCTGGTGCTGACCGGTGGTGGTGCGCTGCTGCGTGACATCGACAAGCTGATCGCGGAAGAGACGGGCCTGCCGGTGATCATCGCCGAAGACCCGCTGACCTGCGTGGCGCGTGGCGGTGGCAAGGCGCTGGAAATGATCGATCAGCACACCTTCGAGCTGCTGTCGAGCGATTGACCTCGTCCGGGGCCGGGCATGCTGTGTGCTGTACGGCTGGTCCCGGCCTGTCGGAGGAAGTGCTATCAAACCCCTGTTCACGCGTGGCCCCGTGCCCGGCTACCGCATGCTGTTGTGCGCGGTGCTGTCACTCGCGCTGATGTTTGCCGAAGATCGCTTCAGCTGGATGGTCGATGTGCGCGCCAGCATGGCGACGCTGGTATCGCCCGTGCAGTGGGTCGTCAGCTTGCCGACGGAAGGCATCAGCTGGGGCGCGCTGGTGTTTGCTGACCAGCAGGAGCTGGCCGACGAGAATCGCGCGCTGCGCGAACAGCTGCTCAATCTGTCCAGCCGTGTGCAACGCATGGCGAGCCTGACCTCCGAGAATACGCGCCTGCGCGAATTGCTCAATGCCGGGCAGCGTAGCGATATCCCCTATATCACCTCCCAGTTGCTGACCCTCGATGCTGACCCGTTCTCCCACCGCATGGTGGTGGACCGCGGCGAGCAGGATGGCGTGCGCATCGGCTTGCCGGTACTCGATGCCTATGGTCTCGTCGGGCAGGTCATCTCCACCTCGGCCTACAACAGTCGCGTGCTGATGATCAGTGATGCCAGTCACGCCGTGCCGGTGGAGATCAATCGCAATGGTCTGCGCTTCATCGCCCAGGGCAGTGGCAAGATCGACCAGGTCGATGTGCTGCATGTGCCGGATACCGCCGACATTCGTGTCGGTGATCTGCTGGTGACTTCCGGACTGGCGCTGCGCTTTCCGCGCGGCTTGCCGGTGGCACGTGTCACCGAGGTCTACCATGATCCCGGCAAGCCGTTCGCCCGCGTGAGTGCCGAGCCCATCGCGCAGCTGGAGCGTTCGCGCAACTTCCTGATCCAGATGCCGCCGCCGGTGGACACCGACAACCTGTATGTCGATGACAGCCTCGATGAGTTGCCGCGCGACAACCTGGCGGCGCCCAGACCCGAGGGTGACGACGCCGCGCAAGGCTCCGCCGAGGATGCGGCAGACGCACAGGCACCCACCGATGCTGCCGGGGAGAACAACTGATGGCCTTTCGTCCCCAGACCACCTTGCTGTGCTGGTTCTCGCTGCTGCTGGCGCTGTGTCTGCAGGTCATGCCATTGCCGGATGTATGGCTGATCTGGCGGCCCCAGTGGCTGGGTCTGATGCTGGTCTACTGGTGCATCGTCTCGCCGCAGAGTGTCGGAGTCTTCCACGGCTTCCTGTTCGGGCTGGCGCTGGATGTCCTGCAGGGCGCACCGCTGGGGCACAACGCCCTGGTGCTGTCGCTGACGGCCTTCATGGGTGTGCTGCTCTATCAGCGCATTCGCGCCTACTCGCTGTTGCAGCAGGCGTTGCTGGTGATCGTGGTGCTGGGCATCGCGCAGTTGCTGGATCAATGGCTGCGCAGTCTGTTCGGTGCCGGCCCCGTCAGCCTGTCGTTCCTGCTCTCGGCGGTCATCGGCGGCGCACTGTGGCCGTGGCTCTATACTCTGCTGCAGATGCTGCGTCGGCGGGTCGCGGCCTGAGTGCCACTGGCACGTCGCTAGCGCTTCTTGTGAGCTTCCAAAAGCCGCCTACGGGCGGCTTTCTGGTACTTGTCAGCCATGTTTCTCTTCACGAGGTCTTCCATGTCATCCAGTTCAAGGTCATCCACTTCCAGGCCATCCACACCTGACACCGAAAGCCCCACTTCCTCACTCTTTGCGAACTCTGACGCCGCGACGCAGCGCAAAGTAAGGTCTCAGGGCATTGCTCAACATGGCATTGCTCAACATGGCATTGCTCAACAGGGCGCTGCTCAAGCGGAATTGATTCTGGCCTCGGGGTCGCCGCGTCGTCGTGACCTGCTGGCCAGTATCGGCATCCAATGTGAGGTGGCGCCGGTGGATATCGATGAGACGCCGCAGGCCAATGAGTCGCCGGAGCATTATGTGCTGCGTCTGGCGCGGGAGAAGGCGCAGGCCGGCTTCGCGGCTCTGGCGCAGCGGGCGGCAGGCCAGACGGCGGGGCGGCGAGTGCTCGGCGCGGATACCGCGCTGGCGCTGGATGGACGCATTCTCGGCAAGCCGCGTGATGAGGCCGATGCGCGCGAGATGCTGCTCAGCCTGTCGGGGCGCAGCCATCAGGTGCTCAGTGGCGTGGCGCTGTGTCATGGCGACGCCGGGCGCGACATGCGCTGCGCGAGCGAGCTGGTCGAGAGCCGCGTGACTTTCCGCACCATCACTCCGGAGGAGGCCGCGCGCTACTGGGCGACCGGTGAGTCGGCTGACAAGGCGGGGGGCTACGCCATCCAGGGGCTCGGCGCCGTCTTCGTCAGTCATCTCGAGGGCAGTTACAGCGCCGTGGTCGGGCTGCCGCTGCATGAGACCGCAGAGCTTCTGAGCAAGGCGGGCGTTCAGCCGTGGCAACCACTCTGACGGGCGATGTTCTGTACTGCGGCAGTCGGGTGTCGAGACAGCACTCCAGCGCCATCGCGAAGGACGATGGCTTGCGTGCGTGGCACAAAATACCCGTTGCAGGAAATCCTTAGTCGATAGATCACAGCCGGGGGCTCCCTTGCTATGTCATAATCGCAAGCAACGACTTTACAAGGACTTGCGCTATGAGCGGCGAGGTATTGATCAACCTGACACCGATGGAGACCCGCGTGGCGGTGGTCGAGAACGGTGTCCTGCAGGAAGCCTTCATCGAACGCAGCGGGCGACGCGGCATCGTCGGCAACATCTACCGTGGCAAGGTGGTGAGAGTGTTGCCCGGCATGCAGGCGGCCTTCATCGACATCGGTCTCGAACGGGCCGCCTTCATCCATGCCCAGGAAGTCATGCCGGCGCATACGCCGCATGACGAGCAGCTCTCGATCCGCGAGCTGCTCAGCGAAGGCCAGCCACTGGTGGTGCAGGTCACCAAGGACCCCATCGGCACCAAGGGCGCCCGGCTGACCACGCATCTGTCGGTGCCGTCACGCTATCTGGTCTACATGCCGGACTCGCCGCATACCGGCGTGTCGCAGCGCATCGAGAGCGATGCCGAGCGTGACCGCCTCAAGGAGCTCACCGAGCAGTGCCTGACGGCGCTGGACCCGGAAGCGCCCGGCGGCTTCATTCTGCGCACGGCGGCCGAAGGCATCAGCGAGGCCGAGCTCAAGCAGGACATGCATTTCCTGCTGCGCCTGTGGCGCAAGGTCAGCGAGCGTCGTCTGACCGCCGCCGTGCCCAGCGTGATCTATGATGATCTGCCGCTGTTCATGCGCACGCTGCGCGACGTGATGCGTGACGAGATCGAGCGCGTGCGCATCGACTCGCGCGAGAATTTCATCCGGCTCAAGGAATTCGCCAGCGAGTTCATGCCCGACATGGAAGGGCGCATCGAGTATTACCCCGGCGAGCGACCGATCTTCGATCTGTTCAGTGTCGAGGATGAGCTGCACAAGGCGATGGGCCGCAAGGTGCAGCTCAAGAGTGGCGGCTATCTGGTGATCGACCAGACCGAGGCGATGACCACCATCGACGTCAACACCGGGGGTTTCGTCGGCCATCGCAACCTCGAAGAGACCATCTTCAAGACCAATCTCGAGGCGGCGACCGCCATCGCGCGCCAGCTGCGGCTGCGCAATCTCGGCGGCATCATCATCATCGACTTCATCGACATGGAAGAGACCGAGCATCAGCGCCAGGTGCTGCGCGTGCTCGAGAAGTCGCTGGAGCGTGATCATGCCAAGAACAAGATGACCGGCGTGACCGAACTGGGCCTGGTGCAGCTGACGCGCAAGCGCACGCGCGAGAGTCTGGAGCAGGTGCTGTGCGAGGCCTGCCCGACCTGTCAGGGGCGCGGCACCCTCAAGACGCCGGAGACGGTCTGCTACGAGATCTTCCGCGAGATCATGCGCGAAGAGCGCGCCTACAGCCCGGATACCTATATGGTGCTGGCCTCACAGAACGTGGTCGATCGCCTGCTGGACGAGGAATCCGCAGCCGTGGCGGACCTCGAGAGCTTCATCGGCAAGACCATCCGCTTCCAGGTCGAGGCGCATTACACCCAGGAGCAGTACGATATTGTGCTCATGTGATCTGTCAGCCGCCGCGCCTGCGATGAAGCCGGGAGTCGCGTTATCCACATCGTGAGTCTGTCCTGTTCGGAGAACCACCAGTGACCCGTTCTACCTCACCAGAGGCGGCGCGTTCTACCTCGCAAGAGGCGGCGCAGGAGGGCGTCGACGACGCCCCGTCTTCGTCAGCTGCGACGCCAGCGCCACCCTCGCGTGGGCGGCGCTGGGCGCGCGGGCTGCTGATGGCGCTCGCGGTGCTGCTGGCGGTGCTGGCCATCCTGATCGGGGGCCTGCGCTGGTGGTTGACTACGCTGGATTCGCGCAGTGAGTCCATCAGTGACTTCATTGCCACCCAGACCCACTCCAATGTGGGGATGTCATCGCTTGAGGGCCGCATGGATCACCTTGATCCGGCCATCAAGCTGTCGGGTCTGAACCTCTTTCGACCCAACGAGATGCAGGCGGCGCCGCTGTTGAGCGTGTCGCATCTGGAAACCCGTCTCGATGTACTTTCCTCCCTGCGCCATCTGGCGCCTGTCTTTGATCGCGCCACCGCCACCGGCGTCATCGTGCACCTGTACCAGCGCGAAGATGGCAGCTGGGGCTGGCCGGGGCCGCCGCGTCCTCCCGAAGCGCTCGAACCCGAAGGACAGATGAGCCTTGCGCAGACGGAGCAGGGGCTGGCGCTTTTGGCGCGTCAGCGTGTGCGGCTCGAGGATGTGCGCCTGGTACTGCATGGTCGCAACGATACCCTCAACCTGAATGCCGCCGAGCTGCTGCTGTCGGGAGAAGGCGATCGCGCGCACCTGGAAGGCCAGTTGCGGGTCGGGGAATCGCCTCAGGCCGGTGTCAGCGCCGTGCTGGAAGTGCTGCCGGGAGACGACGGCCTCGCCGACTACTCGGCCCAGCTGCAGGTGGAGCTGGACGCCGGTGCGCTGGCGAGTGTCGGGCGTCTGATGGGCGAGCGCGACAGCCTGATGCTGCGCGACGCCGATGGCAACGCGACGCTGTGGGCGCGCTGGCGTGATGCGCGACTGGAAGATGCTCGTCTGCGTCTTGATCTCAATCGCCTGACGCTGGATCACCATGGCGCCCAGCTGGCGCTCAAGGACATTCATGCGCGTGGCCAGTGGCTGCGTGACCTGGCGGGCAGTGATCGCTGGCAGGCCTGGCTCAATCAGATCTCGGTCGGCGCCACGCAACTCGATGACGCCCCGGCGGCCGACGCTTCGGTGGCCGGCACTCCGGCGGCCGACGCTTCGGCGTCCGGCGTTCCGGTGGCAGATAGTGACGGCCAAGCGCCGCAAGCGGCGTCATCGCCAGAAGTCTCCGCGGCGCTTGCCAGTCTGCCCGAGCGTATTTCGCTGTCGGGGGATCTCTCCGAGGGCAGCGTGTCACTGGTCACCAGCAGTTTCGATCTGGAGAAGGTGGCGCGCTGGCGCAATGTGCTGGCGCTCGGCGAGCTGGGCGATGTGCTCGAGTCTCTCGATCCGCGTGGCACGGCCACCGGCCTCTCCCTGTCGCTGGCCGGGATCGGCCTCGATACCCCGCTGACCATGAAGCTGGCGCTGGGCCTCACCGGCGCCGAGGTGGAACCCTGGCAGGGTGCTCCGGGGCTCGGCCCCTTGGCGGCCTGGGTCACCGCGCAGAGTCTTGATGAGGGTGGCATCGCGAGCCGGATCGCGTTTCGTGGCGACCCGGGCATGCGCTTTCACTTCCCCGAAGTCTTCGGCGACGGCTGGCAGCTCGAGGCCGCTGACGGGGTGGTCGAGGTCAAGGTCGATGACAGTGGCAGCAGCGTCTCGGGGCATGACCTGCATATCCAGCGCGCTGGCGCCGATGTGACGGGCGGCTTCGGTCTGCAGATTCCCGCACAGGACCATGACCGCTTCCAGCTGGATCTCGAGATGCGTGACGTGAATGCCCGCAGCATTCCGCTGGCCTCCTGGTTGCCGATGAAGGTACTGGACCCGGCGCTGAGCGAGTGGTTGACGCGCGATGTCGCGGGGCAGGTCCCCGAGGGCAGCCTGCATCTCACTCAGGTGTGGGATGACGACAATGGTGAAAATGGTTATGGCCCCGGCGATTCGATGGACCTTGAGCTGGCCATTGAGGATGGGCGACTCGGTTATGCCGAGGGCTGGCCTGCGCTGGAGGGCGTGAAGGGCAATCTCGCGCTGCACGACAATACGTTGAGTGCCACGGTCGCGGCGGCGCGCTCTCAGCCGGCCACGGCGTTGGGCAGTGCGGCGCCCCTGGCGGTGCGTCAGGCCGACGTCGACATGCAGGACAACACCTTGAAGATTCAGGGTGACGTGACCGGCAGCGTCGAGGCGCTGTTCGATCTGCTCTCGCATGCGCCGCTGGAAGATACCGCAGCGCTGATCGCCGAATGGCAGGGCAAGGGCTCGGTGGATGCGGCGATGGACATCCGCGTGCCGCTGGAGGACGCCGAGCAGACGCGCATCACGGCGGCGGGCAAGGTCGGCGAGCGCCAGGCGGCGACGCTGGCCTTCCCGGGGCCGGGCATCGAGGTTGACGGCATTCGCGGGCCGCTCGAGTTCGTGCATGACCCATCCCGACCCGAGGGGCGGCGTGAGCAGTTGACCGGCAATCTCTCCGGCAAGCTGTTCGGTGGTGCGGTCAAGGCGGCGCTCAACATCGGGCAGGCAGATTCAAGCAGCAAGGGCGCGATCACCTTCGACGGCAAGGCGCCATTGGCACCGGTGCTGGGCTGGCTGGGCGCGCCCGAGCACCTGATCGGCGATGCCGCCGAGAACACCCGGGCCGCCTTGCAGGACGGCGAGACGCCGCGCGCGCTGGGCGGCGAGTTCAACTACCAGGCGCGCCTGATGCTGCCGGATGACGGCGCCAGCCTGGCGCTCTCGAGTGACCTCAAGGGAGTCGCCATCAATCTGCCGGCACCCTTTGGCAAGGCGCGCGATCAGGCGGTTCCGCTGGCGGTGGATATCGGGCTCGCGGAGGGTGGCGGCGATGTTCGCCTCGACAATCGCGCCCGAGCACGCTGGAAAGACGGCAATACGCGAGACGATGGCAGCACGGTGCCGATGACGGGGCAGTTGTGGCTGGAGCGTTGGCCGAGTGATCCACAGTGGCCCACCCAGACCGGCTGGGACATCGCCTGGCGCACGCCGACCCTCGCCCCCGAGCTCTGGAAGCCGTGGGCGGGAGCGCTCTCCGGTGAAAGTGGCGTGAGTGGAGAGGGCAGCGCGAGTGGTGAGGGCAGCGACGCGGAGCAGAGTGACCCCCTGCGTGCCTTGTCACGCCTGCGCGTTGCCACCGATTGCCTGATGATCCAGTCCCGGTGTACGGGGCCGATGACGCTCGAGGCCGCGCCGCGCCAGAGCTCGCAGCAGCAAGGGCTGGGGCTGGCCGCGACGCTGGATGGTCAGCTCGCCAGTGGCGAGCTGGTGTGGCAGTCAGGCGCCGCGCGACCGCTGATTCTGGACCTGGATACCCTGAATCTCGATGCCCTGTGGCCCTCGGATGTCGAGCAGGAGGCGCAGACCGCCAGTGCGCCAGGCAACTTTACCGAGGCTATCGATGTCGGCATCGAGCCGACGCCGTATCCCGCCGAGCTTGCCGACCTGCCCGCGGGCAGTCTGCGTCTGGCACACCTCATCTGGCGCGACCAGCAACTGGGGCCGATCAGTGCCGACTGGACCGCCGACAGCCAGCAGCTGGTGGTGTTGCCGCTCTCCATCACGCTGGGCAAGATTACCGCGGTGGGCAACATCACCTGGGAGGATGCCGGCACCAACAGTCTGACGCGCGCTCGCCTGTCCGCCGATGGCAGTGACCTGGGCGGGTTGCTCGAGCGTCTCTCCCAGCCGCGCGGCATCGAGGCGGACCGCGCCCGGGCCGAGGTCAAGCTGGCCTGGCCCGGTGCGCCGCAGGACTTTGCCCTGTCGCGCTCCAATGGTCGCGTCGAGATCAAGCTGGATGACGGACGCTTCCTGAATCTGGGCTCGACCTCCGCCCGCCTGCTGGGGCTGGTCAATGTGGATAACCTGCTGCGCCGCCTGTCGCTGGACTTCTCTGACGTCACCGACAAGGGGACGGCCTTCGACAAGGTGCGCGGCGCAGCGACGCTCTTCGATGGGCGGCTGGAAAGCGATGGCCCCTTGCGTATCGAGGCGCCGTCCACCACCGTGACACTCAACGGGCAGGTCGACCTGCTTCGCGGTACCCTTGATCAACGCATGGCCATCACGGTGCCGGTCAGCCAGAACCTTCCGCTGGCCGCCGTGCTGGCAGGCGCACCCGCCGTGGGCGGGGCGCTGTTCGTGGCCGACAAGATCTTCGGCCGCTTCATCGACAAGGTGACGCAAATTCACTATCGGGTATCAGGCCCCTGGGGCGACCCGAACATTACTCTGGAAAGTGCCGAATGACGCAAAATGCGAGTTCCGGTCGCGTGCTCGACGATGCCGCGGCCCTGTTGCTGACCCCGGGCGGGCTCAGCCTGGATGATCTGGATGCTGGCCTGGCACATGCCATGGGCCCGGGCACCGACTATGCCGATCTCTACTTCCAGCGTATCTGGCAGGAAAGCTGGGTGCTGGAAGACGGCGTCGTCAAGGACGCCAGCTACAACATCGATGGCGGCGTGGGCGTACGCTCATTGGCGGGGGAAAAGACCGGCTTCGCGTACTCCAATCAGATCGATGCCGCCGCGCTTGCCGACACTGGCCGGACTGCAGCGGGTATCTCGCGTAGCGGCAGCAGCGGCACGGTCGCAAGCTCGATCATCACCGAGGCACCGTCCTTCTATGCGGGCATCGACCCGCTGAATGGCCTGAGCGCCGAGGACAAGGTCGCGATGCTCAAGGAAGCGGACCGCATCGCGCGCAGCCTTGACCCGTCCATCAGTCAGGTGTCGGCCTCGCTGTCGGCGCTTTACGAGGTGGTGATGGTGCGTGCCAGTGATGGCACCCTCGCCGCGGACCTGCGTCCGCTGGTGCGTTTCAACATCAGCGTGATCGCGGTGCGCAATGGCCGTCGCGAGCGTGGCAGTGCCGGTGGCGGTGGTCGTTTCCCGCTGACCCGTCTGCGCGATGAGAATGTCGCCGAGCGTTACGCGCGTGAAGCCGTGCGCCAGGCGCTGGTCAATCTCGAGGCCATCGATGCGCCGGCCGGTCAGATGCCGGTGGTGCTGGGCAATGGCTGGCCGGGCGTGCTGCTGCATGAGGCGGTTGGCCATGGTCTGGAAGGTGACTTCAACCGCAAGGGCAGCTCTGCCTTCTCGGGCCGCATGGGCGAGCAGGTCGCGGCACGCGGCGTCACCGTTGTCGATGATGCGACCCTGGCCGATCGCCGTGGCTCGCTGTCCGTCGATGATGAAGGCACCCCGGGGCAGTACACGCCGCTGATCGAGGACGGCATCCTCACCGGCTACATGCAGGACAAGCTCAATGCCCGCCTGATGGGCATGGCGCCGACGGGCAATGCGCGCCGTGAGTCCTTCGCGCACCTGCCGATGCCGCGCATGACCAATACCTACATGCTGGGTGGCGATCGCGATCCGCAGGAGATCATCAAGAGCGTCAAGCGTGGCATTTACGCGGTCAGCTTCGGCGGTGGTCAGGTCGACATCACCTCCGGGCGTTTCGTGTTCTCCGCAAGCGAAGCCTATCTGATCGAAGACGGCAAGGTGACCACGCCGGTCAAGGGCGCCACCCTGATCGGCAACGGGCCGGAAGCCATGGGCCGCGTCTCGATGATCGGCAACGACCTGGAGCTGGATACCGGTGTCGGCGTGTGTGGCAAGGACGGCCAGTCCGTGCCCGTCGGTGTCGGTCAGCCGACGCTGAAGCTCGATGAGTTGACGGTCGGCGGCACGCAATCCTGAGCGGGTCGCGTTCACAATGAAGCGATGAATACGACGACACCGCCGTGGCAGGGCCATGGCGGTGTCGAGGAAGCGCTTGAGGATCAGTGCATGAGGTTCAGCACGAGAGACGCAGCGCGTGAGCGGCAGACCCCGTGTCAGAGGTCGAGTTCGGCCCGCAGCAGCTTGAAGAGCTTCTTGGCACTGTTGGGCTGTTTGCCGGCGTCACGTTCGGCACGCGCATTGCGGATCAGCTGACGCAGGGCCTGACGGTCCACGTGAGGATAATCCTCGACGAAGATCACGAAGGCTTCATCGTCGTCCAGCAGGCGATCGCGCCAGCGTTCGAGACGCTGGAAGGAGGCATCGCGACGCACGTTCTGCTGCTCCATGGCTTCGAAGACGGCACGCACGGCGTCCAGGTCTTCCTTGCGCATCAGCTTGCCGACGTACTGCATGTGGCGACGCAGGCCTTCGTGACTACGAATGCGATGGGTCTCCTCGATGGCGGCCAGCATGTCGTCAGAGAGCGGGAACTTGGCGCGCTGGCCTTCCGGCAGATCGATGATCTTCTTGCCCAGCGCCTGCAGCTCGATCATCTCGCGCTTCAACTGGGACTTGCTGGGGCGCTCGACGAGCTCCTCGGGTCTTTCTTTACGCATGCCAATTCCAATGAGTCGGGGAAATTTGCGGCAGTATAGCACTGCCGGGCCCCCGTCTCCTCAGAAGGAGAACAACATGAGCCAGGCCTTTGATGCCGTTGCTCAGCAACAACTGCTCGAGCGTCGCGTCAGCGAAGCTCTCGAGCTTGCCCGCAGCCTGGGTGCCGACGCCTGTGAGGTCGGTGCCAGCGTCGATCAGGGCGTCAGCATCTCGGTGCGTGACGGCGAAGTCGAGACGGTCGAACTGTCGCGTGACCAGGGCATCGGCGTGACCGTCTATCTCGGCAATCGCAAGGGCAGCGCGACATCTTCCGATGCCGGCAGCGACTCGATTCGTGCCGCGGTCGAGAAGGCGGTTTCCATCGCGCACTATACCGGCGAAGACAGTTTTGCCGGTCTGGCGCCGGCCGAGCTGATGGCCACCGACTTCCCTGATCTCAAGGCGCATCACCCCTGGGCGATCAGCGTCGATGAAGCGACTGACCTGGCACTGGCCTGTGAGCGTGCCGGGCTGGAAGTGGAAGGCATCGCACAGTCCGAAGGCGCCAGCTTCTCCAGTGGCGAAGGCGTGCAGGTCTATGGCAACAGCCATGGGTTCCTGGCCAGCCAGTGCGGCAGCCGCCACTCGATGTCATGCATGCTGATCGCCAAGGATGCACAGGGCATGCAGCGTGACTATGACTACACCAGCGTGCGCAATCCGGCGGACCTGCGCTCGCCCGAGTCGGTGGGGCGTGAAGCCGCGCGCCGCACGCTGGCGCGTCTGAATGCGCGCAAGGTGGCTACGGGCCGCATGCCGGTGCTGTTCGACCCGCAGATGTCAGCCGGGCTGGTCGGTCACTATCTATCTGCCATCGCCGGCGGCTCGTTGTACCGTGAGTCCAGCTTCCTGTGCGATAGCCTGGGTCAGCCGCTGTTCCCCGACTGGTTCACGCTGGGCGAGAAGCCGCGGGAAGTCGGTGGCATGTCCAGCGCCGCCTTCGACAACGATGGCGTCGCGACGCGTGACAATGTCTACTTTGCCGACGGCAAGGTGCAGAGCTACATGCTGAGCGCCTACAGTGCCCGGCGCCTGAACATGCAGACCACCGGCAACGCCGGCGGCGCGCGCAACGTGCGCATCACCGCGCCGCTGACCTCTCTCGATGAGATGCTCAAGCAGATGGGCACCGGCGTGCTGGTGACCGAGCTGATGGGCCAGGGCGTCAACGGCGTCACCGGTGACTACTCACGCGGCGCCTCCGGTTTCTGGGTCGAGAACGGCGAGATCCAGCATGCGGTCGAGGAGTTCACCATTGCCGGCAATCTGCGCGACATGGCGGCCAATCTGCTGGCGGTCGGCGATGATGTCGATACGCGTGGCAGCATCCACAGCGGTAGCTGGCTGATCGATGGCATGACCGTCGCGGGCATGTCCGAAGGCGAAGACGAAGAGCTGGAAGGCTGATCGCTGAGGCTTCTCTGATCGCGCGACAGGCGAGATGCAACACGGCCGCTCCCGAGGGAGCGGCCGTGTTGTTTCTGGAGCAGTCACTGGAATCCGTCGGGCGTATTACAGGTAGAGCCAGGTCGCCAGCCCGAGGAAGGCCATGAAGCCGATCACGTCGGTCACGGTGGTCAATATCACGCTGCCGGAGAGGGCAGGGTCGATATTGAGCTTCTTGAGCAGTACCGGCAGCAGCGTGCCCGTCACGGCGGCGATCAACAGGTTGATCATGATCGCGGCGCCGATGATGGCCCCCAGCTGGACATCCCCGAACCACACGATGGCGATGCCTGCCACCACCACGGCCCATAACAGGCCGTTGAGCCCCGCGACGATGACCTCGCGCTTGAGTAGCCAGCGGACATTGCCGCTCTTGACGTGCCCCAGCGCGATACCACGAATCAGGACGGTGAGTGCCTGAGAGCCCGCGATGCCGCCCATGCTGGCGACGATGGGCATCAGCACGGCCAGCGCGGTGATCTTCTGGATGGTGCCTTCGAACATGCCGATCACGGCGGAGGCCATGAAGGCGGTCAGCAGGTTGATGCCGAGCCAGACGGCGCGGCGCCACGAGGTTCGCATCACCGGAGAGAAGGTGTCTTCGTCCTCATCCATCCCCGCCATCGACATCACCTGGTGCTCGGCGTCGCCACGGATGACGTCGACCACGTCATCGATGGTGATACGACCCAGCAGGTTGCCATCGCCGCCGACCACGGGCGCCGAGATCAGGTCGTGCTTCTCGAACAGCGAGGCGACTTCGGTTTCCGGCATCAGGGCCGGAATCACCACGCTGTCGGTGTCCATTACTTCGCGCACCGTGACGCCGGGGTCCGAGACCAGCAGGCGATTGATGGGCAGGGCACCGATGAATTCATCACGGCGTGAGACGACCAGCAGGGTATCGGTGGAGTCGGGCAGGCGCTCGTGGCGGCGGATGTAGCGCAGCACCACATCCAGGGTGATGTCCGGACGAATGGTGATGGTGTCCGTGTTCATCAGGCCGCCGGCGGTGTCCTCCGGGAAGGACAGTACCGTTTCGACGCGCAGGCGCTCTTGCGCCTCCATGGAGTCGAGGACTTCGAGAATCACCGCATTCGGCAGGCGCTGCAGAATGTCGGCGACATCATCCGGTTCCAGGTTCTCGGTGGCGGCGAGAACGTCGACGGCGTCCATGTCCTTGAGGAAGTCGGTCTGGATATCTTCGCCAAGGTATTGAAGGACATCGCCCTGCAGCTCGGCATCGACCAGCTCCCAGAGCAGATTACGCTCCTTGGGGGGCGAGGATTCCAGCAGGTGGGCCACGTCCACCGGCGCGAGGCCGCGATTGAGCATGCGTCTTGCCTGTTCCAGCTCGCCGCTTTCCAGCGCCTGTGACAGGCGATCAAGTCTTGGCTTGAGTTTACGAGACGTCTTGCTCATCTGTCGGCTTCCCCTGTCGACATGAAGGACAGCGCTGATTCTACCATTGGCGTAGGGGGGCGCGTCGACAAAAGAAAACAGTGTTTCTTATCGAAAGGACAATCCGCGTCCCGCCACTGGCACAAAAGCAGCGTTGCATGGCTGCCAGGCGCAAGGATAGGTGCTGGGATTGGTACAAGGGTAGGCGCAAGGACAGGTGCAAGAACAGGCGCGAGATATCCTGCGCGAGCAGTTAATGGTGTCGCCAGGGGGCCGCCAGAGGGGGCTGGCCGATAAGCGAGCGGGCCGAAAAGATAGTTGACCAAGAAGCGAGCTGGCTGAGGAAGAAAGGCTGAGTGCACAGTGCAACTGCACAGCACTGTCAGTGGCGGCTATTCGTCTTCCTCGAAACGCGCTTCGAACAGCGCCTCGATGGCCAGCATCGCCTCATCAGCCTGTTCACCCTCGACATCGATCAACAGCGTGGTGCCGCAGGGCGCGGCCAGCATCAGCAATGCCATCACATTGGCTGCATTGGCGCGTCGCTCGCCATGGCTGACCATCACCGTTGCGCAATAGGGCGCACAGCAATTGACCAGCTTGGTGGCAGCGCGGGCGTGCAGCCCGCGGCGGTTGGTCAGCGTCAGCTCACGAGAGGCCATCGCGATGCTCCTGCTGACGCTCTTGCTGATCACTCGCTTCACCCGCGTTGCTCAGCGCGGTATGAATGCCCAGCTCGCGGTGACGCAGGCGCACCTCAGGCAGGCGCTCGGCGAAGTAGCTCGCCAGCTGCTCGCACAGGTAGACGCTGCGATGCTGGCCGCCGGTGCAGCCCACGGACACCGTCAGGTAGCTGCGGTTGCTGTCCTGATAGGCGGGCAGCCAGCGTTCCAGCCAGCCGGCGATATCGTCATGCATCGCCTGGACGGTGGGGTAGCGCTGCAGGAATTCGGCCACGCTGTCATCGCGACCGGTATCGCCGCGCAGATTGATGTCCCAGTACGGGTTGGGCAGGCAGCGGGCATCGAACACCATGTCGGCGTCGGTCGGCACGCCATGCTTGAAGCCGAAGGATTCAAAGGTCAGCGTCAGGTGGCGGGAGCTGTGCTGGGCGACCTGCTCGGTGATCCGCGAGCGCAGGTCGTGCACGCTCAGGTTGGTCGAGTCGATGACCAGATCGGCCTTCTGGCGGATGGGAGCGAGCGTCTTCTGCTCGATCTCGATGGCCTCGGCCAGGGTATGGTCGTTGTCGCGCGTCAGAGGGTGACGACGACGGGTCGCCGAGTAGCGTTCCAGCAGCACTCGCGAATCGGTGGTCAGGTAGACGACCTGCACGTCCATGCCGCTCTGGCGGACGTTGTCGAGCAGTTCGGGGAAGCGGGTCAAGGCTTCCGGCAGGTTGCGGGCATCGATGGAGACCGCGATGCGCCGACGCGCCGGGCTGTCCTTTTCGAGCTGATCGACCAGTGGCGCCAGCAGCATGCCGGGCAGATTGTCGATGGCATAGTAGCCAATGTCTTCCAGCGCCTGGAGAGCGATGGATTTCCCGGAGCCGGAGCGGCCGCTGATGATCACGATCTTCATGAAGTGCTCTCCAAGGGCGAGGTCAACGTCGAAAGAATGCAGGGGTGGGGCAGAAGGCTGCCCGCTATCAGTGCGCTGTACGTCGGCCGATGGAAGGCCAGCAAGACGAAAGCCCGGACGATGTCCGGGCCTGTCATTCAGCGCGCCGGTAATTCGGCGATGGCTTGGGTCAATGCCTCAAAGAGTGCACGCTGGCTGTCTGCCTGGCGCAGGGCCGAGCGATTGGTCGGGGAATTGAGCAATTCCGCGACCTGCCCGAGCAGCGTCAGATGGGTCTCATCCGCTTCCTCAGGCACCAGCAGCACGAACAGCAGATCGATGGGTTCTCCGTCGATGGCATCGAAGTCGATGGGTTCACCGAGCTTCAGAAACGCAGCGATTGGCGTCTTGCAATGCGGGCTGCGTGCATGGGGCACGGCCACGCCGTGGCCAATGCCGGTCGACCCCAGTCTTTCGCGCCCGATCAGGCGCGAGAAGACTTCCTGGCTATCCAGGCTGGGAATGTTCTGTGCGATGAAGGTGCTGAAGAATTCAAGCACCCGCTTCTTGCTCCCCCCGGGGACACCGTAAAGCGTGCGCTCGGGGGGAAGGATCTGATCAAGTGTCATGGCTGAAGGTCAACGGGTCCCGGTGCCCTGAGAGCGAGCCTGGGACTTTTCCTTGTGTTTGACCAGCTGGCGATCCAGCTTGTCGGCGAGCGCGTCGATGGCAGCGTACATGTTGGGGTCTTCTGCCAGGGCGTGGAGGTCAGCGCCTGCCGCGTGCAAGGTGCAGGCAGCCTGCTGGCGCTCCTTCTCGATCGACAGTGTCACCTGAACATTGGTGATGTTGTCGTAATGCCGTTCGAGGCGAGCGAGCTTCTCGTTGACGTAATCGCGGAGAGGATCGGTAAGTTCCACATGATGCCCGGTGATATTCACTTGCATGGACACGCTCCTTTATCCAGCGGGTTGCCATTCAATTGTAACCCTTTTTGACTACGAGCAAACCCTGATCGGACGCTCTGCAACAGGCTTGACGGCCACCGTCTGGCGATGTTTTCGCACCCTTGCCAGTGGCGTCAGATGTCGTGAGCGTCTGTACCGACAATGCCCAAGCTTTGCGCAAAGATCAACGCTGCGCTGCATCGTGGCTCAGTGCTTGTCTTCAACTCAGTGAGGGGTATCGGAGTGGACTTCAAGGGCACGTCTGATGGGTGGTGCGTGAAAGACGCGCAAGAAGGCGGGTTTTCGTCGCCAATCCCTGCATGTACGTCACCTTTCAGGCGCTCCGATTGCGTGGAGCAAGCGGCGTTCCGGGAGGTTCACCGGGTGTCATCCAGGTGCAATACGCGCAAAAGTGACTTTAAAAACATGCGATTGACGGTGAATGACGCTGCCGTAACGGCGGTTTTTTACCGTCATCCTGCGCGCCGTCATGTGCCATGACGGGCAATTGGCGAGCGGTTGCCGGGATGACAGGGAACGCGACAGGCGTACCGCTGCCCGCGAAGTCAGAGGCTGATGAGCGGAAAATCCAGCGCTTGAGGTTGGCGGCGGCTGCCATTGTGGAGGTGAAAGCAGGGCATGGCAGCCGCAGGTGACGGGTCAGGCCAGACGCTTGCGCTCGCTGGAGGAGGGGATGCCCATCGCTTCGCGATACTTGGCCACGGTACGGCGTGCGACCTCGATGCCATCGCTGGCGAGCAGATCGACCAGCCGCGAGTCGGAGAGAGGCTTGCGGGCCGGCTCTTCCGCGATCAGCTTGCGGATGCGGGCACGAATGGCGGTGCTTGAGTGGGCGTCGCCATTGCCGCTGCCACCGACCTGGCTCGAGAAGAAGAACTTGAGCTCGAAGACGCCGCGCGGGGTGTGGATGTACTTCTGGGTCGTGACCCGCGAGATGGTCGATTCGTGCATCTCGACCACTTCGGCGATGTTGGCCAGAATCAGCGGCTTCATGCCTTCCTCGCCTTGCTCGAGGAAGTCGATCTGGCGTGCCATGATCTCGCGGCCGACCTTGAGCAGGGTGTCATTGCGTGATGACAGGCTCTTCATCAGCCAGCGCGCTTCCTGCAGGTTGTCCTTGAGGAAGGTGTTGTCGGCGGACTTGTCGGCACGCTTGATCAGTGCGGCGTATTCCGGCTGGATGCGCAGCTTGGGCAGCGCTTCCGGGTTGAGCTCGACCTGCCAGCCATGCCGGGTATGGCGCACCAGCAGATCAGGGATCACGTAATCGCTGGCGGGCTCGCCCCAGGCGGATGCCGGACGCGGATCGAGCGCACGTACCAGGCGAATGACGTGGTCCAGCTCGTCATCGTCAAGGCTCAGGCGCCGCTTGAGCAGCTTGCGATCATCGTTGCCCAGTGCCTCGAGGAATTGGCGTACCAGGCGGCGCGCCTGCGCCAGCAGCGGCAGATCATCCGGCAGCAGCGCCAGTTGCAGCAGCAGGCATTCGCGCAGATCACGGGCAAAGACGCCGGTCGGGTCGAACTGCTGCAGACGCAGCAATACCTGCTCGAGCTCGGAGGCCTTGAGGCCGGGCAGGCCCTGGCCACGCAGGCCATCGACCAGCTCATCGAGAGACAGGCTCAGATAGCCGGCACCGTCGACGGCATCGATCAGGCTCTCCGCCATCTGGCGTTCACGGCCATCGAGGTCGGTCATCGCCAGCTGCCAGCGCAGGTGGTCCTGCAGGCTCTCGACGCTGGTATTGCGATCGAAGTCCGGCCCTTCTTCGCTCCCGCTGCCACTGCCGGAGCTGGTCAGGCTACCGGCGTGGTCCTGGTAGAGGTCCGACCAGTCACTGTCGAGGGGGTATTCCTCGGGAATCTCGCTCGAGGAGTCGGCAGTGGAGATCTCGCTCGAATCCTGTGTCTCGACGACATCCAGCGACTCGTAGTCCTCGTCGAGCTCCAACATGGGGTTGGACTCGAGGGCTTGCTGAATCTCCTGACGCAGGTCGAGCGTCGACAGCTGCAGCAGCTGGATCGCTTGCTGGAGCTGCGGCGTCATGGTCAGCGAGGTGCCGAGGCGGAGTTGCAGGGTGGGTTTCATGGAGTCAGTCAATTCACGGCAAAGGAACGTGCTTACTACGCTATACCGTGACTCGGGGCACTGACAAGAGGTTGTCGTGAATATTCAAGCAACTTGCATGCCATGTTTCCACCAAGGTGGTATGGACGTCATGCATGCGTCTGATGTCAGACATGAAAAAGCCGCTACGCGATAAAATCACGCAGCGGCTTTCGAAGCTTTCGCCTCCGGTGGGCTCAGCGCAGCCGCTGACCCTAGAGCGTGAACTCGTGGCCCAGGTAGACGTCGCGCACCTGCTGGTTGGCCAGGATGGAGTCCGCATCACCGTGGGCGATGATCTGGCCATCGCCGACGATATAGGCGGTGTCACAGATATCGAGTGTCTCGCGCACGTTGTGGTCGGTGATCAGCACGCCGATGCCACGATCGCGCAGTTGGCGCACGATGCTCTTGATCTCGCCCACCGAGATGGGGTCGACGCCGGCGAAGGGCTCATCGAGCAGTACGAAGTCCGGCTCGGTGGCAAGCGCCCGGGCGATCTCGACCCGTCGACGCTCGCCGCCGGACAGGCTCATGCCGGCGCTGGCGCGGATGTGCGTGATGCTGAATTCCTCGAGCAACTCTTCAAGGCGTGCCTTGCGGCCATTGCGATCCAGGTCCTTGCGGGTCTCCAGGATCGCCATGATGTTGTCGGCCACCGACAGCTTGCGGAAGATCGACGCCTCCTGCGGCAGATAGCCGATGCCGGCGCGTGCACGCTGATGCATGGCGGCAGCGGAGAGGTCCTGGTCATCGATGGAGACGTTGCCGGCATCGGCGCGCACCAGCCCGACGATCATGTAGAACGAGGTCGTCTTGCCGGCGCCATTGGGGCCCAGCAGGCCGACGATGTCGCCCTGGCGGATCTCCAGCGAGATGTCCTTGACCACCTTGCGGCCCTTGTAGGCCTTGGCCAGATGGCGAGCGCTCAGCGTACGCGGAGTAGCAGCAGTCATGACTCAGTTTTCCTTGCTGGCATTGGCGCCGCGCGGCGTCAGAGTCATGTGCACGCGACCGCCTTCGGTCTGCTGTGCCGTCTTGCTGTTGTTGGCGTTCACCTGGCGCTTGTCGAGGAAGTACTCCACGTAGCCGCCTTCGAAGGTGTCATCGCCTTTCTCGAGACGCGCGTTGCCGACCAGCTCCACGCGGCGCTCCAGCGCATGGTAGCGGATGGTGTCGGCCCAGCCCTTGACCAGCTTCTCGTCGGGCGCGGGCTGCTGTTCCAGGTAGGCACGCTTGCCGGTGGCCTTGACCAGCGAGATCTCGCCGCTGCCGGCGCGGCTGATATCGACGCGGCTGGCATCGAGTTTCATGCTGCCCTGGCGCATTTCCACCTGGCCGGTGTAGGTGGCGGTACCGGCCTTGTCATCGAGCGACAGGGCGTCCGCGGCGATGTTGATCGGCTGGCTGGCATCGCTGTCCAGCGCCATGGCGGCAGGGGCGAAGGTGGACATGCCCAGTGCCAGGCAGAGCGCCATGACACCGCTGTTGAGGGTCTGGCGACAGGCCGTCAAGGGCTTGCGAGTCGTGGAAGTCATGGTGGCTCCTTGGCATGACGGGGTCGCCGCCCGAGCAATGATGCCATCGAGCGGCAGAGAAGAAGGTGTTGCGGCGCGGGTCATGGCGTGACGGCCAGCCCGGCGGGTTCATTCACCGCTGGCAGGCGCTGCCTCGAAGGTGCTGTTGACGCGCCCATCATCGGTAGTGGTGCTGTCGGCGCCCGAGTCGATGCGCTCAGCTTCCTTGCTGGCCTCGCTCTGGCCCGTGCCGGGTTGCAGGACGCTGCGAACGCGGCCCTGCAGCACGGCGGAATCCCGGGAGAGGTCGGCGCTGAAGCTGTCGCTTTCGACATGCTGGCCATTCTGGGTGATCACGACCGGCACGTCACTCCAGGCGCGATTCTGATCACGGCTGTAGTGCAGGACATCGGTATCCAGGGTCCAGCGGTCATCGGGCTGGCGCAGTCTGGCATTGCCCTCGAGGGTGAAGGTGTCGCCGCCGGCGCTCAACACGCCACTGTCACCCGTGGCATACCAGCGGCGGTCTTCACTGTCGTTGGTGCGAATCTTCGGGGTCTGCGCCCGGGTCACGTCATCGCCTGGCGTGTGCTCGATATGCGGCGAGGTCATGGACTGGATCGCCACGCCGCGCGCATCGAAGCGTGTCATGTCTGCCCCGTCGAGATAGTAATCCGGCTCACTGCTGTCGACCTCGACATTGACGGTCGATTCCAGGCTGTTGCGCTGCTCGATCAGCGCCAGCACGCCACCGACGAGCAGCAACAGCAGCATCAGCCAGAGACGCGGAGAAGGGCGGGGCAGACGTAACATCAGGGACGCGACTCCTGCAGGTAGGTGTCCAGCACCGAGGCCCAGTGGCCCTGTGCCTTGAGCAGCAGATCACAGAGCTCGCGCACGGCGCCATCGCCGCCCTGGCGTGAGGTGACCCAGTTGGCCTCGCTCATCACGTAGGCCATGGCGTTGGGCACGCTGACGCCGAGACCGACACGACGAATGGCCTCGCGGTCCGGCAGGTCATCGCCACAATAGGCGACTTCTTCCAGCGCGATCCCGTGCTCGCGGCACAGGTCGGTCAGCGCGACCAGCTTGTCTTCACGGCCCTGGATGACATCCTGAATGCCCAGTTCCTTGGCGCGACGCTCGACCATCGGCGAGCTGCGGCCGGTGATCAGCGCGACGCGAACGCCACTGCGCAGCACCAGCTTGAGGCCATGGCCATCCTGGACATGGAAGGACTTGGTCTCGACACCGTTGGCATCGTAGTGCAGGCGGTTGTCGGTGAGCACGCCATCGACATCCAGCGCCAGCAGACGCACGCGGCGTGCGCGGTCGATGATGTCCTGCGGATATTCTTCGCTCAGGGAATTCGTGTCGCTCATGGTCTTTCTCCTCGCACTCCGTGCATGCTTGACGCTGTCCTGTGAACGGCGCTGATGGGCGTAGAGCGGTAGCGTCTTGCCGGGACGATCTGCCGTCGAACAGAGACAGCGAACGCCCGCGGGAGTTCAGATCACGCCGCTGGCCAGCAGGCCGTGCATATGGATGGCTCCGATGGGGTGCTCATCCTCGTCACAGACTACCAGAACGCTGATGCGGTTTTCTTCCATGATGCGCACCGCTTCGGCGGCCAGCATGCTGGCGCGCACGGTCTTGCCGCCGCGGGTCATGACATCATCGACCTTCAGCGCGCGCAGATCGCCGTGCTGGTCGAGGGTGCGGCGCAGGTCACCATCGGTATAGACGCCGACCAGGTGGTCGTCATCATCGATCACGCAGGTGAAGCCCATGCCTTGGCGCGTGATCTCGAGCAGCGCATCGCGCAGCGGGCTGCCGAGTGCCACGCGCGGCAGGGCGTCGCCATGGTGCATCACGTCCTGGACCCGCAGCAGCAGGCGTCGGCCCAGGCTGCCACCCGGGTGGGAAAGCGCGAATTCCTCGGCAGTGAAGCCGCGCGCCTCCAGCAGTGCCACCGCCAGGGCGTCGCCCATCACCAGCGCAGCGGTGGTCGAGGCGGTGGGTGCCAGATTCAGCGGGCAGGCTTCCTGGGCGACGCTGGTGTCCAGATGCGCCTCGGCGTCACGCGCCAGGGTCGAGCCGGGCTTGCCGGTCATCGAGACCAGCGGGGTGCCCATGCGCTTCAATAGCGGCAGCAGCGCCGTGACCTCGGCGGTCTCCCCGGAGTTGGACAGCGCCAGCACCACATCGGCCGGCGTGATCATGCCCAGATCGCCATGGCTGGCTTCACCGGGATGGACGAAGAAGGCCGGCGTGCCGGTGCTGGCCAGGGTGGCGGCGATCTTGCTGGCGACATGGCCGGATTTGCCCATGCCGGTCACGATGACGCGGCCCTTGGTGGCCAGCATCAGCTGACAGGCGCGGTCGAAGTCGTCATCGAGATGGCTTTCGAGCGCGGCGATGGCCGCTTCCTCAATGGCGAAGGTACGGCGGGCGCTGGCGCGAAAATCCGCCTGGCTGGCCGGAGTCTCATCGGCGGCGGACTGGCTGGCGGCGGTCTGACTTGAAGCAGAGGCGCCAGGCGCGGTGGCGTGCGGGGTGCTGGAAGGCTCGGTCATGATCGAATTGTTGCCTGTGGTTGGCCAGGGCTCAAACCGCGCGGAAAGGGCGTGTCATCCCGCGCGGCGGCGTGGCAAACGATGATGAAGACGCTGCCGTCAGCGAGTCAGGCTGATGGCAAGCCAGGCCGTGTAGGCCAGATAGCAGGCGAGCAGGATAACACCTGGGCCGCGGCCGATGCGCCCACGGCGCTGCCAGATGAGCAGCGCGGCCAGCAGCAGCGTCAGCCCCAGCATCACCGGATAGTCACGGCTGATGGCGCTGCCATCCACCGGGCCCGGCGCCAGCAGGCCCGGCACGGGCAGCACGGCGAGGATGTTGAACAGGTTGGAACCGATGACGTTGCCGATGGCGATGTCGTGATGGCGCTTGAGGGCGCTGGCCACGCTGGCGGCCAGTTCCGGCAGGCTGGTGCCGATGGCGATCACGGTCAGGCCGATGATCAATTCCGGCACGCCGAGTGCCTGGGCGATGTCGGTCGCTCCCCACACCAGCGCACGCGAGCTGGCGATCAGCACCGCCAGCCCGACCAGCAGCCAGAAGATGGCGCGTCCGGTGCTCATCTCGGGCACGTCATCCTGGCTTTCCGCCTCGCTCGGCGAATCGACCTTGAACAGCCACACCAGCGTGAAGACCAGCAGGGCCAGCAGCAGGATGCCATCGAGACGCTCGAGCCCGCTGTTGGACAGCGCATAACCGCCCAGCGCCGTGGCCGCCAGCAGCAGCGGAAGCTCGCGGCGCACCAGCCCGAAATGCACCGGAATCGGGGCGATCAACGCCGTGACGCCGAGCACCAGGCCGATATTGGCGATGTTGGAGCCCAGCGCATTGCCGGTCGCGATATCCGGAGTGCCATCAAGAGAGGCCATGATGGAGACGACGATCTCGGGGGCAGAGGTGCCGACGGAGACGATCGTCATCCCGATCAGCAGTTTGCTCATCCCGGCGCGCCACGCAGTGGCCGCGGCTCCTTCGACGAAGCGATCAGCACTCCAGACAAGACCAATCAGGCCGATGACGACTGCAAGGATGGGATATAGCATCAGAACTCTCGGGGCAGGGGGCAGGGCGGTGGCGTATCGCCGGGAACCGCGCCATTAAACGCATCCCCCCAATCCTTTGCAAGACAGCGGCCATGTTCCCATTGTCGAGCGTGTTGCCGAGCGCATTGTTGAGCGCATCACCACCCGCGGCACGGCTCTGTTGCCTTGATGAGACTGGCGGCACAGGGGTGGGTTCGGATACGATGTTCGCTAACTAACTTGATCCTTGGATCCCATGACTCGGACATTCGACCTGTTCACGAGCCGACAGCGTGTGGCTCGTCACGGCGAAGGTCCCTCACAGCGGATGCTTCTATGACTGATTTGCCCGGTCAGACCGCAACCCGGACGGGTGCGGACGGCCAGGATGCGCAGGCTTCTTCACCCGGCGCGGCAGGCGAGATCAATCTCGATGATGCCCTGATTCGTGTTGAAGGCCTGCGGTTCACCCGTGGAGAACGCGAGATATTCTCCGGCATCGACCTCAAGATCCCGCGCGGCAAGATAACCGCCATCATGGGGCCTTCCGGTACCGGCAAGACGACACTGCTCAAGTTGATCGGCGGTCAGTTGACGCCCTCGGCGGGGCGCGTCGAGATCGCCGGCTTGCACGTGCATGGCCTGTCGCGGCGCGAGCTGTTTCGCATGCGCCGTCGCATGGGCATGCTGTTTCAGAGCGGTGCCCTGTTCTCCGACCTGAGCGTGTTCGAGAACGTCGCCTTCCCGCTGCGCGTCCACACCGACCTCCCCGATGCGATGATTCGTGACATCGTGCTGATCAAGCTCGAGTCCGTCGGGCTGCGCGGCGCGCGTGAATTGATGCCGGCTGAACTCTCCGGCGGCATGACGCGGCGTGTCGCACTGGCGCGAGCCATCGCGCTGGACCCGGACCTCATCATGTACGACGAGCCCTTTGCCGGGCAGGACCCCATCTCGATGGGCGTGCTGGTCAATCTGATCCGGCGCCTCAATGATGCGCTGGGCATGACGGCGCTGGTGGTCTCGCACGACATCAAGGAAACGCTGACCATCGCCGATTACGTCTATGTGATCGCCGATGGCAAGGTGATGGCGCAGGGCACCCCCGAGGCGCTGAACGCCGAATCGGACCCGCGCGTGGCCCAGTTCATCCACGGCAAGCCGGATGGCCCGGTGCCCTTCCATTATCCCGCCCCGGACTTCGCCGGCGACATTCTCGATGGTCGCGAATCGGCAACCCGCAGGAGAGAGTCATGAGTGGTCTGAATCGTGGCCCGCTCGGGGCCATCACGTCACTGGGCCGCAGCAGTATCGATGTGATCGCGGCTATCGGGCGTGCCGGCATGCTGCTGGTGCAGGCCGGCATCGGTATTCCGTCCCGTGAGGGCATCGGCCTGTGGGTGCGACAGATGCACTTCGTCGGTGTGCTGTCGCTGGCCATCGTGCTGGTCTCGGGGCTGTTCATCGGCATGGTGCTGGCGCTGCAGGGCTATACCATTCTGGTCGGTTTCGGCGCCGAGGAGGCGCTGGGGCAGATGGTGTCGCTGTCACTGCTGCGCGAGCTGGCGCCTGTGGTCGCGGCCTTGCTGTTTGCCGGGCGCGCGGGGTCGGCGCTGACGGCGGAGATCGGCCTGATGAAGGCGACCGAGCAGTTGACCAGCATGGAGATGATCGGTGTCGATCCTCTCAAGCGCATCGTCGCGCCGCGCCTGTGGGCCGGTTTCGTCTCGCTGCCGCTGCTGACCATCGGCTTCAGTGTCGTCGGCATCTGGGGCGGCAAGCTGGTGGGGGTCGACTGGCTGGGCATCTACGAGGGCGCCTACTGGAGCAGCATGCAGTCGAACGTCGATTTCATCGGTGATGTCATGAACGGCGTCATCAAGTCACTGGTCTTCGGGCTGGTGGTCAGCTGGATCGCCGTCTTCCAGGGCTATGACCTGATCCCGACCTCGGAAGGCATTTCGCGCGCCACCACACGTACCGTGGTTTATTCATCTTTGGCGGTGCTGGGACTCGACTTTGTCCTCACGGCCGTCATGTTCGGAGAGATTTGATGAAACGTACCCGCATGCTCGAGTTCGGCGTGGGCCTGTTCATACTCGCTGGTTTCCTGGGAATGGTCTTCCTGGGGCTGCGTGTCAGCGGCGTCACGTTCCAGCAGGCCGATGACACCTTCGTGCTCAATGCCAACTTCTCAGGGATCGGAAGCCTCAAGGCGCGGTCAAAGGTCACGATGGCAGGTGTTGCCGTCGGCAGCGTCGAGAAGATCGAGCTGGACCCGAAGTGGTTTGACGCCCGTGTCACGATGAAGCTCGACAGCAGCCTGCGTGGCAAGCTGAGCAAGGACACCACCGCCGCCATCCTGACGTCCGGCCTGCTGGGCGAGCAGTACATCGGCCTGAGCACCGGGGGAGACCCGGACGTGCTGGAGGACGGCGATACCATTCGCGATACCCAGTCTGCACTGGTGCTGGAAGAGTTGATCCAGCAGTTCGTGTCCAATTTTTCGAAGAGCTGATTCTCGAAGCGTTGATTCTCGATGCGCTGTTCATCCAAGTGCAGGCACCCGGCGCACGCGTGTGATGCACCGAAAGGCCTGACTCGGTGCCTGCGGTTTCACGTTCGAGCACGATGCACATTTTCAAGGAGCAACCCTGATGACCTCTAGCCTCAAGAAGCTGATTCGTCCGTTGAGCGTGCTGAGCCTGTCCGCGCTGATGGCGCTGAGCCCGCTGGCCATGGCCGCCCCGCAGGAGCCGGACGTGCTGCTGCGCGACACGGTCGAGGGCCTGACCACCAAGATCGATAGCCGCGAGAGCTACTACAAGGACAACGTCGACGAGCTGGAAACCCTGGTGGATTCCGCGCTGAAGCCGGTGGTGGATTATCGCTACATCGCCGCCAGCGTGATGGGCAAGTACTTCAAGGGCGCCTCTCCTGAGCAGCGCACCGAATTCTCCAAGGTCTTCCATGACACCCTGATCGGCACCTACGCCAAGGGTCTGGTGAGCTTCGATTACGCCAGGCTGGACGTGAAGGACAGCGAAGGCGAGCGTCGCTATGAAGACCAGGACACCGTCTACATGGACGTGGTCGATACCAAGGGCAAGGTCTACCCGGTGGCCTATTCCATGCGTCTGCGCAACGACGAGTGGAAGGTGGTCAACGTGATCGTCAACGGCGTCAACCTTGGCCTGACCTTCCGCAACCAGTTCGATCAGGCCATGCGTGACAACGGCCGCGACATCGACGCCGTCATCAAGGGCTGGCAGCCGGATGTCGACCTCGAGAAGGGTGAGGGGGATCAGGGCAACAGCTGAGCCCTGTCGTCGCCATGACCATGAAAACTCTCTTCGATCGCGAGGGCGTCACGCTGGAAACCGGTGACGCACGGCTGAGCCTGAGTGGCCAGCCGGATTTCGACAATGCCGCAGAGCTGGCGGATTACGGCAGGAAATGGCTGGGGCGCCGCGAGGATGGGGTTTCCATCGATCTGTGCGGCGTGGATAGCGCCAGTACCGCCACCCTGAGCGTGCTGCTCGAGTGGCAGCGCCATCTGGCGGAGCACGGTGGGCATGTCGCTCACCTCGCGTTGTCTCCTGCATTGAGCCGACTGGCGGCAGTCTCCGGACTGGAAAACCTGCTGCCGGGGCTGAATGTCGCCGAGATCAGCGCCGAGCCCCCGCTGTCACTCGAGACGTCCTGAGTCAGCGGCGGCCTGACCGTCTGTCAGGCCGCACCGCTCTGCTGGAGGCTCGAGGCTTGTCCGTATCGCCATTCATGCGCGCGGCAACGTGGAGGCAGCGATTGACTGCCAATCGCGTTCCCGCGCGCTTTTGATTACCATGTGCGGTCATATCGCATCGATCGTCGCGCAAGGATTCCCTGCCACGATCCCGACATGTACCGCGAAGGAGTCACCGCCCGTCATGCAACCGAATGATGTCAAGGCCCTGCTCGAGGCTCGTATCGAGAACGTCGATTTTCATATCCAGGGTGAGGGCTGCAATTTCCAGGTCGTCGCCGTGGGGGATGTCTTTGCCGAGCTGAGCCGCGTCAAGGCCCAGCAGCTGGTCTACTCCGCACTCAATGACGAGATCCGCTCTGGCGCGCTGCATGCCATCAGCATTCGTACCTATACCCCGGCGCAGTTCGAAGCTGCCGCCGGCAACGCTCAGGGTTGACCGGAACATTTCATGGATAAGCTGATCATCACTGGCAACGGGCCGGTCAACGGGGAAGTCTGGGCCAGCGGCGCCAAGAATTCGGCACTGCCCATTCTGGCAGCCACGCTGCTGTCGGAAGGTCCCGTGACCATCAGCAACCTGCCGCATCTGCAGGACATCACGACCAGCCTCGAGCTGCTCGGGCGCATGGGCGTCGAGCCGGTGATGGGCGACAACATGACCGTGCAGCTGGATGGCTCCAAGGTCGAGCATTGTCACGCGCCCTATGACCTGGTCAAGAAGATGCGTGCCTCGATTCTGGTGCTGGGCCCGCTGCTGGCGCACTTCGGCAGCGCCGAAGTCTCGCTGCCGGGTGGCTGCGCCATCGGCTCGCGTCCGGTGGATCTGCACATCCGTGGCCTGGAGGCGATGGGGGCCGAGATCACGGTCGAGAATGGCTACATCCGCGCCAAGGCGCCGGGTGGCCGCTTGAAGGGCGCGCGCATCGTCTTCGACGTCGTGACCGTCACCGGCACCGAGAACCTGCTGATGGCCGCGACCCTGGCCGATGGCCGCACCGTGCTGGAAAACGCTGCGCGTGAGCCGGAAGTCGTCGATCTGGCCGAGTGTCTGATCGCCATGGGCGCCAGGATCACGGGCCAGGGCTCCGACACCATCGTCATCGACGGTGTCGAGAAGCTGCACGGCTGTGAATACTCCGTCATGCCGGACCGCATCGAGACCGGCACCTTCCTGGTCGCGGCGGCCGCCTCGCGCGGTAAGGTGCGTGTCACGCGTACGCGTGCAGACACCCTGGATGCCGTACTGGCCAAGCTGGAAGAAGCCGGCGCCACCATCACCACCGGTGATGACTGGATCGAGCTTGACATGCACGGCAAGCGCCCGAAGGCGGTCAATATCCGCACGGCGCCGTACCCGGCATTCCCCACCGATATGCAGGCCCAGTTCGTGGCGATGAATGCGGTCGCGGAAGGCACCAGCACCGTGATCGAGACCATCTTCGAGAACCGCTTCATGCACGTGCAGGAGCTCAACCGCATGGGCGCCCACATCGCCCTCGAGGGCAACACCGCAGTCGTGACCGGCACCGAGCGCCTGTCCGGTGCGCCGGTGATGGCGACGGACCTGCGCGCCTCTGCCTCTCTGGTGATCGCGGCGATCGTCGCCGACGGCGAGACCATGGTCGACCGCATCTATCACATCGACCGCGGTTACGAGTGCATCGAAGAGAAGCTGTCCGGGCTGAACGTGATCATCCGTCGCTCCGCCGGCTGATCAGTGCCCCACCTCGCGCTGCCGGCCTTGATTGAGCGGCAGCGCGTGCCGAATTCCTACGTACAAGCACGGGCGAATACCCCATGAGCAAGCAACTGGTCGTCGCCCTCTCCAAGGGGCGTATCCTCAAGGAAACCCTGCCGCTGCTGGCTGACGCTGGCATCGAGCCGCTGGAAGATCTCGACAAGAGCCGCAAGCTGCTCTTCGATACCAATCTGCCGGACGTCAAGCTGGTCATCATCCGTGCCACCGACGTGCCGACCTACGTGCAGCTGGGCGCCGCCGATCTCGGTATCGCCGGCAAGGACGTGCTGCTCGAGCATGGTGCCGAAGGCCTGTACGAGCCGCTGGACCTGGAAATCGCCAAGTGCCGCCTGATGACCGCCGGTGTCGTCGGTCAGCAGCAGCAGGGCGCTCGCCGCCGTGTCGCGACCAAGTTCGTCGATGTCGCGCGTCGCTATTACGCCGAGCAGGGCATCCAGGCCGAAGTCATCAAGCTCTACGGCGCGATGGAACTGGCCCCGCTGATGAATCTGGCCGACGAGATCGTCGATATCGTCGACACCGGCAACACCCTGCGCGCCAATGGCATGGAGCCGCGCGAGCTGATCACCGACATCAGCACGCGTCTGGTGGTCAACAAGGCCGCCATGACCATGAAGCACGATCGCCTCAAGCCGCTGATCGATCGCCTGCGTCAGGCCGTGGAAGCCCGCCGCGAGGCGTGATGGCCGCGCGCTGTCGGCATCGACCCGATGGATACCCAAGGTCGCATAGATGACCGTGGCAGAAGATGACTCTCGAAACGCCAGCTGCCGCCCCTGCTCGTCACGATGCTCATCAAGATGTTCATCACGATGCTTATCAAGATGATGCGGGCAGGCGCTGGACGGAGCCCGTCCGGTTCAGCCTTCTCTGCCAAGCAATGAGAAAAGAGGTTCGCATGGATACCTTGATCAACCGGCTTGATAGCCGTGATACCGATTTTACTGCCCGCCTGGACCGCTTGCTGTCATGGGAGGGCGTGTCCGATGCCGAGGTTCAGCATCGTGTCACCGACATCCTCGCGCGCGTCAAGCAGGAAGGCGATGCGGCGCTGGTGGAGTTCTCCAACCGCTTCGACCGCCTGAATGTCTCGAGCATGGCCGAGCTGGTCATCGGTGCCGAGCGTCTGGCCCAGGCCTATGCCGACCTGCCGGCGGATCAGCGCGAGGCGCTGGCCGTGGCTGCCGAGCGTGTGCGTGTCTATCACGAGCATCAGAAGCCGGAAAGCTGGTCCTTCAAGGACGAGCACGGCAGCCTGCTGGGCCAGAAGGTCACGCCGCTGGACCGCGCCGGGATCTACGTGCCGGGCGGCAAGGCGGCCTATCCGTCTTCCGTGCTGATGAACGCGATTCCGGCGCATGTCGCGGGCGTGCGCGAGATCATCATGGTCGTGCCGACGCCGGACGGCGTGGTCAATGAGCTGGTGCTGGCCGCGGCGCACCTGGCGGGTATCGATCGTGTCTTCACCATCGGCGGCGCCCAGGCCGTGGCGGCACTGGCCTATGGCACCGAGACCGTGCCGCGCGTCGACAAGATCGTCGGCCCCGGCAACATCTACGTGGCGACTGCCAAGCGTGCGGTGTTCGGTCAGGTCGGTATCGACATGATCGCCGGGCCGTCCGAGATTCTGGTGGTCAGCGATGGCGTGACCGACCCGGACTGGCTGGCGATGGACCTGTTCTCCCAGGCCGAGCACGACGAAGATGCCCAGGCGATCCTGATCGGGTGGGATGACGAGCACCTGGCCGCCGTCGAGGCCTCCATCGAGCGTCTGGCGCCGACCATGGAGCGTGCCGAGATCATCCTGACCTCGCTGCGTGAGCGCGGCGCCCTGATTCGCGTCAGCGGACCGGAGCAGGCACTGGAGCTGACCAACCGCATCGCGCCGGAGCACCTGGAGCTCTCGGTGGCGAATCCCGAGGAGTGGGTCGAGGGCGTGCGTCACGCCGGCGCCATCTTCATGGGCTCGCACACCTCCGAGGCGCTGGGTGATTACTGCGCCGGGCCGAATCACGTGCTGCCGACCTCCGGCACCGCGCGCTTCTCCTCGCCGCTGGGCGTCTATGACTTCCAGAAGCGCTCCTCGCTGATCCAGTGCTCGCCAGAGGGCGCGTCAGTGCTTGGGCGTACCGCCTCGGTACTGGCACGTGGCGAGTCGCTGACGGCGCACGCGCGCAGTGCCGAGAATCGCATTCTCGACTGAGCCTGAGCCAGAAACTGAGACTGAGGCTGAGCCTTGTCTTGTCAGTAAAAAAAGCCCCGCGACGGACTCCGTCGCGGGGCTTTTGTCATCATGGGGCGGGTGTTCTGCTCAAGGCGTCACGCCGAGACCCCGCTTCAGCCCTTGTCCTGCAGGGACGGCTCGACGGCCGCCGCCGTGTTGTCGGGAATCGGGCGCTCGCCGACCTTGACGTCGATGTCCAGCGTCTTGCCGTCACGCAGCAGGCGCAACTCCAGCGCATTGCCGGGTTTGACGGCGGCGATGTCGGCCATGGCCAGGCGAGCATCCAGCAGGCGCTTGCCGCCGATGGCGGTCAGGATATCGCCCGGGCGCAGGCCGGCGCGCGCGGCAGGGCCGTTACGCAGCACGGCGGCCACCACCACGCCTTGCGGGGCGCTCAGGCCGAAGGAGTGCGCCAGCGACGGTGTCAGCTCCTGTACCTCCAGTCCCAGCCAGCCCCGAATCACGCGGCCGTGGTCGACCAGCGATTCGAGGATGTCGCGCGCCAGGTTGGCGGGGATGGCGAAGCCGATGCCCTGCGAGCCGCCGGAGCGCGAATAGATGGCGGTATTGATGCCGACCAGTGAGCCGTCGGTGTTGATCAGCGCGCCGCCGGAGTTGCCGGGGTTGATCGCGGCATCGGTCTGGATGAAGTCTTCATAGGCGTTCAGGCCAAGATGGTTGCGTCCGGTGGCCGAGATGATGCCCATGGTGACCGTCTGGCCGACCCCGAAGGGGTTGCCGATCGCCAGCGAGACATCGCCGACGTGGACCTGGGTGGAATCGGCGATCGCCACGGTGGGCAGGTTGTCGAGGTCGATCTTGAGCGCCGCGAGGTCGGATTCCGGGTCCACACCCACGACCTTGGCGAATGTCTCGCGGCCATCGCGCAGGGCGACCTGAATCTGGTCGGCGCCCTGGATGACGTGGTTGTTGGTCAGGATATAGCCGTCACTGGAGAGAATGACGCCGGAGCCCAGGCTCGACAGCATGCGCTGGCTGCGCAGGGCGTCTTCCCCGTAGAACTGGTTGAAGAAGGGATCGGACATCAGCGGATGCTTGCTGTCGTCCTTGATCTCGCGCGAGGAGTAGATGTTGACCACCGCCGGTGCGGCGGCGTCCACCGCGGCCTGATAGCTGGCCGGGCCGCTGTTGCGCTGCAGCGGCGGTGCTTCACGTAGTACCGGGTCTGCCGACTCCTCGCGCTGCGCCGCTGACAGCGTCAGGCTCGGAGGCGGCAGCACCTGCTGATTGGCGGCAGGGTTCTGTGACGGGCTCGGGTAGGGGGTGTTGCCTGCCTGCTCGTTCTGCTGCGGGGCGGGCTCGCCCAGGCCCAGCGTCGGAAAGCGGTCCAGCACGACGACGGCCAGCAGGACGCCGGTGACGACGGGCCACAGTAGCGGGAGCAGTGTGCTGCGAAGAGAACGGGGCATCGGATTTCCTGATAAAAAGTCCGCGCACCGACGCGATGCTGCGGACATGAAGATGAAAAGCCTGAAGATCCACGTGCCACGCGAAGGGATGGCCCCGGTCAAGGCGCGACACGCTTACATGGCGCCGATGCGCCGTTACAATGCTCGCCAGTGTAACACTCGATGACTCTGACTGCTGGAGGCCCAATGGCTGATCGTGACACGCTGATGAAGGCGCTGGATGGCTGTCTGGAGGCGCAGGCCTTCAAGGACTATACCGTCAATGGCTTGCAGGTGGAGGGGCGCCGTGAGGTGCGCCGCGTGATGACCGGCGTGACGGCCAGTCAGGCGCTGCTCGATGAGGCGCTCGCCTGGCAGGCCGACCTGGTGCTGGTGCATCACGGCTACTTCTGGAAGAACGAGCCGGCCCAGATCACCGGCATGAAGCGTCGGCGCCTCAAGACCTTGCTGGCCAATGACATCAATCTGGCGGCCTATCACCTGCCGTTGGATGCGCATCCGACACTTGGCAACAATGCCCAGCTGGCCGAGCGTCTGGGGCTGATCAGTGAAGGTTGTCTGGATGGCGTGCCCGGGCGTGGCCTGGTGCATGTCGGGCGTCTGGCCGCTGAGGTGGAGGGGCTGGACAGCACCGCGCTGGGGGCCGAGTTCAGCCGGCGTCTCGGGCGTGAGGTGCTGGTCGTGGCCGGCCATGATCGCCCCATCAAGCGCATTGCCTGGTGCACCGGCGGCGCTCAGGACTATATCGGCCTGGCCATCGAAGCCGGCGTCGATGCCTTCCTCTCGGGCGAGATTTCCGAGCGCACCACCCATAGCGCCCGCGAAGAGGGAGTGACCTACTTTGCGGCGGGTCATCATGCGACCGAGCGTGACGGTGTGCGGGCCCTCGGCGAGTGGCTGGCGACCGAGCATGGTGTGGAGCATCGCTTTGTGGATATCGACAACCCGGCGTGACATCTGATGCCGGAAACGACAACGGCCACCTCGAGAGGTGGCCGTTGTCGTTTTCAGATGCCGTGAGAGGTTCACGACAGCAGGGCGATCAGATACGCGGCGGGTTGGTAGCCGGTGTCTTGCCTTCACTCGGTTGCGGCTTGAGGCCGAAGTCCTCTGACAGGGTGCCACGGTTGTCGGCGTAATCACGCGGCAGGTCGACCTTGTCGGTCTCGCTGTCGTCCGGCGTGGTGTCAGTGTCCAGCAGGCGGCGCTTGAGCTGGCTGTCATCGCACAGCGCGGTGGCGCCAGTGGCCAGATGCTGGCGCAGCTCATTGCCGGCGCGCTGGATCTGGTCGGTCAGGTCGCTGGCCTTGGAAAAGTGGTCGTTGAGGGCATCGCGGAACTGGGTCAGCTCCAGCTCGCGCTCAGCCAGCTTCTGGCGGGTCTTCTGGTTGCGGGCCACGTTGGCATTCAGCAGGTGGTAGCACAAGGCGCCGATACCGATGCCAGCCAGAAAACAGGCAATGGCCAGGATCCAGTCAATGTTGCTCTCGTTCACGTCGCTCTCCTTGTGTCACGACTGCGGTGATCGTCACCGCTGGGGCATGGTAGCGCTGAGATACGATGCCGGTATTCAATGATGTTCCATCACGCCGATCTCGGGATCGGTCTGGTGTCCAGCAGGTCAGCGCCGCTTGCCGCTGTCCTTCTTGCGTCAGTCTTGCGTGTCTCTTTCTTTGCTCGGTCTTTCGTGGCTCGGTCTTTCGTGATCCGGTCTTTCGTGCCGCTTGCGTTTCAAAAGCGTCCACGCGCCATTATATCGGTGTGGTGCAGCGATGCGTCAATTCACGCGGCGCGCGACCTTGGTCGCCTGTCGGCGCAGCCGGCGGGGTGTGGGCGGATGCCAGCTCACGCCTTGCGAGCAATGCGCGCGGCGAAAGCCACGTCGCGCAGCCGATTGCTGGTCGGTGAGTGGGTAAAGTGGCCATCAAGGCGTATAATGCCGCGCAATTTCGTCCTTGCCTGCCCGCCGTGTCGGGTCAGGCGTGATCTTGTTCCTTTCATGTCAGGCGTGCGCCAGTGCGTGGCGCCTGACCTGCAGCGGGTTTCTCAATGCCAGCACCGACGCCTCTCGAGAAGTACCAGGCAGACCTCAAGCGTGATGACTTTGCCTACGATGCCGCCCAGGAAGATGCGGTCCGCCATCTGCAGCGTCTCTACGACGACCTCGTGCGCACGCCGCGCCAGACGCCCGACAAGGTGTCCGACGCGACGGGTGGCGGCGGGCTGGGCTCCAAGGTGCGTCGTCTGTTCGGCAAGCCGTCACGCACGGCGCCTGTCGATGAAGCGCCCGAGATCATGGGCCTCTACTTCTGGGGCGGCGTGGGACGTGGCAAGACCTATCTCGTCGATACCTTCTACGAGAGCCTGCCGTTTGCCGACAAGATGCGCACGCACTTCCACCGCTTCATGCAGCGTGTCCACAATGAACTCGGCCACTACAAGGGCGAGAAGAACCCGCTGACTCTGGTGGCGGCCAAGTTCGCCGTCGAGGCGCGCGTGATCTGCTTTGACGAATTCTTCGTCAAGGACATCACCGATGCGATGATTCTCGCCACCCTGTTCGAAGAGCTGTTCAAGCAGGGTGTGGTGCTGGTCGCGACCTCCAATATCGTGCCGGATGATCTCTACAAGGACGGCCTGCAGCGGGCGCGCTTCCTGCCGGCGATCGACCTGGTCAAGCGTCACTGCACGGTGGTCAATGTCGATTCCGGCATCGACTACCGCCTGCGCGCGCTGGAGCACGCCGAGCTCTTCCATAGCCCGCTGGGCGACGACAGTGCCGCGCGGCTGGCGCGGGAATTCCGCTCCATCGCCGGTGCCGAAGGCCATGCCGATGAAGGCTTGAGCATCAATCATCGCGTGCTGCACGCCCTGCGTCGCCATGAAGACGTGGTGTGGTTCCACTTCGATGAGCTGTGTGATGGCCCGCGTAGCCAGAATGACTACATCGAGCTGGCGCGTGAGTTCCACACCGTGCTGGTATCCGAGGTGCCGCAGATGGGGCGCGACAGCGACGACCAGGTGCGTCGTTTCATCAACATGGTCGATGAGTTCTATGACCGTGGCGTCAAGCTGCTGATGAGCGCCGCGACGCCCGTCGAGGACCTCTATACCGGCGGCAACCTGGATTTCGAATTCCAGCGCACGCTGTCACGTCTGCAGGAAATGCAATCGCGTGAGTATCTCGCGCTGCCGCACAAGCCGTGAGACCTGCGGCAAGGGCAAAATAGCCTTTGTGGTAGGCGGGCATGACATGTACAATGCGCGCTCGCTCGAACTGTTGACCGGTTCTCGAGCCATCCTGAGTCATTCACTCCTGATGGGCGAGGGCAGTCTGGAGATGAGAGGTCAGTGACTGCGCAAGCAGCACGCCGCTCGCTGCCAGACGTCGGACAACCAAGAAAAATAGGGATTGGTCGCGCACACAAGTGCAAGACCCGACTATAGGTGATTCATCCATGAAGACGTTTACTGCTAAGCCGCAGTCCGTCCAGCGTGACTGGTTCGTCGTCGACGCAGCCGGCAAGACGCTGGGCCGTATGGCTACCGAAATTGCTCGTCGCCTGCGCGGCAAGCATAAAGCCGAGTACACTCCGCACGTTGATACTGGCGATTACATCGTCGTCATCAATGCCGAGAAAGTCGCTGTGACAGGTCGCAAGGCAGAAGCCAAGACCTACTACCGTCACACCGGTTACCCGGGCGGCCTGCGCTCCATGAACTTCAACCAGATGATCGAGCACAAGCCTGAGCGCGTGATCGAACTGGCTGTCAAGGGCATGCTGCCGAAGGGCCCGCTGGGTCGTGCCATGCAGTCCAAGCTGAAAGTCTATGCTGGCTCCGAGCATCCGCACGCTGCGCAGCAGCCGCAAGAACTGAACATCTGAGGGAAGCATCGCCATGACACAGCAGCACTACGGTACCGGGCGCCGCAAGACTTCTACCGCGCGCGTCTTCCTGAAGCCGGGCACCGGCAAAATCACCGTCAACCAGCGTGACCTGAACGACTACTTCGGTCGTGTGACAGGCCGCATGGTTGTCCGTCAGCCGCTCGAGCTGACCGAAACTACCGAACAGTTCGACGTCTACGTCACTGTTGCTGGTGGTGGTGGTTCTGCTCAAGCCGGCGCTATCCGTCACGGCATCACTCGTGCCCTGATGGCTTACAACGAAGACTTCCGTCCGGCCCTCCGCGCCGCCGGTTACGTCACTCGTGACGCCCGTGAAGTCGAGCGTAAGAAAGTCGGCCTGCGCAAGGCCCGTCGTCGTCCGCAGTTCTCCAAGCGTTAAGAGAACTCGCGTCGACCACAAGAACGTCCAGTGCCCGCAAGGGTGCTGGACGTTTTTTTTGCGGTCTCGCTGCACGATTGACGAAAGCGGCTTTGGTCAAGGTGGCTTTCTTGAGTTGTGAGCGCTCTGTTCTTGCCCTTTAATACAAGCAAGCATCAAGTGCTCGGCAAGTGGATGGCCCAGCATCAAGCGGTAGTGTTTGGGAGATAACAATAAAATGTCAGATCAAGCTGTGAACCGAGGGCGACGCCGCTTCCTCGTCAGCGCAACCACCGTGGTCGGGGCGGTAGGGGTGGTCGGTATCGCAACGCCCTTCCTGGCGTCCTGGCAGCCAAGTGCGCGTGCCCGTGCGGCAGGCGCGCCTGTCACGGCGGATATCTCGCGGCTGGCACCCGGCCAGCAGATGACCATCGAATGGCGCGGCAAACCGGTGTGGGTGGTGCGTCGCACCCCCGAGATGATCGCCGATATCCGCGCCATCCCCCCCGCAGAGCTGCAGGACCCCGAGTCACTGCGTCCCCAGCAGCCCCCTTATGTCGATGCCGTGCTGCGCTCCATCAAGCCGGAATATGTGGTGTTGGTGGGTATCTGCACGCACCTGGGCTGCTCGCCTGGCTATCGTCCCGAGATCGGCGCGGCGGACCTCGGCGCGGACTGGCCGGGCGGCTATCTGTGTGCCTGTCATGGGTCCAAGTTCGATCTCGCCGGGCGAGTCTTCACCGGAGTGCCGGCGCCTTCGAATCTGGAAGTGCCGCCGCATCGCTACGAGAGTGAGCAGGTGCTGGTGGTGGGTGTCGACGAGGAGGCTGCCTGATGGGGAATCCAAACCGTGCCAAGGCGCCACGCGGCATCATGCGCTGGATCGATGACCGCCTGCCGGCCACCCAGTTTCTGCAGGACCATCTGACCGGCTACTACGCGCCGAAGAACTTCAACTTCTTCTACTTCTTCGGCTCGCTGGCCTTGCTGGTGCTGGTCAATCAGATATTGACCGGCATCTGGCTGACGATGAGCTATACGCCGAGTGCCGAGGAGGCCTTTGCCTCCATCGAGTACATCATGCGCGATGTGGAGTACGGCTGGCTGATCCGCTACATGCATTCCACCGGCGCCTCGGCCTTCTTCGTGGTCATCTATCTGCACATGTTCCGTGGCCTGCTGTATGGCTCCTACCGTGCGCCTCGCGAGCTGGTATGGATCTTCGGCATGTGCATCTATCTGGCGCTGATGGCCGAGGCCTTCATGGGCTATCTGCTACCCTGGGGGCAGATGTCCTACTGGGGTGCGCAGGTGATCATCTCGCTGTTCACGGCGATTCCGGTCATCGGGGCAGATCTGGCGCAGATGATTCGTGGCGACTACCTGATCTCGGGAATCACCCTGAACCGCTTCTTTGCGCTGCATGTCATCGCCTTGCCGCTGGTGATCGTCGGGCTGGTGGTGCTGCATCTGGTAGCACTGCACGAGGTGGGCTCGAACAACCCCGATGGCATCGAGATCAAGGACAGGAAGGATGAGGCGGGGCAGCCGCTGGATGGCATTCCGTTCCATCCCTATTACACGGTGAAGGACCTCGTTGGTGTCGGCGTCTTCCTGTTCGTGTTCTGTGCGGTGATCTTCTACTTCCCCGAAGGCGGCGGCTACTTCCTGGAAACGCCGAACTTCGAGCCGGCCAATTCGCTCAAGACGCCCGAGCACATCGCGCCGGTGTGGTACTTCACGCCGTTCTACGCCATGTTGCGCGCGGTCAATTATCCGCTGTTCGGCGTGGATGCCAAGTTCTGGGGCGTGGTGGTCATGGGGCTGGCGATCGCCATCCTGTTCGTGCTGCCGTGGCTGGATCGCTCGGCGGTGCGCTCGATCCGCTACAAGGGCTGGTTGTCGCGTATCGCCATCGTCATCTTCGTGGTCAGTTTCGTGACGCTGGGCGTGCTGGGGGTGATGCCGCCCACGCAGGAGCGCACGATCATCGCGCAGCTGGCGACCGTGGCATATTTCGCCTTCTTCATATTGATGCCGCTGTATACGCGCTTCGAGACGACGCGAGCGGTGCCTGACAGGGTGACGGGCCGATGAGCGCGCTGATGGGTGGGTCAAGGAAGTGGCTCGAACGCGGGCTGGCAGCAGGGTTGCTGGCCGTAGTGAGCCTGATGGGGTCGGGCATGGTGAGCGCGGCGAGCAGCGCGGTGCCGCTGGAGACGATGGAGCCGGATCTGCATGATCAGCCCTCGCTGCAGCGAGGCATGCAGCTTTACACCAATTACTGTCTCGGCTGTCATAGCCTGCAGTATCAGCGTTACTCGCGTGCCGCAGAGGACCTGGGGATGCCCGAGGACCTGGTCGAGCAATATCTGATTCTCTCGCCAGCGCTCAAGATCAATGACACCATGCGCACGGGCATGCAGAAAGAAGACGCGGCCGGCTGGTTCGGCACGCCGCCACCGGATCTGTCGCTCGAGGCGCGTCTGCGCGGCACAGACTGGATCTACACCTATCTGAAGAGCTTCTATCGCGATGCGTCACGTCCGTGGGGCGTGAACAATGCGGTCTTCCCCCAGGTCGGCATGCCACATGTGCTGGAGTCGCTGCAGGGCGTGCAGGAAAAGGTCTGTGGGCAGAGTGACCTGGCGGTAGCGGGGGCGGAGATCGATCCCGACACGGGGCGTTATGCGTCCTGTGATATTCTAGAGATCACCCAGCCTGGCAGCATGACGGCAGGGGAGTTTGATCAAGCGATGTGGGATCTGACCAATTTTCTGGCCTATGTCGGCGAGCCTTCGCGACTCAAGGCTGAGAGCATGGCCCCCAAGGTGTTAATATTCATTCTGATCTTTACCTTGCTGGCGTATCTTCTCAAGAAGGAATACTGGCGCGACATTCATTGATGGCCCCCGGGGCGGGGTCTCAGTGATAATGGCGAGCCGGCAGTGACGGGCGCGCGGCTGATCAGTCGCGCGCCCGCTTGCGTCGCCTTGAGGTGGCGCAGGCTGACCCTCTGGCAGGGCCTGTTGTGACAAGGGCAGGCCAGAGGAAACTTATCCCCGTTTGTCAGGCCAAAAGCTGACACGGGCATGTCTCGAACAGATGCGAGGACAGTTTCATGGGTGTTGTGGCCAAGCGTTCATCGATGACCTTCTACTCCGGTGGTGACGACCACTTCAGCCACCGTGTACGGATCGTGCTGGCCGAGAAGGGTGTGGCAGTCGATATCATTGATGTGGATGATGACAGCCGTCCGGCCGAACTGGCCGACCTGAACCCGTACAACAGTGTGCCGACGCTGCTGGATCGCGACCTGGTGCTCTACGAGTCCAAGGTCATGATGGAATATCTGGACGAGCGTTTCCCGCATCCGCCGCTGTTGCCGGTGTATCCGGTGGCGCGCGCCCAGAGCCGTCTGTGGATGCACCGCATCGAGCGCGAATGGGTGCCGATGATGGAAACCATCCAGACAGGCACCAAGAAGGAAGCCGACAAGGCGCGCAAGGAATTGCGTGAAAGCCTGATCGGCATTTCCCCGATCTTCGACGACATGCCGTTCTTCATGAGCGACGAGTTCTCGCTGGTGGACACCTGCATTGCCCCGATCCTGT
Organism: Cobetia sp. 1AS1; assembly: GCF_029846435.1. NCBI lineage: Bacteria > Pseudomonadati > Pseudomonadota > Gammaproteobacteria > Oceanospirillales > Halomonadaceae > Cobetia > Cobetia sp. 1AS1. The sequence continues at coordinate 154,121 of NZ_JARWKU010000004.1, forward strand.
GGCGCTTGCCGACACTGGGAATCGAGCTGCCGGAGAAGCAGGTCAAGCCGCTGCTGACCTACATGGAGCGGTTGTTCGGGCGTGATGCCTTCAAGGCGTCGCTGTCCGAGGCCGAGCGCGAGATGCGCATCTGATCCGTGCGTGATCTTTCGGTCATTGATCGATCGGTCACGCATTCGGGCTTTCGCCCTCGCTCATCAGTCTGTGGATGATGGATGTGAGCGATGTGCGGGGCGTTGGCCCGTTGGCGGAATGGACTTCGGTCGTCGCTGACACTCATTGCAGTTCAAGAGGTTCTCCCATGCTTTCCAGTCGCCCTTATCTGGCACGCGCACTCTACGAGTGGCTGCTGGATAACGACAATACGCCGTACATCGTGGTGGACGCCGAGCAGGAAGGTGTCCAGGTTCCGCGTCAACACGTCCAGAACGGCCAGATCGTGCTCAATATCGCACCCGGTGCGGTGCGTGATCTGTTGATCGCCAATGAAGGGGTCAGCTTCAATGCCCGCTTCGGTGGTCAGCCGATGCACGTCAGCGTGCCGACGGCGGCCCTGGTCGCGCTGTATTCGCGTGAAAACGGTGTCGGTATGGTCTTCGGTCACGAGCCGGTGATGCCGGGTGCCGATGAGATGACATTCGGTGAAGCCGCGCCAGATGCCGAGCCGGCCGCCGCAGCGCGCCCGACGCTGGCCAGTGTCGGCAGTGCGCCCGTCGAGGAAGAGGTGCCTGCCTCGGAATCAGCGGATGCGTCCGTCGAGACCAGCTCAGGCGCTGATGCCGAAGTCGCCGGTGAAGAGCAGGCGTCGGACTCGGCCAGTGACGAGCAGGGGGCTGATGACAATGATCAGCCCAAGCCGCCGCGCAAGGGGCGTCCTTCGCTGCGCGTGATCAAGTAATCACGTCGGCAGGTGGGGGCGATGGATGAGGGTTGGTCATTGCCCGCCTGATGTCGCTCCTGTCATGAAAAATGCCCCGCAGGCTTCGGCCTGCGGGGCATTTTTCATTCTGGGCACTATTTAATCAGGGCACGTTTCGTTCGGGGCACTTTTCGTTCAGGGCACTTTGCATGTCAGGCATGTCAGGCATGCAAGCGCGCCACCGCGATCAGTCGAGGTACTCGAAGACCTTGGCGATACGCTGGATGCCGCCGACTTCAGAGACCTTGCTGACGATCTGGTCGGCTTCGGCGCGGGTCACGATACCCATCAGGTAGACGCTGGCATTCTCGGTGAGTACCAGGATGCGACCGGAGTCGATGTTGGCATCCGCCGCCAGCGTGGCCTTGACGCGCGTGGTCAGCCAGGTGTCCTGCACGCGCTGGCTGGCCGGGGCATTGGCGCTGATTTCCAGCGCGTTGTGCACCTGACGCACGCGACGCACGTCCTTGGCGATGTCCGTGGCCTTCTGCTTCAGCTCGTCGCTGGCGACCTGGCCGGTCAGCAGCACCATGCCGTTGTAGGAGTTCACGTTGACGTGGGCATCATTGAAGCGGGCATCGGTCTTGCCGAGATTGACCTCGATCTTGGTCTCGATGCTCTCGTCTTCCACCTGGGCGCCCAGGGTGCGATCGCCATAGTCTTCGTCGATCGGGCCGCTGTTGGTCAGGTCGGCGACGGTGGTGCAGCCGGCTAGCGTCAGGAAGCCGGCGGTGGCCATGAGGGAAAGCAGATTCTTGGGCGTCATGCCGTTTTCTCCTGGTGAATGCCGTGGGGCGCGCGGATTACTCGTTGCTGCCGAACAGCTGATGATCAATCAGGTCGCACAGGCAGTGGATGGCCAGCAGATGGACTTCCTGGATGCGTGCCGTAGAGGTGGCGGGAACACGAATCTCGCAGTCTTCGCTGCCCAGCAGTGACGCCATGTCGCCACCGTCACGGCCGGTCAAGGCGACGACGCGCATGTCGCGGTCGTGAGCCGCCTGGATGGCCTGCACCACGTTGGCGGAGTTGCCGCTGGTGGAGATGGCCAGCAGGATGTCGCCGGGCTGCCCCAGGGCGCGGATCTGCTTGGAGAACACCTCGTTGTAACTGTAGTCGTTGGCGATGGACGTCAGCGTGGAGGTGTCGGTGGTCAGCGCGATGGCCGGCAGGCTCGGGCGCTCACGCTCGAAGCGGTTGAGCAGCTCGGAGGAGAAATGCTGGCTGTCGCCGGCGCTGCCGCCGTTGCCGCAGGCCAGGATCTTGCCGTCATTGACCAGGCTCTGGACCATCATCTGGCTGGCCGCTTCGATGAAGGGCGGCAGCACTTCGCTGGCGTAGGTCTTGGTGTCAATGCTGGCGTTGAAGTGGCCGAGAATACGCGATTGGAAATCCATGATGGCTCTTGGTCGTTGGCTTCAGAACGCTTCGAAGGCGTGGCGAATCCAGTGAATGGAACGAGGGGAGGTCCCCTCCACGCCTACCACGTCGAAGCGGCAGGAACATGATAGCCCGTGCTGGGCCAGATAAAAACGCGCGGCAGTGATCAGCCGGCGTTGCTTGGTATGGGTCACGCTTTCCAGTGCGCTGCCGAAGCGGGAGTTGGCCCGGTAGCGCACCTCGATGAAGACCAGGGTCTCGGCGTCACGCATGATCAGGTCGATCTCGCCGCCCTTGGCATGCTGGTTGCGCGTGACGGGGGTCAGGCCACGCGCTGCCAGCCATTGTTCTACCTCCGCCTCGATGACGGCGCCGCGCGCTCGGGCGCGACGCTGGGGAGGCGGGTGCGCCTTGCCAGAGGGCGAGTCGGCGCGTGTCATGTCAGGGCGTGTAGGCTTCGACGGTGCGGCTGTTGGCGCCTTTCAGTGGCGGACGCGGTACGCCACCTCTGAATTCAGCCCAGGGCAGCGTGCGCTCGATGCGGCCATCGTGGCGCGGGAAAAGGCTGCCGGTGGCGCCGAAGAGTTCGCCGCCCGCACCGGCCAGCATCAGCGGTACGCGCTGGGCCAGACGATAGGCATCGACCCCCATGGCGTTGAGCTTGAGCATGCGCGGTGAAGCATCGGACAGGGCGCGGTAGGTGTCGACTTCCGGCAGGGACGCCTTGCCGCCGGAGGAGGCCTCCGGCACTTCCCAGGGAATGTCCACGAAGTCGACGCCATTGAGGTCGCCATCCTGATCGGGCTGCGGTGCGCCGTCATAGAGATGGGAGGTGCCGTAGATCGGCAGGTCGCCCGCGTAGTAGAAGTCCAGCATCGGCGGCACCTGGCGCGCATAGCTCGGCAGTGCCAGCAGGAAGATCATGTCGATGTTGCCGGAATGGGCGCGGCCGTATTTGCTGCCGGATTTCTTGGCGGACTTCATGCGCGCCTGATCCTGGTTCGAGACCGACAGCAGGTCCTTGACGGCTGAGCTGACGGCGCCCTTGGGGTTGTAGCGCTCGACGGAGACGATGTCGCCGCCCTCCTGCTCGAAGCGGTCGCGGAAGGCGCTGTAGACGCGCTGGCCCCAGGCATTGTTGGGCACCAGAGCGGCGGCGCCACGATGGCCGTCGAGTGCGGCGCGCATGGCGACCTGGCGGGCTTCGTCCTCGGCGGACAGGCCGTACTGGAACAGGTTGTCGGCACGGTTGCTGTCATGGGTGCCGTAGTTGAGGGCCAGTGTCGGCAGCGGAAGGCTGTTCTGGGTCTCGAGCTGACTGACCAGCTTCTTGTCCAGCGGGCCGAGCACGACCTGGGCGCCATCCATGGTGGCACGGGCATACAGGGTCTTGAGGTCCGCGCTCGAGGTGTCATAGAAGCTCAGCTGCGGCGTGGCCTCGGCATTGTCGATGGCGCTGCGATGGCGCGCCTCGATGCCTTCACGGATGGCCTGGGCGATCCGCTTGAGCGAACCGGACTCGGGGAGGAAGACGGCAATCTTGCGCACTTCCTGGCCGGAGAGCTCGCGCAGGTCGAGAATGCCCTGCGGCATCTGGCGTGCGGCGGGATGCTGCGGGTTGGCGTCCGACCAGTCGTTGATGGCGGAGAACATCTGGTCGATGTTGCCGCCGAAGCGACGCTGCAGGCGCAGCAGGTCCGTCCAGCCACTGGCGGTGGGGCTGGCACTGGCCAGCTCATTGAGCTGGCTGGGTGAGAGGCGCGTGAGCTGCTCCCACAGGGTGTCGTTGATGCTCAGGTCATCGCTGTCGGCCTGCAGGGCGATCAGGGTCTGGGCGCTGGCCAGGGGTTCGCCGACCATGCCGAGTGCCAGGCCGCGACGCTTGCGCAGTGTGCGCTGGTCATCGCTGGACATCTGGATGTTGTCCTCGAGCACCGAGGTGGCCAGGATCGTGTTCCAGCCGTCCTGCTGCTCAAGCGCGATACGCGACAGCAGCAGGGCCCATTGCACGCGTTCCTGCGGCTCGAGGCTTGTTGGATCGATGTCGGATGCGATGGTGATCGCCTGCGCGTTGTCGCCGCTGCGTGCTAGGATGTCCGCAGCGTGCAGGCGCGTACTGGCCGCTTGCTGACCCTGTTGCTGCTCGGCCTGAGCGAGCAGGGCATCGGCACCGGGGCCGCTGGAAAGCGGTGACTGTCCGGCACACCCTGCCAGCAGCAGGGCGGAGGCGGCGAGGCCCGCCAGCGTGCGCAGGCCGGAACGTGAACGGCGCGCGGCCTCCTGCCGGATGGCTGACGAAGTGCTCAGCGTATTGGCTGATGCACGATTCCATGTCTGGCGCATGTACGACGGTCCCTTGGCTGATGGGCGATGCGGTCAGGACTGCATCGCCGCCTACTGTGATGAAGGGTGAAAGGCATCATGGCACTCGGTCGATCAGGGCCACGCATGCAGCGTCCTTCGGATGAAATGTCCCAAGGCAATCTGCCTGTGTCTGACGACCATTTCTACCATTGAGTTCAACGAGTCGAAGCATTGAATGTCCGAGTCTTCTGAAGGCGTATTGTACGTGGTCGCCACGCCGATTGGTAACCTCGATGATCTCAGTCCCCGCGCCGCGCGGGTGCTGGGAGAAGTGGACCTGATCGCAGCCGAGGATACCCGCCACAGCGCGCGGTTGCTGCGTCACCTGGGCCTGGAAGTGCCCATGATGTCCCTGCACGATCACAACGAACGTGGTCGTGTCGACCAGCTGTGTCAGGCGCTGGAGGCAGGCCGACGCGTCGCGCTGGTCTCCGATGCCGGCACGCCGCTGATCTCCGATCCCGGCTTCATCGTCGTGCGCGCCCTGCGCGAGCGTGGCTTCAAGGTAGTGCCGCTGCCGGGGCCGTGCGCGTTGATCACCGCCCTCAGCGCGGCGGGCCTGCCGACGGATCGCTTCACCTTCGAGGGCTTTCTGGCCCACAAGGGTGGCCCGCGTCAGGCGCGCCTTGCCGCGCTGCGCGACGATAGCGCCACCCATGTGCTGTACGAGTCTCCGCACCGCATCCAGGCGCTGCTCGGCGATATTCGCGAGGTGCTGGGCGAGCGCCGGGTCGTGCTGGCCCGTGAGCTGACCAAGACCTTCGAGACCTTCCTCGATGGCACGGCAGCCGAGCTGTTGGCGCAGATGGACGCTGACAGTGATCAGACCCGCGGTGAGTTCGTGGTCATGATCGAAGGAGCGCCGGCACGTGACGGCGACGAGGCGGCCAGTGTCGAAGGCGACGCCCTGTTGCAGGTGCTGTTCGAGGAGGGTGTCGGCGTCAAGCAGATGGCCGCCATCGCCACGCGTCTGGTGGGCGGGCGCAAGAAAGCCTGGTATGCCAAGGCGCAAGCCATGAAGGACGCGGCAGAGGAATAAGCAAACCTCTGTCACGCCAGACTTTTTTGCCGCTGCCATTGTTCGGCCTGCGCAGGCTTCGTCTTGTGAAAGGCCCATGACACTGGTAGTCTTGCGCGCTTGGGAGACGGCCAGACAGTCGCCGCCAGCGCAAGCTGGGGGAGGAAAGTCCGGGCTCCATAGGGCAAGGTGCCAGATAACGTCTGGGCGGCGCGAGCCGACGGCAAGTGCAGCAGAGAGAAGACCGCCTACGTCAGCTTCGGCTGACCGGTAAGGGTGAAAGGGTGCGGTAAGAGCGCACCGCGCGGCTGGTAACAGTTCGCGGCGAGGTAAACCCCACCTGGAGCAAGACCAAATAGGCCCCCTATGCTGCTGCCCGCAGTGGGGGCGGGTTGGTTGCTTGAGCCCTGTAGTGATTCAGGGCCTAGATGAATGACTGTCCACGACAAGACCCGGCTTATCGGCCATCTCCCGCCTTATAACGTCAGTGTGCTGCCAGCCTTCGCGATGCGAGCGATGGCAGCACACCTTGAATTCGCATGACCGGCGCCGTCCGCTGCGTGTTTCGTGAATGACCATTGCAGTTGGATGGCAACGAACACGCTGCCGTGACAGGCGCCGGTTGTCGGTTATGGCACTTGAATTCGTGTTTCAGCCGCTTGCCTGCTGCACGCAGGCGCTGTTTCCGCTCTTATGCTGTCGGTGCCCTTTGCCACCGGCTTTCACTGCTCGCATCGCGTGCCAAGGTCCAGAGTTTCGTCATGTCCAAGCCCAGCGCTCCTTCCGTTACCGAGTCTGCCGATACCGAGTCCGTCGAAGTGGCTGATCGCTTCGCGCATGTCAGTGTCATGCTCGATGGCGCGGTCGATGGCCTGATTCAGGACACGGCCGGCGTCTACTTCGACGGCACCTTCGGTCGCGGTGGCCATTCGCGTCTGATCCTGTCGCGTCTGGCGCCCGAGGGGCGTCTAATCGCCTGTGATCGTGACCCCCAGGCGCTGGCGGAAGCTGCGACCATCGATGACGAGCGTTTCAGTATCCATGCCGGTGAATTCGCGCGTCTTGGCGAGTATGCCGAGCGTGAGGGCGTGCACGGCCAGCTGGATGGCATCCTGCTCGACATCGGCGTGTCATCCCCGCAGCTGGATGATGCCGAGCGTGGCTTCAGCTTCATGAATGATGGCCCGCTGGACATGCGCATGGACCCCACCAGTGGCGAGAGCGCCGCCGAGTGGCTGTCGCGTGCCAGTGCCGAGGACATGGCCTGGGTCTTCAAGACCTATGGTGAGGAGCGTTATGCCAAGCGTCTGGCACGCGCCGTGGTGGAGCGTCGTGCCGAGCGACCCATCACGCGCACCGGCGACTTCGCCAGCCTGATCAAGGATGCCCACCCCAACTGGGAGAAGCACAAGCACCCGGCGACGCGTGTCTTCCAGGCGATCCGCATTCACATCAATGGTGAGCTGGATGAGCTGACCCGCGCGCTGGATGCCGGTCTCGAGGCGCTCAAGCCCGGCGGTCGTCTGGTCGTGATCAGCTTCCACTCGCTGGAAGACCGCATCGTCAAGCGCTTCATGCGTGACAAGGCGCGGGGGGATCAGGCACCACGTGGCATGCCGATCCGTGAAGACCAGCTCAACAAGCGTCTCAAGTTGGTGGGCAAGGCGCAGAAGGCTTCGCAAAGCGAAGTCGATGCCAATGTCCGTTCGCGCAGTGCCGTGATGCGCATTGCCGAAAAGCTCAAATAGCGTCAGTGCTCCCTCTGGGGAATCGTGCCTCTTTCTGCGCCTGCCTACCGGCAGGCGCGCGCGCAAGTGGGCTGTGGTGAAAGGACGACACAAGTGTTGCCGTGCTGCAACTCTTAGCGGCTAACGCCACTTGCTGACATAATGCGCCGGGCGCTTCAAACAAGTGAGCGAACATCGCGCCTGCACGTTGGCAGTCTGCAAGGATATTCGTGATGCGGGGCATCACGTTCAGAGTGATTAGGGAGTCGGCATGGCGGGACGGAGACAGGATGGCTGGACGGGTAACTGGCCGATCAAGGTGCAGATGCGTTGGCGTCACCTGTGTTTCGCGGTGCTGATGCTCAGTCTGCTCGGCTCTGCCGCTGCTGTCGTGATCAGCTCCCACCTCTCGCGCGGCCAATATGCCCAGCTGCAGAAGCTGGAAGCGGCGCGCGATGATGCGCGTGCACGCTGGGGCCGCCTGTTGCTGGAAGAGAGTGCCTGGTCGGCACCGGCGCGTATCGAAAGCATCAGCATCGAGCGACTCGAGATGCGCGTCCCGGATGTCCACGATGTCGAGGTCATTCGCTGATGGCCACGCGTCGCCCGCCTTCGTCTCGCCCGCGCAATCCGCGCAAAGCCACCGGCGCTGAGACGCCCGCTCGTCCCAAGGCCGCAAGCGGTGCCCGCAAGAGCGCGCGCGCGGCCATGGGGCCTGCCCGCTATCGCATCATGCTCTTCATCGTGCTGGCCGGGCTTGTCGCTCTGGTCGGCCGCATCGGCTATCTCCAGCTCTTCGATCAGCAGTTCCTGCAGGATCAGGGCGACGCACGCACCCTGCGTGTCGACAGCATCAATGCTCACCGCGGCATGATCACCGATCGCACCGGTGAGCCGCTGGCGATCTCCACGCCGGTCATCACCCTGTGGGCCGACCCGCGCAAGGTGCCCGACGACCCCGTGCGGCTGTCATTGCTGGCGCGCGCGCTGGGTCAGGAGCCGGATGATCTGATCGCACGCGTCCGCCGCTATCGTGATGCCGGCAAGGGCTTCATGTACATCAAACGCCAGATGACCCCGCCGCAGGCCCAGCCTGCCATCGACCTCGATATTCCGGGCGTCAGCCACAAGCAGGAATACAAGCGCTATTACCCCTCCGGAGAAGTCTCCGCCCAGTTGATCGGCGTGACCAACGTCGATGACAAGGGCCAGGAGGGGCTTGAGCTTGCCTACAATTCCTACCTTTCCGGTACGCCGGGCAAGCGACGTGTGCTCAAGGATCGCAAGGGGCGCCTGGTGCGTGACCTGCATCTGATCAGCGAAGCCAAGCCCGGTGGCGACCTGACCCTTTCCATCGACCTGCGTCTGCAATACATGGCCTACCGCGAGCTCAAGGCGGCCGTGGCGGAGCACCGCGCCGATGGCGGCACCCTGGTGATGATGGATGCGCGCACCGGCGAAGTGCTGGCGATGGTCAATCAGAAGTCCTATAACCCGAACAACCGCGCCGGGCTTGATCCCGCCGGGCTACGCAACCGCGCGATCACCGATGCCTTCGAGCCCGGCTCGGTCATGAAGCCGCTGTCGATGAGCGCCGGCCTTGCCTCCAGCAAGTATCAGCCGGACTCGGTGATCGATACCACGCCGGGTTACATGCGGGTCGATCAGTTCACCATTCGTGACTTCCGCAACTACGGCAAGCTCGACATGGCGGGCATCCTCTATCATTCCTCGAATATCGGCATGAGCCGCATGGCGCTGAGTCTCGAGGATGATGCGGTGTGGAATCGCTACTATGAGCTGGGCCTCGGTCAGGCGCCGGGCACCGGCTTCCCGGGCGAGACGACCGGCGTGCTGCCGCCGCCGACCAACTGGTCGCGCAGCAAGCGGGCCTCCATCTCCTACGGTTACGGTATCAGCGTCTCGGCGCTGCAGCTGGCCAGCGCCTACACCGCGCTCGCCAACGACGGCCGTCGTGTGCCGCCGTCGCTGCTCAAGGTCAAGACGCCGCCGGTCGGTGACCAGGTGATCTCATCGGACAACGCGCACGCCTTGCTCGGCATGATGGAAAAGATCGTGCAGCCCAACGGGCCTGCCAAGCGGGCGGTGGTCGAAGGCTATCGCATCGCCGGCAAGACCGGCACCGTGCGCAAGGTGACGGCCGGTGGTTATCAGAAGACCGCGTATCGTTCGTTGTTCGCGGGTGTGGCACCGGTGTCTGATCCGCGTATCGTGACCGTGGTGATGATCGAGAACCCCAAAGGGGAAGAATATTACGGCGGTCTGGTGGCGGCGCCCGTGTTCGGGCGCGTGGTGGGCAAGGCATTGCGCCTGCTGGATGTGCCGCCGGACAGCAAGGTCGGTGAGTAACGCTTTTCATGTGGCACGGTCGTCGGCCTCAGGCGGGCGACTGCGTCTTTTTTCTCATGTAGTGAATACGTTCCGGGACATCGGGAACAAGGAAGGTCTTCCGACATGACTTCACCGCACGATTCCAGGCGCCTGGGCGAGTTTCTGGCGCGCCCGTTGGCCACGGCGACAGACATGCTGGCAGCATTGCTGGCGCTGTGGCCAGGCGCCCTCAATGACGATTGCCGTGCACGGCTTGCCGCGCGCGATGACTGGCACCTGACGATCGACAGTCGCAGTGCCGCGCAGGGCTCCCTCTTCATTGCCATCCCCGGCATCGCCAGCGATGGCCGCGACTATATCGCCGCGGCGCTTGAGGGCGGTGCCGAGCTGGTGCTGGCCGAAAGACCCGCAGGCGGGGATGCACGTCTCGCGCTGCATTCAGGCGATGCCAGAGTCGTCTGGCTCGAGAACCTGGGCGAGCAGCTCGGTGAGCTGGGCCGCCAGGCCTTCAGTGTGCCCGAGTCGCTGACGCTGGTCGGGGTCACGGGCACCAATGGCAAGTCTTCCGTCACCCATTACATCGCCGAGCTGGCCGAAGCGATGGGCACGCCCGCCGGCATGATCGGCACGCTCGGCATCGGGCGTCCCGGCGCGTTGGTCGCGGGCGAGCGCACCACGCCTGATGCTCTGGCCGTGCAGGCGGCGCTCAAGGGCCTGAGCCTGGCCGGTGCCGAGCTGATCGCGATGGAAGTCTCCTCGCATGCGCTCGATCAAGGGCGCGTCAATGGCTGTCGCTTCACCGTCGCGGGCTATACCAATCTTTCGCGAGACCACCTCGACTACCACGGCAGCATGGCGGCCTATGCGGCGGCCAAGGCGAAGCTGTTCAAGCGCCCCGAACTCAAGCTTGCGGTGCTCAATGCCGATGATGCGCTGGCGCGTCTGATGCTGGCCGGCATGCAGCGCGGCGTGCGAGTGCTGGCGATGGGGCGTGATGATGTCGCGACCCTGCGCGTGCTGGATGTCTTCCCCGAGCCGCTGGGCCAGGTTGCCGTGATCGCGACGCCGGATGGCGAGCGCGAGCTGGGCCTCAATCTGATGGGGCGCTTCAATCTCGACAACGCCTTGCTGGCAATGCTGATCCTGCATGGCCTCGACTATTCGTTCGAGGGGCTGTTTGCCGCCGCGCCGCGTCTGACGCCGGTACCGGGGCGCATGCAGCGCCTGAGCCGTGATGGCGCGCCGGTGGTGGTGGTCGACTATGCCCACACGCCGGAGGCCGTCGAGACGGCACTGACCGCGCTGCGCGCCCACCTTCCGGCGCGGGATGATGCGCGCCTGTGGTGTGTGCTCGGCTGTGGCGGCGATCGCGACAGCGGCAAGCGTCCGCTGATGGCCACGGCCGCCGAACAGGGCGCCGATCGTGTCGTGATCACCGATGACAATCCGCGTAGCGAGGATGCCGCCGCCATCCGTCAGCAGATGATGACCGGCATTCATGCCCGCGAGCGCGTGCTGGATATCGCCGAGCGGGGCGAAGCCATTGCCCAGGTCATCCGCGATGCCGGCGAGCATGATGTCATCCTGATCGCCGGCAAGGGGCACGAGGACTATCAGGAAATCGACGGTCAGCGACTGCCGTTTTCCGATGTGGCTCATGCGGTCGCGGCGCTGGAGCGTCGAGAGCTCTCGATGCTGGAAGGTCAGGAGCGTGACGCATGAGTGCGCCTGAACAGCCCGTCGGTCTGAGTACCTTCGAGGAAGTGGCCGCGGTGCTCGGGGTGCAGTTGCCACAGGCATTGCGCGATCAGGCGCTGGGCGCCATCGAGACGGACACCCGCAAGCTTGGCGAGCAGGCCGCACCGCTGTTCGTGGCCCTGAAGGGTGAGCGCTTCGATGCCCATGACTTCCTCGCCCAGGCGCGCGCCAATGGCGCCGTCGCGGCGCTGGTCGAGCGGGCAGTGGATGATCCGCTGCCGCAGATCGTCGTCGCGGATACCCGGCTGGCCTTCGGGCTGCTGGCGGCGGCGCGTCGCCGTGCCTGGGGGAGGCCGCTGATCGCGGTGACCGGCAACAGCGGCAAGACCAGCGTCAAGGGCCTGGTGCATGCCATCCTTGTGCGGGATGCCGCGCGTTTCGAGGCCGAAAGCCTCGCCAATCACGGCAACCTCAACAACGATTTCGGCCTGCCGATGACGTTGCTGCGCTTGAGCAATGCCCACCAGCACGGCGTGGTCGAGCTGGGCGCCAATCATCTCGGCGAGATCGCCTGGACGACGGCCCTGGCGCGCCCGCAAGTGGCGGTGATCACCAATGTCACCGGCGCCCATGTCGGCGAATTCGGCGGCATGGGGCAGATCGCCCAGGCCAAGGGCGAGATCCTGGCGGGCTTGAGCCCGTTGGGAGGGCGACGTCCGGTCGCGGTGCTCAACCGTGATGACGCCTACTTCTCGCTATGGCAGGCGCTGGCCGCAACCGGCCAGGCGGTCGATGTCATCGACTTCAGCGTTGCGGATGACGTTGTGGATGGCAGCGTGGATAGCGTTGACCGCCCGGCACGCCTGCAGGCACGTGAGCTAGGCGCGGATGAACTCGGGCGTTATGCTTTCGAACTGACGTTTGATGGCCGCTCGCTCGGTCGTGTCCAGCTGGCGTTGCTGGGGCGTCACAACGTGGCCAATGCGCTGGCGGCTGCCGCGGCGTGCCTGGCACTGGGCATCGACAGTGATCTGGTGATCGCCGGACTCGAGAGCGCCGAGAGCGTGCCCGGCAGGCTGGGCGTCGTGGCGGGCATCAACGGTTCGCGTCTGCTGGATGACAGCTACAACGCCAACCCCGGCGCCATGCTGGCGGCGCTGGATCTGCTGGCGACACTGCCTGCGCCGCGCTGGTGCCTGATGGGCGCCATGGGCGAACTCGGAGCAGACGCCGAACGTCTGCATGCCGAGGTGGGCGACCACGCCCGCAAGCTGGGCATAGATTTCATTGCCACCTGCGGCGAGGGCGCCCAGGCGACTGCCGAGGCCTTCGGGGCCGGTGGCAAGCACTTTATCGAGCGGGCAGAGCTGGAAGCTTACGCCCGTAACCATCTACCCACCGGGGCCAGTGTTCTGGTCAAGGGGTCTCGCAGCGCTGGCATGGAGAATGTCGTTGCCGCGCTCAAGGTCGACGCATCAAGGTGAATGTGAGTCATGCTGCTGCTGCTTGCTGAGTTTCTGGCCCAATTCAATGGCGCCTTTACGGTTTTCAATTATCTGACCCTGCGCGTGGTATTGGCCACGTTGACGGCACTGTTGCTGTGTCTATGGCTGGGTCCCTGGGTCATACGCAAGCTCGTCGATGGTCAGATCGGCCAGGCCGTGCGCGACGATGGCCCCAAGTCTCACCTTTCCAAGGCCGGCACCCCGACCATGGGCGGCGTGATGATCCTGCTGTCGATGGCCGTCTCCACCCTGCTGTGGGGCGATCTGACCAACCTGTATGTCTGGGTGGTGCTGGCCGTCACGCTGGGCTTCGGCGCCGTCGGCTGGGTCGATGACTACCGCAAGGTGGTGGAGAAGAATCCGCGTGGCCTGCCGGCGCGCTGGAAGTACTTCTGGCAGTCGGTGGTGGGCATCGGCGCCGCCGTGGTGCTGTACCTGACGGCGAGCACGCCGGCCGAGACGGGCCTGCTGGTACCGTTCTTCAAGGACGTCGTCATCCCGCTGGGCGTGTTCTACATGGTGCTGACCTACTTCGTGATCGTCGGCAGCTCCAATGCGGTCAATCTGACCGATGGCCTCGATGGTCTGGCGATCATGCCGACCGTACTGGTCGCCATGGGCCTGGCCATCTTCGCCTACGCCTCTGGCAACCTGAAGTTCGCCGAGTATCTGCACATTCCGTTCATCGCCGGTTCCGGCGAGCTGGCCGTGTTCTGCGCCACCATCGCGGGTGCCGGCCTCGGTTTCCTGTGGTTCAACACCTATCCCGCCCAGGTCTTCATGGGCGATGTGGGCGCGCTGGCACTCGGCGCGGCACTGGGGGTCGTGGCGGTCATCGTGCGTCAGGAAATCGTGCTGTTCATCATGGGTGGCGTCTTCGTGATGGAAACCGTCTCGGTGATCCTGCAGGTCGGCTCCTACAAGCTGACCGGGCGACGCATCTTCCGCATGGCGCCGCTGCATCACCACTTCGAGCTGAAAGGCTGGCCGGAGCCGCGCGTCATCGTGCGCTTCTGGATCATCACCGTCGTGCTGGTGCTGCTTGGCCTGGCCACACTCAAGGTTCGCTGAGGACGCATTCGCGATGACCCTCTCTGTCACCTCTCAAGCACCGGCCTCGCCGGTGCCTGCCAAAGGACCGACCCTGGTGGTCGGTCTTGGTGTCTCCGGACAGGCGATCGCTCGCCATCTGAGTGATCGCGGCATCGACTTTGCCGTCGCCGATACCCGTAGCGCACCGCCGGGCCTCGAGAGCCTGCGCGAGCATGCGCCGCAGGCCGAGGTACATCTCGGCCCGCTGGAAGCGTTGGACCTGTCACGCTTCGGCGAGGTGGTGCTCAGTCCAGGTATTGACCCGCGTCAGGCGGTATTCGATGGGGTTCGCGAGCGGCTGGTCGGCGAGATCGCACTCTTCGTGCGTGCGCTGGACGAGCGCCAGGCCCGCGATGCGCAGGGCAAGCGGCCCACGCTGGTCGCGATCACCGGCTCGAACGCCAAGTCCACCGTGACCACACTGATCGCGCAGATGGCCGTGCGTGCCGGTCGTGACGTGGCGGTCGGCGGCAATCTGGGCACTGCCGCGCTGACATTGTTGCGTGAGCAGCCTGATGCCGAGCTCTACGTGCTGGAGCTGTCTTCCTTCCAGCTCGAGACCACGCCTGAGCTCAAGGCCGATGTCGCCTGCTTCCTGAATCTCTCCGAAGATCACCTGGATCGCCACGATGGCATGCGCGGCTATCAGGCCGCCAAGCGCGGTATCTTCCGCGGCGCAGGCCTTGCGGTCATCAATGCCGATGACGCCTGGAGCTGGCCGGCCGAGAATGATGCGGTGGCGCGAGTCAGCTTCAGCGTGCAGCTCGGGGAGTCGGCCGGTAAGTCGACCGATGAGGCTACCAGGCAGGCGCAATGGTGCCTGGCGGAGCAGTGCGGCACGCTGTCGCTGTGTCATGTCGAGTCTGGCCAGCTGCGCGGCGTGATGCCTGCTGCGGAGGTGCGACTGGCCGGCCGCCACAATCAGGCCAATGCGCTGGCGGCACTCGCGATGGGCACCGCGATCGGCCTCGACGAGACGGCGATGGTCGCCGAGCTAGCAAGCTTCGCGGGGCTGCCGCATCGCGGCGAGCTGATCGCCGAGGTGGCGGGCGTGCGCTGGATCAATGATTCTAAGGGCACCAATGTCGGGGCGACGCTGGCGGCGATCGCCGGTCTCGGCCCGACGCTCGAGGGCAAGCTGATATTGCTGGCCGGTGGCCAGGGCAAGGGCGCGGATTTCACGCCGCTGGCGGCGCCACTGGCCCGTTACGCCCGTGAGGCGGTGGTGTTCGGTCAGGATGCGCCGCTATTGACGCAAGCCCTGGCCGATGGCGTTACCGTGACGCCAGTCATGACGCTGTTGGAGGCCATGCGTCATGCTCGACAGATCGCTCAGGCGGGGGACTGCGTACTGCTGTCACCGGCCTGCGCCAGTCTCGATCAGTTCCCCAATTACATGGCGCGCGGCGATGCGTTCCGTGACTGGGTCACGCAGCACATCATGTCCGGTGCTGACTGCAATTCTGGCCCTGGCGGCAGCGACAAGGAAGCCTGCGATGCGTAACAAGGCCCGGCGAGTCCATGACACCCTGACGGCAGAGCGTCAGCCCGTCGACGGCTGGCTGCTGTTCTGCGCGCTGGCGATCCTGTGTATCGGCTGGGTGATGGTGACCTCTGCCTCCAGCGAGATCTCGAGCGAGCGCTTCGATGGCAATGCCTTCTACTACAGCATGCGCCACGGCATCTTCATCGTGATCGGCCTGGTGGCCGCGATCTGTACGCTGCGCGTGCCGATGTCTGCCTGGCAGCAGCGCAGCTTCGCGATGCTGATGCTGGGCTTCGTGCTGCTGGTGGTCGTGTTGGTGGTCGGGCGTGAGATCAACGGCGCCAAGCGCTGGATACCGCTGCCATTGGTCGGCGGGGTGCAGGCCTCAGAGATCGCCAAGCTGTGTCTGATGATCTGGCTGGCCGGCTATCTGGACCGCCGCCTCGACAAGGTGCGCGCCAGCGTCGTCAACGGCCTCATTCTGCCCTGCGTCCCCTTGTTGCTGATGATCGTGCTGCTGGCGCTGGAGCCTGACTTTGGCTCCATCGTGGTGATGGGCGGCGCCGTGATGGGCATGCTGCTGATGGCGGGCGTTGCCTGGTGGGGCTTCATCGTCTTGCTGGGCCTGGCCGGCGGTGGTGGTTGGCTGTTGGCGATCGCCGAACCCTATCGCTGGGAGCGTCTGACCACCTATACCGACCCGTGGGCCAACATGTATGACAGTGGCTACCAGCTGACCCAGGCGCTGATTGCCTTCGGTCGTGGCCACCTGAGCGGCATGGGGCTGGGCAACAGCGTGCAGAAGCTGTTCTATCTGCCGGAAGCACATACCGATTTCGTGTTTGCCGTGCTGGCCGAAGAGCTTGGCTTGATCGGGGCGACGGCCGTGGTGGCGCTGTTCGGACTGCTGATCTACCGCGCCTTCAAGATCGGTCGCCGCGCTGAACTCGCCGGCTTGCCGTTCAGCGCCTACCTCGGCTACGGTATCGCCCTCGTGCTGGGGGCGCAGGCCTTCATCAACATCGGTGTGGCCAGCGGACTGCTGCCCACCAAGGGGCTGACTCTGCCCCTGATGAGTTATGGCGGCTCCAGCCTGATCGTCAGTTGCGTGCAGATCGCGATACTGCTGCGTATCGATGCCGAGACCCGCAAGCTGACCCGCACCTCGACAGGAAATGCCGCCGCGCCCCGGCGCAAGGCCAAGAAGCCGACCGAGACACCGCAAGGAGCACAGGCATGACGTCATCTTCTTCTACCATCGCTCCCGAGGGGGCGGTCGACTCGGTAGACACTGTCTCCAAGGGCGTCGTGCTGATGATGGCCGGCGGCACGGGAGGGCATGTGATCCCGGCGCTGTCGCTGGCGCGTGCCCTCGCGGCTGCCGGCCACGAGATCCATTGGCTGGGCAGCCCGCGCGGCATCGAGAATCGCCTGGTGCCCGACGCCGGCTACCCGCTGCATCGGGTCGAGGTCGCAGGCCTGCGTGGCAAGGGACTGGCGGGCTATGCGGCGATCCCGTTTCGTCTCGCGCGCGCCGTCCTGCAGGCACGGCGCGTGATTCGTGAGCTCAAGCCGGTGCTGGTGGTGGGCCTCGGTGGCTTCGCCAGTGGCCCGGGCGGGCTCGCGGCGCGCCTTGAAGGCATTCCGCTGGTCATTCATGAGCAGAACGCCATCGCGGGCCTGACCAACAAGGTCCTGGCGCGGATGGCGACGCGTGTCTACGCCGCATTCCCGGGCGCCTTCCCGCCGGCCCTCGGGGCTCAGGTGGTGGGCAATCCGGTGCGCGATGAGATCGCGAATGTCGGTGCCGCAGGTCATACGCCCGAGTCTGCTGCCGAGGCGGCAGGCGAGTCGCGTGCCTTGCATCTGCTGGTGATGGGCGGCTCGCTGGGGGCTCAGGCGCTCAACGAGACGCTCGCGCCGGCGCTGGCCCTGCTGCCGGAAGCTTCGCGCCCCGTGGTGCGCCATCAGGCCGGACGTGACAAGCAGGAGGCAACCCTTGCCGCCTATCAGGCAGCCGGCGTCACGGCTGAGGTCAGCGAGTTCATCGGTGACATGGCCGAGGCCTACGCCTGGGCAGACCTCGTGGTCTGTCGCGCCGGCGCGCTGACCGTGGCCGAGCTGGCTGCGGCAGGTCGCCCTGCGGTGCTGGTGCCGTTCCCCCACGCCGTGGATGACCACCAGACCGTCAATGCCGCGGTATTGGTCAAGGCGGATGCCGCGCGCCTGATTCCCCAGAATACGTTGACTGCCGAGCGCCTCGCCGAGACGCTGGCAGAATTGCTCGACCCCAAGATACTCACTGGCATGGCCGCTCGCGCCCGCAATAGTGCGGAACTCGATGCGGTAGCGACCATGCTGGCAGGCTGCATGGAGACTCGCCTTGAACGCTAGCAATTCTGATCGCGGTGCAGGTATGCGCCGCATCCGTCGTATCCACTTCGTCGGCATCGGCGGTGTGGGCATGTGTGGTATCGCCGAAGTACTGGGCAACATGGGCTATGAGGTCAGCGGCAGTGACCTCAAGGAATCCGCCGTCACGGCTCACCTGCGTGAGTGCGGCGTGCGTGTCGCCATCGGTCATGCGGCCATCAATGCCGAAGGCGCGGATGTGGTCGTGGTCTCGACCGCGGTGGACACCACCAACCCGGAAGTGGCCTGGGCGCGGGAGCATCGCATCCCCGTCGTGCGTCGCGCCGAGATGCTTGCCGAGCTGATGCGCTTCCGCCAGGGCATCGCGATTGCCGGCACCCACGGCAAGACCACCACCACCAGCCTGACCGCGACCCTGCTCGCGGAAGGTGGCATGGATCCGACCTTCGTCATCGGCGGCAAGCTGACCAGCGCGGGCACCAATGCCCGTCTGGGCGAGGGCGAGTATCTGGTCGCCGAGGCGGATGAGTCCGATGCCTCCTTCCTGCATCTGCAGCCGTTGATCTCGGTGGTGACCAACGTCGATGCCGATCACATGGCCACCTATGAGGGCGACTTCAATCGCCTCAAGGACACCTTCATCGAATTCCTGCACAACCTGCCGTTCTACGGTCTGGCGGTGCTGTGTATCGATGATGCCAACGTGCGTGAGCTGCTGCCGCGTGTTCAGCGTCAGTTCGTGACCTACGGCTTCAGCGACGATGCCGATTACCGCATCAGCGATTTCCGCCAGGGTGGCGGTCAGCTCAGCTTCACGGCGCTGCGTCCGGAAGGCCATGCACCGCTCGAGATCACCCTGGCGATGCCGGGTGAGCACAATGCGCTCAACGCCCTGGCGGCGATCGCGATCGCCACCGATGTCGGTGTCAGCGATGAGGCCATCGCCCGCGCACTGGCAAGCTTTGCCGGTGTCGGTCGTCGCTTCCAGGTGCACGGAGAATTCGCGGCACCCAATGGTGAGCAGAGCGTGATGCTGGTGGACGATTATGGCCACCATCCGCGCGAAGTGGAGATGGTGATTCGCGCCGTGCGCGCCGGCTGGCCGCAGCGCCGTCTGGTGATGGCATACCAGCCGCACCGTTATTCACGCACCCATGATCTCTATGAAGACTTCGTGCGTGTGCTGTCCGAAGTCGACACGTTGTTGCTGCTGGATGTCTACAGCGCCGGGGAAGCGATGATTCCGGGCGCCGATGGCCGCTCGCTGGCGGGCTCGATCCGTCAGCGCGGTCAGGTGGACCCGCTGTTCGTCGAGCACAAGCGTGCCTTGCCGGACCTGCTCAAGAACGTGCTGCGTCCGGGCGATATCCTGATTACCCAGGGGGCGGGCGATGTCGGTGGCATTGCGCTGGCACTGGCGGGGGCCGACCTCAAGCTTGACGAGGTGACGCTATGACCGTCTCTTCCTCCTCGTATGGATCGACAGGCGTGAATCCTGAGCTGGCCACGCGCTATGGACGTGTCGTGGTGCTGTTCGGTGGCCTGAGCGCCGAGCGCGAGGTGTCGCTCAAGAGCGGCGCGGCGGTACTGGCGGCCCTGCAGGGCGCAGGTGTCGATGTGCAGGGCTATGACATGGCGCATGGGCTGGCCGGTCTCGAGGCATTGCGCCCCGACCGTGTCTTCATCGCCATGCATGGTCGCGGCGGCGAAGATGGCACCTTGCAGGGGGCGCTGGAATTGCTGGGCATCCCCTACACCGGCAGCGGCGTGCTGGCCTCTGCACTGGGCATGGACAAGCTGCGCACCAAGAAGCTCTGGGATATCGAGGGCTTGCCGACGCCGCGTTCCTGTCGCCTGGCGGCGGACACGGACTGGCAGTCGGTGCTCGAGACGCTCGGTACGCCGGTGGTGGTCAAGCCGGTGCATGAGGGCTCGACACTCGGCATCCATATCGTCGAGGACGCCCAGGCGCTCCAGGATGCCTGGACGGATGCCAGCCGCTTCGATGCGGTGGTGATGGCCGAGCGTTTCATCAAGGGCCCGGAATACACGGTGTCGGTATTGGACGGCGAAGTTCTGCCGGCCATTCGCATCGAAGCCGATAGCGGGTTCTATGATTACGATGCCAAATACATCGCCAATACCACGCGCTATCTGCTGCCTTGTGGTCTGAGCGCTGCGCGCGAGGCGGAATTGGCCGATATCTCGCTCAAGGCATTCAACGTGCTGGGCTGCGAGGGTTGGGGTCGTGTCGATGTGATGGAAGATGCGGACGGCGCCTTCTGGCTGCTGGAAGTCAACACCTCGCCGGGCATGACCGATCACAGCCTGGTGCCGCAGTCCGCGGCGCATGTCGGGCTCGATTTCGCCACCCTGGTGCTGCGCATTCTCGACACGACTCTCGCCGAGCGGGACGCAAACGACGCGTCAGTCGCTCAGCAGAGTGGTCATTGATCGATGGCGGCGCGTAGCACTACCGGCGCAATCTTCGGCCTCGTTCTCGGTCTTGCGCTGCTGGTCGCGGGCGGACAGGCATTGTGGACCTGGCTTGATCGTCCCATTGAGCGGGTCACCATCAAGGGTGACTTCGATCATGTCAGTGCTGCCTACCTTCAGCGTCATATCGCGCCGTTGATTCGTGGCCAGAGCTGGCTCTCTGTCCCATTGGGCGAGGTTCGGCGTCGCGCGTTGGCGATCGATTGGCTGAGTGAGGTCAGCATCTCGCGTCGCTGGCCGGATACACTCGAATTCGAGCTGTTTGAACAGCAGCCGGTGGCCTATTGGAATGATGGCGAATTGCTCAACGTGCGCGGTGATGCCTTCCAGGCGGGCCCGGTCACACAGCTGGGCAATCTGCCCAATCTGGCGGGGCCCAAGGGCAGTGGATCCGAAGTGCTGGCCGAGCTTGACGCGCTGCAGAGCCAGTTGGGCGGGCTGGGGCTCAATGTCTCCCAGTTGCGATTGGAGCCACGCGGCGCCTGGCGCTTTCAGGTCAATGATTCGGTGTGGGTGATGCTGGGTCGCAATGATCGAGAGGCACGTCTGGCGCGTTTCATGGCGGCCTGGCAGCGGCGTCTGGGTGATGAGGCGTCGCAGATCCGCTACATTGATCTGCGCTACCCCAACGGAGTGGCAGTGGCGTGGCATGGGGAGACGACGGCACCCGAAGAAGGCAAGGACAGTTGAGGCAAATGGCGACACTCACTACATGCTTCATTTGCGTGTGAGTATTAGCAAAATGGCGATATCGCCAGTTTCATTTGTCGTCAATCCCGCCTATTCTAGCGGGGATTTGCGCCCCTCGGTATTTTAGGCTGGTATGCCCCAAGTGGCTGCTCCTATACTGGGAAGTCAAATCCCTCTGTACGGGTTAAACGGAACGTAAACCCGTTTTGGGTGGTGCGGCAGACATGTTGTCTGTCAAAGCGCGCAATTATTTTCATGATGAACCAGAATCAAGGAGCTGGCCCGACCTATGGCAGGACATTCCAAATCACAGGATATGGTGGTCGGGCTGGACATCGGAACCTCCAAGGTAGTCGCGATCGTGGGTCAGCCGACCGATGATGGCGGTATCGAAATTGCGGGAATTGGCTCCCACCCTTCACGTGGCATGAAGAAGGGTGTGGTGATCAACATCGAATCGACCGTACAGTCGATTCAGCGCGCAGTGGAGGAGGCTGAGTTGATGGCCGGCTGCGATATCCACTCGGTATATGTGGGCATCGCCGGCAGTCATATCAGTTCGATGAATTCCGATGGTGTCGTGGCGATCAAGGATCGCGAAGTGACGCCGTCTGATATCGAACGCGTGATCGACTCGGCGCGCGCTCGAGCGATTTCTGAAGGTCAGCGCATTCTTCACGTGCTGCCGCAGGAATATGCCATTGACCGTCAGGAAGGTATTCGCGAGCCGTTGGGCATGTCCGGGGTGCGTCTTGAGGCGCGCGTTCACCTGGTCACTGCTGCACTGAATGCCGTGCAGAATATCGAGAAGTGCGTGCGTCGCTGCGGGCTCGAAGTCGACGACATCATTCTCGAGCAGCTCGCCTCGAGTCATGCGGTTCTGACCGAGGATGAGCGTGAATTGGGTGTGTGCATGGTGGATATCGGCGGTGGTACCACGGATATCGCCGTCTTCACCGAAGGTGCCATTCGTCATACGGCTGTGATCCCCATCGCGGGTGATCAGGTCACGAATGACATCGCCATGGCGCTGCGCACACCGACGCAATATGCAGAAGAAATCAAGGTCAAGTATGCCTGTGCTCTGACCCAGCTGGCCTCCAGCGACGAGACGATCAAGGTGCCGAGTGTCGGTGACCGACCGGCACGTGATCTGTCCCGTCAAGCGTTGGCCGAAGTGGTCGAGCCCAGGTATGAGGAACTGTTCACCCTGGTCCGCGATGAATTGCGTCGCAGTGGCTATGAAGATCTCGTGGCTGCGGGCGTGGTTCTGACGGGTGGAACGTCACGCATGGAAGGTGTCGTTGAGCTGGCGGAGGAGATCTTCCACATGCCGGTTCGCATCGCTTGCCCGCAAAATGTGCGTGGACTGGCGGATGTGGTCCGCAATCCGATTTATTCCACGGGTGTGGGTTTGCTACATTATGGGATGAAACAGGAGCGGCACACGCCATCGTCGACGACCGTCGCGGTGCGCAGAGAGGAATCTGCCGCGCGACGCGTTCACGGCCAAGAGCACGACACCTCCACGCTGGAGCGGATCAAGGGCTGGTTCAAGGGAAATTTCTGACAGGGATTACAGAAAGACTGTGATCCAGGAGACAGGGCATATGTTCGAACTGGTAGATAACGCACCCTCCAGCAGCGCGGTCATCAAGGTGATCGGTGTTGGCGGCGGCGGTGGTAACGCCGTCAATCACATGGTCGAGAGCAACATCGAAGGCGTCGAGTTCATCTGCGCCAACACCGATGCTCAGGCGCTCAAGCGCGTGGCCGCCAAGACTGTCCTGCAGCTGGGCAGTGAAATCACCAAGGGGCTTGGCGCTGGCGCCAACCCGGAAGTGGGCCGCCAGGCGGCGATGGAAGACCGTGAGCGTATCGTCGAGCTGCTGCAAGGCGCCGACATGGTCTTTATCACCGCTGGCATGGGGGGTGGTACCGGTACCGGCGGTGCTCCTGTCGTGGCGCAGGTCGCCAAGGAACTGGGTATCCTGACCGTGGCCGTCGTCACGCGTCCGTTCCCGTTCGAAGGGCCGCGTCGTCAGAAGGCGGCAGAGCAGGGCATGAAGGAGCTCTCCGAGCACGTCGACTCCCTGATCACCATCCCCAACGAGAAGCTGCTGTCAGTGCTGGGCAAGAGCGCCAGCCTGCTGAGCGCCTTCAGCGCCGCCAACGACGTGTTGCTGGGTGCCGTGCAGGGGATCGCGGAGCTGATCACCAGCCCGGGCATCATCAACGTCGATTTCGCCGACGTGCGCACTGTCATGTCCGAGATGGGCATGGCGATGATGGGGACCGGTGACGCCATCGGCGAGAACCGTGCTCGTGAAGCCGCCGAGAAGGCCATTCGCAGCCCGCTGCTCGAAGACATCGATCTGCACGGCGCGCGCGGTATCCTGGTCAACATCACGGCGGGCCCGGACCTCTCCATCGGTGAATTCAACGATGTGGGTGCCACCGTGCAGGAGTTCGCTTCTCCGGACGCCACCATCGTGGTCGGGACGTCCATCGACATGGACATGACCGACGAGCTGCGTGTCACTGTCGTGGCGGCAGGTCTCGACGGTCGCGTCGAGAAGCCGGCGGCGCGTGAAACGGCACCGGCCAAGCGTACCGTCGAGAAGCCGGCGGATTACCGCAGCCTGCAGACGCCGACGGTCACCCGTCAGGCCAAGGAAGAGCAGGAAGCGGCAGCCAAGAAGTCGGAGCCGCGCAAGTCGCGTGATATGGATGACTATCTCGATATCCCGGCCTTCCTGCGTCGCCAGGCTGACTGATGCGCACTGACTGACACGTCATTGACGCTCATGTGCCAGTCGGCATGAGGCTGAGATGACACGGCTCATCATGAGTCTGACTTCACCCATCCGGGGCTTCCCGGGTGGGTGAAGTCGTTTCCGGGGCAGACAAAAGGGGCTTTTGCCGCCGGCGCGGGGCGCTGCCTGTGCGTCACGGGTGCATCCGCCAGTGCCGTGGGCGCGTAAGGAAGGGAGGACTTCAAGCTGTCTTGCACATTGATTATCGTTTTATGGCAGTGCGAGTGAGAACTGTTTGGTGATTGCGTGTTCATACTCAGCACGAGGCCAGCAGGCGCGCGGGTCAGCCTCAATGGTGCTCGAAAGGCAATGTTGAATTTCCCTAACAGCGGCAGGTGACAATTTGTTGAATTCCTGCATTGCTGTTATCATGAACACTGTTTCCAAATTCAGGCTGACTGGCTATCTCCCTATGATTCGACAAAAAACACTCCAGAATACGATCCGCGCCACAGGCGTTGGTCTGCACTCAGGTGACAAGGTTTACCTGACGCTGCGTCCCGCTCCGGTCAACACCGGCATCGTCTTCATCCGTACCGATCTCGAGCCGCAGGCTCATATCCGTGCCGATGCGATGAGCGTCCGTGACACCACCATGTGCACCGCCGTCTCCAACGGTGAAGCCAAGGTGACGACCGTCGAGCACCTGATGTCCGCCTTTGCAGGCCTGGGCATCGACAACTGCTTCGTCGAGCTCTCCGCGCCGGAAGTGCCGATCATGGACGGCAGCGCGGGTCCGTTCGTCTTCCTGATCCAGTCCGCTGGTATCCAGGAGCAGTCGTCGCTCAAGAAGTTCATCCGCATCAAGCGCGAGATCGAAGTGCGTGATGGTGACAAGGTCGCGACCTTCCTGCCGCACAACGGCTTCAAGGTGTCCTTCGCCATCGACTTCGATCACCCGGTGTTCGAGCAGCAGAAGCAGACCACCACGGTCGACTTCTCTACCACCTCCTTCGTCAAGGAAGTGTCTCGCGCGCGTACCTTCGGTTTCATGCGTGATCTCGAATTCCTGCGCTCCCAGAACCTCGCGCTGGGCGGAAGCCTCGACAACGCCATCGTCGTCGATGACTATCGCATCCTCAACGATGAAGGCCTGCGTTACGACGATGAGTTCGTCAAGCACAAGGTGCTGGACGCCATCGGTGACCTCTACCAGCTGGGCCACAGCATCATCGGTGAGTTCCGTGGCTACAAGTCCGGTCATGGCCTCAACAACATGCTGTGCCGCGCGCTGCTGGAAAATGCCGACAGCTACGAGATCGTCACCTTCGAGAACTCCGATGCGATGCCGATTTCCTATGCCTCTCCGGCGCTTGCCGTCTGAGTCGAGGTCAATGACATCTGCGAAAGCTGCAAGACGAGGTGTTTCAGACGAAAAGCACTCAGAGAGACAGTACGAGCAGAACACTGTGACCTAGCCCGTCCAGCCTGACAGCCCTGCTCCGGCCTTAGCCAGCCGGAGATGGAAACGACAACAGCCGCGCCGCCCTTCTGGGCGGCGCGGCTGTTTGCATGCAAGACAAGAAATGCTTGAGTTGGCTCAGGGCGTCTCGGCGTCGTCGCCCGGATCCGATGCGTGGGCCGCCAGTCGCTCCAGGGCGAGGCGCAGCCGCTCGTCCCGGGTATGGGAAGCGCAATCCAGCAGGTGTTCTGCGGCAGCCTCTGGCAGGTGGCGTGGTTGGCGCGCGGGCACGAAGGCCGGACGAATCGGGCGGACCTTGAAGGCCAGGCGGGCGAGGGTGGCGAGTTCTGGCAGCTCGCGCAGCACACTGATCAGGCGGCGCTGCTCATAGCGCAGCCAGGTCAGCCAGGAGGCGCGGCTGGTGATCAACGTCAAGGTGTCATCGTGATAGCCGCCGACGAAGACCTGTTCCTGCATGTCCTTGGGCAGTGCGGCACGCAGGTGCAGCTGGGCCTGCTCGAGCATGCGCGCCTGGCGCATGACGCTGCCAAGTTGCCCCTTGCCGTTCAACAGGCGCGCCGCGGGCTGGGCGCGGAAACGCTTAGCCTTTATACTCATGGGCTTGCATGCCGGTTCAGTGATTTCCGGCAATCTATCATGAGCGGGAGTCCGGCAACAGCATGAGCCCTGTCGATGCCACAGCACGCCCTCGTGCGTTACCGGATTCCGGTAGCGGCGCTTCGCGTCGCTGGTCGGTACGCACGGCGCCGCGCTGGCTGCTGGCAGGCCTGCTGCTTAGCTGTCTGTTCCCCGCTGGACTGAGCGCAGCGCAGGTCGAGCGCGTCAATCTGACGCTGGCCAGCATCCAATTGCTGGCACCCGCGGTGATTCGTGCCGAGAGTCGCCGTCAGGGGCTGCGCTGCCTGCGCAAGCGGGTGCGTCGTGCGCCCCAGGCCAGCCCCAACCTCCCGCGCCAGCGCTCCTTCGTTTCTTGCACCCGCGTCCTGCTGCGTGGCCTCGTCAATGCCATCGCGCCGCGTGCGCCGCCCATTCTGTCCTGACACCCCGTTCATCGTTCGCGCCGCGGATGATGAGGTTCGTTTTCTCTTTCGAGCGTAATGCCTGATGGGCCCCGGGCCACATCGAGCTGCCCTGTCATCGCGTTTGGCGGCAGCGCTTGAGTGTCATGATATGTGAAGGCGTGACCCGACCCCGGGTCACGTACAAGGACAGAATATGCTGGGTAAATTCCTGACCAAGGTAGTGGGTTCCAAGAATGATCGCGAAGTGAAGCGCCTGCGCAAGCGGGTCAACGCGATCAATGCGCTCGAGAGCGAGCTTGAACCGCTCTCCGATGAGGCGCTGACAGCCAAGACCGCGGAATTCCGCGAGCGTCTCGCGCAAGGGGAACACCTCGACAAGCTGCTGCCGGAAGCCTTCGCGACCGTGCGTGAGGCCAGCAAGCGCATCATGGGCATGCGTCACTTCGATACCCAGATGGTCGGCGGCATGGCGCTGCACGAAGGTCGCATCGCCGAGATGAAGACCGGTGAGGGCAAGACGCTGGTGGGGACGCTTGCGGTCTATCTGAACGCACTGACCGGCGAAGGCGTCCACGTGGTGACGGTCAACGACTATCTGGCCACCCGTGATGCCAACTGGATGCGTCCGCTGTATGAATTCCTCGGCCTGAGTGTCGGTGTCATCTACTCCGGCCAGCCCAATGAAGACAAGCGCGCCGCCTATCAGGCCGATATCACCTACGGCACCAACAACGAATACGGTTTCGATTACCTGCGCGACAACATGGCCTTCTCGCTGGAAGACAAGGTCCAGCGCAAGCTGCACTTCGCCATCATCGATGAGGTCGACTCCATCCTGATCGATGAGGCGCGCACGCCGCTGATCATCTCCGGTCCGGTGGAAGAGAATACCGACCTCTACAAGATCATCGATCGCATGGCGCGCGAGCTCGAGCAGTGCAGCGATGAGGAAGATCCGGAAAGCGGCGACTTCACCCTCGATGAGAAGCAGAAGCAGGTCGAGCTGACCGAGTTCGGTCACCAGAAGGTCGAGGCGCTGCTGCGTGCCCAGGAGCTGCTCGGGGAAGAGGATTCCCTGTATGCGGCCCAGAACCTGAGCCTGCTGCACCACGTGCACTCTGCGCTGCGTGCCCAGAACCTGTTCGTGCGTGACGTGGATTACATCGTCAACAACGGCGAAGTGGTCATCGTCGATGAGCACACCGGGCGTACCATGGTCGGTCGTCGCTGGTCTGAAGGCCTGCACCAGGCGGTCGAGGCCAAGGAAGGCGTTGCCATCCAGAAGGAAAGCCAGACGCTGGCATCCACGACCTTCCAGAATTACTTCCGTCTCTACGACAAGCTGTCCGGCATGACCGGTACGGCCGATACCGAGGCCTTCGAATTCCGTCAGATCTACAACCTCGACGTGATGGTCATCCCGACCAACAAGCCCATCGCGCGCAAGGACATGAATGATCTGGTCTATCTGACCGCGGAAGAGAAGTTCAACGCCATCATCGAGGACGCCCGCGAGAAGGTCGCGGAAGGTCGCCCGGTGCTGGTGGGTACCGCCTCGGTCGAGACCTCCGAGCTGCTGTCGCAGATGATGCACAAGGCAGGCGTCAAGCATCACGTCCTGAACGCCAAGCAGCACGTCAGCGAGGCCGCCATCATCGCCCAGGCGGGTCGTCCGGGCGCCGTGACCATCGCCACCAACATGGCCGGTCGTGGTACCGACATCATGCTGGGCGGCAACTGGGAAGCCGAGCTTGCCGAGCTGGAAGCGCCGACCGAAGAGCAGATCAACGAGATCAAGCATGGCTGGCAGGAGCGTCACGAAGCCGTGCTGGCCGCGGGCGGTCTGCACGTGATCGGCTCCGAGCGTCACGAATCACGCCGTATCGACAACCAGCTGCGCGGTCGTGCCGGTCGCCAGGGTGACCCGGGCTCCACGCGCTTCTTCCTGTCGCTGGAAGATAGCCTGATGCGTTTGTTCGGTTCTGACCGCGTGCAGCGTCTGATGGGCGCGCTGGGGCTCGAGAAGGGCGAAGCCATCGAGCACAAGATGGTCTCCAATGCCGTCGAGCGCGCGCAGAAGAAGGTCGAGGGTCGCAACTTCGACGTGCGCAAGCAGCTGCTCGAGTACGATGATGTCGCCAACGACCAGCGCAGCGTGATCTATGAGCAGCGCAACGACATCCTCGAAGCCGACGAGATCGCCGAGAACATCGCCGGCATCCGTCGCGAGGTGCTCGATGACGCCATCTCCCTGCGTGTGCCGCCGCAGAGCCTGCCGGAACAGTGGGACCTGCCGAGCCTCGAGAACGACCTCAAGACCGACTTTAACCTCGACCTGCCGCTGGTGCAGTGGGCGGAAGAGGACGAGCACTTCCATGAGGAAACGCTGCGTGAACGTCTGCAGGCTGCCCATGAAGCGCTTTATGCCGACAAGGTCGAGGCCGTTGGCCCTGAGCTGATGCGCCGCTTCGAGAAGCAGGTCATGCTTCAGGTGCTGGATACGCGCTGGAAGGAGCACCTGCAGGCGATGGACAACCTGCGTCGTGGTATCCACCTGCGCGGTTATGCCCAGAAGAACCCGAAGCAGGAATACAAGCGCGAAGCGTTCGAGCAGTTCCAGACGCTGCTGGTCAACATCAAGTCCGACGTGGTGCGGATTCTCAGCCATGTGCAGGTGCGTCGCCAGGAAGAGGTCGACACGCTGGAAGAAGAGCGTCGTGCCAACCTCGAGCGCGAGCAGGCCAGCGCCGAAACGCGCCGTATCGATGAAGATGCGGTCAGTGAAGACGGTGTCCAGGCGGCCGAAGAGGTCGTCGAGGCACAGTACGGTGCGCAGCCTCAGGCCCAGGGCGATGGCGAGCCGATGCGCCGCGATGTGCCCAAGGTCGGTCGCAACGACCCGTGCCCGTGCGGTTCCGGCAAGAAATACAAGCAGTGCCACGGCAAGCTGAGCTGACACTGCGCCAAACAGCCTCCCTGCGCGTCACGTCGATTCGGCTCGCAGGGAGCAGTTGTCACAGAACACCATGATTGGAGACGTGAGCGATGGCGGTAGGGCCTTCCACTTTTCCCGCTGACATGCCGGCGATTGCCGGCTTTCAGATCGGGGTTGCTGAAGCCGGTATCAAGAAGCCGGGTCGTCGTGATCTGGTGATCATGGCCCTCGAGGCAGGGTCGCGTCTTGCAGGCACTTTTACCCGCAACGCCTTCTGTGCGGCACCGGTCCATGTCGCACGTGAGCACCTCACGGCAGGCGTCGACGGGCCGCGTTATCTGGTGATCAACACCGGCAATGCCAATGCGGGGACTGGCGAGCAGGGCATGACCGATGCTCGCGCGACCTGCCAGGCATTGGCGGAGATCGCCGGCTGTGATGCAAAGGCAGTATTGCCGTTCTCGACCGGCGTGATCGGTGAACCGCTGCCGATGGATCGCCTGACGGCGGCGTTGCCGACAGCCTTTGCCGACCTGGGCGAGGGCGACTGGTCTGCCGCGGCGCATGGCATCATGACCACCGATACGCGGCCCAAGGGCAGCTGGCGGACACTGACGCTGAGCAATGGCGAGAGCGTGACGCTGGCCGGTGTCTCCAAGGGCTCCGGCATGATCTGCCCGAACATGGCGACCATGCTGGGTTTCGTGGCCACCGATGCTGATCTCGCCATCGATCAGGCGGCTCTCGACGCCATGCTGCGCCGGGTGGTGGTCAAGAGCTTCAACAGCATCACCGTCGATTCCGATACTTCCACCAATGACGCCTGCATGCTGGCTGTCACGGGGCAGGCCGGGCGTGTCGAGGGTGAAGACCTGATCGCGTTCGAGGCCGCCCTGGCGGAGGTCATGCTCGAGCTGGCTCAGGCCATCATTCGCGATGGCGAGGGGG
Source organism: Cobetia sp. 1AS1 (assembly GCF_029846435.1). Lineage (NCBI taxonomy): Bacteria > Pseudomonadati > Pseudomonadota > Gammaproteobacteria > Oceanospirillales > Halomonadaceae > Cobetia > Cobetia sp. 1AS1. Next base: position 184,365 of record NZ_JARWKU010000004.1, read on the forward strand.
CGACCAAGTTCGTCACCATCGAGGTCAGCGAGGCGCGTTCACAGGAAGAGGCGCGTGCCGTCGGCTTTACCGTCGCGCACTCGCCGCTGGTCAAGACAGCGCTCTATGCCAGCGACGCCAACTGGGGTCGCATTCTGGCGGCCGTTGGACGTGCGCCGCTGGAAGAGCTGGACGTCACGGGTGTCGCGATCACGCTCAATGGCGTCACCATCGTCGAACAGGGCGGCCGTGCCGACAGTTACACCGAAGCCGCCGGCAGTGCCGCCATGGCCGAGGAAGAGCTGGTGATCGGCATCCGCCTGGGACGTGGACAGCAGGAAGCTCGCATCTGGACATCGGATCTGTCCCACGATTACGTCTCGATCAACGCTGATTATCGTAGCTGACGCCCCAGAGCGAAGGCTTACGCTGAAACGGTAATGCAATATCTCCCGCAGGCTTCGCCTCTCGAGGCGGAGTCGGATGTACAACGCGAGTCAAAGGTACAGGCATCATGCCGAAGCGAAGGGTTCACGTGGCGGCTGCCGCCATCTTAAACGAACAGGGCCAGGTCCTGATTGCACGTCGTCCCTCGACGGTGGATCAGGGCGGCTTGTGGGAGTTTCCGGGTGGCAAGCTGGCGCCTTACGAAACCGGTCTGGAAGCGCTCAAGCGTGAGCTGTGCGAAGAGCTGGGCATCGAGATCATTCGTGCTCAGCCGCTGATCCGTATTCATCACGAATACCCGGACAAGCACATCCTGCTGGATGTGTGGGAAACGCGTCAGTTCACTGGCGAGCCCTTTGGCCGTGAAGGGCAGGCAGTGCGCTGGGTCGAGATCGAGGATCTTTACAAGTACGCCTTCCCGGCGGCGAATCTGCCGATTCTGCGGGCGGTCTCGCTGCCGCGCGAGTATCTGATCACGCCGGAAGAGGCCGATGAGGACGTCTTCGAGACGCGTCTGACGCGTGCATTGGATGAGGACGGCGTGCGTCTGGTCCAGCTGCGCGCCAAGGAGCTGGATGAGGCGGCCTATATCGCGCGTGCCGAGAAGGCGCTGGCGATCTGTCATGCGCGTGGCGCCCGTCTGCTGCTCAACGCTGAACCGTCCATGCTCGGCAAGGTCGATGCGGATGGTATCCACCTGACCAGCGTGCGTCTGGCGGAGCTGGCGGAAAAGGGCGAGCGTCCGATCGCCGCCAACAAGTGGCTGTCTGCCTCCACCCATGATCAGCAGCAGCTGGATCAGGCCGGCCGTGTGGCGTGTGACTTCGTGTCACTGTCGCCGCTGCGTGTGACGCCGTCGCACCCGGAGCGTCCGCCGCTGGGCTGGCATGACTTCCAGGGGCTGGTCGAGCAGGCATGCATGCCGGTCTATGCGCTGGGCGGCATGTCCCGCTATGACAGCGATCATGCACGCGCCGTCGGTGCCCAGGGTATCGCATCGATCCGTGATTTCTGGAAGTGATGATCGCGCGTTGATGGCAGTTGCCTGAACGAAAAAAGACCCTCGAGGCTAGCCTCGAGGGTCTTTTTTGTTGCCGAGCACTTTTGTTGCCGAGCACTTTTGTTGCCGAGCATCTTGGCTGTCGAGCGTCTTGAGTACCGAGCTTTGTATCAGCCTGAACCAGCAGGTTTCTCTCGAGCGCTACTGCTGATGCATGTCGCGCTCCATGCGCGCCACCATCTCGTCGATGCTGGTCTCATCCATGGCGGGCTCACCGGCGATGCTGTGGGATTCGTCAGCCCAGGCGCCGAGGTCCAGCAGTTGGCAGCGCTTGCTGCAGAAGGGGCGAAACTCGCTGGCGGCACTCCATACCACGTCGGTACGGCATTGCGGGCAAGCGACGGTCAATGGTGTCTTGCCATTGTGGGGAGCGGTGGCATCAGACATGAGGGGTGTCCTGAAACGGTGTGTGGGGGGCGCTCAGTGATCGATAGTAGGCATCCATGGCCACTACCTGTTCACGAAGATGCGCCTGGCTTCCGTCATTGTCGATGACATCGTCGGCCTTGGCCAGTCGTGTCTCACGTGGCAGCTGGGCCGCGAGGATGGCGCGCACCTGCGCTTCGCTGACACCATCGCGGCTCAGCGTGCGCGCCAGCTGAACATCCTGGCTGACATCCACCACCAGGGTGCGTGAGACGAGACTGTCCTGGCCGGACTCGAACAACAGCGGAGAGACCAGTAGGCGATAGGGACTGGTCATGGCCGCCAGGTGCTGCACGATCCGCTCCCTGATACGCGGGTGGGTGCAGCGCTCCAGCCACTGGCGCTCCTCAGGGGCAGCAAAGATACGCTCGCGCAGTGCAGCGCGATCAAGCTCGCCCTGCGCCGTGACGATCGACTCGCCGAAGTGGGCGATGATCTCGGCCAGTGCGGTCTCGCCGGGGCGCACGATTTCGCGCGAGACATCATCGGCATCCACCCACTGGATGCCCAGCTCGCCGAACAGCCGCGCGACGCTCGATTTGCCGCTGCCGATGCCGCCGGTGACACCGATGATGGGGCCTTGGGGGAAAGAAGACGTCGTCATGCGCCGATCACGCTCAGGTAGAGGCTCATCAAGGGCGTGCCAAACAGCAGGGCGATCCAGCCGGCAACCGCCAGGTAAGGTCCGAAGGGCATCGGTGCGCCGCGCAGACGCGGTACCAGCAGTTGTAGCAGGATGCCCAGAACGGCCCCGAGGCCGGCGGACAGAATCAGCAGCAGCGGCAACCACTGCCAGCCGAGCCAGGCACCGAGAGCGGCAAGCAGCTTGAAGTCACCGTAGCCCATGCCTTCCTTGCCGGTGACCAGCTTGAATAGCCAGTAGAAGCTCCACAGCACCAGATAGCCCGCCATCGCGCCGATCACGGCACTGGGCAGCATCAGAGGCTGGAACAGCAACTGATAGGCGAGGCCTGCCCACAGCAGGGGCAGGGTAATGGCATCTGGCAGCAGCTGGGTGCGGAAGTCGATGACTGACAGCACCAGCAGGGTTAGACAGGCGCCGAAGATCCACAGGCTCTGTGCCTCCAGGCCGTAGATCAACGCGATGCAAGCGCCGAGCACGCCTCCGGCCAGCTCCACCAGCGGGTACTGCGCGCTGATACGCGTATTGCAGCTGGCGCAGCGACCACGCCGTTTCAGCCAGCCGAGGATGGGGAGGTTGTCGTGCCACTTGATCGGCGTGTCACAGCCCGGGCAGCGTGATGCGGGCACCAGCAGATTGAAGCGCGGTGTGTCTTCGGCTTCCAGCTCCAATGCCTCGCGGGCCTCGGCGCGCCATTGGCGCATCATCATCACGGGCAGGCGAGTGATGACGACATTTAGAAAGCTGCCGACCAGCAAACCGAATATACCGGCCAGGCAGGCTTGCAGTGTGGGGGAGAGTTGGGCGAGTGATTCCACGAGTCGTCCTTGTCAGTAAATGACACGGCCGCGTCCTTTTGGTGGCGCGGCCGCTTGGCATGAAAGCTTCTTTCGAGATACAGGCGGCGTTCTAGATCGCGTTGCCCAGCTCGAAGATGGGAAGATACATCGAGACTACAAGCCCGCCCACCAGGGTGCCTAGTACCACGATGATCAAGGGCTCCAGCAGTGAGGTCAGGGCATCTACCTTGTTGTCGACATCTTCTTCGTAGAAATCCGCAACCTTGTTGAGCATGGCATCCAGTGAGCCCGACTCTTCGCCAATCGCCACCATCTGCACCGCAAGTGTCGGGAATAACTGGGTATTGCGCATGGCAAAGTTCAGCTGCTGGCCAGTAGAGACATCTTCCTTGATCTGGGCAATGGCGCGCTCGTAGACCTTGTTGCCTGAGGCGCCGGCGGCAGTATCAAGTGATTCCACTAACGGCACACCTGCCTGGAAGGTCGTAGCCAATGTGCGTGAATAACGAGCGACAGACGATTTATCCAGAATATCGCCGAGCACGGGTACCTTGAGCATGAAGCGGTGACAGCCATAAGCAAATTTTTCAGATCGTTTCATGCCTTGAGCAATAAGCATTCCAGTAAGCACTACTATGCCAAGGGCTACATACCAGTAGTTTTGAGCGTACTCAGACAGATTAATAGTCAATTGAGTAAATGCTGGGAGTTCTGCGCCGAAGCCTTGAAAAAGAGTTTCAAATTGTGGGACTACCTTGATCAACAGAATAGCTGTTACCCCGATCCCGACGCCGATCACGGCGATAGGGTAATAAAGGGCTTTCTTGACGCGCGCCTTGAGTGAATCAATCTTTTCTTTATAAGTTGCGACACGGTCGAGCATCTTGTCCAAGGCGCCAGCTTGTTCGCCGGCTTCAACAAGATTGGCAAACAGGTTATCAAAATGCTGAGGGTGTTTGCGCAAGGCTTCCGAAAAGCTGGCGCCTGCTCCCACCTGATTCATCATGTCTTCGACCAGATGACGCATGCCTGGACTCTTCATGCTTTCAGCCACGATGCCAAATGCCTGAAGTACCGGTACGCCAGCACGGATCATGGTTGCCATCTGACGGGCGAACATGGTGACATCCTTGCCACTGACCTTCTTGCTGCCGCCAAACAGGGAGGACTTCTTACGCAGGCGCTTGACCACGATCCCCTGGCTGACCAGCGTGTTCTTGACCTGATCGACGTTGGCCGACATCAGCTCGCCCTTGACGTTTTCACCGCGCGAGTTCTTGCCCGACCATTGCCAAGTTTCAATGCCCGCTTTTTTCTTGTCTTTCTTGGCAGTTCTGGGAGTTGCCATGTCAGTTATCGTTCCCTGATAAATGGGGAGCAGGCATTGAAGGTCGAGCCATGATCAATGCCTGGGTCATCTTGTCTTCAATGTGCCTGATGACTGAGCAAAAGTCAGCTATCTGGCGTATTGATCGCAGTCGCCAGCATGGACAGCCATTACATGCTCTGTCAGTTGCAGTGGCTCAGTCCTTGGTGATGCGATTGACTTCTTCCAGCGAGGTCATGCCCGACATCACCTTGCGCAAGCCGCTACGCCTCAGGTCTGAAAGCCCTTCCTTGCGCGCCTGGTCTGCCAGCTCGATGGCGGTGCCCTCACGCATGATCAAGCGGCTCATCTCATCCGAGATCGGCATGACTTCATAGATGCCGACGCGCCCCTTGTAACCCAGCGTGCACTGACTGCAACCGACGGGGCGGAATATGGTCGCCGCCTCGAGTTCTGCTGCGCTGAAGCCATTGTCTTCACTGAAGCCCATCGAGGCCATTGCCTCAGGTGGAATCTCCGCGGGCTGACGGCAGTGGGTGCACAGGCGGCGCGCAAGGCGCTGAGCGATGATCAACGAGACAGAACTCGCGATGTTGAAAGGGGCAATCCCCATGTTGCTCAGACGTGTCAGCGTTTCAGGTGCTGAGTTGGTGTGCAAGGTAGAAAGCACCAGGTGGCCGGTCTGTGCAGCCTTGACGGCGATCTCGGCGGTCTCCTTGTCACGAATTTCCCCCACCATCACTACATCGGGATCCTGGCGCAGGAAGGCGCGCAGGGCCGAGGCGAAGTCCAGGCCGATCTTGGGCAGCACGTTGACCTGGTTGACGCCTTCTACCTTGAGCTCGACCGGGTCTTCCGCCGTCGAGATATTGCGCTCCGGAGTATTGAGGATATTCAGTCCAGTGTAGAGCGTTACGGTCTTGCCGCTACCGGTCGGGCCAGTGACCAGAATCATGCCCTGGGGCTGATCCAGCGTCTTCTCGAACATGGCACGCTGTTCGGGTTCGAAGCCTAGCGCCTCGATGCCCATCTTGGCCGAGCTGGGGTCCAGGATACGCAGCACCAGTTTCTCGCCGTACACAGTGGGAAGTGTATTGACGCGGAAGTCGATGGAGCGTGACTTGGAGAGGCGCAGTTTGATCGCGCCGTCCTGCGGTAAACGGCGCTCGGAAATATCCATGCGCGACATGACCTTCAGGCGTGCCGAGATCCGGTTACGCATATTGAAGGGTGGACGGGTATTCTCGACCAACATGCCATCGATACGAAAACGAATGCGATAGGTGGATTCGTAGGGCTCGAAGTGGATATCCGATGCACCACGCTTGATGGCATCCAGCAGTACCTTGTGAACGAAGCGCACCACTGGCGCATCATCACTGTTGGCAGTAATAGCCAGATCGTTGTTGTTATCTTCTTCGCCTTCAAAATCCAGCCCATCGAGTGCTTCGCCATCTTCGCTCAGCATGTCCATGGCGCTTTCTTCGCCGGCTTCCAGGTACTGCTCCAATGCCGGCGTCAGCTGGTCGGCGGCGACCAGGACACTCTCGATCGACAAGCCAGTGGCAAATTGCAGCTCATCTAGATGCGTAAGTGTTGATGGGGAGGGCACGCCGACGGTCAGCCGATGCTCACGGCGATAGAGTGGCAGTACACCCAACTTGCGCAGGACCTTCTCGGGCAGTTCATCAATGGAAGGCAGCGAGTCGATACGAAGGGCATCGAGATCCACATACGGCAGGCCATATTCCCAGGCGGCCGCCAATGTCGCGTCACGTGCTGTCACCAGACCATGCGCAATGATGTGCAGCAACAGGCTTTCCCCGGCCTCATTGGCTTCCTGTTCAGCCAGCTGTGCTGCCTGTGGTTCGAGCAGGCCAGAGTCGACCAGTCGGGCGGCAAATCCTTTTAGCGTGTGTTCTGACTGGGGCATGACACTCTTCCTGTTGCAGTTGCCGATGGACCTACTCTGACTGCTTCAAACGTGAAGCATGCGCTGATGCGCTGTGCGCAAACTCTGGTGCGGTAAGCCATCGTATAACAAACATCGTCTTGCAGAAGAGTGTAGCTGGATTGCCCAGCACTAGGAATGGCGCATTCATGACATGAAAGGAGGATAGGGCTTGTGGAGGGGAGCTAGCCAAACGCTGGTGGGGCGGGAGTAACGTTGAAGAGATCCTGAATCTCGATCACAGACTTTTTGTGTTCGTTGCTTGCAATGTCACTGAGTGTAATCTATTGTAACAACCAAGCAGCCGTCAGCGCCGCCAAGAAAGCGTCTTGCGACATGGCAATGGCACCTGAACTGTGGCTGTGGTATCACTCGTCCCGTCCGGTCGACACCCCGTGATATCAAGATGTTATGCTGGTGAAGATGTTATTGGGAACATTAGAATCAAGCGCCCACACTGACATTCTTCTGTAACATCCTGCTGGTCAGGGAAGGTAACCGGGGTTTCAGGACGTACGACCTGATCTCACTACGCAAATGCAAGGGAGTCACACCATGACACGCAAGCAACAAGCTGGTTTTACACTTATCGAGCTGATGATCGTTATTGCCATCATTGGTATTTTGGCTGCTATAGCAATCCCGCGTTACCAGGATTATACTAAGCGTGCTAATGTCTCTGAAGGTTTACAGTTGGCAGCAGCAGCAAAAACAGCAGTTACTGAAGTTTACTCGACCTCAAGTTCATTTCCTGCAACTAATGCAGCTGCCGGACTCCAGGAGGCCAGCACTATTAACGGAAATGCGGTTGACTCTGTTACTGTTGGCGCAAACGGTGTTATCACGGTCAATTATAATGGTACCGTAGATGATAATGCTGAACTGACGCTTACACCCACGGCTTCTGCAACTGGTGGCAGTATTACTTGGAGTTGTGGTAAAAATGCAACCATGGATGATGCATGGGTGCCTGCAGACTGTCGTTCTGGTTCATAATATCAATCTATGATGTTAAAAGGGGCTGCACTGACGTGCAGTCCCTTTTTATTGATATGAGGGATCTAAATGTATAGGGTTACAGCTTTTTTTGCCATTTTACTATTTTATCCGTTAATGCAGCTAGGGCAGCGTATACCTAGTGAAAATATGCCCCAAAAATTCTTTAATTTAGATTTTTCTGTGCATGACTTCTCTAGGTATGACTTCTATATTACCGGAGTATACCTATTGGTCTATTCGGTCTTCTGTCTATGGGTTTTATTCATTACTCTTCTAGCCTCGCGATGGATTCTTAGTATTTCAAGGCAGCGAGTAAGACCCATATTTATTAATGTTCTAGTCGCTTTCATTCTGTTCTTGGTGCTTGATGTAGTGAATGGAGTCAAATTTCCGAATTCGCAATTCAAAATTTTAGATTTAAGCGTCAATGAATTTTGGATGAAGTATATAGGTACGATTTTAAGTTTGTTTCTATCACTTTTTATAGTGTTTTTTAGTGATTCCTGTAGACGGCATTTTGCATTGATATCGCTTCTGCTTATGCCATCAGTACTTCTGGTTGTTAACTTTTCTCTTTATAAGTGGAACGATGGTTATACGAAGAAAGATGTGAATAATATAACCTATGTTCTAGGTGTTGACTCAGTTAGAGCAGATGCACATTCTCTACTGGCTAATAATTCTACCTTTTTAGCTTCTAAGCATTTGTCTTCTTTCAATAATGCTTGGTCACCTGTAGGAAGAACATATGCTTCTTGGAATGTATTGACGACAGGGCTGGCTCCTGAGAATAACAGAGTAAGATTCAATTTATCGAGCGTTGAACCTAAATGTACGATGTTTAACATTTTTGAAGATCATGAGTGGAATATAATTTATGGGTCAGATGAAAAAAGATTTAATCATATTGGAGAAAAATGTTCACTTGAGAATAATCTTGGCTCATCTACACAAGCATTGGATTTTGTTGCAGCGTCCCCTTTGTTAGATATGCCATATTATAATCTATTGTCTGAATACGATTTTGTTTTCAAAGAGATTCTTCCGTTCCATATTCATAATAGAGCTAATGCTGTTACTTACGATCCATACCTGGCTGCAAAATATTATGCTATAAAAGCAAAGAGTAAAGTTATGGCTGGAGATAACTTGTTGGTATTTCATTTCACCCTTCCTCACATGCCCTGGACTCATCGTTGGAGTCACCTTTCTCAAGCCAGTGATAATCGAAAGTATGAAGTGATGGTGGAGGATGCTGGCCGTGCATTAGATATCTTTACTGATGTTCTTTCAAGAATTGATAGCAATAGTTTTGAAGGGGTTATATGGTCTGATCATGGTGAGTCATTCACACAGCATAGCTCACATGAAAATGACTTGTTTTGCTGTAGCAACGTTGGTGGACATGGTACTTCAGCTGAAATATTGGAGCAGTACAATATATTCATTTCCTTCTCAAATATAATTAATGATGAGTTGGTGTATTCCGGCGATAGTTTTATAACCAGTCTGGATATACTCCCTACGTTGATCGACTGGCATTTCGATAAGACTATAGTTAGTGATGGCTGCAACCTATTGCGGTTGTGTGGAACTTCTTTAGCGCGTAGCTTGACTATTGAGTCTGGTTTCACAGTAAAAGAAATGTTAAAAAAGACTCCAGATCTATCTAAGATTATGGAACAAGGAATAGCTGCCTATACTGTAAAGGAAGGGAAAGTAATCCTTAGAGCTGAATTCGAAGAAGAATTGATACGCACAAAAGGGTACAAAACCGTACATGGGATAATGAGTGTCAAAAGTGAAAAGCAAAGTTATAGAGACATTCACTGAGCTTTTCACTCGTTAGCTAAGTCAGGCTACCTTCCGGTAGCCTGATGTTATCAATAAAGAGCTTCTTCCTCTTCCACCACATCCTTCAGCAGCTCTAGGAAAAGCTTGTCCGCATCGGAGTGTTCTGCCGGATCTTCCGGTATATGGATGCTGGTAGTGTCAGAAATTTCGTTGGCGATGATAGCCAGCACCGCTTGCTCATTCTTTCCTTGTTCTGCGCCTTCCTTGAGGCGCGCTCGCGCCACGACCAGTGACTGCTCGAGAATCTTCGGGTCTTGCAGCAGCTTGCGGATGAAGCCTTTCAGCTCACTGATGATACGTGTCTTGTGCATTTCGCCGGATGCGTTGCTCATGGCGTGCTCCTTGTCTATTGGATGTCTGTCTTTGTTCGAGGGTGAATTCTGGTCTTGATGACGATGCCTGGAACGCCTTTGAGCGCTCTTGGGCAATGAGGGCCAGCCCAAGCCTGTCTCTGAAATTCATGAAACCATGCCTGCCTTTGCCTGCAGTGTAACCCACACGTCAGTGCTGGTGGATATGTGACATCACGCCGATCTCCAGCTTGCCAAACCACTCAAGACCCGCTGCGAGGCGTTCCATCTCGGCGATTGATGCGTTGCGTGAGTCGGCGTCGTGGTTACATTGCTGAGCCGTTTCCGAGGCGGCTTGCGTAGCACAACCTGGCAGCTCCAGCAGGATATCCACATGCGGGGCTGGCGAGTCGGTGTCAGCAGATGTGGTGGCATGATTGACGTAATGCAGTGTGAGGCCGCTGCGCGCCTGCCAGAGGGGTGACTGCTGCCAGTATTCATCGAGTGTGGCGATGATGTCACTACGCAGGGGTAGGGGCTGCTTCAGCGTGGGCTGCGCCAGGCTTGCCTGGCCGAGATGCGAGTCGTCTTCAGGGTCGATGTGATAGAGCACATCACTGAGCTGAGGGAATTCGGCTTTGAGGCGAGCCACTGCGTGGTGGCCGATGGCATGGCCTTCCGAGACGCTGATGCGTGGCGCGACCAGCAGGTGGACTTCCAGCACGATACGGCCGGCCAGCGTGCGGCTGCGCAGGTCATGGGCGCCACGCACCTCCGGCAGTGACAGCAAGCACTCACGCATGGCGTGTTGCTGTTCGCGTGGCAGGGCGGTGTCGATCAGTTCGCGTGAGGCCTCCCAGGCCAATGAGGCGCCGATCTTGCCCACCATGACCCCAACGACGACCGCCGCGATGCCATCCAGCCAGCTGGCCCCCAGCTGGGTACCGATCAGGCCTATCAGCACCGCTACGGTGGAGAGCGCATCACTGCGCGAGTGCCAGGCATTGGCCTCCAGCAGCTTGGATTTCTGCTTGCGCGCGACCTTCAGTGTGGCGCGAAAGATACCTTCCTTGCCGAGCAGAGAGATGATCGCGATGCCGATACCCAGCGCACCGGGTAGCGGAATGGTCAGTGAGCCGAACATCAGCTCCCAGCTGCGCAGGATACCTTCCCAGCCAATGGCGCCCGCCACGGCCAGCAGCAGACTGCCGAGTACGAGAGTGCCGAGCGTCTCTATGCGCTCATGCCCCCACGGATGTGAGCGATCCGGTGCCTGGCGGCCGTAGTGAGTCGCCACCAACACGAAGGCATCCGTCACGAGGTCTGACAGGGAGTGGATGCCATCGGCGATCAGCGCCTGCGAGCCGACCAGCTTGCCGATGACAAGCTTCGCGACACCCAGCACGCCATCCAGCGCCGCGCCGATCAAGGTGATGCGCTGTGCTTCACGCTTGGCGCTTGCCGTGCTGGCGGCATCTGCGGGCGACGATTGAGGCATGGGGAGGCTCGCTCAAAGGGAAGTCGGGGGCGTCATGAAGTCAGCGCCTACTTCTGCGCAGGCCGGGCAGGAGTCAGCGCACGCAGCTGTCTTCAGAGATCTCGCCGCTGGGGCGCAGGCGCCGCGCGAGGCTGTCAACGCCGATATTGAGTATGGCGGTGAGCACCAGCAAGGCAAATGCCTGATCAAACATCAGGTATTCGAAGCTCGAGTCGATATGGAAGCCCAGCGTCACCACCCCCAGCATGCCGAGAATGGCCGTCTCGCGAATGATGGTCTCTGCGCGGTAGAGCAGCAGCGCGAACATGCCGGGAGCGACACGCGGGTTGAGCTCATAGAGCCAGCATTCGAACTTGCCCTGCGGGCGACTGGGCGGCAGCTGAATCTGGTTGGCATGGCGAGCACACAGGAAGGCGATGATCGCGCCGTTGTGCAGCGCCAGCGCCAGCCAGGCGGGCAGCAGGGAAGGCCCCAGCAGCAACAGCAGGATAAAGGCCAGAATCAGCTCCGGCGTGGTGCGCAGGAAGATCAGCAGGCCGTTGGTCGAGTGCTGTGAGAGGCGGTTGCCCACATGGCGGCTGGCCAGCGGCCACAGCAGCATGGCGATCAGCAGACTACCGGCGGTGCCCAGCAGGCCGAGCAGCAAGGTATTGCCGATGGCGGGCAGCAGATCGGGCAGGTGGCTTGCCCACTGCAGCAGGTCTGTCGCGAGCTCGCCCGAGGTCAGTGACTCGAATGATGCATTGACCAGCGGCGCCGGCCAGATGTCATGACTGATGAAGCGCCACAGCAGGGTCGGGCTGACATCGGGCCATGGCCCCAGCCACCAGAGGCTGGCGATGGCCAGTACCGGCAATGCTCGACGGTGCCCCCACCATGGGAGCGTGGCGATCAGTAGATAGAAGATCCACAGCAGAGCGCCCGCCTCGGCGTAACGGCCCTCGCGAAAGGCGCTTTCCAGATAGAAGCCCAGCGTGGGCAAACCGACGAAACCGAGCAGGACACTGGCGCGCAGTCCGCATTCGAAGCGATAGCGGGTATAGCTGGCCATGCGCCGCCACGCCATCGGCAGCTCTGCATATACAAAGCGCATCGCGCGCGAGCTGGCACAGGGCAATGCCTTGAGTGGCGCCTGCGGCAGTTGTTCGAGAATCTCGGCATAGACCTTGGCGAAGGTCGCGGCATAGGGAATCGTGATCGCCGCCAGCGCCGTGGCGGCCGATAGCCCGAACACCTGCAGTAACAGCAGCGCCCAGAACAGCTCATGCACCGCACGCAGCCCGGCGCAGACACCCCGTAGCAGACGCGAGCGAGAATAGACCAATGCCAATGGCAGCCCGATCAGCGCACCCAGCAGGGTGCCCCACAGCGCAAAAGCGATGGTCAGGATCAGAGCGTGCAGCGGGGATTCCAGCGCGCCGGGAGCCGGCGACGCCAGACCCGCCAGCATGCGGCCTAGTTCCTGCCATGGGTCGCGCGAGGTAACGGAGAGATCGGCGAAGGGCACCAATACCAGCATGGCGATGACCAGACCACCACCGAGGCGCAACAGGCGCGCGCCATCACTGCGTGCCTGCCACCAGCGAGGCGGATGGCGCAGCTCTGCCGTCATGGTGGAGGGGTCAGCTGACATCGGATGACTCGCGGGTCGCCGCAGCGGGGTACAGGAAGTCCAGGTCGCCAGGCGTCAGTCCGTCGGTCGCGACATCCAGCAGCACGTGCCCCTGGCCGTCAGCCTGCTTGCCAAGCCCAATCACGCGCGTGAAGTGAGTAAGCGCCAACTCACGCTGATGAAGCGCCACCACACTGGTGACGTGACGGGCATGTATCAGCTGGATCAACTGACTGGCCTGATGCGGGTCCACGCTTGCGACGGGCTCGTCACCGAGGAACAGATCATGGCCCTGATAGAGCGCGCGTGCGATGGCGACACGCTGGCGCTGACCGCCGGAAAGCGCCTCGACGGAGCGCTCCATCAGGCCGGCGATACCCAGCGGTTCGCACAGCGTGGCGACCGCCTGCCAGTGAGCCGGTTTCGGGCGCAGCAGATTGAGCAGGTTGGTCAGCCGTGAGTGCTGGTCCAACCGGCCCATGAAGATGTTGTGGTAGACCGACAATTGCGGCACCAGTCCCTGGCGTTGAGGGCACCAGGCGGCCGCTACGTCGCGCTGTTGCAGCGCGGCGCGCAGGGCTTCCAGCAGCGTGGACTTGCCTGCGCCACTGGCACCGAGCAGGGCGATGCGCTCGCCCGGCAGGAGGCGAATATCCAGATCACGCAGGACCACCTCGGCGCCATGGCCGAGGTGGTCCTGCGAAAGGTGCAGCAGTGGAGAGGGTGTTTCCTGGGTCATGAGCTCAGCGCAGCAGACCGAGCTGTTCACCGACGGTCTTGATCGGCGCGTAGTCATCGTTGCTGGCCGGAATGAAGCCGGAGCGCGGGAAGCTCTCGAGCAGGTCCGGGTCCTTCATGTCCAGCAGGGCCGTGGTGACGTGGGCGGTGAAGTCCGCGCCGAAGTGGCTGTCGGCATCGCCACGAATGGTCCACTGATAATCCGGGTAGGCCGGCGTCTGCCACAGCACCTGCACCTTGCTCGGGTCGACCTTGCCGTCCTTGACGGCCGCTTCCCACACCGCGAAGTTCACCGCGCCCACGTCATAGGTGCCGGCCGCGACCAGTGCGATGGTGCGTGAGTGGTCGCCGGAGAAACCGACGCGGCTGAACAAGGCGTCCGGCGCCTGCTGGAACTGCTCGCGCAGATAGTATTCCGGCATCAGGCGGCCTGAAGTGGAGGTCTTGGCGCCGAAGGTGAAGGAGTGGCCTTCGAGGGAGTCGGGCAGGGCGTCCAGCGGCTCGGCGGCATCGCCGGCCAGCTTGAGGTCGCGACGCGCGATGAAGTAGCTGCGGAAGGCAGCGTCTTCCACGCCCTGGGCGATGGCGACGGAGCCCGGCACCATCTGACGCGCCTGAACACCAGTCAGGCCGCCGAACCAGGCCATCTGGATCTGATCATTGCGGAAGGCGCTGACGGCGGCGCTGTAGGATTTGACCGGTACATACTCGACATCGACGCCCAGCTTCTCTTCCAGATAGTCGGCGACCTTGTCGAAACGCTCGACCAGGCGTGACTCGTCTTCATCTGGAATTGCCGTGAACTTGAAGGTCTCGGCCTGAGCCAGACTCATGGTCACGGGAAGGGCGGAAATCAGGGTCAGAGCAGCAGTGGCCAGCCAGCGCATGGGAAGCATCCTCAGCATTCACGACATGAGACATCATGCGGCGAGCACCGCATGTCAGGGGGTATGGCGCGTATTGTTGTGTCTTGATCACGCGGGTGCAAGCCCCGCGCCATGCCTGAAGGATCGCTCAAGTGACGCTGAAGAGTCAGTAGCGCGTTGAATGGCTGCGCAGGAAGAGCTCATTTGCCGTGGCTGGGGCTGATGACTTGGTGACGAGTGCTCAAGACTCCGGTGGGAAACGGGTGTCCTTCAAGCTGTCCTTGATCTTCTTGAGATGCTGCTGGAAGTCTTCTCCGCGGCGCAGCGTCACGCCGGTGGCCAGCACGTCGATCAGGGCCAGGTGGATCATGCGTGAGGTCATCGGCATATAGATATCGGTGTCTTCCGGCGCCATGACTTCCAGCACTTCGGTGCACTCGCGCGCCAGCGGAGAGTCCGGTGCGGTGATGCCCAGTACCGCGGCGCCATTGCTGCGTGCGAGCTTGGCGATATCGACCAGCTCGCGGGTGCGCCCGGTGTAGGAGATGATCACGATCACGTCGCCGGTATGGCAGGCGGCGGCCACCATGCGCTGCATGAGCACATCTTCATAGGCCATGACCGGCAGGTTGAAGCGGAAGAACTTGTGCTGAGCATCCGCCGCGACCGGGCCTGAGGCGCCAAGGCCGAAGAAGCAGATCTGCTTGGCCTGGCTCAGGTAATCGACGGCGCGCTCGATGCGTCTGGGGTCCAGTGCGCGGCGGGCATCGTCGAGCGCGGCCACGGTGGCACCGAGAATCTTGTCGCCATAGGCGGCGGCATCATCGTTCTGATCGACACTGCGTGACACATAGGGCGTGCCACCGGCCAGGCTCTGGGCCAGCTTGATCTTGAAGTCGGGGAAGCCCTTGGCATCGAAGTTGCGACAGAAGCGGTTGACGGTCGGCTCACTGACCAGCGAGGCCTGAGCGAGCGCCGCGATGCTCATGCCGGTGGCCGCAGCCGGGTCCGCCAGAATGACGTCGGCGACCTTGCGCTCGGAGCGATTGAGCTCGTCGAGACGTTCACGGATGCGATTGATGAGGTCGTGTACTGCCATTCGCCTGTTACCCTGCCATTGTGTAGTGAAATAACTACGTAATCTGGGCATCCTAGCCTCACTCGTCTGGTAGGCCAAGCATCTCTTTGGGTCACTTGCTGATCCAGGGGCGCGAAGGACGAGGTGAAAGCGAAAGCGCCGCTGACTACCACTTTTAGGTAAGTTTACCTATTTGTGGGGCGAATTGTCTTGAGTGACAGCGGCGTTATCGCTACATTTGTTGTTAATATAACCAGCCATGTATCGCCAACGCCTTCCCGGTGCCGTGTGTCATTCGAGCCTCTCCTCGCCGCGCCAGCCTGCGCAGCCTTCCAGGAGGCGGGTTCGAAGTCGCCCACCTTGTCGGTCATTTCGGCATACAGGGCAGTTTCGACGGGAGAAATCGGCGGCATGAGTTCCGACATCATTCCGGGCGTGGATATTGCCCTGTTCGGCGCCTTGGGCGACCTCGCCAAGCGCAAGCTATATCCAGCCCTCTATCACCTCGACCGTGACGGTCTGCTCGAGAAGGCAACCCGCCTGATCGGTCTGGCGCGTCAGGATGTCAGCCTCGAATCCTTCAAGGACACCGTGCAGGCGGCGCTCAAGGAGCGCGTCAAGCCGGAACACCTCGAGAAGGAATGCATCGAGCGCTTCCTCTCTCGCATCAGCTACGCGGCGCTGGACTTCAGCACCGTGGAAGGCTATTCCGCGATCGCCGATTGGCGTGTGGATGCCAAGGGCAAGCCGTCGCCGCGCCCGCTGATGATCTATCTGTCCGTACCGTCGCGTATCTACGGCGACATCAGCAGCAATCTGCAGGCGGCTGGCTGCCTCGACGAGCACTCGCGTGTCGTGGTCGAGAAGCCGATCGGCTCTGATCTGGAGAGCTCGCGCGTCGTCAATGACGCGATCGGCGCCGTCTTCCACGAATCCCAGATCTATCGTATCGATCACTATCTGGGCAAGGAAACCGTCCAGAACCTGATCGCGCTGCGCTTCGCCAACCCGATGTTCGGCAACCAGTGGAATCAGAACCAGATTTCCCACGTCGAGATCACCGTGGCGGAGAAGGTCGGCATCGAAGGGCGCTGGGGCTACTTCGATCAGGCCGGTCAGCTGCGTGACATGGTGCAGAACCACCTGCTGCAGCTGCTGTGTCTGATCGCGATGGACCCGCCGTCCAACCTGGATGCGGACGCCATTCGTGACGAAAAGGTCAAGGTGCTCAAGGCGTTGCGCCCGATCACCGGCGAGCGTCTCAATACGGATCTGGTGCGTGGTCAGTACATCGCGGGCGCCGTCGACGGCCAGCACGTGCCGGGCTACCTCGAGGAAGAGGGTGCCAACACCGAATCCCAGACCGAGACCTTCGTGGCCTTCAAGACCGAAGTCTCCAACTGGCGCTGGGCCGGTGTGCCGTTCTACCTGCGGACCGGCAAGCGCATGCCGGAGAAGCTGTCACAGATCGTGATCCACTTCCGTCAGCAGCCGCACTACATCTTCGATCCGGACCAGCGCTCGCTGGCGGCCAACAAGCTGATCATTCGTCTTCAGCCGTCCGAGGGCATCTCCCTGCAGGTGCTGACCAAGGACTCCGGTCTCGACAAGGGCATGCGTCTGCGTCCGGGCCCGCTGGATCTCGACTTCAACAGCGCCTTCCCCAAGCGCCGTATTCCGGAAGCTTACGAACGTCTGCTGTTGGAGGTCATCAAGGGCCAGCAGTATCTGTTCGTGCGTCGCGACGAGATCGAACACGCCTGGCGCTGGGTCGATACCCTCATCGATGGCTGGGAATCCCGCGCCGCCACGCCGCGCCGTTATCCGGCCGGCTCCTGGGGGCCCGTCTCCTCGATCGCGATGATCACGCGCGACGGTCGCAGCTGGTATGAGGAGTATTGAGATGAGCGCCACCGTGACTGAGCAGGACCCGCGCGTACAGACCGCACACTCTCTCGCCGAGTATCTGGCCGCTACCTTGCGTGCTGATCTCGACGTTGATCCGTCAGCGCGTGCGCTGCTGGTGGTTTCCGGCGGCTCCACGCCCAAGCCGCTGTTTGCCGCGCTGCGCGACAAGCCGCTGGACTGGTCGCGGGTCGATATCACCCTCGCCGATGAGCGTTGGGTGAGCGAAAACGCCGATGACAGCAATGCACGCTTCGTGCGTGAGCACCTGCTGAGCGGTGCGGCCAGTGCCGCCACCTTCCATCCGCTGACCAACGCCGAGGCAGAGCCGGAGGACGGTTGCGAAGAAGTGAGTGCTCGCATCGCGGCGCTCCCCTGGCCGGCCTCCGCACTGATTCTCGGCATGGGCGGCGATGGCCATACGGCCTCGCTGTTCCCGGATGGTGACCGTCTGCAGGAAGCGCTGACTAGTGCGGATTGCTGTGTGCCGATGCGTGCACCCAGCGTGCCGCAGGCGCGTATCACGCTGTCTCTCGAGCGTCTGCGCCAGACGCGTCGTACCGTGCTTCATCTCACGGGGACCGACAAGCAGGCCGTGCTGTCGCGCGCGCTGAGCGATGTCGAGGCGGTCAGTGAACTGCCGATTCGTGCCTTCCTGTCCGCGCCGTTGGCGCTTTACTGGGCCCCCTGATCACATCGGCCGCGGCCAGCCACAAGGGAGGCTGGCCGCGGCACAAGGAGAACGCCATGAGCTTTGAAAAACAGCTTCCGTCGACTCGTACCACCGAGATCGACAGCATCTGCCAGAAAGCCTCCGTGCTGCCCGTGATCGCCGTCGAGCGCATCGAGGACGCCGTACCGCTGGGCAAGGCCCTTTACGAAGGTGGCCTGACCGTACTGGAAGTCACGCTGCGTACCGACTGCGCGCTGGAAGCCATCCGCCTGATGCGTGAAGCGTTGCCCAACGCCAGCATCGGTGCCGGCACCGTGCTGACGCCGGAACAGTATCGCCAGGTGGAAGAGCTGGGCGTCGACTTCATCGTCACGCCGGGCACCACCGAAGCGCTGTACCAGTACGGCGTGACCAGTAGCGTACCGATGCTGCCGGGTGTCGCGACCGTCTCGGAGCTGATGACGGGCTGGCAGTACGGTTACCGTCGCTTCAAGTTCTTCCCGGCGGAAGCCGCGGGCGGCGTCAATGCGATCAAGTCCTTCGGTGGCCCGATCAGTGAAGCTCGCTTCTGCCCGACTGGCGGCATTTCCCTGAGTAACGCCGCTGACTACCTCGCGCTCAAGAACGTGATGTGTGTCGGTGGTAGCTGGGTCGCGCCGCAGAAACTGATCGATGCGGGCGACTGGGATGGTATCCGCGAGCTGGCGCGTGAAGCCTCAGAGCGTTTCCACCGCTGAAGCCTGATATCTGGATGAGTGCTGGCCACTGATCCAGCGGTTGCCTGCCAACGTCCTGCACGCCGTCGTGCTTGAGGCTGACAGGTTGCCAGTACTGCTCTCTCTCGACAGCTTGGCTGTTGCTTGTGACCCGTCTCTCGCGAGGCGGGTCTTTTTTGTGCGCGTCATCTGGGGAGAGAGGCGAGGCTAACTTGTCTGGCTGGAGTCGCTGGGATGGTTGTGTTGCCGGTTTCAGCGCTGCGGCGTGCTCAGCTGACAGTAGAGGTCATCCAGCAAGGGCAGGGCCAGCCCATGTCGGGCGGCGGTGTTGCGCAATGGGCCAAGGATCGCCTCGACCTCGGTAGGGCGACCGGCGAGCACATCCTGCAGCATCGAGGCGCGATTGTTGGCGGTCGCACGGATGACCTGCTCGACCAGCGCCTGCCAGCCTTCCCTTGGGGCAGAGATGCCTTCGCTATCCAGTACCGTGCTGATCTCCTCGACCGCCTGGCGCACCATCGGGGCAAATGGCCGGTCGCGCAGCTGGCCATTGCGAATGCGATAGCGTGCCACCAGGGGATTGATCGCCGCATTGATCGCCAGCTTGTGCCACAGGCGAGTCTGGATGTCCGGTGTCTGCTCGCACGCAAACCCTGCAGCCTTGAGCCAGTCACATTGTACGAGAGCGGCCTGGTGGGTCTGGCTGTCGGGCTCGCCGTCACCGCCACTCTGCCATGCGCCCAGCCAGGTGTGGCCGCGCCCGGCGTGTTGCACACCAAGGTGCTGGAGGTCATCCGCTGTTGAACCAGCGTCAGGCGTCGTGTTTGCACCAGGCTCGGGGGGCAGCCAGGCGCCTTCGGTGGTGCTGGCGCATAGCAGGTTGGCGTGGCGTTCGGCCAGCCACGGCTGAGCGCTCAGGCCATTCTGCCAGCAGATCACGGGAGTCTCGGGCGTGATATGTGGTGCCAGTTGCTGCCAGACGGCGGGTACGCCGTGGGCCTTGGTCGTCAGCCAGATGGCAGAAGGCTTTCTGGATGACGAGCCTTGCAGTGTGGAAATTGTTGAATGATTTATCCTTGCGCTAACAATGAGCGATTCCGGCGTGGTCATGTTGAGCACGACCGCTTGCCCCGCCATTGCCTGACGCCCCAGCAGCAAGACACGTGGTAGCGCGGATACTCCCTGCTCACGCAGCTCTCGCTGGCGCGCTGCCATCAGCGAAGCCGCCAACAGGCGCCCGATGGCCCCCGGACCAATGATCCACAGCCAGTTATCTTTCGGATCAGTCATTGAATGCATATTTGTCATCTTGTCATGGGAGAGCATAGCAGTGCGTGAGCGCGGGAAAGGCCGGTTGTACTTCACCTGACCTGCTGTCAGCTGTCGGTCTTGCGCCGTGACGTAGCCGCTCGCTTGCGGGGACTCCTGGTGGAAGCACTTTTACGAGAAGCGCCGTCAGTAGTGCTGCCAGAAGCGGTCTTGCCAGAAGAGCTGCCAGACGCGCGCTTCTTGTAGGACGTGGCCTTGCGACGCGAGCCGCCCTTGCCGCCGCCCTTGCGCGGCGCGGGTGTCGCACCGCCGACGCTGGCCAATGCCGTGCTCAGACGGCTGGTGGAGCTATCGGCGAGCAGCGCACGCAGATCCACGATCAGCTCGCTCAAGAAGGGCGCCGCCGGGTCGCCTTGTTCGTGGATCATGCTCAGGCGTTGCTCCCACTGCGCGGTGCGCTCCGGGCGCGATACAGCGGGCGGCAGTGCATGAATCAGCGCGCGACCGATACGCGTGGAGCGCATCGCCTGGCCTTCGCGCACCAGATAGCCGCGATTGATCAGCGTCTCGAGCATGCCGGCGCGTGTCGCCTCGGTGCCCAGGCCATCCACATCGCGCAGCGTGCGCCTTACCGCTTCATCCTCGACGTAACGTGCGATGTTCATCATCGCCTGAATCAGGCTGGCGTCGTTGAAGGGTTCCGGCGGGCGGGTCTCTTTCTCCTCGATACCACAGTCGAGCACGCAGGCCGGTTCGCCTTCCGTCAGGGCGGGCAGTGGCGGTGGGGTCTTGTCATCGGCGGCTGCGTTCTTGTCAGAGGCCTTCTTGTCAGAGTCTTGCTTATCTGCTGTCTCCCCGGCCCCCGCAGCGCGTTGGAACAGCACCTTCCAACCCTCGTCGATGACGCTGCGGCCACTGGCGCGGAAGGGCTCCTTGGCGAAGCGCAGCTCGACCTTGACCTCGCGATAGCGATAGGCGGGATAGAACTGTGCCAGCACGTTGCGCGTGATCATGCGGTAGAGGTTGGCTTCATCGCGCGACAGGCGCGCATAGTCCGGCTCGCGCCCGGTCGGCGCCAAGGCGTGGTGCGCGCTGACCTTGCTGTCATTGAAGGCGCGCGAGCGCAGGCTGAAATCAGCGCCGCCACTGAAGCGTTCAAGCTCGCGGTCACCCGCGCAGGCGCTGATCATCAGATTGGCCATGCCGGCGTGATGTTCGCGCGGCAGGTAGCGACAGTCGGAGCGCGGATAGGTGATCAGCTGATGACGCTCGTAAAGCGCCTGACAGGTGTCGAGTACCTTCTGGGCGGGCAGGCGAAAACGGCGCGCGGCATCGACCTGCAGCGCCGAGAGCGAATAGGGCAGCGGCGCGGGCTGTGACTTGTCGCTGGCCTCGACACTTTCGACATGGCCATCGCCGAGGGTGGTCAAGGTCGCGAGATGTCGGGCGAGGCGCTCGGCGGGACGGCTAACCAGCAGGCGCCCCTTGTCATCCAGTGGCAGCGGGGTGCCCTTGTCCGCCAGGCGTTGCAGCCAGGGCGAGCTGGGCGCATGCCACCAGGCCTTGAAGCTGCCCGCCGCCACGCCAGCCTCTATCCACAGCGGGAAGAAGGCGCGAGGCTCGAAGGCCTCGATTTCCTCGTCACGGCGCACGACCAGCCCCAGCAGCGGCGTCTGCACACGCCCCACCGACAATACGCCGTCGTGGCCGGCCTGGCGCCCGGTCAATGTCCAGGCGCGGGTCAGATTCATGCCATACAGCCAGTCGGCGCGCTGGCGCGCCAGCGCGGCTTCATAGAGCGGCTGCCAGCGCTGATTGTCGTCCAGCTTGTTGAGGGCACGGCTGACGGCAGGGCGGTTCATGTCACTGATCAGCAGGCGTTTGACCGGCCCGCGCCAGCGCATGTGCTCCAACACTTCCTGCACCAACAACTGGCCTTCACGGTCGGGGTCGCCGGCATGCACGACCTCATCGGCCAGCTTGAGCTGCTCGCGGATGGTCTTGAGCTGACCGCGCGCCTGGCTGCGTGGCTTGAGCTTCCATTGCTCGGGAATGATCGGCAGGTGGTCCAGCGACCAGCGCTTGAAGCGCTCGTCGTAGTCATCCGGCGGGGCCTGCTCCAGCAGGTGGCCGATGCACCAGGTGACACGGGTGTCACCGGCATCGATATAGCCGTCGCGCTTGCTTGAGCGTCCGGGCAGCGCCTCGGCAATGGCGCGGGCGAGGCTGGGCTTTTCGGCGATGATCAGGCGCATCGGGCATCCTGCGGTCAAAGGCTGTCGATATGATGATCCATACAGTATGCCGTTGGCCCGAGGCGGGGATCAATCGTCGTCGAGCGCGCGACGCGCCTGGACGAGGGCACGGTACCAGTCGCGGTTGGCGGTCTGGATCAGCGGGGGGCGATTGGACAGATAGCTGACCGGGTGGTGGTCGGCGGGCTGATAGTTGCTGAGCATGTTGAGCGTCGCTTCACGGGCGCCGAAGGTATCGCGCAGGAACTCGATGGCCAGCGGCTCCAGCTCGACGCGGTAGTGGCGCACCAGCGCGATGGCCAGTGATTCGGCGGTGCGCGACAGGTCATCATCGATCTCGCGCACCATGGCGCTGCCCAGGGCCGCCTTGGCCGCCGCGGACTGATTGGGCTCCAGCTGGCCGAAATAGGCGGCATTGGAGCCATTGATGGCGCGCTGCACGGCCGGGCGTGACAGGTGTATGTGGGGCTCCAGCGCGAGGGCGATCTCGACCGCCATCGCCTTGGCCTTGTCGACACCGACGCGCAGCACCGTCTCGCGCGCCTGATAGGCAATCTCGCTGTCGACGCGCTTGATGCGGCTCTCGTTCAAGTGATCGGCCAGATGCTTGCACACCTCCGCCTTGGCTTCATCGTCCAGCGCGATGGTCTTTTCCTGGATGCGCAGACCGCGACGGCCCGGACCGACCCGCAGGCGGGTGGCGTCATCGGACATCTGCGAGGCGATGTTTTCCCAGCGCTTGGACATCTTGAGGAAGACGGCGTGGCTGCGCCCGACCTGCTCGTAGGCATTGGTCACCGTCTTGTAGAGGCGGATGGCGTTGGTGAGGATGTCGGCACGCGAGCGCAGCGCGGCGCGGTGTTCACGATCGCCCTCATTGACCGCGATCGCCAGGTGCGTCACCTGCTCGGCAAGGGCGTCCATCGCCTGGGTGGAGCGCTCCAGCAGTACCTCGGCGCGCAGGCCGGAGGCGGCATCCTCCACCAGGGTGCCGGACTGCTCGGCCAGATAGACCGTCAGCGCCTTGAGGCGAGACAGGCCGGTGGCCTGACGTATGCGATAGCGCGAGCGGGCATGCTCTAGGTTGTCCAGCGCGCGCGCCAGCTTCCAGCGGCCACGGTATTCGAAGGTCAGCAGCGGAATCTTGCGCCCGCTGATCAGCTCGAAGGCCAGAATCAGCATCTCCTCCACGTCCTGCAGGGTCATCAGCAGGTCGTTGTCCTGCTCGATGGCCGCCAGCACACGCTCGATGAAGTTCTCGTCACGCGGCACGCCGCTGTGCAGGTCGGGCGCGCGCCCTTCGAAGCGCTCACGCAGCAGGCCGATGGCCTCGGGGGCCAGCTCGGCCAGCTCATTGAACTGGGGCTCGAGCCATTCGCGGTTGAGGCTGTTCATGTCGCGGATACGCGCATGCAGGCCCACGCGACGGTAGACGTCGATCTGACTGATGATGCGCGCGGCATCACGGTCATCGAGCAGCTCCAGCGCTGCCAGCTCGACCCCCTCTGGCGCGAGATCCTGCTTGCGCAGCAGCATGGCCGCCGCTTCACGCCGGCGGGCATCGCCTTCCAGGCTCTCGACGATCAGGTTGCGCGTGGCGAGGATCAGCTCCGGCACGGTGTCGATGACGCGCTCGATCTTGGCTTCGGTGCGGTCATAGCGCCGTGAGCTGGTCAGGTTGTGGGCGATATTGGCCACGATGCCCGCGACACCGGTGATGACGGTGTAGGAGATGAAGAAGATGTAGTTCTCGAAGGTCGGTTCCTTGCCGTAACCGAGCAGATAGCCGCCCCAGGCGCCGATCAGCGTCACCGGGCCTGCGGTCCACAGGATCTGCATCAGGCTCACCGACCAGGGCACACGCTCCACGGCCTGGGTAATGCGGCGAATCTCGTCGCGGCCCTCACGCTCCAGACGCACCTGGGGCGCGTCATTGACAGTGTTGGCTCGGGGACGAAAGGGGCTCGGCAACAGCAAGGCAGGCTTCCTTGATTGAACGGGGTGGGGCTTCTGGCACGACTTGGGCTGCCGAGAGGTTCGTGAGCACGAGCCTCGAGCGCAGCGCGGGGCAAAGGGTGTCGTCAACAGTAGCATTGGGCAGCCTTTTGGCTCCAGTGAGCAAGGGCCGCAAGCGGGTCGAGCGTGGTAGAATTTCGCCCGCCACTGACTGGCCAGCGGGTCTCGCCAGGTCGTCAGGCTCACGCTAGGACATCAAAAAGCTCTGGAGGTTGTGTGGAACGAGACTTGGAAGCAGGAAAGGGTGCAGGTGACGGGGCTGAAGTCGTGCTGCTGGACGGCGGCATGGGCCAGGAACTGGTGCGTCGTAGCGGTCGTGAGCCGACGCCGCTGTGGTCGTCTCAGGTGATGCTGGATCAGCCTGAGCTGGTGCGTGACCTGCACCTCGATTTCATTCGTGCCGGCGCGCGCGTCATCACGCTCAATACCTACACGGCCACGCCGCAGCGTCTGGGCCTGGCGGGTGTCGGCGAGTCGATTGCGGCCATTCATGCCGCCGCTGGCAAGGCCGCGCGGGATGCCATCGCCCTGAGTGGCGAGGCGGATGTGCGCGTGGCGGGCTGCCTGCCGCCGCTGGTCGCCACCTATCGCCCCGATGTCGCGCCGAGTGCTGACGAATCCCTGGCCAGCTATCGCCGGCTGGTGGAATTGCAGGCACCGCTGGTCGATGTCCTGCTGTGTGAGGCGCTGTCTTCCTGCGTCGAGGCTCGCGCCGCTGCCACCGCCGCACTCGAGAGCGGCTTGCCGGTGTGGGTCTCGCTGACGGTGAAGGATGACCTGACCGCGACCCTGCGCAGCGGTGAGCCGCTGGCCGACGCGATCAGCATGCTGCAAGCGATGGGCGTGGACGCGATCCTGATCAATTGCAGCGCGCCGGAAGCCATTCAGGGTAGTCTGGAAAATCTGCTGGCTAGCCCGCTGCCGACCGGTGCCTATGCCAATGGCTTCACCTCCATCGCGGAGCTCAACCCCGGCGGCACCGTCAAGGACCTCAAGGCGCGCGAAGACCTGGGGCCGGAACAGTACGCGGCGCATGCGCTGGGGTGGGTCAATGCCGGCATTCGTATCGTCGGTGGTTGCTGCGAAGTGGGCCCGGCGCATATCGCCTGCCTGGCCGAACAGCTCAGGTCAGCAGGTTATCGCTGCGTCAGCCGCTTGAGTGAGTGAACGATGAGGGGCGAGGCTTCCTCGTGATAGACTTCGCCCCTTGATTCGCAGGTTCTGACGGGCATCGCGCCTGAGGAAACGCCGAGGCGACGACCGGGATGCGGTGCCTGCAGGGCTGTGAAACGCTTTTTTAGGGAGATGCCATGCTTGCCGAGTGGGTCGAACGGCTCTTGAGTTACGCCAGTGGGGCACTTGATGCCATCCGCGCCGATGAATCCTTTCCTGCCTTCATGCAGTGGGCGCATTCGGAGGGCGTGAACTACAGCGGTGGCGACGAAGCGCTGGCGGTAGCGCTGGCGCCGGTGCTGTGGAGCCAGACTCCGCTGGTGCGACTCGACTTCGCGCGCGAGTCGTTGGCACCGCCCGGACGCAACGAGCCTTGCTGGTGTGACTCGGGTCGCAAGTACAAGCAGTGCTGCGACAAGGTGCAGCTGCCGGCGATTCCGGATCACCTGATGTGGATGCTGTCGCTGCGCGAGTTCAAGGGGGAACAGCTCAAGGCGGCGCTGGCCTCTGGTCTCGCGCCGGCGCAGGCGCTGCTCGAAGCGGGGCTGATCAGCGCCGAGAGCGGCAATCGTGGTCGGGCTCAGCAGATCATGGAGGCGCTGTTCGATACCAGCGACTGGTCGCGTCTGCCCGAGCAGGCCGAGCCTGGCTTCGAGCTGCTGCTGGATCTCTATCAGGAGCGCGGCTTCACCCGCAAGAAGGCGCTGCTGCTCGATGAGGTGCTGGAGCGTGGCCCTGCCTTCCTGCGCGGCGTCGCCCTGGAGCATCAGTGTCTGCTGCATCTGGACAGCGATGATCTGGGCTCGGCGCGCGCCGCCTTCATTCGTGCCCAGCAGACGTTGCCCGATTCGCCGACGCTGGCATATATCGAAGCCATGCTGCTGCTGCACGAAGGTCAGCCGGAAGAGGCGCAGGATCGTGCGCGCTTCTGGTGGCGTCGCCTGTCCAAGCAGAAGGACATCGAGCCCGGTCAGCTGGAATTCCTGGCGGATCTGGCCGAAAACCCGCGTGCCACGCTCGCCGAGCAGATGGTCAATTCCGATGAGTCGCTGTCGGATTCACTGGCCGCCCTGCAGGCGCTGTTCGAGGTGATCGAGCATCCGCCGCGTCTGGCGCTGGAAACGCAGGACGATGGCAGTCTGCTGTTCCGTCAGAATGCGGAGCAGGCCGTGACACTCGGGCTCTGGGAGGCGGTCTTCCCGGCGCGCATCGAGGAAGAGGCGGCACTGGCGCTGGATATCGATCCCTGGGATGTCCAGGACCCCAATGAGTGGCTGCAGCAGCTGTGCGCCAGCCCCGAATGGCTTGACGTTCCGGCGGTGTGTCAGGGGCTGATCCTGGCACTGGCCAGTCGCTTCGGTAGCCTGCCGTGGATGTCGGATACCTTCTTCGTGCCGCTGGCACAGCGCTTCGATCGCTGGCTCGATCAGATCGAACAGGCCGGCGGCCTGTTGCGCTGGGAAGATGGCGACAACGCCCAGTTGCTGCGCTGTGGGCTGGGGCTGGTGATCGGCATGGAACGCGGTGAGCGCGAGCGTTCGCGCCAGCTGGCGGAGCGCCTGCTCAAGCTCGACGAGGAAGACAGCCTCGGCCTTCGTGAGCTGGTGCTGGATCAGCTACTGCGCGAAGGCCGCAACGACGAGGCCGTGACCCTCGCCGAGCATGATATCGAGCGGCGTGCCGTCGATGAGGAAATGCCGCTGTTGGGCATCCTGATGGGCCAGGTCCTGGCGCTCTATCGACTGGGTCGCGACAAGGACGCCGAGCAGGCACTCGAGATCGTGCGGGAAGCCAATTCGCATCTGATCAGCCTGCTGCTGGCGGAGCATCCGCGGCCGGTGAGTCTGGCGGTGGAAGCGCCGGAACCCGGCACGCGTGGTGAGGCCTGGCAGTACCGCACCCTGATGCGGGACCAGTGGAAGCGCAGCGAAGGCGCGCTTGCCTGGCTGGCCAAGCATCGCTGAGCCGGTGTCAAAGGCCGCTCATGCTGCCTGACGAGTGATCGCAAGCGCTCGTATGAGAGGCCCGTATGAAAAACCCCGCAGTGCCACGGCACTGCGGGGTTTTTTTGTGTCTTGCCTTGCATCGCGCGGCGAATTCAGGGGGAAGCGTGAACGGGTGCGATCACTGCTGCTTGCCTTGCTGACGCAGACGCCAGGCTTCTCGAAGCGCGCCGCGTAGCCCCGGCGTCTGGCCGACCTGGATGGCCTCCAGCGTTGCGGCGAAGGCATCCGGTGTGGCGCGCCAATCCGGGGGCTGGATGGCGCCTGCACTGCTGATGCCGACCCTGTCCAGTGGCGGTGGCGAGCGCTCGGGCAGAGCCCCGAAAAGCCGCATGCGGCTGTCCTGCACCTGGCGCAGGCGATGGCGAAGCTCCTTGTAACGCGAGCCGAAGGGGCGTGTGGCCAGGGTGATCAGGGCCGCCAGAATCCGCTCTTGCCATTCAGGGCGTGCCGGGTTGCGGTAGGCGACGCCGCGTTGCGAGGCGGCGCCTGCCTGGCGGCGGTCCTTGAGCCAGTGCGGGGCCGTCCTGTCGAGCGCCTCGCCTTCGAACAGGATGCCGGCGTTGACCTGTTGGCCACCGTGCACGCGGGTGAAGGGCAGGATGACGCAGTCCTCGAGCATGGCGCCTTCTTCCACGTAGCTGCCCTGTTCGAGGCAGCAGTGTCCCTTGAGCAGCACGCCGGGCTCCACATGGGTGGTGATGCCGGCGAAGCCGCCAGTGAGGCGCGATTCATCCAGGCGCGTCGCGCCGGCGGCGTAGTAGACGTGGTGCAGGTCCTGCTCGCCGGGCAATACTCCGCGTTCGCCATGCGGTGTCAGGCCTGAGTCATCGGCATCGAGTGCCTGCATCACCAAAGCGTGATAGTGCGACAGCGAGGCCAGCAGGGCCGGCCCAAGCCCGGGATTGTCGCGCAGCTCCGGCCAGTGCAGACGAGCGAGTGACGGGTCTGCCACGCTGGCCGGATGGCAGACCGGCGCGCCTGACGCCATGGCCCGCTCGCTGATCGCGAGGCTGTCATCCTTGAACCACTCCGGCATCAGCAGCACATCGGCGCGCAGCACCGGGGCGGGCAGGGCGGCCATGGCGCCGAGGCGCTTGATCTGCTCGCGCGGGTCTCGCTCGCCGGGCATCGGCAGAATGTCGAGATCGATGCCCCAGCGTGAGCCATCGGCGATACGCGCCCGGAACCACTCGGGGTCACGGGCGATGATCAGGCTGATATGCGTCACGCCTCGCCCGACCAGCAGGTCGAGGTTGCGCTCCAGCACGCTGCGTCCGGCAATCGGCAGCAACGCCGGTGAGTAACGGCGGTCAATCGGCGCGACTTCCTGGCCGAGGCGGTCCGCCAATAGGATCACATGCATTGCACACCTCCTTGGCATGAGTCGTGATATTGGCGCAGCGCAGCACGAATGAGAGAGGGAGTCTCGCGCATCAGTAGGCTCCCCGGCTGGTCAGAACGGCAGGAATCGTGCGCAACAGCAGCTTGATGTCTTCCTTGATGCCCTGACGATGCAGGTAGAAGAGATCCAGATGGATCTGTTGCTCGAAGGATAGGTCCGAGCGGCCCGACACCTGCCACAGCCCGGTCAGCCCCGGGGTGGCATCCAGACGCATGCGCGCGCGCGCCTCGTAGAGCGCCACCTCGCGGGCGAGGGCGGGGCGCGGCCCGACCAGCGCCATCTCGCCGCGCAGCACGTTCCACAGCTGCGGCAATTCATCGATGGACAGCTTGCGGATGATACTGCCCACGCGCGTGATCCGCGGGTCCTGCTTCATCTTGAACAGCACGCCACCCTCGCTCTCGTTGGCGGCCTGCAGTTCGCGCAGACGCTCTTCGGCGTCGATGTACATGGAGCGGAACTTCCAGAGCTTGAACGGCTTGCCGTGGCGCCCGATACGCTCCTGGCCGAACAGCACCGGGCCTGGCGATTCCAGGCGGATGGCCAGCACGGTGCCCAGCAGCAGCGGTGACAGCACCAGCAGCACGCCGCTGGCACCGACGATATCCATGGCGCGGCGCGCGCGCGGGGTCAGCCAGTTGCTCACTCGCCATCGAAAGTGGCGCCAGTTGGAGCGTGACTTCATCCACAGGCCGCGGCCGGGAATCGCCTCTTCCCCATACTTGCGCACGCTCATCAGAAAGCTCGGGTTGCCAAGCACGTAGCGCTTGAACATGCGGCGTGGCTCCATCAGCAGCCGCCAGGCCCATTCCATGCCCAGTCTGCGCACGACGCCCGGCGCACGCGGGATGCGCTGGGAATAGAAGTCGAACAGACCGCCGACGCCCATGACCACCGGCACCTCGAGTCGCTCACGGTAGGTCGAGATCCACTTCTCCTGGGCCGGCACGCCCATCGCCACCAGCAACAGGTCAGTGCCCTGATTGATCTGCGCCAGCACGTCGTCGATGATTTCCGGGCCGATGAAGCCGTGATGCACGCCACTGATCTCGAGCGTCGGCCATTGCTCGCGGAGCTTGGCGGCCATCCTGTCGGCCACGCCCGGCGCGGCGCCGAGCAGGAACAGGCGCTTGTTCTCCGCCACCAGCATGTCGCACAGGTGGGGCAGCAGATCGGTGCCATTGAGGTTGGCCTCAAGCTCCTGGCCGAGCATGCGGCAGGCCATCTTGACGCCACTGCCATCGGGCAGCAGCAGGTCGCTGTCATGCAGTACCTGCATGTAATAGCGATCGACCTGGGCCACGTTCAGGCAGTGTGCATTGATGAAATTGACGGTGCGCGGCTGCGGGTCGCTGATCCAGCTCTTGAGCAGGCTCAGGCAGGTGTCGAGACTGGTGTTGACGAAGGGCACCCCCAGCACCTTGACGTGAGGCAGCGTCTTGACGCGCTCAGTGGTGAAGAGGGCTTGATCCAATGGCTGGCTCATCATGGCGACTCCACTTCATGAGCGTCCTGCTGTTGATTCGGTCTGGCCGGCTGCGGGCGCGGCGCATTGTCGATCTTCTTCTTCTGCGCCTTGCCGATGACTCCCTGGGCGAGCCCTTCACAGCGCAGATAGAGACTCTTGGGCATCACGCGCAACATCAGGGCGGCCCCTGCCGTGGCAGCGGTGCGCCCGAATTCCGCCTTCCAGATGCCCGGCCATGCCTTGACGGCGCGGCGGCAATACGCCCAGGCAGCATCCCCGTCACGCAGGCGAATCGCCTGACGCGACAGGTAGCGCAGTTGGTAGGCCTGGGCGCGGGGATACCATTGTTCGATGAAGTCAGGCGCGTAGGCGCGCGTCAGCTCGACGATCGCAAGCCAGCTCTGGTACTGGCGCTCCAGTTGTGCCGAAAGCCCGCCTTCATTGAGCCGGTAGCGGGTCAGCGGCTCGGGAATGCCTTCCACCGTGGTGCCGGTCTTGAGGGCGATGCGGGTCCAGCACTCGATGTCTTCGCTCTGGCGCAGACTCTCATCGAAATAACAGGGCAGCACGCCGCCCCCCTTGACCTCACAGTCGAAGGCGATGGCCTCGAGAATCTCGCGGCGGATGACCGGCGCCGAGCCATTGCCCACCGGGTTGCGACAGAACAGCAGCCCCGGCGTGATGTCGGTCAGGCTCGGCATCTGGTAGTAGTCCAGCGGTTCGCCGTCGGCATCGATGAAGGCCGAGCGCGAGAAGGACAGGCCTACCTCGGGGCGTGCCTCGAGGTGCTCGCGGTGGCGCGCCAGCTTGGCGGGCTCCCAGATGTCATCGGAGTCCAGAAAGGCCAGATAGCGGCCCTGAGCGGCACGCACGCCCGTGTTGCGGGCCCCGGCCAGGCCGCGATTGACCGGATGCGTGATCAGCGTGAGACGCGGGTCGTCGTAGGCCTCGCAGATCTCCCGGCTGCCATCGGGGGAGCAGTCATCGATGATGAGCAGTTCGAAGTCGCCATCCTCCTGCGCCAGCACGCTGTCGATGGCGGCCGCGACGAAACGTTCGACGTTGTAGATCGGCATGATGACCGAAAAGGTCGGGGTCATGGTCTGGCCTCCTGGACGTCCCTGTCTGGGGAAAGCGATGCGGTGGATGCTGCGTGAGGTGCGTCTGGTGTGTCTGGTGGCTGGGTCGATGTATGTGTCATCAAGCCGTCCTGAGCGAGGATCAGCCGGCGTGTCCACAGGTAGCCGGGCAGGGCGGCCAGGCTGATGCCGACCAGAATGCCGGCCGCGACGCCGTTGATGCCGAAGGGCACGCCGGCGAACATGCCGGCGCCGAGCATCAGCGTCATGAAGATCTGCAGCTTGAGGTCTGCCCCGGGCATGCCCTGGGCGCGCAGCAACTGGCC
The DNA here is from genome assembly GCF_029846435.1 of Cobetia sp. 1AS1. Taxonomy (NCBI): domain Bacteria; kingdom Pseudomonadati; phylum Pseudomonadota; class Gammaproteobacteria; order Oceanospirillales; family Halomonadaceae; genus Cobetia; species Cobetia sp. 1AS1. Next base: position 216,221 of record NZ_JARWKU010000004.1, read on the forward strand.
GCAACTGTCGAGCAGGATGCGCGGCAGGGCGGAGAGGCAGATCAGGATCAGGATCGGCAGGGCGCCACGCTCGACCCAGGCCTCCCCGAACAGGATCGGCACATACCAGGGCGCCAGCAGGCTCTGGGCGATGATGGCGGGCACGGCGACCAGCGCGAACAGACGCATGCCGTGGTGCATGCGTGCCAGTCGTTCGCGAGACGTCATGTCGCCGCACAGCTGGGGGAAGATGGCGGTGGAGTAGGCGCGCAAGAGGCCAAGGCTGATGCCGAGCCCGGCATTGAAGGCAAAGAAGTAGACGCCGAGCACGTCCATGGCGAACAGGGCGCCGACCAGCAGGTAATCCATCTGCTGACGCAGCACCGAGACCACCTCGACGCCCATCATCGGGCGCGCGAAGCTCATCAGTGGCCGCGACCACAGCGTGGAGGGGCGCTCATCGATGCGCCATGACTCGCACCAGCGGTAGGTCAGGGTCCAGATGGGCGTCACGATCAGCTTGGGCAGGATCAAGGCCCAGAACCCGGCACCCATGGCGGCCAGCAGCATCACGCCGACGGCCTCGCCGATGCTCTGGCCCATCTCGATGCGCGCCGTGATGTGCAGGCGGTTGCTGCGCAGAATTCGCGCCGCGTTGATGGCGGCGGGGGGCAGCATCGGGAAGATCAGCGCCAGCGCCATCAGCGGCAGGGTCAGATCGGGAGCGTCATAGAGGTAGGCCAGCAGCGGGGCCAGTGCCATCTGCAGCACCATCAGGCCAAGACACACCACCCAATTGAACCAGTAGGCATCGCGGCACAGGCGTTCATATCCCTCGCGGCCGGCCTGCACCAGGGCGGGTACCACGGCGGCATTGGAGATGGCGTGCATGATCTCGTGCGCGGTGAGCACGATGGCGGCGATACCGAAGGACTCCGGCGCGATCATGCGCGCCGCCACCAGGGTCGCGCCCAGACGAGCGATGCGGTGCACCCCTTGCGACATGCCCATCCAGGCCAGATTGCGGATCAGACGGCCATTGCCACCGTCTCCGCCACCTGTCAGACGTGTCTTGAGTCGCGTGATCACACCCATCGCCTGGCTCCCTGGCTTGTCGTGCCTTTCCAGGCATCTGGTCTTGTCAGTCATGCTTTTGAACGGCTGGTGTAGCCACTCTAGCGCAATGTACTGATGAATTGGCGTGATCTGGCGCAGCCTTGTTCCACTATCCCGTGAACGGGCTAGGTTGCCGTGTCGCTGTTGCCGGCATCGGCGGAGGCGGGTGCTGCCCTTGAAAGCGGCTTCTCCACATCCACCGGCCCCATGTTGTGGATATGCCCTTCGCTGGCGGGCAGGCCCGCCAGCTGGTGCGCCTTGCCGATCAGGATCAGGCCCGGCCAGATCAGGTAGGCCAGAATCTCCAGGTTCTCGCCGAAGGAGTAGACGAACAGCAGGCCGACCATGATCAAGCCCAGCTGCACGACAGGGCGGCCGACCACGAAGCACAGCAGATGCAGCAGGCTGACCAGCATCGGCACCAACAGCGCGAACAGGCCGAAGATGCCCTTGACGAACAGCAGTCCATACCAGCTGTGGTGCGAGCCGATCGGCATGTACTCCACCAGGTGCGGGCCGCGTTCGACGATGCCGTGGCCGAACCACGGCGCCTCGTTGCGCCAGCGATCCACCGCGATGCGCCCCAGCGCGGCCCGCACGCGGGTCGAGTCCGCCCGCGAGCCCTTGAAGGCGGCGATGAAGTTGTCGATGGCCTCCAGGATCGGCGCGCCGAGAAAGCCACCGATCAGGCTGACGCCGGAAAAGCTGAACCACAGCCATGGCTTGTGCAGACGCTTGAGCAGGAACATCCCGGCGCTGATCAACACCAGCGACACCAGCGCCATGCGCGAGCCGGACATCAGGATCATCAACACGCTGCCGCCGATGCCGATCGCCTTCCACAAGGGGTGTTTCTCGAGCAGGGCGCAGGCGAAATAGATGCTGGCGACGAAGCCCACCGCCGGTGCCCAAGGCGTGAACAGGCGCCAGCGCGGCATGCCGCTGCCGGGGTCGATCTCATAGAGCGAGACGGCGAAGAATTCCGGCCCCGGCCCACCGATGGCCTGCAGTGGCGAGACGAAGGGCACCTGGGGCAGCCCCGCCAGCCAGGCGCCGACGAATACCGGCAGCAACAGCATGGTGTGCAGGCAGACATGCATGGCCGCGCGGATGATCACCGCCGGGCGGATCGCCAGACAGCCGATGATCGGGAAGACCGCCAGCAGCGCCCAGCCCTTGGCCCAGCCGATGGAGGACTTGATCAGCTTGCCGGTGCCGAGGTTCTCGATCAGGTGGCCGGCCAGCAGCGAGAACTCCATCACGATCATGCCGATGATCCACACCCACAGTGGCCAGGGCAGGCGCGGAAAACGCTGGCGGCCCTTGAGGTGCAGCCAGGCGGCACGCATCACCAGTGACCATGCCAGCACCGGTGCCAGCACGTAGAGGCCGCCGACCAGATAGAACAGATAGGTCGCGGTGATCGAGAACCAGATGATGCGTTCTTCCGGGGTCTCGGGGCGGACATCCGCCTCTGGCCCCGCCTTCAGGGAAAACATCGGCGGCTCACACGCTTTGCTGCAGACGCAGCAGGTAGGGTTTTCTGATCCACAGGAGAATCAGGCCGATGATGCTGAAGACACTCGCGGCGAGCGCGCCGACGATGGCCAGCTTGATGCCCAGCGAATCCGCCTTCTCGGGCAATGGCGGCGGATCGAGAATCTGCAGCATCGGGTAGCTGGCGAAGGGGTCGATCTGCCCGATGTCGATCTTGGCCAGCGCCGTGGTGTAGACCGCCGTGGCGACCTGTTGCTCGCGCAGCAGGTCCTGCAGCTGGGCGGCCTTGGCGACGCTGTTGTCCAGCCGCTGCTGGCGGGCCGCCAGATTGGCCCGCCCGGTGGCAAGCTCGCTGATCACGCCGCGCCGCTGGGTATCCAGGGTGATCAGCTCGCCGATCAGGATGTCCTGATTGGCATGGCCGGACGCGGCACGCAGGGCATTCTGGTTGCGCGAGGATTGGCGGGGCAGCAACTGGCGCATGCGTGAGGCCAGCGAGCGCTCAAGGGAATCAAGCCCCGCGGCCAGATTGATGACTTCCGGATTGCGCTCGCCCCATTTGCCACGCGCTTCATCGAGGCTGGCCGCCTGCTCCGCGGCTTGAGTCAGCAGCGCCTGATAGCGGGCGTCGCGCTGCAGGGCGATCACGCCACCGGCCTGGCCGGCGTCCAGTCCCAGGCGACTGGACAGGGTGGCGAGCCGGGCGTTGAGGGCCGACAGCTCGCCATCCCGCGTCTCGAGTGTGTCCTTGAGCGCCTCGACACTCAGCGTCAGTTCCTTGAACTGCTCCATCGAGACCAGCCCGGAGGTGGACTGGAACTCGAGCAGCTTGCGCTGGGTTTCCTTGAGCGTGCGATCGTAGGTCTCGAGCGAGCGGCGGATGACGGCCTCGCGGCGCGCCTGCTCATCATTGCGCAGCTGTTCGATCACCTCATTGAAGGCATCGATGTGCGCATTGGCACGTGCAAGCGCGGCCTTGGCGCTCGGCGCGCTGGTCTGGAAGGCGATCAGCGCGGTCTGGTCGGTCAGCTTGATCTTGGGCTTGCCGTAATCGTCGGGATGCATGTCGACCGTGCTGGCGGCACGTTCAAGCACGGCGGGACTCTCGGCGATGGCGCGATAGTTGACCTTGGGGTCCAGCGAGGAGCTGGAGTAGGAAGAGTTGGCGCTGGTGCTGGCCTGGCCGATGCTCTCGAAGTTCACCGACAGGCCGGAGCCGGTGCCGGGCAGGATCATCGTCCAGCTGGTGGTGTAGGTGACAGGTGCCACGGCGATGAAGGCGATGGTCAACCCCCAGATGACACTCAGGATGGCGGTCGCCAGCAACAGGTAGGCCGCGCGGCGGGTGCGCGGGCGCATGCTGGAGCCACGCGCCGCCCAGCCCAGCAGGACTCCCAGGAGTCGGCGCCCCAGTGAGGGCTTGGCTGCATCTTGTGGTGTGTCGGGTGAGCGGGACTCTGTCATGCACATCCTTGTCGCGTGGTAGTGATCAGTCGCATTCCATCAACGGACAGGCGATGGGTTACAGCAGAGTGGCCGGCGTCAGCAGGTCAGTCAGCGTGCGGGCGATATCACGGATGTTGGTGACACCGGAGTCATAGCAGCCGACCACATCTTCGGGCATCAGATAGGGATTGACGCCCACATCCGCCGGATTGGCCAGCAGGGCATCGATACCGCGATCGACCACGACCGGCTGATGCGTCATCGGGTTGGTACTGATCAGCACCGCGCGGCGCGAACCGGAGGTCGCCTGGATGCCGCCGACGCAGTTGGCATTGATCACGCCCTGCAGCATGCGCACGCCGTAGGGCACCTGCGAGCGCAACACCGTGTAATTGCTGACGTTGTTGTTGTTGGCAGGGGTGGTCAGGTTGGAGGCATAGATGACGATGCCCGGCGCGGTGAGCGGCGAGGGGCGCATCAGTGCGGCCTGGAAGGCGCCGCTGGAGGGCACGTGGATGCGGTCACCCACACGCAGCCAGGGATTGGCGGCATATTCGCCGTCGATCAGGCCGCGCATGTCGAGAATCTGTGTCTGGCCGTCGCGAATCAGCTCGATATGGCTCAGGTCCGCGTCGGGGCGGATGCCTCCAGCCGTGGTCAAGGCCGCCGACAGACGACGCTGTTGACTGGCATCGCCGCCGGCGAAATCGCGGCGCACCATGCGCTCTTCCGGCAGGCGGGTATTGATGACCGCCTCGCCCGGGAAGAACACCGCGCCGGACACCGCAACGGCCAACGGCGCCCATTCCTCGAGCCGGATGCTGACATGCGCCAGACCCGGGCGAATCAGCTCTTCCTCTACCAGACGCCGGGTGATCTCATCCGCCAGGGCGTCGATGGTCTTGTTGGAGGCCTCGACCGGCGAGAGCCACGGCAGGCGCAGGCGTCCGTCATGATCCACCTCGTAGCTGCCATCGAAGAGTTCGCTGCCGGCGACCCTGACGCTCAGACGATCGCCCGCCGCCAGCCGCTGGTCATCCCCCGCGGGCAGTTGCATGAAGCGATCATCGGCATGAGGGGCAGGCAGCTCCAGCGGCCAGTAGGTCGCCTGTTGCCAGTGATCTTCGGCGGGGGTGTCGTCCAGCATGATCGGTGTACAGCCGCCCATCAGGCCGGCCGTGATCGCGACGCCCAGCAGGCGTCGAAGAGAGCGGAAAAGGGAGCTGGGCCGAGTCAGGTCGCGTTTCATCAGACTACCTCACGAGAAGGCCCTGTCCGCGTGTCGCCGCTCGACTCCAGCAGCGGGTCGCGCTGATAGTAGATATCGAAGAGCTCGAACAGGCGCACGCGCTCCAGCTCTGTCTGCATGACCGGCGAGGGTTCGACCACCACCAGCGCCGCCGGGGACAGCGCATCATGCAGACTGACCAGCACCGAGAGCCCATCGGCATCGATGGCCTCGACATGGCTGAGGTCCACCGCCAGCGTGCCGGTGTGCTCAGGAATCATCGCCAGCATCTCCTGGCGGAAATAGCGCGCGAGCTCGCCTGTCAGCTGGGCAGGCGGCGTGATCATGATGCCTTCGTGAATCCGGGTGGTGATGGGCATGACGGGCTCCCTGTGCTTGATGTCACCGCCTGGCGCCAGCTGGGCGTGCGGTGCAGCTTGTTATCTTTATGCACTATGCCGCATAAGCATCGTTTACCTGCTGTTACAGTGTCAACGACGCCGACTGACTTGCCTCATTCCTTCTTGATGGGTTTCGTGGTGCTACCTGCTGTTTTCGGGCTCCCCTGCTGTTTTCGGGCTCTCCAGGTTGCCTGCGCGGCGTTGTCACTCGCCCGACATGGCGGGTGACTTGTGTGGCGTGGCCAGCATCGCGCCCCAGTGGCGGAAGCGTAGCAACAGCAACAGGCCCGGTATGGCGGCCAGCGTGCAGATCCAGAAGAAGCTGTCCCAGCCGGCTGCATCGGCCAGATAGCCGGAGGGCGCGGCAATCACCACGCGCGGCAGGCCCATGATCGATGAGAGCATCGCGTACTGGCCGGCGGTGAAGCGCTTGTCGGTCAGCGCGCCCATGAAGGCGATGAAGGCGGCGCTGCCCATGCCGGCCGCCAGGTTCTCGAAGGCGACCACCGCCGCGAGCCACGCCAGCGAATCACCGACGTGATGCAGCCAGACGAAGCCGGCAGTCGACACCATCTGCAGGATGCCGAACCACCAGAGCGCCCGATAGATGCCGATGCGCATGATCATCAGGCCGCCGAAGAAGGTGCCGGCCAGCAATGGCCACAGGCCGAACAGCTTCACGGTCGCGCCGATCTGCGAGTTGCTGAAGCCGATGTCCTTGTAGAAGGGCGTGGTCAGATTGCCCGCCACGGAATCGCCCAGCTTGTAGAGCAGGATGAACAGCAGCAGCCAGATGGCACCATCGCGCTTCATGAAGTGGCGGATGGGGTCCCACAGGATCTCATGCAGATGATGGGCGCGCGGCGCGGCCTGAGCCTCGGGCTCCGGTGCCAGCAGGGTCACCAGCATGCAGGCGCCCAGGGTCGCGGCCATGATCAGGTAGGTCACGCGGAAGCCGATCATGTCGGCCAGCACCAGGCCACCGGCCGAGGCCATCAGCATGCCGATGCGGTAGCCATAGACATAGAAGCTGGAGCCCAGCCCCAGCTCGTTGTCCGGCAGATGCTCGCGCCGATAGGCGTCGATCACGATGTCCTGGGTGGCGCTGAAGAAGCTGACCGCCAGCGCGATGGCGCCCATGGTCAGCGGCGACATGTGCGGGTCCTGCAAGGCTAGCAGCGCGATGAGGGCGGTCAGGGCCAGCTGGGCGATCATCAACCAGCCACGGCGCCGGCCGAGCACCGGCGGCATGATGCGGTCCAGCAATGGCGCCCACAGAAACTTGAGGGTGTAGGGCAGGCCGACGAGCGCGAGCAGGCCCACGGCGTCCAGTGAGACACCGGCATCCGTCATCCAGGCCTGCAGCACGCTACCGGTCAGCAGCAGTGGCAGCCCGGAGGCGAAGCCCATCAGGAACGTGATACCATGACGGCCAACGAGTAAGCGTAAATCCTTTGAAGTCAAAGCCTTGCCTGTCCATGCAGAGGGTGTGGCCGCGCGTGTCACACGCACGGTGAGCGGCTATCTGCCGCTTGCGTCATTCATGGCCGGATTGTCGCACTGCCTGAGGGCAAGAGCCATGCATTGTCCTGCCGGTCAGCCGACAGGCATGATGCAGGTCGAGACACGCATGAGTGGGGCAGGCAGGCAATGAGAGGTCATCATGAGTGAAGCCCGAGAAGCTGCCAAGGCGCATTGGTATCTGATCCAGTGCAAGGGCGGGGAATCCTTCCGTGCGGCGGAGAACCTCACCAATCAGGGATTTCACGTCTTCCACCCCCTGTTGGAGGTGGAAAAGAAGCGCGGCGGCAAGCTGCGTTGGGTCGAAGAGCCGCTCTTCCCCTATTACCTGTTCATACGCCTTGATCAGATGGATGACAACTGGCGTCCGATTCGCTCGACCCGTGGCGTGCTCAAGCTGGTCAGCTTCGGCAATACGCCGACGGCGGTGCCGACGCCTCTGGTGGAAGCCCTGATCGCCAGCGGCGAGCAACGCCAGGAGCAACCGCCGGAGAATGTCTATTTCCGGGCCGGCGAGCAGGTCGAGATCATCGATGGCCCCTTGAGTTCGCTCAGTGGCGTCTTCGAGAGCGCGAAGGGCGATGAGCGCGTCATCGTGCTGCTCAATCTGATCAATCAGCAACAGCGTGTCGAGCTGTCCAGTCGTCAGCTGCGGCGTAGCGAAAGCTGAGCTGCCGACCTGTCTCATCCGACTTGATCCGCGAGACCGCATTGCACCTTTCTTCTGGAGTGGTTCCCATGGCGATTACTTCCCAGCAGGTCGTCAGCCTGCATTACACCCTGCGCACCGCTGATGGCACTGTGCTGGATAGCTCCCTTGAGCGTGAGCCGATGGACTACCTGCATGGCCACGACAATATTCTGGCAGCGCTCGAGAGCGCGCTTGAGGGCTGCGATGTCGGCGACCGCAAGGTCGTCAATCTGACGCCAGCCGAAGGCTTCGGTGAGCGGGATGAAGGCCTGGTGCAGTACTTCGGGCGTGATGCCTTCGGCCCGGGCGAGATCAACGCCGGCATGCGCTTTCAGGCCCGAACCCCGGAAGGCCAGCGGTCGGTCACGGTGCTGGAAGTCGGTGAGCAGCAGGTCAAGGTCGACGCCAATCATCCGCTGGCAGGTCAGGCGCTGAGCTGGGAAGTCGAAGTGCTGGAAGTACGTGATGCCACGCGTGCCGAACTCTCGGCCGGTCATCCGCTCGGTCTCGATGTCAGCCATACCGAGATCGAAGACAAGAAGGTGCGTCGCTGAAGTAGGCATTGCGGATGGGTGTGACGCTCAAGCTCATCGTTGCAGCCCCTCTTCAACAACAGACAGCCCCGCTGCCGGTATCCTCGGCAGCGGGGCTGTCTGTTGTTGAGGTCTGTAGCGATGGAGAAAATTGATATGGATCAGTCGTCTGCGCGCCAGCCGCAAGGATCGAGCCGTGAAGCCTTCAGGACTTGATGCAGATCAGATTCGCGCGGGGCATGGCGGGGTAGAGTGTCCTTGTCGAGGCCGCAGCAGGCCGACACAGGCGGAAGAGCTATCGATGTCGGAGCTATTGATATCAGAGCTATCGATGTCAGAAGCAGAGGTGTCAGCTGCCGACAGAGGCTGGCATTCAGGGAGCCCCTTGGGGAAGGGGCAGGCCAGGATGGCCGCTGTCAGAATCGGGCTTTTTGCAGGTGCCGATTCGCCGTCAGGGGAGGGGGAAACCCCGCTAGCCGACCTTCGGGTCGGCTTTTTTGGTTGTGGGGTTCAGTGGGGAAATGGCTAACTGCGTTTGCATGACGCTGGCTTGTCTGCGGGCTGCTTGAAAGCTTTTGCCAGTTCTTGCCAGTTCTTGCCAGTTCTCTGAGAGGAAGAGAGTCGCTGGACAGGCAACCCCGCAACTGACACGAGGTTGCCTGCCCGGCGTGACGGTTCAACTATTGTTGCTGGCAGTCTTGAGGCTCTCGACTTCCTTGTGGGAGTCGACGGCCTTCCCGGTGGTGGTCTTGTCGATGCTCTGGCTTTTCTTGACAGCCTGACTTTTCTTGACAGTCTGGCTCTTCTGGATAGCCCCGTCTTGCTTGACCGACGGGCTCTTCGTGTTGATGGCCGAGGTCGTCTTGCCCGGCTCGCCCAGCGTCAATGTCGTGTTCATGCGCTTGAGCGTATTGGGGCCGATTCCCTTGATTTCGGTCAACTGTGCCACGTCGGTGAAGGGCCCGTTCGCCTTGCGCCACTCGATGATGGCCTGGGCCTTCTTGCCACCGATGCCCTTGAGCTCGGTCAGTTGTGCGGCAGTGGCGGTGTTGATGTTCATGTCTGCGGCCTGGCTGGTCGGTGACAGTACCAGCAGGCTGGTCACGAGAAGTGTTCCTAGCAGGGTTTTCATGGTCGCTTCCTATGCTCACATCAGGGCGGTCGATGGGAAGTGCGCGGGGCGACCACCCGAGGCCCTGCGCGAGAAATACTCTGGCTCAGGTATTAGATTTGTAGTCATTTAGGTTTAAACGATTTCTCATCCTTGTGCGGCTTTCTGCGCTCAACGCAAGAAAGCACTACGAGCGTTAGTCTGCTGATTCGATTCGTCTTTCCCTGGGCATACAACGACAGAGCCGAGCGCTATAATATTGCCCCGAGCCCATGACCTCCTGTCATTGCGCCTGCCACATCGCCTGGAGCCCGGATGCCTGCCACGACTTCCCCCCTGATCATCGCCCTCGACTACCCGGACATGAGTGCTGCGCTTGCCATGGCAGACCAGCTGGATCCTGCGCGCTGTCGCGTCAAGGTGGGCAAGGAGCTGTTCACGCGTGTGGGTCCCGAGATTCTCAAGGCATTGCATCAACGCGGCTTCGAGGTCTTTCTCGATCTCAAATTCCATGACATCCCCAACACCACCGCCCAGGCCGTGCTGGCGGCAGCGGAGCACGGCGTGTGGATGACCAATGTCCACGCCTCTGGTGGGGCGCGCATGATGCAGGCCGCCGCAGAAGCCCTTTCGACTCGCGGCCTCGATACCCAGCTGATCGCCGTGACGGTGCTGACCAGCATGGAACAGGCTGATCTGGCGGGTATCGGTCTGGATGTCACGCCGCTTGCGCAGGTCGAGCGGCTGGCGGCCCTCGCCCAGCAGAGCGGCATGCACGGTGTGGTGTGCTCCGCACGTGAGACCCCGAGCCTCAAGGCGCTGTGTGGCCCTGAGTTCCTGAAGGTGACGCCGGGTATTCGCCCGAGCTTCGCGCAGGCCGGTGATCAGCGGCGCACCATGACGCCCGGTGAAGCCATGGCGGCCGGTAGCACCCATCTGGTAATCGGGCGTCCTGTCACCCAGGCGGAGGATCCGCTGGCGGCGCTGGCGCTGATCGAGCAGGAGCTGGGCGCCTGATCGGCTGATTGTCTGCCTCATGGGCAAAAAAAGACGCCAGTCGCAGACTCTGCGGCTGGCGTATTTTTCATGGCAGTGATCACTGCTGCTGATCACTCGCTCACGCTTTGCGCGACTGCCTCAATCGGCAGACTTGATATGCCAGCTGACCTGAACGCTGCTCTCGAGGCTCAGCTCGCCGGGGCGGTATTCGCTGCCGCTGCTCTTGGCCTCTGCCATGTCGGCACGCATTGCCATCATCTGCGGGCGCGGGCTGTGTGAGGACTCATTGATCGACTGCACGCTGCCCAGGGTTGCGCCGAGGGTCTCGGCCATCAGCTGTGCCTTGTGACGTGCCTTGGTCAAGGCTTCCTTCAATACCTGGTCTTCCAGGGCATCCCGTTCACTGATCTGATACTGCACACCGGCCAGTTGGTTGACGCCAGCGCCCAGCAGCAGGTCGATGACTTCCGGTACCTTGTCCAGGTCATCGAGAGTGAGGCTGATCGGGCGTTCGAGGTGTGTACGGCGCCATTGCTGTGGATGCTGCTGACCATTGTTGCGCTCGTAGTACTGCTCAGGACGCAGGTTGAGGCTGCCGGCGCTGATCTGACGGCTGTCGATGCCCGCTTTCTCCAGTGCCTGAATCAGGGTCGTCATGCGTGATTCCAGTGACTCGCGTGCCTTGCGGGCCGCCTGGCCCTCGGCCTTGCTGTCCGGAGCCTTGTCATCCACCTTGCGCGCGGGCGTCTTCTCCCACAGGCGCGCCTGGATGGTTGCCTTGTCGGGCGCGGCCTCCAGGCTGGCGCTGGCGCTGACATGCACCAGAGCCGGTGCGGGCGTCTGGTCGGCGCGGGCCAAGTGTGTGGCGCTGGCGGTGCAGAGCGCCAGGCCGCATAGCATGGCGGTACGACGCAGGCGCTGGGCGAGGGGGGCGGGGCCTCTGGTGGCGTGGTTCATCAGCATGGGAAATCCCTTGAGTAAAGTGGCAACATTGTTGCCTGGCGCTTGGTGAGGGGCATGAATGCGGGCGCGATAGGCTTGAAAGTATCAGCAATGAGGGCGATGCGTGAAGATACACGAGAGACTGCGCTCTATACGTGGCGCTGCACAGGTAGTGTTGGCGCTCGTCATGACATTGCTGATGGCGTCGCCTGCCCTGGCCGCAGGGCGTGAGGTGATCGACGATGCAGGCGATGTCGTGACGCTGACACAGCCAGCGCAGCGGGTGGTCACGCTGGCCCCGCACGCGGCGGAGCTGGTGGCGGCGGCGGGAGGCTTGCCTGCCTTGATCGGCGTGAGCCAGGGCAGTGATTTCCCCCCTGCGGTCAGCGAGCTGCCGCGCCTGGCCAGCTATCACGGCCCCAACCTGGAGGCGCTGCTCAGTGCACGGCCTGATCTGATCGTGGCATGGGGCAGTGGGCTTTCCGATGAGATGCATGCGCGTCTGACGGCGTTGGGGATGCCGGTCTTCGTCAGCGAGCCCGCCACACTCGATGATGTGCTGTCCAATATCGCCCGGCTTGGCACCTTGCTGGGCACCCGCGATATCGCGGATACGCATGTGGCAGCGCTCGCAGCGCGCATCGAGCAGCTGGAGCGCGCGCGAGACAGTGACCCCTTGCCGGTCTTCTTCCAGCTGGGGGAGAGCCCGATGACGACGCTGGGCGGCAATCACCTGGTCAATGAGCTGATTCGGCGCTGCGGCGGTGAGCCGCTGCTGACGGACTCACCCGCCGTGGTGCCGCAGATCAATCGGGAAGCCTTGTGGCTGGCCAGACCGCACCTGATTCTGCATCCGGTCGCGAAGGGGCCGGCGCGCGAGGAGTGGATTGCCGCCTGGCGCACGGACGAAGGGCCACTTTCCGAGGTGGCACTGGCGGGGCTGACTCCTGACCTGATCAGCCGTCCCGGCCCGCGCAGTGTCGAGGCGATGGCAGAGGTCTGCGCTGCCATCGCGAAGGTGCAGGCGCCGGACTGAGGGCGCCAGAGTAAGCGCGTCGAACTGAGGGCGGCGGAGTCAGGGCGGCTTCGAGCAGCACGCTCAGAAATCGATGCCACGCCGCGCCTTGAGGCCATGATTGAAGCCGTGGCGAATCTCGGTCATCTCGGTGACGGTATCGGCACAGGCAACGATTTCACGATTGGCATTGCGCCCGGTGATGACGACGGTCTGCTCCGCAGGGCGATTTTCGAGTGCCGTCATCACTTCCTCCAGCGGCAGATAGCCGAACTTGACCATGTAGGTCAGCTCGTCGAGCACCACCAGATAGACGCTGTCATCGCGCATCAGGCGCTGCGCTTGCTGCCAAACGGCCTGACAGGCGGCGGTATCGGCCTCACGATTCTGGGTATCCCAGGTGAAGCCGGTGGTCATGGCATGCACTTCGAGATTGGTATCCTCGGCGAGACGTTCGCGCTCGCCGCATTCCCACAGCCCCTTGATGAACTGGATGACACCAACCTTGTAGCCATAGCCCAGCGCGCGGGTGATGGTGCCCCAGGCGGCGGTCGTCTTGCCCTTGCCATTGCCGGTGAACACCAGCAGCTGGCCGCGCTCCTCAGTGGCCTGCGCCACCTTGTCATCGACATGCGACTTGAGTTTTTCCATCGCGGCCTTGTGGCGGGTATTGCGATCCGTCATGCGTATGCTCCGTAGTCAAAGGCACAGCACCGTCCCGGGGGCGGTGCTGTGATCGGTGCTGTGGTATGTGTGGCTGGTTGTCGCCCGAGGCTCTTCAAAAGAGGCATCCCGGGAAAGCCGATCAGAAGAAGAAGGTGACGCCGCCCTCCACATAACGGCCCTGGGTGTTGTAGCCATTGACCAGCTGATATTCGCGATCGAAGACGTTATCCAGCTTGGCGCTCAGCTTGACGTTCGGCATCACCTGCCAGCTGGTGCGCAGATCGACCATGCCATAGCCGGCAGTGCGCGTGTCGGTGTAGGTGTCTGCGTCAGTATCGCTGCGGCTGGCGCTGCCACGCAGTGTGGCGCCGAAGCTCCAGTCGTCGAGTGCGTAATCGGCGTCCAGACGCGCAAAGCGCTGGGCGCGGCGCTTCAATTGCTCACCGGTATCGCGGTCCTCCGGGTCCTGCCAGGTCATGGCAAGGTTCACGCTCAGGGCCTCGCCTTGCCAGCCACTGCTCAGCTCGACGCCACGGATGCGCGAGCGATCGATATTGATCGGTGAGAAGTCGACTCCTTCGTAGCTGATCAGATTGTCGATGTCGGTCTGGAAGGCATTCAGGCCCAGATGCCAGTGATGTTGCTGCAGGCGCCAGAACAGCTCGGCTGTGGTGGAGGTCTCGGCATCGAGGTCCGGATTGCCGGAGCCGTAGGGGCTGTAGAGGTCGATCAGGTTCGGTGCCTTGAATGCGCTGGAATAGCTGGCACCGAGCTGTTGCGCGGCCGTCAGATCATAGGCGTAGCTGGAGCCGCCCGTCATCTGGTGGCCATAACGATTGTCGTCGTCATAACGCAGGCTGGTCGTGACGTGGTGACGCTGTTGCTGAAGGTGCCAGCTGCCGTAGACGCCGGTGGCATAGCGGCTATCGACGCTGTAGCCCTCGGCGGTGAAGTAGGGGCCATCGGCATCCAGGCTTTCCTCGCGATGGTCCAGCCCCAGACTGAGCGTGCCGAGGTCGGTGTAGAAGTCATGGCGCAGGCCCACCTCGTTGCGAGTACTGGCGACACGCCCGGCATCGCTGCCGGCTTCGGTGTTCTCGTACTCATCCCGCGTACGCGCCACGCTGACTGTCATGTCCCAGTTCGGGTTCAGGTGCGTCAGCAGGCTGGCATCCAATACCATCTGGCTGCCTTCGCCGTGGCAGTCTTCCGAGGCACTGAAGCTGCTGTCGTAGCAGTCGTCATAGTCGTAATCGGTCTCGGTGTTGGCGACGCCGAGGCTGAGCGTGGCCTGCTGACCGAAGTCGTGGCCAAGGCGTAGTTCGGCGCCCGTGGCCTCGTAGCCATCATCTTCACTGCCGGTATCGCGAGCCGAGAAGCCATCGCTCTCATCATGATGGAGATTGGCCGAGAGGCGCGTGTCGTCTTCCACCGAGCTGAACTGGGCGTTCTGGCGGAAGGTGCCATCGCTGCCGGCACGCAGGGTGACTTCTGCATGCTGACCGACTTCGCTGCCGCCACGCGTGATCAGGTTGATCACACCGCCGATGGCATCGGCGCCGTAGACGCTGGCGCGCGGGCCACGCACGATCTCGACACGCTCGACGGCGGCGAGTGGCAGGAATTCGAAATGCGCCAGGCCATCGGCACTATTGGCGACACGCTGGCCATTGACCAGAATCAAGGTGTGGTCGGACTCGGTACCGCGCATGAAGAGGCTGGTCTGGCTGCCCATGGGGCCGCTGCGGGCGACCTCGATACCATTGCGTGATTGCAGCAGATCGACCAGCGAATTGGCCTGCAGGCGATCGATCTCGTCACGCGTGATGACGTCGGTGCTGGCCAGCACATCATTCTGCAGCTGCGGAATGCGATTGGCGGTGACCTGGACGGTGTCTAGGTCCTCGGATGAATCGGTGGTCAGCGCATCAGCAGCGACGGCGGGCGGGGTCAGCAGCAGGCTACCGACGAGGGTGAAGCTGGCCTGCGCAGATGCGCGACCACGAGTGTTGTTGTGTTTCATGAATGATCCTCAAGCGTCAGACGCAATGAGGAGGACAGCGTGACAGGGTGCGCGAGCACACGTCCCCCGCGCGCGCTGATCAAGCAGGCCCGTCGCGGGAGATTTGCCACTGGTGAGGCCCTCCGCATCAACCAGTGTGGAAGCGAGGGCCGGTCTCCGGACTGACGCCTGGTGGACTCCAATGGCAGGAGCCTCACCCCCTCATGCGCCTTCCCACCTCCTTCCCTTGGGGGAGGCCTGAATGACAGGTCCTCCCGGAGGCAGTGGCTGGCCGTGTCGATCCTGTCGATCGTGGTCGACCTGCATGAGCGTTGCGATCACCGTTGCGGGGGCAGTACGGGGTTTTCACCCGTTTCCCGAACACCCTGGCTTCAACGTGAGCCATTGTCTGGGGCGGGGGTGAGGGAGTCAATCGGCAAACCGGCGTTGCGCAGGCTGCCACCCAAGGCCGCTCAGGTGGGGTCATTCAGGGGGAGAGGTCAGAGGGCGAGCAGAGGGTAAGACAGAGGCTACGTCTCAGGTTATGCCAGATACGACAACGCCCGCACGGGGCGGGCGTTGTCGAGATGACGGTCTGGCCAGATGGCGGTGACTGCTCCATGGAAGCTCGTGCTACAGAAGCCAGCTCTCTGGAGACTGGCTCACAAGCGAGCGTCTCTAGAGAGACAGGAACAGACCGGCGAGACTCGCTGACATCAGGTTGGAGAGGGTGCCGGCGAGAATCGCCTTCATGCCCATCTGCGCGATATCACCGCGACGGTTCGGAGCCATCAGCCCCAGGCCGCCCATCAGGATGGCGACGGAGGACAGGTTGGCGAAGCCGCACAGCGCGAAGATGATGATGGCTTCAGAGTGCTCGGACAGCTTGATCTGGTGGCTGGCGAGATCGGCGAAGGCGACGAACTCGTTGAGCACCAGCTTCTGACCGATGAAGCTACCCGCCTGGATGGCTTCGTGCCACGGCACGCCGATGACCCAGGCCACCGGGGCGAAGGCATAGCCCAGCAGCAGCTGCAGCGTGATGTCTTCATAGCCGAACAGGCCGCTGACCCAGCCGACGATGATGTTGCCCAGCGCGATCAACGCGATGAAGGCCAGCAGCATGCCGCCGACATTGATCGCCAGCTGCACGCCAGAGGCCGCGCCGGAGGCGGCGGCATCGATGACATTGGTCGGGCGATCGATATCCTTGCCCAGCGCTTCTTCGACGCTCTGGGTCTTGGTCTCGGTCTCCGGAATCAGCATCTTGGCCATCAGCAGGCCACCCGGCGCCGCCATGAAGGAGGCTGCCAGCAGGTACTTGAGGTCGATGCCCAGCGAGGCATAGCCCACCAGCACGGAACCGGCCACCGAGGCCAGGCCACCGGTCATCACGGCGAACAGCTCCGAGCGGGTCATGCCGGCGATGAACGGGCGCACGACCAGCGGGGCTTCGGTCTGGCCGACGAAGATGTTGGCGGCCGCGGACAGGGACTCCGGACGGCTGGTGCCGAGCACCTTCGACAGGCCGCCGCCGAGCACGCTGATCACGACGTTCATCACGCGCAGGTGATAGAGCACCGCGATCAGTGAGGAGAAGAACACGATGATCGGCAGTACGCGCAGCGCGAACACGAAGCCGCCGCCGCCGAAGACTTCGAACATCTTGTCGCTGACCAGGCCGCCGAACAGGAAGTCCATGCCGACGTTGGCACTGGACATTACGGCCTGTACACCTTCGCTGAGCCCAAGCAGCATGCTCTTGCCGGCAGGCACGTAGAGCACGAAGATGCCCAGCATCGCCTGGATGGCAAAGGCACCCAGTACGGTGCGCAGGCTGATGGCGCGTCGGTTTTCAGAGAGAAGGAAGGCAATCCCCAGCAGGGCGAAGACGCCCACCAGGCCCATGACGATCTGCATCAAGCAGCTCCTGAATGCGTAGGTGTTACGTTGAGGACAAGGCAATAGCGCTGGCCACAGGACGGTATGGCCAAAACTGGCGCGTACTCTACCAGTATTTTTGCCCTCTGTCGGAGTCTGCCACTAACGTTTGACGCATTTTTTGTGAATCGCGCGAGGCGTGCCTGCGTCAACACGCACGAGGCCCGCCATGGGCGAGCCGCGTGCTTTCCGCCTTGCTGTACCGTCGTGATGTTCCGACGTGATGCTGACTCTGCCTGCTGTCAGGTGCCGGCGCCCGGCAGGCGACTGGCCGGCAGGGGGCCTGACCCCGAGCCCGGCGGCGTCTGTGATGATTTGCTGCCCGCGCCCTTGTCGGCCTGGGGAGCTTCGGCCTTGTCGGTCCTGGGCTGGGAGGTCTTGTTCAGCTCCGGCGAGTCGGCATGGATCAGGCTGATCAGCGTCTCGCCGGCCTTGGGCTCCAGCGCCACGGCCGTGTTGGCGATCCGGATGCGACCCTGACTGCTGATGCAGAACAGCGGCAGCAGACGCTCTTCATGAATCCTGCGGTAATCCTCGAGGCTGAAGCTCTCGGTGATGCGCGCACGCCGGAACTGCGCGCCCTGAGAGAGCAGACTCGCCAGCTTGGCATAGGTGATCTTGCCATCGAACAGCAGCGGCAGATGCCCCAGCGCCTGGTCCTGCTGACGCTTGGCGTTCTTGCCGTTGTCCTCGGCGAGCCGGAAGACACGCCCATGACCCAGGATGTGCTCGAAGTGCAGCGCGGCCAGGCTATTGAGTTCGCGATAGGGCGACAGCGGCATCAGGTGGCCGATGCCGGTCAGCTCGAGATGCTGGGCGGCATGTTCAGACAGCGGATTGCCGTAGTAGACCGGCAGGCCCGCCATGCGCGCTTCCTGCACGGCGTCCCAGTTGGTATCGGTCAGGCGCACCGAGAAGCCGGCATCGACCAGTTCACGGGCGACCTGGCGCGACACCGAGTTGGCGCCCAGGATCAGGAACCCCGAGGGCGGCGGCTCGCCGACGCCCAGTACCTTGACGATGGGACGCGACAGCAGGCTCTGGACCACCACCGTGCCGATGATGACCAGGAAGGTCATCGGCACCAGCATCTCGGCGCCTTCGATGCCCTGGGACTCGAGCTTGAGGGCGAACAGCGAGGCGACTGCCGCCGCGACGATGCCGCGCGGCGAGAGCCAGGCCAGCAGGGCCTTCTCGCGCAGCGTCAGCCCGCTGCCCAGGGTACACAGCCAGACCGTCAGGGGGCGTGCGACCCACATCAATACCGCCAGGAAGATCCACGCCGGCCACGACAGCAGGGACAGCTGCTCGACGGTCAGGCGCCCCGCCAGCAGCAGGAACAGTCCCGAGATCAGCAGAACCGTCAGGGTCTCCTTGAACTCAATGATCTGCTGGGTCGGCACGCCGCGCATGTTGGCCAGCCACACGCCCATCACGGTGACGGTCAGCAGGCCGGATTCATGGAACAGGGTGTTGGAGATGGCGAACAGCCCCAGCATCACCATCAGGGTGCCGAAGTTGTGCAGCTTCTGCGGCAGCCAGAAATGACGCAGCACCAGCCCCCAGCACCAGCCACCCAGTGCCCCCATGCCGAGCCCGAGTCCCACCGTCTGGGCGAACAGCAACAGGGTATGCGAGGCCGCATTGCCGGTCATGCCGAGCGCGACGTACTCATAGACCAATACCGCCAGCAGCGCGCCGACCGGGTCGATCATGATGCCTTCCCAGCGCAGGATCTGGGTCAGGTTGCCGCGCGCGCGCAGCGTCTGCAGCAGTGGCATGACCACCGTCGGGCCTGTCACCACCAGCAGGGCGCCGAGCACGGCGGCCATCTCCCAACGCATGTCGAGCAGATAGTGGGCGGCCACGGTGCCGATCACGCCGGTGATCACCACGCCGGTGGTGACCAGCCGCCTGACGATATGGCCATGGCCGCGCAGGTCCTTGAAGTCCAGCGTCAGGCTGCCCTCGAACAGGATGACCGCCACCGCCAGCGAGACCAGCGGGAACAAGAGATCGCCGAGCAGCTCATCCGGCTTCAGCCAACCCGTGACGGGGCCGGCAAGGATGCCGACGATCAACAGCGGCAGGATGGCGGGCAGACGCATACGCCAGGCCAGCCACTGGCAGCCGAGGGCCATCAGACCGATCAGGGTCAGGGCCAGAGCAGGTTCGGTCATCGGGTGTCTTCCTTGGAGTCAGCGAAAATGAGCGGTGCCACTGTTGCGGTCACCGCTCATCGTTTCGTTGTGTCTCAGCCGTCTGTCAGTGGCCCTTGCCCCTGCTGGTCTGCACAGGCTTGAAGCAGGGGGCAGGCGTCACTCAGCTGCCGCGCGGCAGGCCGAAAGGGCGCAGCCTAGCGATTGATTCCGTGGTATGCAACGTCGCGTTGCCTTATCGCGCTCTCCTCATTTCCTTTCTCCCTCGTACCCACGTCATGGCGTCGGGCAGACGCGATCACTCATTGGGCGCGACGCAGCAGCGGCAGCAATGCCTGCAGCGGATGCGGCAATTGGCTGCCCGAGAAACGCTTGCTCTGACTGCGGCACGAATAGCCACTGGCGACCAGCTTGCCCTGATTGGCGTCGTCTTCGACCACGGACTTCCACGACAGGTCATAGATGGCACGCGAGGTCTCGAGATTGCGCGCTTCGTGGCCGTAGGTGCCGGACATGCCGCAGCAGCCGGTGGCGATGGTCTCGAGCTTGAGGCCGAAGGCGGAGTAGACCTGCTGCCAGGCCTTGGCCGAGCCCGGGGCATTGGTGCTCTCGGTGCAGTGGCTCAGAAGCTTCATGCCCGGGTCCATCTTGCCCAGTACCGTCTTGGTGACGCCGACCGGCAGCAGCTTGCGCAGGCTGATCAGCCATTCCTGCAGCAGCAGGACGTCGGGCACCGCGTCCGGGCCGAGGGTCTTCACGTACTCCTGACGATAGGTCAGGGTCATCGCCGGGTCGATGCCGACCAGCGGCACGCCGAAGTCGGCGATCGCCTTGAGACGCTCGGCCTGGGCACGCGCGGTACGCTGGAAGGCGCCGGTGAAGCCCTGCACCTGCAGCGGCTTGCCGTTGGGGGCAAAGGGCGCGACGAAGACATGGATGTCGAGTCGCGACAGCAGCTCGATGATGTCGATCACCAGCTGGGCCTCGAAGTGACTGGTGAAGGCGTCCTGCACCAGGATCACGCTTCTGGCCTTCTGGGATTCGGTCAGACGGCCCAGCTGGGTCGGCGTCGCCTCGGACACGCCCCAGCTCTTGAGCTGTCTGCGCAGGCTGGCGCGTGACAGGCGCGGCGCATCGACCATGCCGATCGGGCCTTCCAGCAAGCGACTGACCAGCTTGTGGGTCAATAGGCCGTTATAGAGCGGTGTGACGCGCTCGGCCCACGGCAGCACGAATTCGAGGCTGCCGATCAGGTAATCGCGCAGCGGACGCTGATAACGATGGTGATAGACCTCAAGGAAGCGGCTGCGGAAATCGGGCACGTTGACCTTGATCGGGCACTGGCCCGCGCAGGACTTGCACGCCAGGCAGCCAGACATGGCGTCGTAGACCTGCTGGTCGAAGTTGGCGTCAGACTGACCCTCAGCCTGTGCGGTGCCGGCACTGCGTGCCTTGAGCGAGGCGCTGATGCGCGCCGGCAGACGCGCCAGCCACATGCCGGTGCCCTTGAGGCCCGGGGTACGCGCAGCCTGGGCCTCGGCGATCACGTCGCGTCCGGCGTTGCCTTCCAGGCGCAGCCACTCACGCATCAGGCTGGCACGCCCCTTGGGTGAGTGGATGCGCTGGCGGGTCGCCTTCCACGACGGGCACATGGCGTCGTTGGGGTCGTAGTTGTAGCAGGCGCCATTGCCGTTGCAGTAGACGGCGCTGGCGTATTCCTGCCATACGCGCTCATCGATCTGACGATCGAGATCGCCGCGCATGGTCACGTCATCGATACGCATCAAGCGGGGGTCGAAGGCCTCGACGGCGCTGTCAGCGTGATCACGCTTGCCGCTTTCGCTGCTCCCTTCGCTACCCCCTTCGCTGGCGCCAGCGTCACGCGTGCCAGCGTCGTCGACCAGCGCCACTGACAGGCGCGGGGAGGCGATCTTGCCCGGATTGAGCTGGTTGTGCGGGTCAAAGGCCGCCTTCACATCCTGCAGCGCACCGTAGAGGCTGCCGAAGAAGCGTGGCGAGTACTCGGAGCGCACGCCCTTGCCGTGCTCGCCCCACAGCAGACCACCGTACTTGTGGGTGAGGGCGGCGACCTCATCGGAGATCTCGCGGATCATTGCCTGCTGGGCGGGGTCCTTCATGTCCAGCGCCGGGCGTACGTGCAGCACGCCGGCATCGACATGACCGAACATGCCATAGCGCAGGCCACGGGCATCCAGCGCGGCGCGGAATTCGGCGATGTAATCGGCCAGATGCTCCGGCGGAACGGCAGTGTCCTCGACGAAGGGCAGCGGGCGGGCTTCGCCGTCGACATTGCCCAGCAGGCCCACCGAGCGCTTGCGCATGCCATAGACACGACCGATCTGCGCGCGACCGCGGGCTTCGGTGAAGCCGAGACGCTCGACGCTGGTATCGCTGACCAGGTGCTCGCTGAAGGCGCGGACCTTGGCATCCAGCACCTCTTCGCTGTCGGCATTGAATTCGATCAGGTTGATGCCGCCGATGGCCGGGGTGCCTTCGGTGCTGGCCGGGAAGAACTCCTCGACGCTATCCCACACGAAGTCCTGCATGGCGAGGTTGAGCACGGTGTCATCCACCGTCTCGATGGAGGTCGGGCGATTGCCCTCGACCGCCATCAGCGCCTTGGCGTCGCGCAGTGCGTCCATGAAGCTTGCGTAGCGCAGGTTGATCAGCGTCGAGCAGGGCGCGATGGGCAGCGCATTCAGCTCGGCCTCGACCACGAAGCCCAGCGTGCCCTCGGCGCCGCACAGCAGGCTGTTGAGGTTGAAACGACCATCGGCTTCGCGCAGATGGGCGAGGTCGTAGCCGGTCAGGCAGCGGTTGAGCGGCGGGAAGATGTCGGCGATTTCCTCGGCGCGCTCATCGGCGATCGCACGTGCGGTGCGGTAGACCTCACCGACGCGATCCTCACGCGCGCACAGTGTCTCGAGCTCGGCATCATCAATGGCATGGCTCGTCAGTCGTGTCCCGTCGAGCAGAACGCTGTCGAGTGCCAGCACGTGGTCACGCGTCTTGCCGTATTCGCAGCTACCCTGACCGGAGGCATCGGTATTGATCATGCCGCCAATGGTGGCGCGGTTGGAGGTCGAGAGCTCCGGGGCGAAGAACAGGCCATGCGGCTTGAGCGCGGCATTCAGCTGGTCCTTCACCACGCCGGCCTCGACGCGCACGCGACGGTTCTCGACATCGATCTCGAGAATGCGGTTCATGTGCCGCGAGACATCCACCAATACGCCGTCATTGAGCGACTGGCCATTGGTGCCGGTACCGCCGCCGCGTGGCGCCAGGGTGACGCCCGAAAAGCGTGGCTCGTGGGAGAGGCGCGCGATGCGCTGGACATCCTCGGCATGGCGCGGGTAGACCACGGCCTGAGGCAGCACCTGATAGAGCGAGTTGTCGGTCGACAACACGGTGCGGTTGGCGTAGTCCGGACTGATGTCACCGGCAAAGCCTGCATCTCGCAGGGCGGCCAGGAAGTCCAGATAGAGGGAATCGACGGGGGCGGGCATATCCAGCAGGCGTTCGGTCATGATCTCGCTCGGGCAGTGAGTCGCGTCAGGCAGGCATCCAGGGCCAATGGGCCTAAGCTTACCTGAGCTGGGCGTGTGGCCCCAGCCCAGCGCGGCATTGCGTCACTCGCGAGACGGGAATTCAGGTGAAAGGAGTGAGGAATGACTACGCTGTGAGGAGTCATCAAATCAAGGCGTGAGCGCCCGAATGCAAGCAACAAGGGGGATGATGTGCACATGCTGCGAGCGATTGTCAGGCGTCAGTCGCCGCTTCAGTGGTACCGTCAGCCATCGCAAGGCAGGCCATCATGGCGTGCCCCCTCCGTTTCTTCCCTTGAAGCTGTCTTCCCTCTTCCGCTGAGTCATCAGGAGTTAGCTCATGGCATCGTCCACCTATTCCTCGACCTCCACCTGTCATCGCGAGTCTCGCCAGCCGCCCACGCGATTGGGAGTGCTGGGGGTGGGGGAGTTGGCGGAGTCATTGCTGGTCGCGCTGGCGCGCGGTTGTCAGCGCGAAGGCCGCTCGCGGCATGATCTGGAATTTCATCTCTCGCCGCGCAACGACGTGCGCAGTCATCGTCTGGGCTGGCGTTTCGGGGCCATCCGCCACGTAAGCAATGTCGCGGTGTGTGAATCGAGCCTGTGCATGCTGGTCGGGGTGCGACCAGAGCAGCTCGAGGCACTGGCTAGTGAGCTGCGTGAAAGCCACGCACTGAGCAAGGATCATCACCTGATGGTGCTGGCGGCCGGGGTGCCACTGCAGCAGCTGCAGCGCTGGTTCGCGCCGGCGCGAGTGGTGCGGGTGATGACGGGGCTGGCGGTCTGTGAAGGGCAGAGCGCCCTCACGCTCTATCCGGAAGACCCGCTGACGCGCGACCTGCTCGGGCCGGCGGTCCGACAGATCATCGCCTTCGATGATGAAGCGGCCTTCGAGGCCAGCATGCTGGCGGTCTGCGTGAATGCCTGGCAGATGGCGCAACAGCAGGCGTTGCTCGACTGGTTCCAGACGGTGCCCGGCATGAGCGGCCCCCAAGCGCGCCTGTTGCTGATGGCGCAGTTGCGTGATGCGCTGGCCTTGATGGAAGCCCACCCCGATACCCCGCCCGGCGAGCTTGCCTCGCGTATCGGCACCCCCGGCACCTGGACGGCACGCGGTCTGGAGCAGCTCGGGGGCAAGGAAGGCGCACACCGTCAATGGCAGCATGTGCTGGAGCAACTGCGCGCGGAGATCGAGCAGGGCAGTGCGCCACCCGGCAGTGAATGAGTCGCTCTGACGCTTGATGCCTTTCGCTCTCAGCCACCCCTCAGACACCCGCGATGCCCATTGGTCAGGAAGCGCATCGCGGGTGTCGTGCTTTGTTCAACCTGCCTTTCGTGAGTCGTGGATTCCCCGTGGCTGACGATTTTCCTACAATGGAGCGCTAGGCGGCACCCTCGGGTGCCAGAGTGGCTGGCGGCCGATCCACGGCGTTGCCCAGCGCTCACTCGCATTGAATCGAGCACGGGGCATACAAGGCACATGGGAACCTGGTTGGCAGTAGCAGCGGGCGGCGCCATCGGGGCGCTGGGACGGTATCTTGTCAGTGGCTGGATCGTCGGCGCCGCCGGGCGTGGTTTCCCGTGGGGGACCCTCGGCGTCAATCTGATCGGCAGTTGCCTGATGGGGTTCCTGTTCATCTGGGTGACCCAGGAGCTCAAGCTGGCCCCCGTCTGGCAGGCGATCATGGTGGCCGGCTTCACCGGCGCCTTCACCACCTTCTCCACCTTTGCCCTCGAGGCGCTCAATCTGATGATGAGCGGACGCATGCTCGCGGGGCTGGTCTATGTCGCCGTCAGTGTGGTGGCGTGTCTGGGCATGGTCGCGCTGGGCATGAAGATCGCACGCGTCCTGCTGTGATTCTCGTGCCCGGGCGCGTCCTCCTGTCGCCTGGGCGGCTGCGAAGCAGGGCATGGCTGAGGTAGACTAGTGCGCATAACCTTTCCGCGCCGCGATGCGGCCTGAGTGATCCGACGAGAGAGCCTTCCCACATGCTGGACCCGAAACTTCTGCGCGCTGATCTTGAAGCGACTGCCGAGCGCCTCGCACGTCGTGGCTATCAGCTGGATACCGAAGCCTTTGCCGCGCTGGAAGCGCGCCGCCGTGACCTGCAGGTCGAGACGGAATCCCTGCAGAACGAGCGCAACACCCGCTCCAAGTCCATCGGTAATGCCAAGGCACGTGGCGAAGACATCGCGCCGCTGCTGGCAGAAGTCAGTGATCTGGGCGAGCGTCTCGACGCCGCCAAGTCCGAGCTCAATGAGCTGCAGGCCAAGGCCGACGCCATGGCGGCCAGCCTGCCGAACCTGCCGGACGCCGAAGTGCCTGAAGGCGCTGACGAAAGCGACAACGTCGAGCTGCACCGCTGGGGCACGCCGCGTGAATTCGACTTCGACGTGCGTGACCACGTCGACCTGGGTGAGCTCAAGGGCCAGCTGGACTTCGAACTGGCGGTCAAGATCACCGGTTCACGCTTCGCCGTGATGCATGGCTCCATCGCGCGTCTGCACCGTGCGCTGGTGCAGTTCATGCTCGACAAGCAGACGCTTGAGCATGGCTACGAAGAATATTATGTGCCCTATATCGTCAACCGCGACTCCCTGATGGGCACCAGCCAGCTGCCCAAGTTCGAGGAAGACCTGTTCAAGCTCAACGACGATCGTGATTTCTTCCTGATCCCGACCGCCGAAGTGCCGCTGACCAACATGGTGCGTGACGAGATCATCGATGCCGGCAGTCTGCCGCTGAAGTTCACCGCCCATACCCCGTGCTTCCGCAGTGAAGCCGGGGCCTATGGCCGTGATACCCGCGGCATGATTCGCCAGCACCAGTTCGACAAGGTCGAGATGGTGCAGGTGGTCGCGGCGGAGAAGAGCGACGAAGCCCTCGAAGAGATGCGCGGCCACGCCGAAGCCATCCTGCAGGCGCTGGAACTGCCGTACCGTGCCGTGACCCTGTGCACCGGCGACATGGGCTTTGCCGCCGCCAAGACCTATGACCTGGAAGTCTGGCTGCCGAGCCAGGCGACCTACCGCGAGATTTCCTCCATCTCCAACTGCCGTGACTTCCAGGCGCGCCGCATGCAGGCGCGTGTGCGTGTCGAAGGTCAGAAGAAGCCGCAGCTGGTGCATACCCTGAATGGGTCCGGTCTGGCCGTGGGCCGCTGCCTGGTCGCCGTGCTGGAAAACCATCAGAACGCCGATGGCTCCATCACTGTGCCGCAGGCACTGCGTGGCTACATGGGCGGGGTGGAAACCATCAACGTCTGAGGTGCGTGAATCGCCGTAGTGGATTCGCGTAGTCAAGGCCCCCGCTTTCCCATGGAAGCGGGGGCCTTCGTTTATCGCGGAGACAGAGTCCTCGCCCGATCGCACCACTCGTTATTCCCTCTGCGCGACTACAACGCAGCATCAGGGTTGTTATTCTTATTGGTTATTTTAGAGAGTGGTTCTTATGCTCTAAAATGCGACTCATCGAAGGCTGCTCCCCAGCCTCGCCGCGTTTGTGGATGTGCCCCATGGAATTTCTCAATCTCTCCTGTGACCCCTCACGACTCCAGCTGTGCCTGATCGGTGGCGGCCAGGAGGCTGTCGCGCTGGCCGAGCGTTTTGCCGGCCTCGGTGCAGACCTGTGTGTCTACGGCGATGCCCGCATGCCGATGCTGGAGACCCTGTGTGGGCGTGAAGGTTGGGAGGTTGCCGATACCCTGTTGCCCGTGCCGGCCCCCGGCCAGCTATGGCTGGTCGCCACCGGCAGCGAGGGGCGCGATCGCGGTATCCTGCGTCATGCGCGCGAGCAGCACGTGATGGTGTTCGCGCCGAGCCACCCCCGGGACTCCAGCGTGCGCCTGCCGCCGCGTCTGGTGGCAGGCGAGGCGGTATTGCCCGTGAAGGAGGAGGACCGCTTCACGGGCACGCATGGCCAGGTGGCGTTGGTCAGCGCGGGGCCGGGCGATCCGGAGCTGCTGACGCTCAAGGCGCTGCGCCATCTGCAGCAGGCCGATGTCATCATTCACGATCGCCTGGTCAGTCACGAGATTCTGGCGCTGGCCAATCCGGAGGCGCGTCGCCTGTATGTCGGCAAGGCGCGCAGCGATCACAGCGTGCCCCAGGAAGGCATCAATCAGGCGCTGGTGGATTACGCCCGTGCCGGGCATCGCGTAGTGCGCTTGAAGGGCGGTGACGCCTTCATCTTCGGACGCGGTGGGGAAGAGCTCGAGACCCTGGCCGGCGCCGGCATCAGTTTCGAGGTCGTGCCGGGCATCACGGCGGCTTCCGGTTGCGCGGCTTACGCGGGTATCCCGCTGACTCATCGCGACCACGCCCAGTCGGTGCGCTTCGTCACCGGTCACTTGAAGGATGGCAGCTGTGACCTGGATTGGGAGGCGCTGGCGCGTCCGGCCCAGACGCTGGTCTTCTACATGGGTCTCGGCAGCCTGGGCCTGATCTGCGAACAGTTGATCGCCAATGGTCTGGCGGCGTCCACGCCGATCGCGCTGGTCGAGCAGGGCACCACCGCGCGTCAGCGTGTGCATGTGGCAACGCTGGCGGACATGCCGGCGCAGATCGCCGGTCAGGGCCTCAAGCCGCCGACGCTGATCATCGTCGGGGATGTGGTCAAGCTGCACGATTCGCTCAAGTGGTTCTCGCCGAATGCCAACAGCAGTCTGGGGTGGGAAGATGGCAAGCACCCGACGCCGCTGGCCAATGTGGTATCGGTCTAGAGCGACCGTAGCGAAAGTGCTAAAAGCAGCGACATGAGCAGTGACAAGACGCCGCCTCGGTAACCCCGGGGCGGCGTCTTGCGTTGCTGGACGGGTTGTCGCGGGCCTGGTCATTGCAGGCCTGATCATCGTGCTGGCGCATGGCTGGGCGGCTCTTGGGCCAAGGTCGAGATGACGTGGCATCTGATTGCGCCTATTGTTTCAAGCAATCGTTTGAATTCTGCTGAGCGAAGCCCGTCGTTCATCACGGGGTGAGAGGCAAGTCTTTCGCGAAAGCCCTTAGCACATGAGTCAGTGAGGACAGTGATATGGCCAAGTATCAGGCGCCACTCAAGGATGCACGCTTCATTCTCGATGAGGTGTTCGCCGCCGAGCAGGAATGGGCGGGCATGGCAGCCACCGAAGAGGTGAATGTCGAGCTGGCCGAGGCGATTCTCGAGGAAGGTGCGCGCGTGACCCAGGCCGAGCTGCTGCCGCTCAACCTGAGCGGTGACGCCGAGGGCGCACGTTTCGAGAATGGCCACGTCACGACACCCAAGGGCTTCAAGGAGGCCTATCGGGTACTCGCCGAAGGCGGCTGGATGGGGCTGGGCGGCAACCCTGAATACGGTGGCCAGGGCATGCCCAAGATGCTCACCGTGGCCTTTGAAGAGATGCTCTACGCCACCAATACCAGTTTCGCGCTCTATCCGGCACTGAATGCCGGCGCCTGTCTGGCGGTGGATAGCCATGCGCCGGAGTCCGTCAAGCAGGTGTTTCTGCCGCGCATGTATGCCGGCGACTGGCTGGGCACCATGTGTCTGACCGAGCCGCATTGCGGCACGGATCTCGGCCTGATCCGCACCCGTGCCGAACCCCTCGAGGGCGATGACCCGCTGCTGGGGCTGCCGCGCTATCGTCTCACCGGCACCAAGATCTGGATCACCGGCGGCGAGCACGACATGGTCGACAACATCGTGCATCTGGTGCTCGCCAAGCTGCCGGATGCGCCGCCGGGGACACGCGGCATCTCGCTGTTTCTGGTCTCCAAGCACCTGCTTGATGCCGACGGCCAGCCGACGACACCGAATGCGGTCAGCTGTGGCTCCATCGAACACAAGATGGGCATCAAGGGCAGCGCGACCTGCGTGATGAACTTCGACGGTGCCGAAGGCGTGCTGATCGGCGAGCCGCATCAGGGGCTGGCGGCGATGTTCACCATGATGAACTACGAGCGTCTCTCCATCGGCCTGCAGGGGCTGGGGCTGGGCGAGGTGGCCTATCAGAGCGCGATGGACTTCGCCGCCGAGCGCCTGCAGAGCCGGGCACCGACAGGCGCCAAGGCGCCTGACAAGCCGGCCGACCCGATTCTGGTGCATCCTGACGTGCGCCGCATGGCGCTTGAGGTGCGCGTCTGGAACGAGACCGGACGCGCCTTTGCCGTCTTCGTGGGCCAGCAGCTGGACCGCGTCAAATATCACGCCGATGACGCGGTGAAGGCCGACGCGGATGCGCTGGTGCAATTCATGACGCCGATCGCCAAGGCGCTGCTGACCGACCGTGGCTTCGATGCCGCCGTCATGGCGCAGCAGCTCTATGGTGGCAATGGCTACTGCGTGGAGTGGGGCGCCGAGCAGTACGTGCGCGATGCACGCATCGCGATGATCTACGAAGGCACCAACGGCATTCAGGCGATGGATCTGGTCGGGCGCAAGCTCTACCGCAATCGTGGAGCCCATGTGGCGAGCTTTGCCGCCCTGGTGCGAGCCGAGCTTGATCATCAGGCCGACGACGCCCAGACCCGCCCGTTCGCCGAGGCCTGCAAGACGGAGCTGGCGCGCCTGGAGCGAGTGTCCGAGCAGTTGCTGACTCGCGCCGATGACAACCCGGAAGAGCTGGGCGCGGCGGCCTGTGACTTCCTCAACTTGGCAGGGCTGTGTGTCTACAGCTATCTGTGGCTGCGCATGGCGCGTGCTGCGGCGCGTGGACTGGCGCAAGCAGGTGCCAGCGGTGAGGGCTTCTATCGCCGCAAGCTGGCGCTCGGGGAGTACTTCGTGGCACGCGTGCTCCCGCGCGCCGTCGCTCTGGAAGCCCAGATCAGTGCTGGCGCCGCGCCATTGATGGCCTTCAGCCTCGAGGATTTCGCGCCGGAGCAATGACGCAAGACGTAAGCCACAAGTCACCGTGACCGTCAGTAGCGTCCAATGAAAAGCCCAGCGGCCGTGTCAGGTCGCTGGGCTTTTTGTGTTGTCGGAATCCCTGTCCATCGGGCCGTGTCGGCAAGCTTGCATGCTTACAGGCCCGCTCATGACCGCTCGGTCGGCTCATCCTGCTTCAGTAGCCAGTCACGCATGGCGGGGAACAGCTCGACCAGCACGAACAGCGGGCCGATCAGCAGCTGACGCAGGTCATCGAGGAAGGCCGGTTTGCGGCCCTCGATCCGATGGCCGACGACCTGACCGATCCAGGCGACCACGAAGGCTGCCAGCATCATCGGTGTCACCGGCCAGTTGAGCCCGAGCATCACGAACATCAGCGCCAGGCTTGCCAGGGCCCAGACGGTCATCACGCCAAGTACCCTGAGGGAGAAGCGCGCATAGACGGCCAGGACCGCCAGGGTGACCACGCCACCGGGCAGCATCCACACACCCAGCCCCGGTTCACTCGATAGCCCCTGCCCCCCGAGCAGTCTCCACAGCAGGATCAAGCTGGCAGTGAAGATGACAGGCACGCAGACAAGATGCATGCGGATGTTCTCACGATGCTGATGACTGGCCGCGTAGTGCTCGAGTGCTTCATGCAGACGCCGGTGAGCGGCTGTCTTGACATGAGGGTGCGATAATATACCCATGAGGCATTCTCCAGACAGACATTGAAAATGCCCGCATGCGCAGGTGCGCAGCGGGATCGATGGCGTGTTATGTCAAGGAGCAATGGCGTGAGCCAGCAGGGTCCGGCAACCCTGCTGGCCCCTGTCAGCGTAGCGTATTGCCACGCGGACAGCCTATGTCAGCACGGCGCTGACTGACGAACCCGGCACTTTTCAAGCGTGAATCAAGTGGCTCTGGCCCTTCAGAGGTGAAACTGACCGCAGGCTTCCGGCTGATGCAGGATGGCTTCCAGACGGATGACGTCACTCTGGCCATCTTCCCGGGGCAGCGTGATCTGCTCGCCGACCGCCATTCCCAGCAGCGCGATGCCCAGTGGCGACATGATGCACAGCGCCAGTGAGGTCTCTTGCTCTTCTGGTTGCGGCAGGTGGCTGCGCAGCGACATGCACTCACCATCCTCCGGGGTAGGGTAGTGCAGTGTCAGCTCGCTATCGCCGGAGCGCGACCCCTTGAGGCGCAGGCGGCTACGCATGCTGACGCGGTCTTCGGGGAAGTCATCGGGGGGCACGATCTCTGCCTGGATCAGGCGGCTTTCGAGGCGAAGCGACAGCTCATCATCGTGTTGCTGAGCGTCGATCAGGCGCTGGAGGCGGTCAGCGTCCAGGCGGTTGATGATCAGTCGTTGCCGAGTCATCGTGGGGTTCCTTGTTATCGAGTCACTGCGCGATATCATGCGCAGCAAGACGGCGCCAATCCTGGCTTGGTCAATACGGAGAGACGGACAGGGAATCCATCGGCCGTGATTGTCCATGGATTGTCCGCTAATTAATCCTAGCGGCTTTTGACGGGGTGCGGGAGTCGTCTGATGCCGACAACTTTCATGGCGCTGTCACCCAGGGCTGCCAATCTCACGCGAGACTCATCGATGTCGATTCTCTGGATATATCCGCTGGCGGCGCTCGCCGAGATCGCCGGCTGCTTCAGTTTCTGGGCCTGGTGGAAACTGGAGCGCAGCCTCGGCTGGCTGATTCCCGGCATGCTCAGCCTGGCGCTGTTCGCCTGGCTGCTTTCACTGGTCGACGTCAGTCACGCCGGGCGCGCCTTTGCCGTCTATGGCGGTGTCTATATCGCCGCGTCAGTGGCCTGGCTGTGGCTGGTCGAGCAGCAGTTGCCCAGTCGCTGGGACCTGTTGGGGACACTGGTCTGCCTGGCGGGCAGCGCCATCATCGTGCTGGGCGCCCGTGCGCAATGAGCGCAAATGTCTTGTTTATTAGTATTTTATTAAATATGTCGGGCGTTGAGCATGAGAGCGCTCATTGTTGGGTATACTGCGCCAAGATGAGGCAATGACCCTCGGGATCCGATCTGACGCAATGAGGCACCAGCATGCAGTGGGAATGGTTATGGGGGCTGGGCGGCCTTGGCATCGGCGGTTTCATCGGCTTCTGGCTCGGTCGCTGGCAGCCGCGCAGAGAGGAATGGAATCAGGCCGTGCAACCACTGCGATCGGCATTGGTGGAGGCGGAGCCAGACGTTGCGCGTGGTGAGCGGCTGGCGCTTGATCCCTCGCTGCTCGACGCCTTTCGCCAGGTGGCCTCGCGTCGCGAGTTCTATCGTTTCATCAGTGGAATCGAATACGTGAACCTGCAGCTCGCCGCGGCGCATGCCGCGCATCATGACCGTGAAGAGCGCCAGCTGTTGCTGGATCAGGCGCGTGTCAGCCTGGCCAATCTGCAGGACAGCCTAAGACGACGCTGAGGTTCGTCCAGACGCGCGAATGCCGCACCGCAGATCGGCCGGGGGCGCAAGGCAGAGGAACGCAGAGCAGGAGAGCGTAGAGCAGGTTGTTTGCAAAGCAGAGTAACGCAGAGAGCGGGAAAAACGCGGGCCCAGCAACCGACGGGAAGGCACTGACAATGATGATGGGTGCAGAAGGCGTTAGATGACACGACGCATGCACGACAGACAAAAGCGGGAGGACTTGCTGACTGCGCGAGGCAGCTGGGGAGCATCAGCAAAGGCTTGCTGATGGTGCGGAAGGGGGGACTCGAACCCCCACACCTTGCGGCACCAGAACCTAAATCTGGCGTGTCTACCAATTCCACCACTTCCGCGAGAAGCAGGGCTGCATTTTACCTGTGATGCCTTTCAAGTCAATCGCTTGTGTCGATTATCCCCTGAAATTCCCCGCCTTGCGCTGCGCCTTCAGCGCCTCACTCCTGTTCGACATGCACGCTGCGTGATTCCAGCCCGCAGGGCAGTTGCAGATAGCTGGCGGCGCGCTCGGCGGCGTGGCGTGTATTGGAGAGATCTTCATCGCACATCCACGGAACGACGCCCAGACAGGGGGCTCGCAGCGTGCGTGACAACGTCGCCATGTTGTCTTCGCTGACCTCGATATCCGCTTCCAGATGGTTGATGACGTAGCCGGCGATTTCCAGCCCATCGCGCTCGATGGCCTCAAGCGTCAGGCGCGCATGATTGATGCAGCCCAGGCGCAGCCCGACGACCAGAATCACCGGCAAGCCCAGCTCGATGGCCAGGTCCGAGAAATCCTCATCGTCATTCAGCGGTACCCGCCAGCCGCCAGCGCCTTCCACCAGAAGCAGGTCGCGCGGTGCGCTTGTCTGCTGGCCCCGCACATGCGCCGCGATCTTCGCCACCTCGAGACTGACGCCCACCTGACGCGCGGCAATGTGCGGCGCGATGGCCGGCGCGAAGCGCCAGGGATTGATGCTTTCATAATCCGCTTCCGGTTCGCACTGCGCCTGCAATGACAGGGCGTCGGCGTTGACCAGACCATCGTGATTCTCGAAGCAGTCAGAGGCCACGGGCTTGAGGCCCAGCGTGGTCAGGCCGCGCAGGCGAGCACGTGCCAGCAGGGCGCTGGCGATGAAGGTCTTGCCGATTTCGGTATCGGTACCGGTCACGAAGGCGGCGATGCCATGTTCGGCTCGCGCAGGCAAGGCAGTGTCCCGTGACGAGCTGTCCGCGGTTTTCATATCAGTTTTCATTGTATCCGAGCGAGGCAGGTAATTGCCTTCAAGCAAAGTATCAGTGTTATCCGTACGCAATTCTGAACGGTTTTTCGAGCACAAGTTCAATGACTTGATAGCTTACAGGCAATCCCTTCGCGGTACGCAACGTTTCATGCCGCGCCTTGGCCTGCTGCACCTCGGCGCGTGTCAGGCGCCGGCCAGTGGCGGTCTGTGCCCCGATGCCCTTGATCGAGGCCATGACCGCAGCGACATCGGGATAGTGAAATATCCGTGGGCGTAACTGCCAGTGGCAGCGCAATCCGGCGGCTTCTGCATGGCGTGCAAGATGGGTGGCGCTGGGGAAGTGCCGCACGGAATCATCCGCACGCTGCCAGGCATGGCGTACTTCCTTGAGGGTGCCGGGTCCCAAGGTATTGATGTGCGCTCGAGCGCCGGGTTTCAAGGTGCGTGACAGTTCCGCGAGCCATTGCCGAGGGCTGTCGCACCATTGCACGGCCAGGCTCGAGAAGACCAGGTCCAGACTCGCATCGGCCAGTGGCAGGCGCTCGGCATCGGCGCGTAGCCAGTGCAGGCGTTCAGGGCTGCCACTCGCAAGCTCGCTGGTCTGGCGTGCGGCTTCACGCAGCATCTCAAGCGAAAGATCCAACCCCATGCAGCAAGCCCCAGAGTAGCGCTGCGCCAGTTCGAGGGTCCAATGTCCGGGCCCACAACCGAGATCGAGCACACGCGCGGCAGTGGGCAGCCGCTCAGGGAGCGAGGCGAACAGGGTGGCCGCCATGGCGTGCTGTGCCTGCGCCAGCGTGAGGTAGTCGGCAGCGCCGCGATCAAAGGCGCGGGCAACCTGCTGACGGATCGTGGCAGGCGTGAGCAGGGGCGTTGCAAGCTCTGCAGGCGGCACGCTGACGGCAATCGACATCTCAGGCCTCCTCGCTGATGCGCGTGACGTGGTGGGTGACGAGACCCATGCGTGTGAGCAGGGCATCGGCAAGCGCCTCGGTCGCGCTCAATGGCAGGCAGTGGCCACCCTCGAATTCCGCGACCACCTGGCCCTGCGCGCGCAGCGCCGCACTCAGGCCCGGTGCCAGTAGTGGGTCCTGCTTGCCGAGCCAGAACTCGAGCGGTAACTCTGATTGAGGCGCCAGTGACATCTGGCGGCTGGCCAGTTCCGCCAGTCCTGCCGCCAGCACCGCTTCGCGACTGACGGGATGGCGTCCGATCAGTTCGCGCAAGTGTCTGAGGCAGTCACGCGTAGACGCCTCACCACTGGCCTGCCAGCGCAGAAAGTGTTGCCAGCTGGCGGCAGGGTTGCGCGCGAAGGCTGCGCGGAAGTCCTCCAGCACCTCAGGTGCCAGGGCGGGGAGCGTCTGCTCAAATGGGGCCTGGTCGATGAAGCTTGGCCCCATGGCCAGCGAGACAAGGACGGCCGGCGCCTGCTTCTTCGCCAGCGCCTCGGCCCGCAGGGCGCCCAGCGACCAGCCCAGCCACAGGGTATCGGCGCCGCCCAGTGAGGCTCGCGAGGCAGTCGGTTCTGAGCCTGCCCGTGAATCAGCCTGCGGGCTTTCTTCTGGCCAATCCGGCGCGATGATCTCCAGCGGGCGACTCTTTGCCTGATCATCTGCCCCGGCATCTGCCTGATCCCCCGTCTCGGTGACGTGAGCGAGGCGTGCTTGCAGGCAGGCGATCAAGGGCTGCCAGATGCGCGCATCGATACCCCAGCCGCTGAACAGCACCAGACGAGTCAGCGTCATGGCGTGACTCCTTCTGGGCTGATGGTTGGGGAAGTCGAGCGGGGCTGGGCCTTTTCCGCTGCCAGTACCGCTTCGAGAGCCTCGAGCAGTGCCGCGATATCCTCGGCTGTGTGCTCGGCGGAGAAGGTGAAGCGCAGGCGCGAGCTGCCGGCGGGCACCGTGGGCGGGCGGATGGCCGAGACCAGCACGCCACGCTCGCGCAGTGCCGCGCTCCAGGCCAATGCCCGCGCTTCGCTGCCCAGAATCAGCGGCTGAATCGGGGTCAACGGGGCAGAGGGTGAAATGTTCGTGTCGGCTGACGATAGCCCGAGCGCGAGCCCACTGCCTGCCAGTAGATGCGTGCAACCCTCACGGAACTGCTGCACACGCGCCTGCAATCGCTCACGGCGCTGCGGCTCGCGCGCGACGATTTCCAGCGCCGTCAGGGTAGCAGCGGCGACATGCGGCGGTTGCGCGGTGGTGTAGATGTAAGGGCGCGCCAGCTGGATCAGACTCTCGATCAGCGCATCGCTGCCGGCGACGAAGGCGCCGCTGCTGCCGAGCGCCTTGCCCAGGGTGCCGACCAATACCGGCACGTCAGCCAGCGGGGTATCGCGCCCGACCAGGCCTTCGCCATGCTCGCCCAGCACGCCCAGTCCGTGGGCATCGTCGATCATCAGCCAGGCGCCGTGCCGGGCGCAGGCCTGGCTCAGGCCCGCGATATCGGCGCAGTCGCCATCCATGCTGAACACGCCATCGCTGATCACCAGCTTGTCGTCGGCTCGGGAGTGCGCCAGCTGGCGCTCGAGGTCCTCGATATCGCGATGGTGGAAGCGACGCGAGCGCACGGCAGTGGTGCCGGAGGACGCCAGGCGCGCGCCATCGAGAAGGCTGGCGTGATTGAGGCGATCATGGAAGATCTCGAGGCTGCGACCGGCCTCGCGCGAGGCGCTTGCCAGTGCATCGATCACGCCCAGATTGGCCATGAACCCGGTGGAGAACAGCAGCGCGCGTGGCCGCCCGGTCAGCTCGGCCAGACGAGCCTCCAGCTGGTGGTGAGCGTGCTGGTGGCCATTGACCAGATGAGCGCTGCCGCTGCCGACACCGAATTCACGCGCCGCGCGACAGCCGGCCTCGGCCAGCGCCGGGTGGTTGGCCAGCCCCAGATAGTCGTTGGCGGTGAAGTTGAGCAGCGGGCGCGCCTCTGCATCGGCTGCCTGCCCGGCGAGGCTGACGTGGGGCCCCTGGGGGGAATCCAGTGTCAGGCGCCGGCGATAGCGGCCGATCCGCTCACGCTGCGTGAGCAGGTCCTCCAGATGCGTGAAGCTGGCGCTGGACTGAGGGCTTAAGCGCGCGCTGGCGGGCGTATCGGTGGCCACGAGCGATCAGACCACCAGGCCGCAGGGCTTGCGTTCGCGCATCTGGCCTTCGCTGCTGGCGGGCGTCGCCTCGCGCGTGGCGTCATAGAACAGGCTGCCCTCGACATTAGCGCGTGCCTGTTCTTCCATGGCGGCCTTCAGGGCGGCTTCGCGCACTTCGTCGCTGGCGACTTCCTGGCGGGTCTCCGGGTGCAGGCCGAGGCGCTCGAACAGCTCGCGGTCACGGTTGGCCTGCGGGTTGCTGGTGGTCAGCAGGCGCTCGCCATAGAAGATGGAGTTGGCGCCGGCGAGGAAGGCCAGTGCCTGGGTGGAGTCGTCCATCTGCTCGCGGCCGGCGGACAGGCGCACGTGGCTCTTCGGCATCATGATGCGCGCCACGGCGATGGCGCGGATGAACTCGATGGGATCGAGGTCATCGACATTCTCCAGCGGCGTGCCCGCCACCTTGACCAGCATGTTGATCGGCACCGATTCCGGCTGCGGCTCCAGATTGGCCAGCTGACGCAGCAGGCCGGCACGGTCGGTGGTGGTCTCGCCCATGCCGAGGATGCCGCCGGAGCACACCTTCATGCCGGCTTCGCGCACGCTGGCCAGGGTGTCCAGGCGCTCGCTGTAGCTGCGCGTGGTGATGATCTCGCCGTAGTACTCCGGTGAGGTGTCCAGATTGTGGTTGTAGTAGTCGAGGCCGGCATCCGCGAGCTTTCTGGCCTGATCGGTATCGACCATGCCCAGCGTCATGCAGGTCTCGAGTCCCAGCGACTTCACCTGACGCACCATCTCGGTGACCACTTCGAGGTCGCGCTCACGCGGGCTCTTCCAGGCCGCGCCCATGCAGAAGCGGCTGGCGCCGGCGTCCTTGGCGGCACGTGCCTGCTCGACCACCTTCTCGATCTCCATCAGCTTTTCCTTGCCAAGGCCGGTGTTGTAGTGGCCGGACTGCGGGCAGTACTTGCAGTCTTCCGGGCAGGCGCCGGTCTTGATCGACAGCAGGGTGGAGACCTGTACCGCATTCGGATCGAAGTGCTGGCGGTGCACCTGCTGGGCACGGAACAGCAGGTCATTGAAGGGCAGGGCGAACAGCGCCTCGATTTCCGCGACGCTCCAGTCATGGCGTACCACGCTGTCATCGGCAGGCGCAGGGATATTCGTGGCTTGTGTGGTCACGCGGGAGGCTTCTACGGTCATGAGCTTGAGGTCCTTCATCAGGCGGGCAGAGCGAGAGCGCGCTGAGCCGTTCATCCGTGGGTGAGTCCGGGAGTCGGCAGCCGAGCTGGCAAGTGGCCAGTCAACGCATCGAATAAGGTCAGGTTAACTGAGATGATAGAGTTTCCGCGGGCGCTGTCAACGATGAGAACTCTGCTGGTTGACCACTGGCAGCTGTCGCGACCCTGCGCCTTCTGTCAGCGTCAGCTGACGACAGCCATGCCCGGCGCGACCGAACGGCAGAGCGCTTCAGTTTCACCTCCCCATTCATTTTCCTCTCTAGCGACTCGCTCGCGTCATGAGCGAGAGCTGTCATCGCGCCGCGAGTGGTGCGACGCCTGCGAGGCGAGAATCGCGCGCAATCAGCATGCCTGTCCGCGTTGTGCTGAGCCTGTCGCCTCACTGGCCTTGAGTCAGCAGGCCTGTGCGCGGTGCCTGTCCTCACCGCCTGCCTTTGCACGCTGCTTTGCGCCGCTGCGTTATGAAGGGTTGCTGGCGGGGCTGTTCCAGCGCTACAAGGACCAGCATCAGCGCCGCGCCGGGCGACTGTTGCGTCAACTCATGCAGCGGGAGCTCGCGCACTTCTGTCGCGAGTGGCGCCAGACGCACCCTCACGGCGCAGTGATGCTGGTACCGGCAGATGCCTATCGTCGTCGCCAGCGCGGCCATGATGCGCTGGCGGAACTGTGTCGCGGGTTGGGCCCCGTCATTGCTGGCCATCCGCGGGATATGGCGCGGGTGCGCGACAGGCGCATGCCGCACGAAGCGTCAGTCGCGGTGGCCAGGGCAGCGCCGGATCAGCGCCTGCGGGATAGGCGCGGGCGTCTGAAGGCCCAGCGTGGGCGTTATGACATCGACGGCCTCTTGCCCGAGCACGTGCTGCTGATCGATGACGTCATGACCAGTGGTGCGACGCTCGACAGTCTTGCTCAGGCCTGCCTGCGAGCCGGTGCCCGTGAGGTCGATGCCTGCGTGCTGGCGCGGACTCCCCTGGCCTTACGCGGGGCGCTGTGACCCGCAAATGCGACACGAAGTAGAGCTGCCAGACACATGCCGCCGGGGCTGAGCCTCGAAACGGGCGTTGAACTCAGCGGGCAGGCGGGGTCGATCAGGGAGAAGACTGGCGTGCAGAGGGTCTAATCTCATAGCATGCAAGGTCCGGCAGCCGTTTGCTGGTCCATGCCCGAGGAATTGCCATGCCTATTGATCCTGTTTCCCCCGATGACTCGCAATCTTCCGGCACCTCGCGCGAGTTGGATGCGCGCTCCAATGGCAACACCTGGTCGACGACATCCGCGCCACAGGGCCATGGAGACACGCGTTTTCATCCCTTCGATGCTCTCGCGCCGGACCGTGTCGTGGCCGCTGTCGAATCGCTGGGCTTCTGGTTGCCCGGCGAGCCGTTCGCGCTGAACAGTTACGAGAATCGTGTCTACCATCTCGCCGATGATGACCGGCGCCGCTGGGTGGCCAAGTTCTATCGCCCCGAGCGCTGGAGCCGTGCCCAGATTCTCGAGGAGCACGCCTTCCTGGCCGAGCTGGATGAGGCCGGTGTTCCGGGCGCCCCCGCGTGGGCGAACGAGGCCGGCGAGACGCTGCATCGATTCGAAGGCTTCGACTTCGCTCTCTTCCCGCATGTGGTGGGGCGCGCGCCGGAGCTTGAATCTGCCGAGCACCTCTATCAGCTGGGTGAGCTGATCGGTCGCGTGCACGCGGTGGGGCGCAAGAGCGCGTTTCGCGAGCGGGAGACGCTCTCGCCGCTGCGGATTCTCGAAGAGAGCTGCGCCAGCGTACTGGCCTCCGACTGGCTGAGTGAGCGCCAGCGCGACAGCTACCAGCGCGTCATCGAGGCACTGCGTCCGTTGGTCGCGGAGCAGAGCTGGCCGGAAAGCGCCTTGATCCGTACCCACGGCGACTGCCACATCGGCAACATGCTGGGGCGTGATGACAGCTTCGCGCTGGTCGACTTCGATGACTGCCTGAGCGCCCCGGCGGTGCAGGACCTGTGGATGCTGTTGACCGGTCAGAGCGACCCGGAGCTGCACATGCAGCTGTCCGAGGTGCTGGAGGGCTACGAGCAGCATTGTGAGTTCAATCGCAGCGAGCTCAAGTGGATCGAGACCCTGCGCACACTGCGCATGGTGCGTCACAGTGCCTGGGTGGTGCGGCGCTGGTCGGATCCCGCCTTCCCGCAGGCCTTCTCGCATGTGGCGAGCCTGGGCTACTGGGACGACCACATTCGCAGCCTGGAACAGCAGCGCGTCGCGCTGTCTGCGCCGCGTTGGCTGGCCTAGCGATCGCGACATGGCCTGGCAGTCGTGACATGACCTGAAGGTCGTCGCGAGGCCTGAGCCCCTTTGGCGAAGTGAGTGACACCGCCCCTTCATGCGCCCCCATCGGTTACCGATGGGGGCGCATGTGTTGCATGGATACGACAATCGCGTGAACAGACCTGCGTTGACGGCATGCCTGAGGTAGAATCTGGCCCTGACATTGAACACGAAGTTATACGATTTCTTGCCATCTGATCGCTTGTGTATGACTTTTGTGCTTTACCCCTGCTATGCGTGCGCTAGTGCGCGCCCCTGACCGATACCATAGGCAGACGGATGACCGAAGAGATTGCCAACCACTACCGCCAGATCATCACCGCGTTGGGTGAGGATCCAGAGCGTGAGGGCCTGCTGGATACGCCCAAGCGCGCGGCCAAGGCCATGCAGTACCTGACTCATGGCTATCAACAGTCGTTGGAGGAGATCGTCAACGGCGCTGTCTTCACCTCCGATACGGACGAGATGGTACTGGTCAAGGACATCGAGCTTTACTCGATGTGCGAGCATCACCTGCTGCCGTTCATCGGCAAGTGCCACATCGCCTATCTGCCGTCTGGCAAGGTGCTCGGTCTGTCCAAGTTCGCGCGTATCGTCGACATGTATTCGCGTCGCATGCAGATCCAGGAAAACCTCACCAAGCAGATCGCAGAGGCCGTTCAGCAGGTCACCGGTGCACGTGGTGTGGCCGTCGTGGTCGAAGCGCGTCACATGTGCATGATGATGCGTGGGGTGGAAAAGCAGAATTCCAGCATGAAGACGTCCGTGATGCTGGGCGCCTTCCGCGACAATCAGCCGACCCGTCAGGAATTCCTGACGTTGATCAGCTGACAGCAGAGTGAAGACGCCGCCTTTCGAGGCGGCGTTCTTGTCTGGGAGTCATCTCGCGCGTTTCCCTTGATCAGGAGTCCCTGCCGATGCCGATGCATGCCTTGCACGATGAACATCTCGATCACGATCTCGCCACCATTCGCATCAAGAATCTGCGCCTGAGAACCTATATCGGGATCAATGAAGACGAGATCCAGAACCGCCAGGATGTCGTGATCAATGTGGTGATCCGCTATCGCGCGGCACGCGCCGTGCAGTTCAATCACATCAGTGAAGCGCTCAATTACCGCACCATCACCAAGCAGTTGATCCGTCATGTCGAGGAAGGGCGCTTCGCGCTGCTCGAACGCATGACCCGTGAGGTGCTGGATATCGTGATGGCGCACGAACAGGTGCTGACAGCGCAGGTCGAGATCGACAAGCCGCATGCCTTGCGCTTCTCTGACTCGGTGTCTATCACCCTGTCGGACAGTCGCGAAGCACATGACTAGTCGGCCCGTGCAGGCGTTGAGAAGCTCAGGTGTCGAGAAGCTCAGATGTCGAGAAGATCAGATATCGAGAAGCTCAGATGTCGAGAAGATCAGGCGCAGAAGCCTGAAGAGTCGGGAGACATGATGTGATCGGGGAAATCATCCATTTCGATGATGCAGAACAGCAGGGCACCATTCGGGACGAGAAGGGCGGTGAGCACGCCTTCGATCTGGTCGGCTGGCGTGGGCGTGGCTTGCCGGGGCCGGGGCTGGCGGTGGACTTCGAGCTTCGCGACGGGCGTGCAGTGCAGGTCTTCAATGCGCGAATCAAGCAGCAGAAGGCGCGGCGAGTCGTCTCGATGCCGCCCGAGAGCGAGGCCGGCGAGGCGCCCGGGCCTACGGATGACGCCGCCAGGCCGGCAACGCGCAAGCGCTGGTGGCTCGCCGGGCTGGCCATCGTGGTACTAGTACTGGCAGGGTTGTGGATCTAGCGCCACGCCCGCATCTAGGCTATATCAGGTTAGTCTTGAGTAGTCTCGGGTAGCCGGGAATCACTGCCTTGACCCACAAGCACGCCTCGGGAGTCTTCATGGAACATCTCAACGATACCAGTCTGTTTCGTCCATTTGCCTATATCGACGGTGGCTGGGTAGCCGCGGATTCCGGCGAGCAGATCGAGGTCGACAATCCTGCCACCGGCGAGATCATCGGCCGCGTGCCTCGGCTGGGTTACGCCGAGACCGAACGTGCCATCGAGGCGGCGCAGCACTCCTTCGCGGACTGGAAGGAGACGC
Source organism: Cobetia sp. 1AS1 (assembly GCF_029846435.1). Taxonomy (NCBI): domain Bacteria; kingdom Pseudomonadati; phylum Pseudomonadota; class Gammaproteobacteria; order Oceanospirillales; family Halomonadaceae; genus Cobetia; species Cobetia sp. 1AS1. Next base: position 258,298 of record NZ_JARWKU010000004.1, read on the forward strand.
CGGCGCTGGAGCGCGCTGACATCCTGATGAAGTGGTACGCCTTGATGCTGGAGCACAAGGATGATCTGGCGCAGATCATGACGCTGGAGCAGGGCAAGCCCCTCGCCGAAGCCGCCGGTGAAATCCAGTACGCGGCCAGCTTCCTGCGCTGGTTCGCCGAAGAAGGTCAGCGCGTGTATGGCGACACCATTCCGGCCGCCAAGCGCGATCAACGTATCCTGGTGCTCAAGCAGCCGGTCGGAGTAGTGGGGGCGATCACGCCGTGGAACTTCCCGGCCTCGATGATCACCCGCAAGGCGGGCGCCGCGCTGGCCGCGGGCTGTCCGATCGTGGTCAAGCCGGCCAGCCAGACGCCGTTCTCGGCGCTGGCGCTGGCGGTGCTGGCGGAACGCGCTGGGGTGCCACGCGGCGTCTTCAACGTCGTGCCGGGCTCGGCCAAGGACATCGCCAAGGCGATGACCGATTCCAGCATCGTGCGCAAGGTGACCTTCACCGGCTCCACGGAAGTCGGGCGTGGCCTGATGGCAAATGCCGCGCAGCACATCCAGAAGATCTCGCTGGAGCTTGGCGGCAATGCGCCCTTCCTGGTGTTCGAAGACGCCGATCTCGATGCGGCGGTGGAAGGCGCGATGGCAGCCAAGTTCCGCAATGCCGGTCAGACCTGCGTCTGCACCAATCGCTTCCTGGTGCAGTCCAGCGTGGTCAATGCCTTCAGCGAGAAGCTGGCCGCCGCCATGAACGCCGAGCTGACCGTGGGCAATGGCCTGGAAGAGGGCGTCAAGGTCGGTCCGTTGATCGATGACGACGCCGTCGAGAAGGTCACCGAGCACGTGCAGGATGCCCTCGACAAGGGCGCAGAACTGCTGCTGGGCGGCCATCCGCATCCGCTGGGGGGCAGCTTCTTCACGCCGACCCTGATCTCGCAGGTGACGCCGGAGATGAAGGTCGCCCGTGAGGAAACCTTCGGTCCGCTGGCGGCGATCTTCCCCTTCGAGAGCGAGGAAGAGGCGATCGAGATGGCCAACGACACCGAGTTCGGCCTGGCCAGTTACTTCTACAGCAGCGACCTCAAGCGTGTCTGGCGCGTCTCGGAAGGCCTGGACTACGGCATGGTCGGTATCAATACCGGGCTGATCTCCAACGCCGCGGCGCCCTTTGGTGGCACCAAGGCATCGGGGCTGGGCCGTGAAGGCTCCAAGTATGGCCTCGAGGAATACATGGAAACCAAGTATCTGTGCCTTTCACTTGGCTGATCCATCGTCAGTGGGTCTGCGCTGTCGATCTTTGCTTGAGTCTTGCATCCTTGAGCTTTGTCTCCTGGAACTTTGCATCGCTGATTGATGGCCAGCGCTCAAGGTAATGATCGGACACGCCATCAGCTGGCAAAAAGCCCGCCCGGTTTCCCGGGCGGGCTTTTTCATGCCATGCATTTATCCCACCTGTCTGCGCCGAGTGTGCCTGCAACTTGGCCATGGAATTTTCGCTGCTGATGAGAGCGATCTTTTTGCTTCTGATGAGAGAGCGGCATGCGCGAGAGGCGGGCAAGCTCGCGACAAGAGGCGCATGAGTCATTGGTCGTAGAGATGGAGTGTCTCGAGGATCGATGGCGCTGCACGTGTCAGACCAAAGCGGTATATCGCGGTCTTTTAGCGCAGATCAGGGCCAAAGACAGGTGTGCTTTGTCGGCATTCTCTTACTTGTGCATATGCTTATTTACGCTACAGTCAAAGAGCGGGACCTGTGGTGATAGTCTTCAAGGATTGAAGACAGGGCGAGTGGCGTGGCGGACGCGACTCGCCCTTTTTTATTGCCGGATCTCTGATCTCTGATCTCGGGTTCGGATCTTGGCTCTCGTGCCGCAATCCTCATGCCTCAACGCTGACTTCTCACCCCTCCCATTTCAGTCCTCACTTCTCGGCTCGCAGGTCTCACCCCAGTGGCGAAAGCCCCATGCCCGCCACCAGGCCTTCCAGTGCATGCCGCCCGGCAATCGAGTTGCCGTAGCCGTCCAGGCGTGGTGACCAGACGCAGATGCTCATCTGTCCCGGCAGGATGGCGATGATGCCACCGCCGACGCCACTCTTGCCCGGCAGTCCCACTCGCCAGGCGAAGTCGCCTGCCGCGTCGTAAAGCCCGCAGGTCAGCAACAACGCATTGAGCTGGCGTGTCTCCAGCGGCGAGACCACTTCCTTGCCATCCAGCGGATTGACGCCGCGATTGGCCAGGAAGGCGAAGCTGCGCGCCAGTTCCACGCAGTTCATCGACACCGAGCAGCTGTGGAAGTAGGTGTCCAGCAGGTCATCCACATCGGAATGCACATTGCCGTAGGCCTGCATCAGGTAGGCGAGCGAGGCATTGCGTGCCTTGTGGTCCATTTCCGAGCGCGCGACCTTTTCATCGAAGCCGATATCGTCGCTGCCGGACAGACGCCTGAGCTGCTCACGCAGGGTGTTCTGGATCGAGACGATGCGCGAGACCAGCAGGTCGGTGATCAGTAAAGCACCGGCATTGATGAAGGGATTGCGCGGAATGCCGTTCTCGACCTCCAGCTGCATGATCGAATTGAACGCCTGGCCGGAAGGCTCACGACCGACGCGCGACCAGATCTCGTCGCTCTCCAGGCGCTGCATCGCCAGTACCAGCGCATGCACCTTGGAGATCGACTGGATCGAGAAGCGGGTATGCGCGCTGCCGGCGTACTGGACACGGCCATCCACATGGCAGACGGCGATGCCGAACTGGTCAGGGTCGACCTGCGCCAGGGCCGGGATATAGTCCGCGACCTTGCCCTCGTTGAAGCAGCGGCTGGCATCATCGGACAGGCGTTCGAGCAGTGTCTGGAGAGCATCGGGGTCGAGTGGCGGCGTCATGGCAACCTTGAAGCAGCGGTAGAGGGAAAGGGCGAGAAACTGGCCGGGCCATCGTGACAACGGCGCCATCGGGCATCAGGTCGAGAGTGGCGCGAGGGGCCGGCAGGGCATTCTAGCGGATATGACCGCAGCTGGCGCGCTCGATGCCGCTGGCAGGGCGTGCCATCAGGTCGGCTCAATCGCGTGATAGTTGACGCTTATCAGCCAGGTAGTGCAAAGTGATTTCTACATGCAGTTGAGAATCGTTATTATTGGTTCATCAAGGCAGCACGCAGTTGCCTGACCCCATGACATGCGTCGCGCTGAGGCTCAGCGTCTCGCTGAGTAGATCGCCCGGAGGGCAGCCAACATGATCAAGACATTGACCTTTGCCAGCATGCACTTCTCCATCGCCTTCGGCGTCACCTACCTGCTGACCGGCGATATCGTGGTCGGCGGCCTGGTCGCCATCGTCGAGCCGGCGGTCAACACCGTCGCCTTCTTCTTCCACGAGAAGGTCTGGAACCGTGTCACCGCGCGCCGCCAGCAGGCTGCTGAGAGCGAGGCGAATTCGCGAAACGCCATGAGCGGGGCGGCGCTGGCGAGCTGAGGCTGCTTGCGCGTGGCAGGGATGCGCCGCAGAATCGAGCGACCTTTTCCCGGAGCTCCCCATGCTGAAGCTTGCCCCTCGCATCGTCCGTGCCTCTCTTCCTGCCAGGGCCTCTTGTCCTGCCCAGCCCTCTCATCCTGCCCGCGCCCGCCAACGTCCTCTCGCCCAGGGGGCGTTGGCGTTGCTGCTGGGGCTTGCCGGCAGCCTGGCTGGCCTCGAGGCCGTGGCCGCCGACGAGACACGCGATTATCACTACAGCGACGCCCATCTGCACTTCGTGGACTTCTTCCAGCAGGGTGATGGTCTGGGGGCCTTGCTGGATGCCATGGACGAGGCGCAGGTCGATCACGCCCTGGTCACGGGCATTGGCGTTGCCAAGAAGTGGCAGCAGGACGCGCCCAAGAAGCCACGTTACTACATGGGCGATGATGCGCCGGTCTACTGGTATTCCGGCACCGATTACATCCTGGCCGAGGCGCTGACTCGCGCGCCCGAGCCGGTACAGGCGCGTTTCTCGCCGTTCATCACCGGCTTCAATCCCACCGACCTGAACGCTGCCGACGAGATTCGTCAGCTGATGGCGATCTATCCCGGCTTCTGGAAGGGCATCGGGGAGGTCTTCACGCGCCATGATGACCTGACGCGTCTGACCGAAGGCGAGACGCCGCGCGCCAATCATCCGGCCTTGATGAAGGTCTATGCGCTGGCGGCGGAGAAGGGGCTGCCGGTGATGGTGCATTCCAACATCACCAGCAAGCGGGAAGGGCATGAGGGCCTGTATCTCGAGGAATTCGAGAGTGCGGTACGCGACAATCCGGACACGACCTTCATCTGGGCACACGCCGGGACCAGTGCTGAGCTCAATCGCCGTCTGGGGCGCATGACCTGGCTGCACGGCGAGATCGAGCGCATGCTGGAAACCTACCCCAACCTGAATATCGACCTGTCCTGGTCGGTGCTGGAACCCTACCTGCTGGATGATGAAGGGCAGCCGCGCTCGCGTTGGGTGGCACTGGTCGAGCGCTTCCCACAGCGCTTCGTGCTCGGCAGTGACGTGGTCGGGCGCTTCGGCTCGGTGGGCGATATCCTCGCCAGCTATACGCCCTTCCTCGATGCGCTGTCGCCACCGGCAGCGCGCAATGTCGCGCGCGACAACTTCCTGCGCTGGGTCGACCTGCCGGTCGAATGACCGCGTTTCTTGTCAGATGCACATGAAAAAAGCCCCCGCCAGCATGTCGCTGGCGGGGGCTTTTTGCGTGGGCGCTAGCTTAGGCGCCCGTGCAGGTCAGCGTTATCTGATCAGTGACGGAAGTGACGCATGCCGGTGAAGACCATGGCGATGCCGGCTTCGTTGGCCGCATCGATGACTTCCTGATCGCGCATGGAGCCACCCGGCTGGATGACGGCAGTGATGCCGGCCGCCGCAGCGGCATCGATGCCGTCGCGGAACGGGAAGAAGGCATCGGAGGCCATCACGGAGCCCGGCACTTCCAGACCTTCATCGGCGGCCTTGATGCCGGCGATCTTGGCGGAGTACACACGGCTCATCTGGCCGGCGCCCACACCGATGGTCTGGCCATCCTTGATGTAGACGATGGCGTTGGACTTGACGAACTTGGCCACTTTCCAGGCGAAGGTCAGGTCGTTGAGTTCCTGCTCACTCGGCGCACGCTCGGTGACGACCTTGAACTCATCACGGCCGACCATGCCCTGGTCGCGGTCCTGGACCAGCAGACCGCCGGTGACACGCTTGAAGTCGTGACCGCCGGTACGTTCGGCCGCCCAGGCATCCGCGACGTCGAGCAGGCGCACATTGGCCTTGGTGGCGACGATGGCCGCCGCCTCTTCGCTGATGCCCGGGGCGATGATCACCTCGACGAACTGACGCGAGACGATCGCCTGCGCGGTCTCGGCGTCCAGCGGCACGTTGAAGGCGATGATGCCGCCGAAGGCGCTGGTCGGGTCGGTCTGGAAGGCACGCTCGTAGGCGGCCAGGGCAGACTCGCCGATGGCGACGCCACACGGGTTGGCGTGCTTGACGATGACACAGGCGGTCTCGTCGAAGGCCTTGACGCACTCGAAGGCGGCATCGGTGTCGGCGACGTTGTTGTAGGACAACGCCTTGCCCTGCACCTGCACCGCCGTGGCGACGCTGGCCTCGGTGGCACCATCCTCGACGTAGAAGGCCGCCTTCTGGTGCGGGTTCTCGCCGTAACGCATGTCCTGCTTCTTGCTCAGGCTGACGTTGTACTGACGCGGCAGGCCTTCGCTGCCGCCTTCGACACGCTGGCCCAGCCAGTTGGCGATGGCGCCATCGTAGGCGGCGGTGTGCTCGAAGGCGGCCACGGCCAAGTCGAAGCGCGCGCCATCGCTGACGGCGTTGTCGTTGGCATCCATCTCGGCGATCACGCGGTCATAATCCGAGGCGTTGACGACGATGGTGGTGTGGGCGTGGTTCTTGGCGCAGGAACGCACCATGGTCGGGCCACCGATATCGATGTTCTCGATGGCGTCTTCCAGCGAGCAATCCGGGTTGGCCACGGTAGCGGCGAACGGGTACAGATTGACGATGACCATGTCGATGGGGTCGATGCCGTGCTCGGCCATCACCGCATCATCCTGGCCGCGACGGCCGAGAATGCCACCGTGGATCTTCGGGTGCAGGGTCTTGACCCGGCCATCCATCATTTCCGGGAAACCGGTGTGCTCGGACACTTCCGTCACGGCAAGGCCGTTGTCCTTGAGCAGGCGGAAGGTACCGCCAGTGGACAGCAGGGCGACGCCGCGGGCGTCCAGGGCACGAGCGAATTCGACGATTCCGGTCTTGTCGGAAACACTCAGGAGGGCGCGACGGATGGCTTGGGGCTTGGCTTGCATGATGCTCCACTCGTGGATCAACAAAAAGACGCCGGGGCACCTGTCAAGGTGCCCCGGCGGGGTCAGATCAGATCAAACTGCTTGAGCTTCTTGCGCAGTGTGCCTCGGTTGAGGCCCAGCATGTCGGCGGCGCGGGTCTGGTTGCCCTGCGCGTGGGCCATCACCGCCTCCAGCAGCGGCGCCTCGACCTCGGCCATCACCATGGCATGCAGGTCAGTGACCTGCTCGCCATCCAGGTGGGCGAAGTAGCGCGCCATGGAGTGCTCGACGGCCTCGCGCAGGGTCTGATGGTGCCGCACGGGCGTCATCAGGGTGGCCTGGCTTGCGTCGTCGGGTGAAAGAGGGTGCCTGCTGGTCATGCTGCGTGACTTCCTTGCGTCTCGGTGCGGGCGATGCCTTCCGGCTCGCCGAACAGGCGGGTCAGGAACTGGCGCTGTTGTTCCGGCTCCTCGAGGGGATTGAAGTGGCGCTTGAGCTCACTGCCATCCTCCCGCGTCGCCAGATACCAGCCCACATGCTTGCGCGCGATGCGCGTTCCCATGTAGTCACCGTAGAATTCGTACAGGGCCTCGAGGTGGGTGCGCATCACGAGGGCGCGCTCCGCATCGCTCGGGCCACAGGCTACCTGGCCGGTGGCCAGGTAGTGATTGATCTCGCGGAAGATCCAAGGATTGCCCTGGGCCGCACGGCCGATCATCACGGCGTCGGCGCCCGTATAGTCAAGCACATGTCGCGCCTTCTCGCCGCTGTCGATATCGCCATTGGCGAAGACCGGAATCGACACCGCGGCCTTCACGGCGGCGATGGTGTCGTATTCGGCCTCACCGGTATATTTCTGCTGGCGAGTGCGACCATGCACGGACAGCGCCTGGATGCCGGCGTTTTCGGCCATGCGCGCGATGGCGATGGCGTTGCGCGTTTCTTCGCACCAGCCGGTGCGCATCTTGAGCGTGACCGGCACGTCCACGGCGCGCACCACGGCATCGAGAATCTCGCCGACGAGCTTCTCGTCGCGCATCAGGGCAGAGCCGGCGGCCTTGTTGCAGACCTTCTTGGCCGGGCAGCCCATGTTGATGTCGATGATCTCGGCGCCCATCTCGGCGTTGAGCGCCGCGGCCTCGGCCAGCATGGCGGCATCACCGCCGGCGATCTGCACGGCACGCGGGCCGGGCTCGCCGGCATGGTTCATGCGCGTGCGGGACTTGACGGTATTCCACAGCCGCTTGTCACTGGTCACCATCTCCGATACCACCAGCCCGGCGCCCAGCTCACGACATTGCTGTCGGAACGGGCGATCGGTGACACCGGCCATCGGGGCCAGAATCACGCGATTGGGAAGCTGATGTACGCCGATGCGGGGCAGGTCGGCGGGAAGCGGGGTATCGGTCATGGGTCTCGTGTCATGCGAGTGGTGTCAGGCACGCGAGCCGCTGTCGTGTCAGGGATTCGCGGGGGCGTCATGATACCTAGAGCGCCGCAGGGTTTGAAGGGCTATTTCATCCACAATGCGTCGCGGATGCGTTCTCCCTGCGCGGCTGCGGCGCTCATGGCGTGGCTCAGCCCATCAGTGGACGCTGACCATTGAGGCGTACCCAGCCATCGCGCTCGGTGGGCTCTTCCATGATCAGGCCGGCCTCACGATAGGCGTCGAGCACCTCTCCCGCCTGGGGCGTGAGAATGCCGGAGAGCGCCAGCAGGCCACCCGGGGCGACGCTGCCCGCGATCTGCGGGGCCAGCTCGACCAGCGGGCCGGCCAGGATGTTGGCGACCACGATCTGGTAGCCCGCGTCCGGCAGGCGGTCCGGGTAGCACAGGGTCAGCTGGTCGCTGACGTCATTGCGCTGGGCGTTCTCACGCGAGGCCTGCAGCGCCTGCGGGTCGATATCGGTGCCCAGCGCATCCACTGCGCCGAGCTTGAGCGCGGCGATGGCGAGAATGCCGGAGCCGCAACCGAAGTCGAGCACGCTGTGCTGGGCGAGCTTGCCATCGACGGCCAGCCCATCGAGCCATTCCAGGCACAGGGCGGTGGTCGGGTGGGTGCCGGTGCCGAAGGCCAGGCCGGGGTCGAGCATCAGGTTGACGGCGTCCTGCTCCGGCGCATCGTGCCAGCTGGGCACGATCCACAGGCGCTGGCCCATCCTGAGCGGCTCGAAACCGTCCATCCATTCACGGGCCCAGTCACGGTCCTCGAGGATCTCGACCTCGATCTCCGGGCAGGGCTCATCGGGGATCAGCGCCGCCCAGCCGGCCTTGACCCGCTCGCGCATGGCCTCGATGCCTTCGGTGCCATCCCACAGGCCAGTGAGGACAGTCTCGCTCCACAGCGGCGTGCTGCCGAGGTCAGGTTCGAACAGCGGTTGGTCTTCTGCATCCTGCAGCGTGATGGCGCAGGCGCCTTCTTCCATCAGCAGATGCTCGAGAATCTCGGCGTGGTCGGGGGCGATACGCGCCTTGAGTTGCAGCCAGGACATGGTGACTCCTGTCGATGGGCGATAAGAAAGGGGAGGAGGGCACAGACGACAGAAGGGCAGCCGAGGCCACCCTTCTGTCGTGCGTCTATCGGCAACCAGGTCACCGATCTCAAGCGGGGCGTCTTACAGGCCCAGCTTCTTCTCCAGATAATGGATGTTGACGCCACCTTCCTGGAAGCCGGCATCACGCACCAGATCCTTCTGCAGGTCAGTGTTGGTCTTGATACCTTCCACCAGCAGCTCGTCGAGGGCATTGCGCATGCGCGTCAGTGCGATCTCGCGGCTCTCGCCCCAGGTGATCAGCTTGCCGATCAGGGAGTCGTAGTGCGGCGGAACGGTGTAGCCGGAGTACAGGTGCGAGTCCATGCGCACGCCCAGACCGCCCGGCGCGTGATAGAGCTCGACCTTGCCCGGAGACGGCATGAAGGTGCGCGAATCCTCGGCATTGATGCGGCACTCGAAGGCGTGACCGCGCAGCTCGATATCTTCCTGCTTCACGGACAGCGGCAGGCCGGAGGCGATGCGCAGCTGTTCCTTGACGATATCGATGCCAGTGACCATTTCGGTCACCGGGTGCTCGACCTGAACACGAGTGTTCATCTCGATGAAGTAGAAGCCGCCGTTCTCGTACAGGAACTCGAAGGTGCCGGCGCCACGGTAGCCGATCTCGATGCAGGCATCGGTGCACGACTTGAGTACCTTGGCACGCGCTTCTTCGTCCAGCTGCGGCGCCGGTGCTTCTTCCAGCACCTTCTGGTGACGACGCTGCAGGGAGCAGTCGCGGTCATACAGATGGATGGCGTTGCCCTGGCCATCGGCCAGTACCTGGACTTCGACGTGACGCGGGTTCTGGAGGAATTTCTCCATGTACACCGTGCCGTCGCCGAAGGCCGCGGCCGCTTCACCCTGGGTGATGCTCACCGAGGACAGCAGGCTGGCCTTGGAGTGCACCACGCGCATGCCGCGACCACCACCGCCAGCGGCGGCCTTGATGATCACCGGATAGCCGATGCGCTCGGCGATGGCGTACATCTCGTCTTCGTCTTCCGGCACCGGGCCGTCGGAACCCGGCACGGTCGGAACGCCGGCCAGCTTCATCGCCTCGATAGCCGCGACCTTGTCACCCATCATGCGGATGGTGTCAGCGCGCGGGCCGATGAAGGCGAAGCCGGAACGTTCGACCTGTTCGGCGAAGTTGGCATTTTCCGACAGGAAGCCGTAGCCCGGGTGGATGGCGTCGGCGTCCGTCACCTCGGCGGCTGCGATCAGCGCCGGGATGTGGAGATAGGATTTGGCAGAGGAGGCCGGGCCGATGCACACAGCTTCATCCGCCAGGCGGACGTGCATCAGGTCGCGGTCGGCCTTGGAGTGCACCGCTACCGTCTTGATGCCCAGTTCCTTGCAGGCGCGAAGGATGCGAAGGGCGATCTCGCCGCGGTTGGCAATCAGTACCTTGTCGAGCATGGTGACGTGTCCGTTGGGATCAGGAAATGACGATCATGGGCTGGTCGAATTCAACCGGCTCGCCGTCTTCGATCAGAATGGCTTCGACGACGCCATCCTTGTCGGCTTCGATCTGGTTCATCATCTTCATGGCTTCGACGATGCAGACGGTATCACCTTTCTTGACGCTCTGACCGACTTCGATGAAGGCCTTGGAGCCCGGCGCCGGAGAACGGTAGAAGGAGCCGACCATCGGGGAATTGATGGTGTGACCCTGCGGCGCAGCCGGTGCTGCCGGAGCGGCCGGTGCTTCAGCGGCGCCAGCGGCTGCCGGAGCGGCCTGCTGCATCGGCTGCTGCTGCATCATCATCGGGGCCTGCATCATCGGCTGCTGGGCGAAGCCCTGCGGATGGCGGCTGATGCGAACGGACTCTTCGCCTTCCTGGATCTCGATTTCGCTGATGTTGGACTCTTCGAGCAGCTCGATCAGCTTCTTGACCTTGCGGATATCCATGAAATTAATCCCGATGTAAATGTGGCTGGAAATGGGGGTGTGCAGCCGTGATAGCGGCGGCTGCGGGCGACAGCCCCGACGGCTGTCCCGACCATGGCGATGGCCGGTGAATCCTGGTATCAGGCAGTGATGAGACCTGATGGCGGTGCGTGAACACCGCTCCGGACGTGCCCTTACTGCGCGAGATCGTCCAGGGCGGCGTCAAGCGCCATGTCATAGCTTCGAGCGCCAAAGCCCATGATCACGCCGCGTGCCACATCGGAAAGATACGAATGGTGGCGGAACGGCTCGCGGGCATGGGTGTTGGAAAGGTGCAGCTCGATGAACGGGAGTGCGACGCCGAGTAGCGCATCGCGCAGCGCAACGCTGGTATGGGTAAAGGCCGCCGGATTGATCAGGATGATGGCGGTGCCATCTTCACGGGCAAGGTGGATACGCTCGATCAGTACATGCTCGGCATTGGACTGCAGCCAGTCCAGCTGATGGCCGGCCGCGCTGGCGCGCTGGACCAGACGCTGGTGGATATCCTCCAGCGTGGTGGTGCCATACACCTCGGGTTCACGGGTCCCCAGCAGATTGAGATTGGGGCCGTTGAGTACCAGGATGCGCGCCATGAAAGTCCCTTGTGTCAGCCGTGCTCGAGCACCAGGCTCGTTGAGCTGTTAACCCATGAAGAAAATGCAAAGATACCGTCACTATCCACGACGTTTACCTATTGAGCGTAGGCTGTTGCCGTAGTGACGCGGATTCTGCCGAAATTCTCGAACGCTGTCCAGTTTGGCACTGAACCGAAGATTTTGCCGCATTCTTCGTCCTCGCGTGCATCTCGGCAGCAGCTGCGCTGCGCCGGGCCTGTGGCAGACACGCCGCTCAGTTCGCGCGCTGCGAGGTGCCGCGCAGCTGATCCAGCACCGCTGTCAGGTGCTGGCCGAGCTGACTGGCGTTGACCTCCCCCTGGATGCGCGCCGCCTTGAGCTCGCGTTCATCGGCGAAGAACAGCAGGCTGGGGGGGCCGAACAGGCCGAATTGCTTGAGTAGTGCCTGGGTGGCGGCCCCGGTACTGGTGACGTCGGCGCGAATCAGGTGGAACTGGCGCAACTGGCTGGCGACCCTTGGGAAGACCTCGCGCTCCATCACCTTGCAGGAGATGCACCAGTCGGCATAGTAGTCGACGAACACCGGCTGGCCGCGGCTGGCGGCCAGTGCCAGTTCTCGCTCGAGCTCGTTCATGTCGCTGACGGTGGTGAAGTCCAGTGACGTCTCGGTAGCCCCCCCGGATGATGTGCCGCCAGTGAAGGGGGCCAGCGGGCGCAGCGGGTCGCTTGCGCCGCCTGCCACGCCCAGCAGGCTGATCATGCCCCAGCCCAGCGCGACCAGTCCCAGTGCCTGACGGGCACGCGCCCAGCCTCGGGTCTGTGTGCTGAGCGCCCCCAGCGCCACGCCGGTGCCGATGGCCAGAATGGCCCAGCCCAGCACTGCCAGTGAGGCCGGCAGCAAGCGCTCCACCAGCCACAGCGCCACCCCCAGCAGCAGGATACCGAAGGCCTGCTTGATGCCCTCCATCCAGCCGCCGGCCCTGGGCAGCAGGCTGGCGCCGAAGGTGCCGACCAGAATCAACGGCACGCCCATGCCCAGTCCCAGCGCGAAGAGTGCCAGCCCGCCGGTCAGGGCATCGCCACTGGCGGAGAGATAGACCAGCGCACCGGCCAGAGGTGCCGAGACGCAGGGCGATACCACGAGTACCGATAACGCGCCCGCCAGCGCCAGTCCGCAGGGGCCGGCGTTCATCAGGCGCCCTTGCAGCGCGTCGAGCCGTGAGTGCATGCCGCTGGGCAGTCGTAGATTGAAGGCGCCGAACATGGCCAGCGCGAACAGCACGAACAGCGCAGCGAAGGGGATCAACACGGCAGGCGCCTGCAGGTGTGCCTGCAGGTTGAGCCCCGCGCCGAACAGGCCCATCAAGGTGCCGGCCGCGGCGTAGGTCAGGGCCATGCCCAGGGCGTAGCTCGTGGACAGCAGCAAGGCGCGCGGGCGGCTGGGGCGCTGACCGACGATGATCGAGCTCAGGATCGGAATCATCGGCAGCACGCAGGGCGTGAAGGTCAGGCCGAGTCCGGCGAGGAAGAACAGCCCCAGAGCCGTCAGCAGGCTGGCATCCGCGAACAGTGCGCTGAAGCCGGCATCGGTGCCGCTGATCGGGGCTGTTGTGGTGCGACTGTCCGTCGACGCCGTCGTATCGCTCGACTGGCTGGCGGTCGGCATCAGCTGCGCGAAGGGGGCAGGGGCACTCTGCTCACCGGCCTGCAGAGTGACGGTCTCCGGCGGATAGCAGAGCCCGGCATCGGCGCAGCCCTGGAAGGTGATGGAGAGCGGGACCGGGCCGCTGGCCGGTGTGTCTTCATGCACTGCCTTGCTCGAGGAGGCGCTGGTCAGCGGGATGCGAATGACCACCGCATCGTGGAAGACATGCACCTCGCCCATGTAGGGATCGTTCTTTAGCTCTCCCGGCGGCAGGTCGGCGTCGCCCAGCACGACCTGGTCGCTGGTGGTCGCGAAGCTGAACTGATGCCGGTAGAGGTAATAGCCTTCGGCACTGGTGAAGCCGACATACAGGGTGTCGTCCTCGCGCCAGCTGCGCGGCTTGAAGGCTTCACTGACCGGCAGGAAATCGCCCTGATTGCCGCCGCCGAACAGGCTGGACGCCGCACTGCTGGAGCCGCTGCCGGCGTTTGAACTTGAGCCTGAACTTGAGCCTGAGTCTGAGCTGAACAGGCCGGCATTGGCGGGCAGCGCCGTCATTGCCTGCGCGACCACCAGCGCGACCGCCAGCAGGGTTGCCAGCAACTCAGGGCCCAGCAGGCGTGATAACGCGGAGGGGCGTGCGCGGCCCGTTGGCAGCGCCATGCTGACTTTCAAGAACGAACGAAGCACGAAAGCATCCTTATACAGTGCCGAAAGAACATCCTGCAGGCCTCAAGGCACTGCAGTGTCGCGCCGCCATCATCCTGCTCGGGGGCGAGCGTTGGATCGTGAGCCAGCCCATCATCGCCGCGCACGACTTGCACGCGGATGAATGTGCCACCATGTAGCAGACATCCCGCTCGTGTGAGGGCGTGTGAGAACGTATCGGGCTCGAGTGGTGAATCCGCCTGCGCGGGTGGCAGTCTGGCCCTCGGCTCGTACCGCGACTCAGCCCGCGGCTCGGTCCGCGGTTCGGTCCACGACCAGGCCCGTGACCCAGCCCGCAATCCGGAGCGCATCGCACCTTGTCACAGAACCGGCACTTCACCGAGTGCGACTGGCACGTGCAGGGGCGCATGATAGGATAGGACGTACGTCATGAGTACCGGCGCTGGATGCACCGGCGCGGCTCACATCCGTTCAGGCAGGTCTGACTCGTCTCTCACACGGCTTTTTCTACAAGGCTTCATACAAGGAAGAACGCATGGCCCTATTCGGTAAAGGCAGCAAGCGCGGCGCCAATCGCGATGTGCTGGAAACGCCTCAGTATGGCTGGATCTGGAAACCACTGATCGGGCTGTTCGTCATTTACCTGCTGGTCTGCGTTGGCCTTGGTATCTACTGGAGCAGTGAACCGGACGAGTTCAACATCGATCAGGCCACGCGCACCGAACTGGCTCGCGTGCATGGTCTGGCCGCACCGGTGGCCAAGGTCGAGGGCGAAGAGCCGGCACCGGCTTTCGAGACCCTGCCGACAGGCACCGCGACCGTCGCCACCCTGATGGAACTCAACGATACCCTGCTGCACAAGCCGGGTGGCTATCTCAAGAATGATGTGGCGCCGCCGGGGCTGATGCTCGACAACATGCCCAACTGGGAATATGGCGTGCTGGTACAGGTGCGTGACATGACGCGTGAGCTGCGCAAGGAATTCAGCCGCTCGCAGTCCCAGTCCAGCGATGACAAGGCGCTGGGCAAGGCCGAATCCCTGCTGTTCATCGATGCCAATGCCTGGATGCTGCCGGAAGCCGAGCACGAATATGCCGACGCCAACCGTGAGCTGGGCGACTACCTCAAGCGTCTGAGCGATGACACCCAGAACAACGGCCAGTTCTACGCGCGTGCCGACAACCTGGTGGCCTGGCTGTCCGATGTCGAGAATCGCCTCGGTTCCCTGTCCCAGCGCCTGTCGGCCAGTGTCGGCAAGTCGCAGCTCAACCTGAGCCTGGCCGGCGACAAGAGCGCCACCTCGGCCAAGAGCACCCAGACGGAAGAAGATATCAAGACGCCGTGGCTCGAGATCGACGATGTCTTCTACCAGGCACGCG
Source organism: Cobetia sp. 1AS1 (assembly GCF_029846435.1). NCBI lineage: Bacteria > Pseudomonadati > Pseudomonadota > Gammaproteobacteria > Oceanospirillales > Halomonadaceae > Cobetia > Cobetia sp. 1AS1. The sequence goes on from NZ_JARWKU010000004.1 coordinate 273,351, forward strand.
GCACCTCCTGGGCGCTGATCCATCTGCTCAAGGCAGTGCGTCATGACTTCCAGGGCGTGCTGGAAGACAAGAACGCGCTGACCTCCATCGACCAGATCATCCGTGAGCTGGAAGCGACCCAGACCGATATCGGCAGCCCGATCATCCTCAATGGCTCCGGCTTCGGCTTCTTCGCCAACCATTCACTGGTGATGGCCAACTACGTCGCGCGAGCCAACTCCGCGATCAGTGACCTGCGCAGCCTGCTCGAGAAGGGCTGATCCCGTGACGCCCGAGGCCGCCTGAGGACTATCCTCACCGGTGTCGGGCGTGAGCCGGAAACGAAAAAGCCCCCGTCAATGACGGGGGCTTTTTTGCATCGTGATGCCTGAATCGCACATCACTTCAGAAGGACTCAGTCCTTCTGGTAGGCAGCGGCTGCCTTCTCGATCGCGGCACGGGCGGCATCAGCACCGTCCCAGGAATCGATCTTGACCCACTTGCCTTTCTCGAGATCCTTGTAGTTCTCGAAGAAGTGCGCGATCTGCTGACGCAGCAGTTCCGGCAGATCAGTGACTTCCTGGACGTCGTCGTACAGGGAGGTCAGCTTCTGGTGCGGGACGCAGACCAGCTTGGCGTCTTCACCGGCTTCGTCGCTCATGTTGAGCACGCCGACCGGACGCGCACGGATGACGCTGCCCGGTGCGACCGGATACGGGGTCACGACCAGCGCGTCGAGGGCATCGCCATCGTCGGCCAGGGTGTTCGGGATGTAGCCGTAGTTGGCCGGGTAGAACATCGGGGTGGCCATGAAACGATCCACCATGAGCGCATCGATGTCCTTGTCGATCTCGTACTTGATCGGCGCGTGATTGGCCGGAATCTCGATCGCTACGTAGACGTCGTTCGGCAATTCCTTGCCAGCGGGGATCTTGTCGAAACTCATTGTCGAGTCCTTGGGTTTGCGGGTTGAAGGCCTGCGGGTCAAAATTCCGCTGAATTATACGAACTGGCAGACCGTTTTGCCATTATGCCACGCTCGATCGCCTTGCGTTGCACCAACGAGTGGTGGCACTGCAGGCTGACTCGGGTAACACTTGGGGCCGTCCAGCGCGGCGCAGCGGCGATTGCGTGTTTCAGCGTCGGGCTGGCGCTGCGCCACCACCGCATGCATGAAACGTAACGGCAGGATCGAGACGCAAGGAGACCGCCTTGGCGGATGCAGAGCTTTCACTCAGTTACGGTCAGGCCTTCGTGGCTCCCGACCGCAAGCGTCATCGCAGCTCGATGTCGCTGGAGATACCGCTGGAGCGCGGCCCGCTGGCGGCTAAGGGCGGCTGTGCGCTGATCGCCGACACCACCAGCAAGAACGCGATTGCCAAGCAGGCCGGTGACCTTGCCGTGCGTGGCTTTCTGGCCGATTACTTCGCCACGCCCGACAACTGGAGCGTCAAGTATTCCGCGACCCGCGTGCTGCGGGCGCTGAACAGCTGGTGTTACAGCCAGAGCCGCTTCGTGCGGGGCGGCAGTTACGTGACCTCGATTTCCGCCGTCGTCTTCCGGGGCCAGTCGGCGCATCTGTTCCATGCCGGTGACACGGTGGTCTTCCGGCTGCGTGGCGGCGAGTTCGAGCAGATCTCGCGTGACCATGTCACCGATCTCGGCGGCTATCGATATCCGTCGCGGGCGCTGGGCATGGATGTCAGCCTCGACATCGACTACATCGAGCTACCGCTCAAGCAGGGCGATATCTTCCTGTTCACCACCCAGGCGGTGCGCGGCACCCTGCTGCCTTCCGATTTCGTGTCACTGATTCGCGATGACGTCTCGGATCTCGATGCCGCCAGTGAGCGCCTGGCGCATGCCGCGGCGGACCGCGCCGATGAGCGCGGCTACACGGCCGACCAGTTCTGCTTCCAGCTGGTGCGCATCGATCGCCTGGCGACTGCCTCTGACGATACGCCGGGGCGCGTCTATGGCGACCTGCCGGTACCGCGTGAGCTGGAGCCGGGCGACCGCATCGATGGCCTGGAAGTGATGGAGGTCATGTCGCGCAGTGCGCGGGTACGCGTCTACAAGGTGCGTGACCTCAAGAGCCGACGCGTGATGGTGATGAAGGCGCCCAGCCCGGAGCTGTCGCTCAAGAATGCCTATCTCGAGCACTTCCTGCTCCAGCAGTGGGTGGTGGACCGCGTCAGCTCGCCCTTCGTGGTCAAGGTGGTGGAGCCGTCACGCCCGCGTGATCACCTCTACTATCTGCTCGAGCATCTGGAGGCGCAGACACTGACCGAATGGGCACGCATGCACCCGCAGGCCAATCTCGAGCAGCGTCTCGATATCGCGCGTCAGCTTGGCAAGGCCGTGCACGCCCTCAATCGTCGTGAGGTACTGCACCAGCTGATTCACCCCGACAACGTGATGATCGACCGTCATGGCAAGGTGGTACTGGTCGATTTCGGCGCCTGCCATTTGCGTGAAGGGGATGGCCATGAGAGCGCCGGTCCGCTGGCGCGTCAGGTCGGTCTGACCGAGCACAGCGCGCCGGAATATGCCCTTGGCGCCGATGTCAGTCGACGCAGCGATCAATACGGCCTGGCCTCGGTGATCTACTGGCTGCTGACTGGCATGCAGCCCTACGCCCAGTCGATGGAGCAGCTGCGCACCCACACCGACCTCGAGCTGCTGGAGTATCAGCCAGCCCGCATGCGCAATCCCCAGGTGCCACAGATACTGGACGATGCCCTCAGGCGCGCCTTGGACCCGCAACGCACCCTGCGCTATCGCCGCCTGTCTGAGCTGCTCTACGCGCTGCGCCTGCCGCAGCAGGACCCCGGCAAGGCGCTGACGCCCTCGGAGGCGATACGTGAACCGGCCAATTTCTGGCAGGGCGTCGCCGGCATCCTGCTGTTGCTGCTGGTGCTGTCCTGGCTGCTCAAGTGAGCGCAGAGCCTGATGGCGCTCAAGGCCATGGTGGGAGGAAGAGGTGTATGGGACAGACCGCGATCGTGATCGGCGCGACCGGCGTGGTCGGGCGCGAGGTGGTGGCTGAACTCATCGCCTGCGAGGCCATCGCCCGAGTCATCACGCTGACGCGCCGGCCGGCGCCTGGCGACTCTGACAAGGTCGAGAACCATGTGGTCGACTTCGCTCGGCTGGAAGACTGGGCCGATTGTTTCCAGGCAGACCTGCTGTTCTCGTGCCTGGGCACCACGCTCAAGCAGGCGGGGTCGCTCGAGGCGCAGCGGCGTGCCGACATCGATCATCAACTGAGCGCCGCCCGGCTGGCGGCCGCCCAGGGGGTGACGCACTACCTGCTGGTCTCCTCCAGCGGCGCCAATCACGCGAGCCGCAATGGCTATCTCAGGATGAAGGGCGAGCTGGAAGTGGCCATCAAGGCGCTGCCCTTTGCGCGTATCAGTGTCTTCCAGCCGTCATTGCTGGTGGGGGAGCGCAGCGAGTTCCGCCTGGGCGAGTCGCTGGCGCGCTATCTGTTGCCGTTGCTCACCCGCTTGCCGGGCTTGCAGCGCTATCGACCGATCCGTGGCGCTCAGGTGGCGGCACGTATGGTCGAGGTCAGCCAGCGTCAGCAGCAGGCGCATGCGGTGTACCGGCTGGAGGAGGTGTTCCCCCGTACCCCCGCATGACAACTGACAGCCATCAAAAAGCCCCGCACAGTTGCCTGTGCGGGGCTTTTTTTACACTCGCTTCACTGTCTACTACCAGCTCTGTCAACGACCGGGACAGTCGGCTATCGGCACTGTCAGCGACCGGTACTGTCAGCAACTGGCCGTGTCAGCGCCGGATCGCTCAGGCGCATCACCGCCAGGCGATCAGATCGTGAACGGTGTCAGCTTCTTCTCGACCTTGGCCAGCGTGAGCCTGGCGACCGCCGGCAGACCATTGACGAACGGCGGGAAGTCCTCACCCTGGATCAGCGGCGACAGATATTCGCGGCAGGCATCGGTGATGTAGAAGCCATCTTCGGTGATGAACTCCAGCGGCATGAACTTCTCGTGGTTGGCGATCTGCTCCAGCGGCGCCTCGATGATGTCCCAGGCGTAGTCAGCGCCATCGCCGAGGCGACGGATCGCCGGCATCACGGCATTCTTGCCGGCCAGGGCCATCTCGACGGCGGCACGGCCAGTGGCGTAGGCCTGCTCGACGTCGGTCCTGGAGGCGATGTGACGCGCTGCGCGCTGCAGGTAGTCGGCCACCGCCCAGTGGTACTTGTAGCCCAGGTCCTGCTTGACCATGCCGGCCAGTGTCGGCGCGACGCCGCCCAGCTGACGGTGGCCGAAGGCATCGGTATTGCCGGCATCGGCCAGGAAGGTGCCATCTTCGTAACGCGCACCTTCGGAGACCACTACCACGCAGTAGCCGTGTTCCTTGACGCAGGCATCGACGCGCGCCATGAATTCCTTGCGGTGGAAGGCGACTTCCGGGAAGACGACGATGTGCGGCGGCTGGGTGGCATCTTCACCGGCCAGGGCACCGGCAGCGGCGATCCAGCCGGCGTGACGGCCCATGACTTCCAGGATGAACACCTTGGTGGAGGTGGCGCACATGGAGGCGATGTCGAGACCGGCTTCACGGGTTGAGGTGGCGATGTACTTGGCCACGCTGCCGAAGCCCGGCGAGTTGTCGGTGATCGGCAGGTCGTTGTCCACGGTCTTCGGCACGTGGATGGCCTGGATCGGGTAGCCCATGGTCTCGGCCAGCTGGGAGACCTTCAGGCAGGTATCGGCGCTGTCGCCGCCACCGTTGTAGAAGAAGTAACGGATGTCATGGGCCTTGAACACCTCGATCAGACGCTCGTACTGGGTACGGTGGTCCTCGATGCTCTTGAGCTTGTAGCGGCAGGAGCCGAAGGCACCGCCCGGCGTGTGGCGCAGCGCGGCGATGTTCTCGTCGCTTTCCTGGCTGACGTCGATCAGGTCTTCGGTCAGGGCACCGATGATGCCGTTGTGACCGGCATACAGCTTGCCGATCTGGTCGCCGTTTTCACGAGCGGCTTCGATGACGCCACAGGCACTGGCGTTGATGACGGCGGTAACGCCACCGGACTGGGCGTAGAAGGCATTGTGCTGGGGCATGGGCTTCTCGTCTCTGCTTCCTTGTCATGGTCTTGAACGGGCTGGCGCTTACCCGCCGCATCATATCCGAAAGACATGACCCCTGCACGACGCCCGAATGCCACTGGGGGTGTCGTCCATCCCTGACAGGCCGCGCGCTACTCGCCGCCTGACGGGCATGCTAGGCTGCTCGGGCTTCCGGATTGGAGAAACAGATGCACCTTCACGTCATCGGTATTTGCGGTACCTTCATGGGCTCTCTGGCGCTTCTGGCGCGCGCGCGTGGTCATCGCGTCACGGGGAGCGATGCCAACGTCTATCCGCCCATGAGCACACAGCTGGCCGAGGCCGGTATCACCCTGATGGAAGGCTATGCGGCCGACAATCTCGTCCCCGCGCCTGATCTTACGGTGGTCGGGAATGCCGTCTCGCGCGGCAACCCTGAAGTCGAGGCGCTGCTCGAGCGTGGGCTGGCCTATACCTCCGGCCCGCAATGGCTGTGTGACGAGGTGCTGACCGGCCGTCCGGTGATCGCCATCGCCGGCACCCACGGCAAGACCACCACCGCGACCATGACCGCCTGGATTCTCGAATGCGCGGGCCTCGCGCCGGGCTACCTGATCGGTGGCGTGCCGCCGCAGCTGGGCGATTCCGCGCGTATCGGCGATCCCAGGGCGCCCTTCGTGGTTGAGGCCGATGAATACGACACGGCCTTCTTCGACAAGCGTTCCAAGTTCGTGCATTACCGGCCGCGCATCGCCGTGCTCAACAACCTCGAGTTCGATCACGCCGACATCTTCCCGGATCTCGCGGCCATCGAGCGTCAGTTCCACCACCTGGTGCGCACCGTGCCGGCTGGCGGCAAGCTGGTGGTCGCGGCGGACGCCGTCGCCGGTGCCGAGGCCCTGGAGCGCGTGCTGGATCAAGGCTGCTGGACGCCGGTGGCGCGCTTCGGCGATGAGAGCGGTATCGAGAATGCCGGTGGCGACTGGCGCTATCGCCTGATCAGTGCCGACGGCAGCCACTTCGCGCTGGCACCGCCGTTTGGTGACTCAGGCGAGGCGGACCGCTTCGTCGAGTGCCAGTGGGCGATGCGCGGGCGCCACAACGTGGCCAATGCCTGCGCCGCCGTGGCCGCGGCCGTCGAATGCGGCGTGAGTCTTGCAGTGGCACTGGAGGCGCTCGCGCGTTTCGCGCCGCCCAGACGTCGCCAGGAGCTGCGCGGTGAGGTAGCGGGCGTCAAGGTCATCGATGACTTCGCGCACCACCCGACCGCCATCGCCACCACGCTCGAGGGCCTGGCGCCGGGCGTTGCGGCCGAAGGGCAGGGCGGTCGCCTGTGGGCGGTGATTGAACCGCGCTCCAATACCATGAAGCTCGGTACCATGAAGGCGCGTCTGCCGGCTTCAGTGACCGCGGCTGACCGCGTCAGCTGGTTCGCGGGCCCCAGCCTCGGCTGGTCATTGGAGGAGACGGTCAGCGAGTGCCGCGCGCTCGGCGTGGAGGCGGAGGTCGAGCAGGACCTCGACACCCTGATCGCGAAGATCGCCAGTCAATCCCGCGCCGGCGACTGGGTGGTGGTGATGTCCAATGGCGGCTTCGGCGGTATCCACGAGCGCCTTCTGGCGGCGCTGGCAGCACGTGGAGGTGAAGCATGAAGACGCAAGCGACGGCCCCAGAGGGCGAGTTCAAGTCGGCGGTCACCGTCGCGCTGACCGGGGCTTCTGGTGCCCAGTACGGCCTGCGCCTGATCGAGTGTCTGGTCGCGGCCGGCCACGAAGTGATGGTGATGGTCTCCAAGGCGGCGCACATGGTGATCGCCACCGAGACCGACGAGGAGCTGCCGGCGCGCCCGGCGCGTCTCACCGAGGTGCTCACGCAGCGCTACGCCGCCAGGCCCGGTCAGATTCGCTGCTTCGGGCGCGAGGACTGGATGGCCCCGGTGGCCTCCGGCTCCGGCGCGCCGAGCGCCATGGTGGTGTGCCCGTGTTCCACCGGCTCACTGTCCGCGATCGCGACCGGGGCCAGCAACAACCTGATCGAGCGCGCCGCCGATGTGGCTCTCAAGGAGCGCCGCACGCTGATTCTGGTGCCGCGCGAGACGCCGTTCTCGGCCATCCATCTCGAACACATGCTGAGTCTGACGCGCATGGGCGCCGTCATCCTGCCCGCCGCGCCCGGCTTCTATCATCGCCCGCAGACCCTCGATGACATGATCGATTTCATCGTCGCGCGCATTCTCAACCAGCTGGGAATCTCGCATGCGCTGATGCCGCGCTGGGGCGAGGGGCATGTCAGCGGCGATTGAAGGGCGGTCAGTCGATCCGTTCGGGTGAGAGCTTGTCAGAGGCATCCCTCTGGCACTGCATCAGACTGTGCAAGGAGAGCAGGGAATGCTGAATTGGTCATTGTTGTCGGTGTTCGTGCCGACATTCTTTCTGGTCTCGCTGACGCCGGGCATGTGCATGACGCTGGCGATGACTCTGGGCATGACCCAGGGCGTCAAGCGCACGCTGTGGATGATGGTGGGCGAACTGCTGGGCGTCGGGCTGGTGGCGGTGTCGGCGGTGATCGGCGTCGCAACCATCATGCTGCGCTATCCAATGGTGTTCTCGGCCTTCAAGCTGGCGGGTGGCGCCTATCTGGCCTGGTTGGGGATCCAGATGTGGCGCTCACGTGGCCGCCTGGCCCTGGGGGTGGCAGGGGAGGATGCGGCGGCACCGCGCGCCTCGCGCCGTGCACTGGCGGTTCAGGGGTTCGTCACCGCGATCGCCAACCCCAAGGGCTGGGCGTTCTTCATTGCGCTGTTGCCGCCGTTTCTGGATGCCAGCCTGCCGCTGGCGCCGCAGCTGATCGCGCTGGTCGGTATCATCCTGACGCTGGAATTCACCTGCCTGCTGCTCTACGCCGGCGGTGGCAGCAGCCTGGCGCGCTGGCTGGGGCGTGGCTCGCGTGTGCGCCTGATGAACCGCGTGGCCGGCACGCTGATGATCGGCGTGGGAATCTGGCTCGCGACCGGTTGATGTCGGCATGACTGAGCCAGGCATTGCAGCTTGTGAACACATCAAGGCCCGCCATTGGCGGGCCTTGATGTATTTAGGGGCGCGGCTTTGGTTTAGCTGCGGCGCAGGGTCTCAAGTGCTGCCGCCGCCACGATGAAGCTGCCGCCGACCAGCGTCAGCCAGGTGGGTACCTCGCCGAGAATCAACCACGCCAGCAGCACGCCGTAGACGGGTTGCAGGCAGCCGATCATGCCGACGGTCTTGGCCTTGAGGCCGCCGAGGGCGAAGGTCATCAGCGCATGCGGCGCTGCCGTGAAGACGATGGCCAGCACCAGCATGGCGATCCCCGTCGAGGGGCTGGCATCCATGATCTCGCCGGAGACGAACGGCAGCGTCAGCGCCACGACGCCCAGCGCCTGCAGGCTCATCGACAGCACCGGGTTGAGGTGGCTGAGACGGTAGCGCACCAGCAGATTGCGCGCCGCGAACAACAGACCCGAGAACACACCCCACAACACTCCCGCCAGGCTGTTGCCCTGCGCGCTGCTGTCGCCGCCGGGGACGAGCAGCCAGACGCCGATGCAGACCAGTCCCGCTGCCGCCAGGTCCTTCGCTTTCAGGCGCGTGCCTTCCACCCAGGGCTCCAGCAGTACGATGAAGATGGGATAGGTGAACAGCGCCAGCATGCCGGTGGCCACGGAAGACACCTGCATCGAGTGAAAGTAGCTCACCCAGTGCGCGGCCATCAGCGCGGCGGCGATGCCCAGCAAGGCCCAGTCGCGCCCGCTCAGACGCAGCGAGACATGCCACTTCAGGCGCGCCAGCCACAGCAGGAACAGCCCCGCCAGCAGGCTGCGCCAGGTGGTGATATCGAGCGCCGAGAGGGGCACGCCTTTCGAGAACAGCGCCGTACCGCCGAGCAGTGCGATACCGAGATGAATCGACATCAGCGCCTGGGGCTGGTTGGCGGGAGGGGCAGCAGGGCCGGGCATGAGGTTCCTCGTCATCAGGGGGTAGTGATGAAACCGCCATCGCAGGCGGCTCATCGGTTTACAGCGCTATCACGGCAACGTTATCGCGACGGCCTGAGCGGCAGCTGTCTGATCGCGACAGTCTAGAGCGGCAGCCAGACGAAGCGTGCCGCCAACAGCAGCAGGCTCGCCATGCTCAACCACAGCAGCGGGGCCGGCGATTCCAGGGGGGCAGAGGGCTGGCGCACGAAGGCGGGATAGCTGATGCGCACCAGCGCACAGACCAGCAGGCCCAGACAGGCACCGCCCAGCACATCGCTGAGGTAATGGACGCCAAGCGTGATGCGTGACAGGCCGACGAGCGTACAGGCGGCGATGGCTGCCCAGTAGATCCAGCGGCGTCGCGAGGAGGGCTGGCGCTCGGCGATGAAGGCGGCGGCCAGCCCGAACACCGCCACGCTGCCGGCGGCATGGGCGCTGGGAAACGACATCGACCCTTCCAGGAAGGCGGGGGTATCCGGACGCGGGCGCTGGATCAGGTGCTTGAGCACGGTATTGGCGCTGGCGATGCCCAGCCAGGCGGCCGTCAGATGCAGCCACACCGCGTGGCGACCCTTGAGCAGCAGCCATACCAGCCACGGACCCACGAGTGCCGCCAGACCGGTGCCATCGGCGAGGCGAGACAGCACGAGGCTTGCCTCGTGCAGCCAGTCCTGGGGCATCAGTGAAGTGAGGCTTGCGGCCAGCGAGGCGGCCACGCGGTCGATCCACCACGGCTCGGGATGGGCCAGCACCGCCAGGCTCATGGCGGGCACGCTGATCACCGCGAAGATCAGCAGCGCCATCGAGGCGAGCGGGAATTCGCCCTCGGGGTCGGGATGACGCAGCTGCCACCACAGACGCCGCCCGGAAGGGCTGCGACGCATGCGACGAGCCAGCCAATGATAGAGGCGGCCCTCGCGGCCCAGCTGACGACGCAGGAAGGAGAAGGCGAAGGCACAGGCGATCAGGCCGCTGGCCAGGCCGACCAGCAGGCCGTCGGCCCCTTCCGGCAGGGTGAACAGTGACTGCCAGGTCTGGCCCAGCAGATAGCCCGGCAGCAGGTAGGCCGGTGCCCAGGCCAGCGCCGAGAGGCCATTGACCAGGAAGAAGCGCGCCGGCGGCATGTCGAGCATGCCGGCGACCAGCGGGATGATCGGGCGCACCGGGCCGACGAAGCGCCCGAAGGCGATCGACCAGCTGCCGTGGCGATGAAAGAACTGCTGACCGTGCTCGATCCACTCGGGATGGCGCGAGAAGGGCCAGCGGCCGGGCAGTTGATCGCGATAGCGGATGCCCAGCCAGAAGCTCACGCCATCGCCGATGATGGCGCCCAGCGCCCCGGCGGCCAGAAGTATCGGCAGCGAGAGTTCGAGATGGCCGGCCAGGGAGGCGCCGGCGGTGAGAATGACCACGCCCGGCACCAGCAGGCCGATGATGGCGAGAGATTCAAGCAGTGAGACCAGGCCGATGACGGCGACAAGGGCTGCCGGGTGATCGCTCAGCGTGGTCATCAGGGTGTCGATCATCACACTGGGGTTCAGCCAATGCAGCAGTGACGTAAGGGTGTCGCTCATTCATTGAGATCCATCAGGGCAAGCTGGCTGGCCAGCAGGCGTTGCTCGAGTTTCTGGGTGGTGTCATCGGCCTTGTACGTCACCAGGCGCGCGCGGGCAATGATGGAGCCGGTTTCCGGCTGTGTGGCCGCTGCCAGCGCCGCGGTCAGGCGCTCGCGCATGATCAGCGCTCCCGCCTCGCCGGTATTGGGCAGCATCAGCCAGAAGGACGACTTGTCGCTGCGACACAGCAGGTCGCCCTGGCGCGAGACCTCCTGCATCACGTCGCAGGCCATCGCCAGGCATTCGACGCGCCTGTCCTCCCCGAACTGCTCGCCGAGCATGTCCAGTTGCGGCAGATAGACGACCAGAATGCTGAACGGTTGGTCCAGCGCCCGCGCACGCGCCGCCTCACTGATCAGTCGTTGCTGACCGGTGCGGGCATTGAAGGCGTTGCACTCGGTTTCCTCGCTGGCGGTCAGGCTCATGACCCCCGCCTGCAGGCTGTTGATGACGAACGGCTGGCTGGCCACCAGCAGCAGACACAGGTAGCGCAGTATCTCGCCGAAGTTGTCTTCCTGCTGGCCCAATAGCCATAGCCACAGTGGCGCCAGCACCAGATTGAGCAGCATCGCCGGTGCCAGGGGCAACAGCAGCAGTGTCAGCACGCTGGGCAGCCCCAGCCACAGCGACATGCCCGGATAGGTGCCCGGCGCCTCGAGTGCCAGCATCAGGTAGCTGGCGATCAGCGTCAGATAGGAAGGCAGCGGCTGCTCATCATCGAGGTGATTGAGGCCGGCGGCAATCGCCATCAGCAAGGTGGCCAGCACCGGCGTCAGGATATGCTCGAAATCGCCCACCAGGTAGCGCCACAGGGCGTAGGTGGCGATCACCGCGGCGGCCAGCAGCATGATCAGTGTCTTGCGATTGGCGAGTTCCCGACGCTCGCGATGAGCCAGGCTGTGCAGAGGAGACATCAGTGATCATTCCCCCGCGACGGTGCCACGGCGACCTTGTCTGCCGCGCTGGCCGGTTTGAGGGTGTCTCGCCCATGGTCTGATGGGGCATCGTCTGACGAGGCATCGGCATCGGCAGGCTTGCGAGGCAGTGGCGGCAGCAGGGTGATCGGCTGCGGTTCATCGCTCAGGTGGGCGCTGAGGCGCTTGAGGTCCAGCGCGCTGGGGTCGCTGTCGTTGAGAGGCTGCACGCGGGCGCGAATCGGCATCGCGAGATGCTCGATCAACTGACGACGGCGCAGGCTGGCCATGCGCTCGCCGCGGGTGACCAGCAGGACGGCCAGTGCTCCGTCATCGAGCTGGTAGCGGGTCTCATGCGGCAGCGCGGCACTGTCGAGGGTGTTCATCAGGCGACGATTGGCCAGACGACCGGTCTTGACCGGTGCGAGCAGGATCAATTCGATATGGATGTCCTCGCGATCGGCACGGGCAATTTCCCGCGGCAGGTCGCGCATCAGCTGGTATTGTGACCAGATCGCGCGGTTGGAATCACGCCGACCACGCCGCTCCAGCTGCATCCAGACCTGCTGCTGGCGTCGCCCACCGATGGCACCGAGCGCCATCAGGGTCGCGGTGATGCCGATGCCCAGACTCAGCCAGTCGCTCCCCAGCTGAGCGAGCGCCAGCCAGGTGGTGACCAGCCCGATCAGTGCGCAGGCCGGTGCCAGCCAACGCGGGCGCGGATAGAGCAGCAGGACGGCAAAGCCCCACAGCCACATCAGGTGCTGTTGCGGGGCCAGCAGTACCAGCGCACTCATGATCAGCGCGACGCTGAGCATCACCAGTGTGCGGAACCAGCGCAGGGTGAACAGCTCGTGGGCGAGAGAGACCACCAGCAACATCGTACCGCCCACCGCCAGCAACAGGGCAGTGAGCGTCAGGCCGATACTGATCTGTCGTGCCGCTTCCAGCAGCAGCAATACAGAGCCGAGCAGACAGACGAACTGACTGATACGGACTTTGAACTTGATCTCCATGGTGACTTATATTGGCACCTTTGCCGTGGATGGCGCGAAATCGGCCGAATTCCCTGGCCGAACGGTCTGTGACGTGGGCATTGCCTGCACGTTTGCAAGATGCGACGGTGCTCCGATCATGCAACGTCGTCTGCAATAATGGCAGCATACCCCAAACGGCGAGTGACAAAAGTGTCTACGCCTCTGAGGCTTTCACATACGACCACCACGTCTGGCCTTCACATCAGGCCTTCACGTCAGGGCTTTACGTCAGGGCTTCTCTGGGGAATGCCCTCACGGGGCCCGGCCGATGATGCAATGAGCACGTGGACACTGACAACCAGCGAGATTAGGCACATGAGTGAGCAGGGCAAGCACGACACCACGGACGTCGTGGCGTACATGAATCGTCTGGGGCACGCAGCGCGCGCGGCAAGCGTCGTGATGCGTCGCGTCGACAGCGGCATCAAGAATCGTGCTCTGCAGACCATGGCGCGTCTGATCGATGAGCGTCGCGAGACACTGGCAGAGGCCAACGCCGAGGACCTGACGCGTGCACGCGCCAATGGGCTCTCGGAGGCGATGGTCGATCGTCTCGCGCTGACGCCGGCGCGTATTGACGCCATGATCGAAGGGCTCGAGCAGGTCGCGGCGCTGCCGGACCCGGTCGGCGAGGTCGATGGGCTGCGCTCGCGTCCGAGCGGCATTCAGGTCGGCCACATGCGCGTGCCGCTGGGCGTGATCGGCATCATCTTCGAGTCACGCCCCAACGTGACCATCGAGGCGGCCAGCCTGTGCCTGAAGTCCGGCAATGCCTGCATCCTGCGCGGTGGCTCCGAGGCCGCGTCCAGCAACCGTGCGCTGAGCGAGATCATCAGCGAGGCGTTGGTGCTCTCCGAGCTGCCGGCCACGGCAGTGCAGGTCGTCGCCACCACGGACCGCGCCGCGGTCGGTGAGCTGATCGCGATGCCCGAGTTCGTCGACGTCATCATTCCGCGCGGTGGCAAGAGCCTCATCTCGCGTATCTCGCGTGATGCGCGCGTGCCGGTCATCAAGCACCTCGATGGCATCTGCCACGTCTATATCGATGCCACGGCTGACCTGGCGATGGCGGTCCGGATCGCCGAGAACGCCAAGACTCATCGCTACGGCACCTGCAACACCATGGAGACACTGCTGGTCGATGCACCGGTTGCCGCCGAGGTCCTGCCGCGTATCGCCGAGCGTCTGGCGGCACATGAAGTCGAGATTCGCGGTTGCGAGCGCACCTGCGAAGTGCTGCCGCAGGCCGTGGCCGCCAGTGCGGAAGACTGGGACACCGAATACCTGGCGCCGATTCTGGCGATTCGCGTCGTGGATGGCGTCGATGAGGCGATGGCGCATATCGAACGTCACAGCTCCGGGCACACCGAGGCCATCATCACTGAGAACTATGCGCTGGCGCGCCGCTTCATGGCGGAAGTCGATTCCAGCTCGGTGATGGTCAACGCCTCCACCCGCTTCGCCGATGGCTTCGAATATGGCCTGGGTGCCGAGATCGGCATCTCCACCGACAAGCTGCATGCGCGTGGCCCGGTTGGGCTTGAGGGCCTGACGACCCGCAAGTACATCGTGTTCGGTGATGGGCAGATTCGCCAGTGAAGGACCAGGTCTCACCCGCCGAGAATCAGGTCGCGTCCGAGCAGACCTTGACGAACGAGCAGGCCCTGTCGCCCGAGGCGCTGGAGGACACCCAGCGCCCCTTGAATGCCGATGGTCTCGCGCAGGAGCGTGAGGCCGTGCATCACGGCACCGAGTCGGCACATGATTCGCGCTCAAGGACTGACACGGCAGCGGAGCCGGGCTTCGAGGGCTGCCTCGGCCCGGTGCCGCGTGTCGCCATGCTCGGCGGTACCTTCGATCCCATCCATCACGGCCATCTGCGCAGTGCCATCGAGCTGCGCGAAGCGCTGGGGCTGGACCATGTGCTGCTGGTGCCTTCGCATCAGCCGCCGCATCGCGCCGCGCCCGGCGTCAGCAGTGACCAGCGCCTGGTGATGCTGGAAGCCGCGATAGAGGCAGAGCCGGGCCTCAAGGCCGATGGGCGTGAGCTGCTGCGCGATGGTCCCTCCTACAGTGCCGACACCCTGGCCAGTCTGCGCGCTGAATATGGCCCGCAGGCGCGGCTGGTGATGGCCATCGGCCATGACGCCTTCCTCAAGCTCGGGGAGTGGCATGCCGCCGATCGTCTGTTCGATGATGCCCATGTGGTGGTGATCGAGCGGCCGGACCATGATGCACCGCTGCCCCGGGCGCTCGAAGCGTTGATCCAGGGGCGCGAGGTCGACTCGGTGGCGGCCTTGATGGCGCGCCCGGGTGGCCACCTGTTGCGCCTGTCGCTGCCGACGCGCATGGCCATCAGTGCCACCTTCGTGCGCGAGCGCCTCGCGCTGGGTGACAGCGTGCGCTACCTGCTGCCGGAAGCGGTGATCCGTCATATCGAAGCGCATGGCCTCTATTGTCCGTCATCGACCTGAGCCCATCATCAGCCTGAGCCCATCATCAGCCTGAGTCCATTATCGAGCTGAGCGTTGTGGCTCTGAACGTCTTGTCGCGTGCGAGCGTGGCATCATGAGAGGGGCGTCACTGCCGCGATCCCGCATCGCCGTGCGTGGCACCCCTTTGGCGAGTAAATGACGATGCCCATAGGCGCGCGCATCGCCAACGGGTAGAATGCGCCCCCTGCCGAACAAACTCCCGAGGAATCATGCAGACCGAAGCTCTTAAAAACCTGGTTGTCGACGCCCTTGAAGAACTCAAGGCCCAGGAAATCAGCGAGATCAATGTCTCCAAGCTGACCAGCGTCACCGATGTGATGGTGATCGCGACCGGTACGTCCAGCCGCCATATCTCCGCGCTGGCCAACAACGTGCAGGTCACCGTGAAAGAAGCCGGCGTCAAGCCGCTGGGCTGTGAAGGCGACAACGGCTCCGACTGGGTGCTGCTGGATCTGGGCGATGTCGTCGTCCACGTCATGCTGGCCGAAACCCGTGCCCTGTACGACCTCGAGCGCCTGTGGAGCGATCTGCCCCGCGAAACGCGTGAAGAGTACGAGCAGAGCCACTGATCCTGCCAGCCTGACCCGACGGTTGCTCGTCGGGGCATGCCAACCGCGCGTTACGTCCTTGCCGGTCGCGATGTCGCGGGCAGGAAGTATCCGATGGAAGGACTGCGGGCTCGCCCGTCGTTCTGACACAGCACGGGACAGGACATGAAGATCCGAGTTTTGGCGGTCGGGCAGAAGATGCCGGACTGGGTGGAGAAGGGTAGCCGGGAATATCTCAAGCGCATGCCGCGGGATTTTTCGCTTGAGTTCATCGAGCTGGCGCCCGGCAATCGCGGCAAGAATGCGGACATCGCCCGTGCCATGGCCAGTGAAGGCGACCGGATGCTTGAAAAACTCAAGGGAAATGAACATGTTGTCGCCCTTGATGTCCTAGGTAAGGCTTGGAGTACCGAGCAGCTTGCCCAGCATGCCGATGATTGGCGGCTGGGAGGGCGAGACGTGGCCATCCTCATCGGTGGTCCGGATGGACTCGACCCACGCCTGCTGGCACGTGCCGATCAGCGCTGGTCGCTCTCGGCACTGACGCTGCCGCACCCCCTGGTGCGCATCGTGCTGGCGGAACAGCTTTACCGCGCCTGGACATTGCTGGTCGGGCACCCCTATCACCGGTAAGCGCCTGCCGCTTGCGACACGACACTGGTTGCGAGACCCGCCATGCGCCAACGCCGGGCGACGATAAAGAATCCTCAACAGGAAGTGCGGATCTTTCGCCTTCGCAGCATCGTGGCTGCCGGCCTTGTGCTGGTGCTGGCCGGATGTCTGCTGGCGCGGCTGCTCTTCCTGCAGGTCGTGGAACACGACATCTATACGACGCGCTCGGACAAGAACCGTGTGCGTGTCGAGCCCTTGCCGCCTACGCGCGGCTTGATCTATGACCGCAATGGTCAGCTGCTCGCCGAAAACCGTCCCAACTACAATCTCACCATCGTGCGCGAACGCGCCGGTGATCTCGAGACGACGCTTGAACGCCTGGTCGAGATTCTCGATCTGCCGCCCGATGAAGTCGAAGACTTCAAGGAACGCTCGCGTCAGCGTCAACGCCCCTATCAGCCCGCCTTGTTGATGAGTGAATTGAGTCAGGAGCAGATCGCGCGTCTGGCCGTCAATCGCTATCGCCTGCCCGGCGTCGAGGTCGAGGCGCAGCTGCTGCGCTACTACCCGGACGCCAAGCCGCTGTCGCATACCCTGGGGTACGTGGGGCGCATCAATCAGGCCGAGCTCAAGACCCTTGACAAGGGCAACTATTCGGGCACCCACTTCATCGGCAAGACCGGTATCGAGCGCTTCTATGAAGAGGAGCTGCACGGTCAGGCGGGCCTGCGCAAGGTGGAAACCAATGCGCGGGGCCGCGTGCTGCGTGAGCTGTCGCGGATCGATCCGGTGCCGGGCAAGGACCTGACGCTGACCATCGACCGCGGCCTGCAGGATCTCGCCTATCGGCTGCTCAAGGGGCGACGTGGTGCCATCGTGGCCATCGAGCCTAAGACGGGCGACATCCTGGCGATGGCCTCCGTGCCGGGCTTCAACTCCAATGAGTTCGTCACCGGCATCAGCGTCAAGAGCTATCGCGCGCTGCAGAATGATATCGACCTGCCGCTGTTCAATCGTGCCATTCGCGGCCAGTACCCGCCGGCCTCGACCGTGAAGCCCTTCATGTCGCTGGCGGGGCTGGAGAACGGTGCCATCACCACCAGCACCACCTTCTACGACCCCGGCTATTTCCAGCTGCCCAATGACAGCCACAAGTATCGCAACTGGCTGCGCTGGGGGCATGGGCGCGTCAACATGCGGCGTGGCATCGCGGTGTCCAATGACACCTTCTTCTACAACGTCGCCTACCGCCTGGGGATCGACCGCATCAGCGAGTACATGCACAAGTTCGGCTTCGGTGAGCAGACGGCGCTGGACGTGCAGGGCGCGCTGCCCGGCCTGATGCCGTCCAAGGAATGGAAGCGCAATCGCTACGACAAGCCCTGGTACCCCGGCGAGACCATCTCCATCGGTATCGGTCAGGGCTACTGGCTTGCCACGCCGTTGCAGCTCGCCTCGGCGGAGGCCGTGCTGGCCAATCGCGGCAGACACGTGACGCCTCACCTGGCCAAACGCATCGGCGACGAGACGGTGTTGCTGCCCCGTAGCGAGGAGAAGCCGGATGTGGTGCTGGACAATCCGGCGTGGTGGGACGATGTCATCGCCGCGCTCGAGGACGTGGTCAGCGGGCGAGAAGGCACGGCGCGCAAGTATGTCGGGCCCGGCCTCAAGTACCGCATGGCCGGCAAGTCCGGTACCGCACAGGTCTTCACCCTCGGACAGGACCAGAAATACAACGGCAAGGAGCTCGCGGAGCGTCTGCGTGATCACGCCCTGTTCGCTGCCTTTGCGCCGGTCGAGCACCCGGAGATCGCCGTCTCCGTGGTGATCGAGAACGGCCAGGGCGGCAGCTCCGTGGCGGGCCCGATGGCGCGCGCCGTCACCGATTACTGGCTGTTGCCGCGCATTGACCCCGAGGCGCGGGAGGCGGCGCTCACGCTGGCTGCCGCTCTGGCACCCCCGGAGGCACCGGCGGGCGAGGGTGAGCAAGGAGAGAACGATGCCGACTGATTATCAGCGCTCGATGCGTGGTGTAGGCGGAGATCTCAGTCATCGCCGCCGCACCAGCCTGTGGGAGCGTATCCACCTCGACCCCTGGCTGTTGCTGTTGCTGCTGGCCGTGCTCGGCTGCGGGCTGATCGTGCTCTACAGCGCCAGTGGCCAGGATATCGACTTCACGTTGCGCCAGGCCTCACGTCAGGCGCTGGCACTGGTGATCATGATCGGGCTCGCCCAGCTGTCACCCGCGACGCTTTACCGCTGGGCGCCGGTCGCCTATGGCGCCGGCTTCCTGATGCTGGTGGCGGTGGAGGTGCTCGGGGATGTCGGCATGGGCGCCCAGCGCTGGCTGGTCATCCCCGGGGTGGTGCGCTTCCAGCCCTCTGAGCTGATGAAGCTGGCGATGCCGATGATGGTCGCCTGCTGGCTCGGGCAGCGCCCGCTGCCCCCACGCTGGCGAGACTTGGCCATCTGCGCCGTGATCATCGTCGCGCCGGTGCTGCTGATCGCGCGCCAGCCGGACCTCGGCACCTCGTTGCTGGTCGCCGCGGCGGGGGTGTTCGTGATCCTGCTGGCGGGGCTTTCCTGGAAGCTGATCGCCTTCTTCGGCGCCTTGATCGCCTCGGCATTGCCGCTTCTGTGGATGGTGATGCACGACTATCAACGCCGCCGTGTGCTGACATTCCTCAATCCGGAGTCTGACCCGCTCGGCGCGGGCTGGAACATCATCCAGTCCAAGACCGCCATCGGCTCGGGCGGCATCTTCGGCAAGGGCTATACCCTGGGGACCCAGTCCCAGCTCGAGTTTCTGCCGGAGCGCCATACCGACTTCATCGTCGCGGTCATCGGGGAGGAGTTCGGCCTGATCGGCATGAGCTTCTTCCTGGGGCTCTACGTGCTGATCGTGCTGCGCGGGCTGGTGATGTCCAACAATGGCCAGGACAGTTTTGCACGGCTGACGGGGGGCGCGATCATCCTGACGTTCTTCGTCTACGTCTTCGTCAACATCGGCATGGTATCGGGTATCTTGCCGGTCGTTGGCGTCCCGTTGCCGCTGGTCAGTTATGGTGGGACCTCCAGCGTGACCTTGCTGGCAGGCTTCGGTATTCTCATGAGCATTCATACCCACCGGCGCCTATTGTCGCGATGACGTGGCGGCCAGTTGCCGAGTGGCAAGGACATTCGCGAGCCCAAGCTCGCAGACAGGCAAGGAGAGAGTCGATGACGGTGATCAATGCGCGTGGGCGACGTCTGAAGCACTGGGGCGCAGCCCTGGTGATGGTGGCACCGCTGCTGGGAATGTCAGGCGTGGCCAAGGCGGCGCCTGATGGCTTCGCCCCGGCGACTCACCCGGAAACGGCCAAGCTGGTCGACGAGCTGGTGGCCAAGGGGCTGGATCGCGATCGCGTGACCGAGCTGATGAACCAGGCCGATTACAGTCAGAAAGTGCTGGATGCCATGTCGCGTCCGGCGGAAGGTCATCTGCGCTGGGACCAGTACCGCGCCATCTTCATGAAGCAATCACGCATCGAAGCCGGTGTGAAGTTCATCGCCGAGCATCGTGAGACCTTCGATCGCGCCCAGGCCGAGTATGGCGTGCCGCCGGAAGTCATCGCCGCCATCATCGGTGTCGAGACCTTCTTCGGCAAGCACACCGGCACTCACCGCGTGATCGATTCACTGTCCACGCTGGCCTTCGATCACCCGCGTCGCGGCAAGTTCTTCCGAGGCGAGCTGGCGGCCTTCCTGCAGCTGACGATTGAGCAGGGCATCGACCCGCTCTCCATCAAGGGCTCCTACGCCGGCGCGATGGGCTATCCGCAGTTCATCCCGACCAGCTATCAGGCCTATGCGGTCGATTTCGATGGCGATGGCGTGCGTGATCTGTGGCACAACCCGGTCGATGCCATCGGCAGCGTCGGCAACTACTTCGCGCGTCATGGCTGGAAGGCCGGTGCGCCGGTGGTCAGCGCCGCGGATGGTCCCGGGACGCCGCCGTCCTCCGTCACCTTCAACAAGACGAAAAAGCCGTACATGAGCGTTTCCGCGCTCGAGGCGGCCGGTGTCCAGGTGGCAGACGACGTGGCCGGCAATACCCAAGTGATTCCGTTGGCGCTGGACCTGAAGCAGGGCTATCGCTACGCCGTCGGCTTCGACAACTTCTACGTCATCACGCGCTACAACCACAGCCACATGTATGCGATGGCCGTCGATGAGCTCTCCCGGGCGATCAAGCGTCGTCTCGAGGACGGAGGTGCGGGATGAGCTGGTCACGCGCGCTACCGCTGACCCTCGCGCTTGCCCTGCTGGCCGGCTGTGCCAGCAGTGGGGGTGGCACCCAGGTCAGTGATGGTGCCTCGGCGAGCACCGGCAAGAAGGCGGGCAAGAATGGCCGCTACGAGATGGACAGCGATGCCTATCCCGATGATGCGCCGGATGTCTCGGCGGTGCCCGATGAGGTGCCACGTGTCGAACCCTATACCCGCAGCGGCAATCGCAGCGAGTACGAGGTATGGGGCAAGACCTATCGCGTGATGGATGATCCGCGCGGTTACGTGGCCGAGGGCACTGCTTCCTGGTACGGCAAGAAGTTTCATGGCTACGCCACCGCCAGTGGCGAGATCTATGACATGTACACCATGACGGCGGCCCACAAGTCGCTGCCATTGCCGACCTATGCGCGTGTCACCAATCTGGACAACGGCAAGCAGGTCATCGTCAAGGTCAACGACCGCGGCCCCTTCCATGAAGACCGCCTGATCGACCTGTCCTACAGCGCGGCATGGCGACTGGACATGCTGGGCCACGGTACCGGGCACGTGCGTGTCGAGACCCTCGACGCCACGACCTGGAAGCCGGGCCCGAGTCCGACCCAGGGCACGGCAGAGTCCGAGCGTCTGCTGGCGCGCAGCCAGGCGGTGCGCCGCGAGCAAGGCATTGCCGGGCTTGACGCGATGCAGGCAACCGGCGGTTCCGTGGCCTCGAGCGCTTCCGGCGCGAGCGTTGCCGCCAAGCCCGTGGTAGCCTCTGCTGCGCCGAGCAGCACGTCCTCCGTGGCGAACGGGGAAGCTACCTTCCTGCAGGTCGCGGCGGTCAGTGATCTGAGCAAGGCCGACAGCATTCGTGCCAGTGTCAGCTCCCGTCTGGGACGTCCGACTCGCGTGCTGGGCAGCGGCGACCTCTACAAGGTTCAGGTCGGCCCGCTGGAAGACAATGTCCGTATTGAATCGCTCAAGTCGGCGCTGGCCGATGCTGGCTATGCCGGGGCCTTCAGCGTCACGGCAGAGCGATAAGGGCCGCAGGCCCGTTTTCATCCATCATGCGCTTCGTGAAGAGGCGCAACCTGGCCGAGGCGCAAGCCTCGGCTTATGCATGAGTGTCAAAGAGATTCCAACATGTCCCTGAAAGCCCGACTTCTTCCTCTTCGGCGTCGATTCTCCGCGCTGATGGCGGCCAGCGGCATTGCGCTGTTCGCAGGCGTTGCCGCCACCCCGGCCCACGCCATCGAGACGGATACCCTGATTCCGGCGGCGCCGCAGCTGGCGGCTTCTTCCTGGATCCTGATGGACGCCAATTCCGGGCGCATCCTGGTCGAGCACAACGCCGACAAGCGCCTGCCGCCGGCCAGTCTGACCAAGATGATGACGGCCTACCTGGTCGAGAGCGAGATGGACGACGGCAAGCTGAGCCCGGACGAGAAGGTCCGCATCAGCGTCAATGCCTGGAAGACGGGTGGCTCGCGCATGTTCATCCGCGAAGGCACCAGCGTCACCGTCGATGACCTGCTGCACGGTGTCATCATCCAGTCCGGCAACGACGCCAGCGTCGCGCTGGCCGAGCGCATCGGCGGCAGCGAAGGTTCCTTCGCCGACCTGATGAACCAGCACGCCAAGCGTCTGGGCATGAAGAACACCCATTACATGAACGCCACTGGCCTGCCGCACGCGGAGCATTACTCCACGGCGCACGACCTGGCGATTCTGGCGCGTCGCATCATCAAGGACTACCCGGATCACTACGAGATCTACTCCCAGAAGTACTTCACCTGGAATGGCATCAAGCAGCCGAACCGCAACAAGCTGCTGTGGCGTGACAAGGATGTCGATGGCCTGAAGACCGGCCACACCGAAGAAGCCGGCTACTGCCTGGTGGCATCCGCCAAGAAGGAAGATACCCGCCTGATCAGTGTCGTGATGGGCACCAAGTCCGAAGAGGCGCGTGCGCAGGAATCCCAGAAGCTGTTGACCTACGGCTTCCGCTACTTCGAGAGCAAGAAGCTCTATGACAAGGGCGCGGTGCTCAACCAGGCGCGTGTCTGGGGTGGCGAGAAGGACCAGGTGCGTCTGGGCATGGCTCAGGACGTCTTCCTGACCGTGCCGAGTGGTCAGGCTGACAAGCTGACCGCGCGTCTTGATCTCAAGGACACCATCAAGGCCCCGGTTCAGGCCGGCGAGCAGTACGGTACCCTGCAGATCAAGCTGGACGACAAGGTGCTGGCCGAAGAACCGCTGGTCGCACTGGAGCCGGTGGAGCAGGGCGGCCTGTTCAAGCGTCTGTGGGATGCCCTGATGCTGTTCTTCCACGGCCTGTTCAACTGAGTCAGTCGTCTGGCTGTGCGAAGTGACGCGGCCGATGACATGATTCAGTGATGACAGTGGGGCGCGCGTGCTGGCGGTGCCAGGCGCGCGCCCCTGAATATCGCGGTCGTGTACTCAACAAAGGGCGATCCGGCTGACGGATCGCCCTTTGTTGAGTAGAATGGTCGGAAATAGAGTTACCTGAAGGGCTATCCCCATGGCCAAGACGCCAGCAGCTGGTGGGCAGACGCCCCCGAAGATTGAATTCCCGTGTGATTTCTCCCTCAAGATCGTCGGCACCGCCGCAGAAGATCTCGTCGAAGTGGTCTGCAATATCCTGGAAGTGCATGCGCCGGGCTTCGATGCGACGGCCATCACCTGGCAGGACAGCAAGAACGGCAACTACCGCAGCATCCGTGTGGTGATCCGTGCCACCGGTACCGATCAGCTGGATGCGCTGCACCGTGACCTCAAGGCCACCGGTCGCATCCACATGGTGCTGTGATCCAGGCATGAAACGCTGGATTTCCTTGTCTTGCGCCTTGATGACAGGAGCGCATGCATGAACACGATTCAGGTCTACCACCTCGGCCTCAAGGCCTATGATGAGGTGTGGTCGGCCATGCGCCACTTCACCGATACGCGTGCGGCCGATGCGCCGGACGAGCTGTGGGTGGTGGAGCACCCGCCGGTCTTTACCCAGGGCCAGGCGGGCAAGCCGGAGCATCTGTTGATGCCGGGCGACATTCCGGTGGTGCAGACCGACCGTGGCGGCCAGGTGACCTATCATGGGCCCGGCCAGCTGGTGCTCTACCCGCTGCTCAACGTCAAGCGGGGCGGCATCGGCGTTCGCCAGCTGGTGACGGCGCTGGAAGAGACGGTGGTGGCGGCGATGGCCGAGCATGGCATCGAGGCCTATCCGCGTCCGGACGCGCCTGGCGTCTATGTGAAGAAGTCGGCGCAGCGTGGCGATGACCCGCGTCGTTCGATGGAAGAGGCCAAGATCGCCTCGCTGGGACTGCGCATCCGGCGTGGTTGCAGCTTTCACGGCGTGGCGATCAATCTGGACATGGACCTCGCGCCCTTCGGGCGCATCAATCCCTGCGGCTATGCCGGCATGGCGATGACCCAGCTGCGCGATCTCGTTCGCGCACCGGTGGATCTTGCCAGCGAGCGTGACCGCCTGGTGCGTTGTCTGGGCGCAAGCCTGGGCGATGTGACCCTGACTCCGGTGAGCGGCCTGCCCGCGGCACTGGCTGACATTTCTCGAACAGCAGGACAGAACTGATGACCGAGACCATCGCTACCACGAAGCCCGCTCCCTCCGCTGCTCCTGCCCGCAAGGAGCGTGGCGTGAAGCTGCGCGGCGCCGAGAAGGTTGCCCGCATTCCGGTCAAGGTGATTCCCACCGAGACCTTGCCCAAGAAGCCGGACTGGCTGCGTGTGCGCATGCCGGCCTCGCCGGAAGTCACGCGCATCAAGCAGACGCTGCGCAAGCACGGCCTGCACACGGTCTGTGAAGAAGCCTCCTGCCCGAACCTGGGCGAGTGCTTCAGTGGCGGCACCGCGACCTTCATGATCATGGGTGACATCTGCACCCGTCGTTGCCCGTTCTGCGACGTGGCGCACGGTCGCCCCAACGCGCTGAATGCCGACGAGCCGCGCGAGCTGGCCGAGGCCATCGCCGAGATGCGCCTGAATTACGTCGTCGTGACCTCCGTCGACCGTGATGACCTGCGCGACGGTGGCTCCAACCACATCGCCGAGTGCATCCGCGAGATTCGCGAGAAGTGCGATGGCACCGAGATCGAAGTGCTGGTTCCGGACTTCCGTGGCCGCATGCAGGTCGCGCTGGACGTGCTCGAGCAGACGCCGCCGGACGTCTTCAACCACAACCTGGAAACCGTGCCGAGCCTTTATCGTCGCGTGCGTCCGGGTGCCGACTACCAGTGGTCACTTGATCTGCTCAAGGGCTACAAGGAGCGTCGTCCGGAAGTGAAGACCAAGTCCGGTCTGATGCTGGGTGTCGGCGAGACTGACGAGCAGGTGCTCGAAGTCATGCAGGACCTGCGCAACCACGGTGTCGACATGCTGACCCTGGGTCAGTACATGCAGCCGTCGCGCAACCACCTGCCCATCGACCGCTGGGTGCACCCGGACACCTTCGATTGGCTCGGCCAGAAGGCGCGCGAGATGGGCTTCTCGCATGTCGCCTCCGGCCCGCTGGTGCGCTCTTCCTACCACGCCGACAAACAGGCGCACGGTGTGGAAGTGAAGTAAGCCGCACTGCTGACATGCCGTCAGTCGCCTGAACGAAAAAACCGCCATGGAGCTCGTCTCCATGGCGGTTTTTTCATGTGGCTTGCGTCATCAGAACGCTATGTTCATTGCTCGGTTGCCAGCGGCAGGCAGGCCACGCTGTGCCCGGGGATGGGCTCCATCGGCGCGCTGAAGTGAGCATTGAGTTCCGGCAGCAGCTCGCGCACGAAGCGCAGGAACAGCTCGGTGACCGGCGTGGGGTAGCGGTCCTTGGGGTAGACGGTGCACCAGCTGCGTCTGAGCGGGAAGCCCGGCAGCGAGGGCGAGGCCAGCAAGCCTGAGGCCAGCTCGAGCTGAACCGACAGTCGCGGCAGGATCGCCACGCCCAGGTGCGCCATCACGCCTTGCTTGATGGCCTCATTGGAGCCCAGCTCCAGCGTATGGCGCAGTGAAACGCGCTCGCGTGCGGCGAACTCCTCGAAGGCGGTACGCGTGCCGGAGCCGGGTTCACGCATCAGCATGTAGTACTGCGCGAGGTCTTCCAGGGTGATGCCCTTGACCTCCAGCAGCGGATGACCGGGCCAGACGACGGGGATCAGCTCGTTGTCGAGAATCGGCATGAAGGCCAGATTGGCGTCATCCGGCACCATGCCCATGATCACCAGGTCATCGCGCCGCTCGGCGAGGCGCTCGAGCGCCTGACCGCGATTGCAGACGCGCAGGCGCACCGAGACTTCCGGATACCGCGCCCGAAAGCGCGCCAGAATATGCGGCACCACGTACTGAGCGGTGGAAACGGCAGCCAGATTGAGCTCGCCGCGGATGGTGCCGGCGATCTCCGACAGCTCCATCTGCAGGCTCGAGACCTCGCCGAAGATCGACTGCACCGAGTTCGCCAGGGCATCAGCCGCCGGCAGGATATGTAGCGTCTTGCCGGCATATTTGAACAGCGATTGCTCGAGTGCCTGCTCCAATTGACGAATCTGGGCACTGACGGCGGGTTGCGTCAGGCCAAGTTGCTCGGCCGCACGGGAGTAGGACTGTTGGCGATGAACCGCTTGGAACACCTGTAACTGTCTGAAAGTTAAGCGATTCAACAAGTTTGGACGCGACATGACACACCCAGTCATAAGGTTTTACTTATAGATTGGCAAAAAAATATCAACTTTTCTATTGGTCTCTCGCTGGGTAGCGTGGAACGCATGCTACCTCGTGTCTGTCAGCGCCGTTGTCGCGTCTGGCGGTCAATGACAAGCGCACGACCAGAGCACCACAACAAGATCACGCGTCACGTCCGGGAGAGTCACCATGTTTCGCAAGTTGCTGATTGCCAACCGAGGGGAAATCGCAGTGCGCATTGTACGCGCCTGTGCCGAGATGGACATCCGCTCAGTCGCTGTCTACACCGAACCTGATCGTTTCTCCTTGCACGTCAAACGCGCCGATGAAGCGCATTTCATCGGCGAAGACCCGCTGGCCGGCTATCTGGATGCCCGCCGCCTGGTCGATCTCGCGCGCGAGACCGGCTGTGACGCCATCCATCCGGGTTACGGATTCCTGTCGGAGAACGCCGAATTCGCGGCCATCTGTGAAGCGGCGGGTATCGCCTTCGTGGGGCCGGCCAGCAGTGTCATCGCCCGCATGGGTGACAAGACCCAGGCCCGCGATGCCATGAAGGCGGCCGGCGTGCCGGTGACGCCGGGCTCGGCCGGCAATCTGGCCGATGTCGAGGAGGCGCTGAGTGTCGCCGAGCAGGTCGGCTACCCCGTCATGCTCAAGGCTACCTCAGGCGGTGGGGGGCGCGGTATCCGGCGTTGTGATGATGCTCATCAGCTCGAGCAGGCCTGGGGACGCGTGATCTCGGAAGCCACCAAGGCCTTCGGCAGTGCCGATGTGTTCCTCGAGCGTTGCGTGGTCGACCCGCTGCATATCGAGGTGCAGATCCTGGCCGACAATCACGACAACGTGATTCATCTGTTCGAGCGTGACTGCTCCATCCAGCGTCGCAACCAGAAGCTGATCGAGATTGCCCCCAGTCCGCAGCTGACACCGGAGCAGCGCTCCTACGTCGGGGAGATGGCGGTACGTGCCGCCCGCGCCGTCGGCTATCGCAACGCCGGTACCGTGGAGTTTCTGGTCAAGGGCAACGAGATCTACTTCATGGAGATGAACACTCGCGTGCAGGTGGAACACACCATCAGCGAGGCCATCACCGGGGTGGACATCGTGCGCGAGCAGATCCGCATCGCCTGGGGCCACAAGCTGGCCTTCCGTCAGGAAGACATTCGCCATCACGGTTATGCGATCCAGTTCCGCATCAACGCCGAGGACCCCAAGAACGACTTCCTGCCAAGCTTCGGGCGCATCACGCGCTACTACGCGCCGGGCGGACCTGGCGTGCGCACCGATACCGCGATCTATACCGGCTACACCATCCCGCCGTATTTCGATTCCATGTGTCTGAAGCTCATCGTGTGGGGGCTGACCTGGGAAGAGGTCATCAATCGTGGTTCACGTGCCCTCAATGACATGCGTCTGCAGGGCGTCAAGACCACGGCGCCTTACTATCAGGAAATCCTCAAGCACCCTGATTTCCGCAACGCACACTTCGATACCGGCTTCGTGGCTGCCCACCCGGAATTGACCCAGTACTCGGTCAAGCGCCTGCCGGAACAGACAGCACTGGCGATCGCGGCGGCCATCGCGGCCCACGCCGGTCTCTGATGCGCACCTGATGCCCCTGATGTCGTGAATCTTCCCTGAGCTTCCCCCGGTTCACGTAGCCAACAATTAGAAGGACCCCAGACATGACAGCTGCAACCCCCAACACCCCCGCCGTCGATCACGCCGAGCGCGTCAAGGTCACCGAAGTCGTGCTGCGCGATGGCCACCAGTCATTGATCGCGACCCGCATGCGCACCGAGGACATGCTGCCGATCGCCGCGCGCCTCGATCAGGCCGGTTTCTACAGTCTCGAAGTGTGGGGCGGCGCGACCTTCGATGCCTGCGTGCGTTTTTTGAAGGAAGACCCCTGGACGCGTCTGAAGGCGCTCAAGGAAGCCATGCCCAACACCCCGCTGCAGATGCTGCTGCGCGGCCAGAACCTGCTCGGCTATCGTCACTACGCCGATGATGTGGTGGAGGCCTTCGTCGAGCGCGCCGCGGCAGGTGGCATCGATATCTTCCGTGTCTTCGATGCCTTGAATGATCTGCGCAACATGGAAACCGCCATGCGCGCGGTCAAGAAGGCCGGCAAGCACGCCCAGGGCACCATCTGCTACACCGTGAGCCCGGTGCATACGCTGGAGATGTACGTCGAGCAGGCGCGCAAGCTGGTCGAGATGGGGGCCGATTCCATCGCCATCAAGGACATGGCCGGCCTGCTGACGCCGTACGCCACCTATGATCTGGTCAGCGCGCTGGTCGAGGCGGTCGAGGTGCCGGTCCACCTGCACAGCCACGCCACGGCGGGCCTGGCGCCGCAGTGCCAGATCAAGGCCGTCGAGGCGGGCTGTCGCCACATCGATACCTGTATCTCGGCCTTCGCCGGCGGCACCAGCCATCCGGCCACCGAATCCTTCGTGGCCTCGCTGCGCGGCACCCAGTGGGATACCGGCCTTGAGCTGGAGTCGCTGCGCGAGATCGGCGATTACTTCCACGAGGTGCGCAGCAAGTACTCAGCCTTCGAGAGCGAATTCACCCGCGAGGATGTCTCGGTCCAGATCAGTCAGATCCCCGGCGGCATGATGTCCAACCTGGCCAGCCAGCTGAAGGAGCAGAACGCCCTGGAGCGCATCCGCGAGGTGTTCGATGAGATTCCGCGTGTGCGTGCCGATCTCGGCTACCCGCCGCTGGTCACCCCGACCTCGCAGATCGTCGGCACCCAGGCGGTTCTCAACGTGCTGACCGGCGAGCGCTACAAGAGCATCACCAACGAGGTGAAGCGCTATCTGCAGGGCGGCTATGGTCAGGCGCCGGCACCGGTCAACGAAGAGGTCCGCTCGCGTGCCATCGGCAACGCGCCGGTGGAAGTCGGGCGCCCGGCCGACCTGCTCGCGCCGGAGATGACGCGCCTCACCGAGGAGCTGGGCGAGCTGGCCGAATCCCCCGAGGACGTGCTGACCTTCGCCATGTTCCCGGAGCTGGGACGTGACTTCCTCAACGAGCGTCGTGCCGGCACGCTCACACCGGAAATCATCCCCCAGGGCGAGGCGGAGCGCCCGGTGACCTCTGGCGTGCCGACCGAGTTCGTCATCGACGTGCACGGCGAGTCCTACGCGGTGCAGATCACCGGCGTCGGCGGTGCCAAGGGCAGCAAGCGTCACGTCTACCTGACCCTGGACGGCATGCCGGAAGAGGTAGTGTTCGAGGCCAAGGACGATTACGTGGCGGGCGGCCAGAGCGGCGGACGTGCCAGCGCCTCGGCGCCGGGCCATGTCACCACCGCGATGCCGGGCAACATCGTCGAGGTACTGGTCGCGGTCGGTGACAGCGTCACCGCGGGCCAGTCGGTGCTGATCAGTGAGGCGATGAAGATGGAGACCGAGATCGCCGCGCGTGTCGACGGTACCGTCAAGGCCATTCATGTCGCGCGTGGCGATCGTGTCACGCCGGGGGAAGTACTGATCGAGATCGCGTGATGCCAGCGGCGGCGAGGTTGCAAAATCTGGCCGCCGTCACCATCTGACAGCTATACGATCACCAGGGGCGGCCGGGCATCTTCGAGGCTCTGCCGTCCTTTCCTGTGGAAGGACCAACATGGCAACACATTTCGAGCAGGCTCCCGGCCTGAGTGAGCAGATCGACCCGGCCACCCGTGGCTACGTCTTCAACCAGACCATGCTGCGCATCAAGGACCCCGAGCGCAGCCTGGATTTCTACACTCGCGTGCTGGGCATGCGTCTGGTGCGCAAGCTCGACTTCCCGGAAATGCAGTTCAGCCTCTATTTCCTCGCCTATCTGGATGACGACCAGGCCAGTGAAGTGCCCGGTGATGACCTCAAGCGCACCACCTACACCTTCGGGCGTGAGGCGATGCTGGAGCTGACCCATAACTGGGGCACCGAGAATGACCCGGACTTCGCCTACCATGACGGCAACGCCCAGCCGCAGGGCTTCGGCCATATCGGGGTCAGCGTGCCGGATGTCTACGCGGCTGCCGAGCGTTTCGAGTCGCTGGGCGTCGAGTTCGTCAAGCGTCCCGACGATGGCAAGATGAAGGGTCTGGCCTTCGTGAAGGACCCCGATGGCTACTGGATCGAGATCCTGCGCGCCGATACCTTCGAGCGTCAGGCCAACGGCGAAGCCTGAGGCAGGCCGCCGCTGTAAACAACCGTCACCGCCGGCATGCCCGGGGTGGCGGTTTTTCGTTCATACGAAACCCCGCGTTGCAGGGGTGTCAGCGGCATTCGCTTGCTGCAATGATGATGTCTGACTGACACTCGCAAGGCGCTCATTATTGATGGCCCTTGAGGTCGATCGCCCATGACGAAAGAGGGGGCAGTTATGTCGGAGAATGCACAGCGGTTGAGCGGCAAGGTGGCGGTAGTCAGTGGGGCTTCACGCGGGATCGGCGCCGGGATCGCGCAGCGCCTGGCGGCGGACGGCGCTCACGTCATCGTCAACTATCGCAGCGACAGTGATGGCGCCTTGCAGGTCGTGACGGATATCGAGTCGCGGGGCGGCAAGGCGATCGCCGTACAGGGCGATGTCGGTGTCAGCAGCGACGCGGCACAATTGTTCACGGAAGCCCGGCGCGTGTACGGCGGGGTGGATATCCTGGTCAACAATGCCGGCATGAGCATCTACAAGCCCATCGCCGATTTCACGGATGACGACTTCGCCAACCTGATGCAGGCCAATCTGACCGGCTCCTTCAATCTGATGCGTGAGGCGGCGCGGCATCTGCGCGATGACGGACGCGTGATCAACATGTCCACCTCGGTGACGCGGCAGATGTTCGCGACCTATGGGCCCTATGCGGCTTCCAAGGCCGCGGTGGACCAGCTGACGCGGGTGCTGGCCAAGGAAGTCGGCGAGCGAGGCATCACGGTCAACGCCGTGGCGCCGGGCCCGACGGACACCGGCCTGTTTCGTCACGGCAAGAGTGAAGAGACCATCGAGCGCCTCAAGGGCATGGCGGCGCTGGGGCGCATTGCGGACCCGCAGGATGTCGCAGCCGTGGTGGCCTGGCTTGCCAGCGAAGATGCCGGCTGGGTGAGTGGCCAGGTCATCGGTGCCAATGGCGGCTTTGCCTGAGGTCACCGAGGTGGGTTTTGCCTAACAACGCCCATGTTTGCGGCTATGCTGTTGTCAGGATGAGGTTTGTTCAGACATTGGCATGAGGGGCTGGTATGAAGGTGACAGCTAGCGAAGTCCACGGCGATATCTCGCCGCAGGGCGTGATCCCGGCTCCCGATGGTTTGCGCGTGGGCTATCCCGGGCACCTTGGAGGTTACTCGCGCGAGTGCGCGCTCAAGCTCTATGCCAACGACGCCCAACTCAAGGCTTACGCAGGCATCGATGAGGTCATCAGGGCGCTGGCGGAAGGCGAGATCGATACCGCCGTGGTGCCCTGGTCGCGTGGGCATCAGCGTCCGGTGCGCACCACGCATCAGGCGCTGGCCTTCTGGACGGGCATCTGCGTCGAGCGGCGCGTCTTCCGTGCCATCAGTCTCAGTCTGCTCGGGCCGCCCGGGGCTTCGCCGTCGGC
Source organism: Cobetia sp. 1AS1 (assembly GCF_029846435.1). Taxonomy (NCBI): domain Bacteria; kingdom Pseudomonadati; phylum Pseudomonadota; class Gammaproteobacteria; order Oceanospirillales; family Halomonadaceae; genus Cobetia; species Cobetia sp. 1AS1. The sequence continues at coordinate 305,185 of NZ_JARWKU010000004.1, forward strand.
GGTGAGGCGTATCGTGGCACGCGAGGCCCTGTTCGAAGAGTGCGATGCCTGGCTGCAGCAGAACCTGCCGGAGGTCGAGCGGGTGGAGTGTCTGCACATGGCGGATGCGCTGGACATGGCAGAGAGTCGCAGCGATACGCTGGCCATCGCGCCGCCATCACTGGCGCGCCGCCCGGGGCTCGTGTGCCTCGCCCAGCGCATCGAGGATGACCCCGGCCGTGTGGCGCAATTCGCGGTGCTGAGGCGTGACCACGCGCGGGTGCGCGGCCAGTGCTTTTCCTGTGATGCCACGGTGGATGAAGGGCAGGGCAACGCCGTGCTGTCCGGTGCCAGCGAGCCCACCGGGTGAGGCTCGCCGCTCGGCCCTGAGTTCCGTTATGCTGAAGGCCATTCGTCATCAGAGGCCTTTTGCATGGTGTCTTCCGACCAGCGCTCGTCCGCTCCCTCCGTATCCTCTACACCAGAGACGCAGGACGCCGCGACTTCATCCGATGTCGCGGCGTCCTGTGTGGTGCAACGCATCCCTGCCACTCCCGCCGAGTGGATGACCCCCGGCGAGCTTGATGCCCGCCTGCCGGTGCGGCCGGCCGTGGTGCCGGTCTCGCTGCCGACGGCCGGGCTGATCATCGTCGATGAGATCAACGGCTTCTGTCAGGTCGCAGGCGGTGCGCTGGCGCCTCAGACGCCCAATGCCCAGGTCAGCAGGATGATTGCCCTCAGCGATACGCTGGCGCGGGCCTTCAGTGAGCGAAGACGCCCCTTGCTGGCCTTCATTGATTCCCATGCGCCGGGCAAGCCGGAGCCGCCTTATCCCGCCCATTGTGAGCAGGGCAGCGGCGAGGATGAGCTGGTGGCGGAACTTGCCTGGCTGGAAGAGGAGCCGCAGGCCACGCTGGTGCGCAAGGACTGCATCAATGGCTATGTCGGCGCGATTGATCCCCATACCCAGGTCAATGCGCTGCAGAAGTGGGTGAGCGTCGAAGGGCTGGAAACCCTGGTCGTGGTAGGCATCTGCACCGATATCTGCGTGATGGACCTGGTATTGACGTTGCTGTCGGCGCGCAATCACGGCCTGCTGGGCAAGGTGCGTGACATCGTGGTGCTGGAGCCCGGCTGTGCCACCTACGACCTGCCGGCCGAGGTGGTCGCGCAGCTGGGGCTCCCCGATACGGCGACGCATCCCCAGGCAGACAGTCATCATATCGGGCTTTATTGCATGGCGGCGCGTGGTGCGGTGATCGCCAGTCAGCTTGAGCTGACTTCTTGAGCTGATGTCGTTAGCTGCTGTCATGGATTGAGCTGCGACTCTCGAATAGCGTCGCCGGATAGCGGGATAGCGGGATAGCGGGATAGCGGGATAGCGGGAAAGTGGAGAGAGGAAGAGCAGGGGGTGGCAGGAAGGCAGAGATTTCGTCAGATGCCGCTGCCCGTCTGCGCAAAAGGTAGTTTGATTACAACATCTGGCCATGAAAACGCCGCCTCTCTTGCGAGCAGGCGGCGTTTTCATGGGGCGACAGCCAGCGTCATTCAGGCGCGGGTGCTGACCCAGTCGTTGGCGTCCGGCACGGCCACTTCGACTTCCTCGGAGATCAACTTCGAGTGGAAGAGGAAGTCCGCGCTGGCCGCATTGCTGGCGACCGGCACGTTCCACAATGCCGCCAGGCGCAGCAGCGCCTTGACGTCAGGGTCGTGCGGCATCGGCGCGAAGGGATCCCACAGGAAGACCAGCAGGTCCAGATTGCCTTCGGCGATGCGCGCGCCGATCTGCTGATCACCGCCCAGTGGGCCGCTCAGCAGGCTCTCGACCTCGAGGCCCAGCTCCTTGCTGATGCGGCGGGCAGTCGTGCCCGTGCCCAGCAGCTGGTGGCGGGACAGCTCATCGCGCCAGCGATTGGCCCACGCCAGCATTTCATCCTTCTTGCCATCGTGCGCCACCAGCGCAATGCGCTTGCGTGCTGGCAGGGTGCGCCGTGCCTGGCGCTTGGGTCGTTGTTCGCTCATTCCCTGACCTCCTGAGGATGGGGCAATGTCGCTGGCCTTCCGCCCCGAAAGGCCCGGGGCGGAAGGCCAGCGAGGCCGATCAGTCGATGGTGCTGCCGACAGTGACGATCTTCATGGTGTTGGTGCCGCCATGTGCGTTCATCTGGTCACCACGGGTCAGGATCACCAGGTCACCGCGAGTCGCGATGCCACGGGCTTCCAGCTCCGCGATGGCGCGACGATTGATTTCTGCCGCCGGCAATTCGCTGGAATCGAAGGGCAGTGACACCACACCACGGTAGAGGGCCATGCGACGCTGGGTCTTCTGGTCCTGCGCCAGGCCGACGATGGGCAGGCCAGAGCGGATGCGCGAGGCGATCAGCGGGGTATAGCCGGATTCCGTCATGCACACGATGGCCACGACACCAGTCAGGTGGTTGGCGGCATACATCGCGGACAGCGCGATGGTCTCGTCGGTCTTGCTGAAGCCTTCGTGGATGCGGTGCTGGGATTCCTGCGCGGCACGCTCACGTTCGGCGCCCAGGCAGACGCGATCCATGGTCTCGATGGTCTCGACCGGGAAGTCGCCGGCGGCGGTCTCGGCCGACAGCATCACTGCGTCGGTGCCGTCGAGTACGGCATTGGCGACGTCGAAGACTTCGGCGCGGGTCGGCAGCGGCGCGCTGATCATGGATTCCATCATCTGGGTGGCCGTGATGACCACGCGGTTGAGGCTGCGCGCGCGGCGGATCATGCGCTTCTGCACGCCGATCAGCTGAGCATCGCCAATCTCGACGCCCAGATCGCCACGCGCCACCATCACGCCTTCACTGGCGAGGATGATGCCATCCAGCACGGCGTCGTCGGCCACGGCTTCGGCGCGCTCGACCTTGGCGATCAGGCCGATGTCACGACCTTCCTCGCCCAGCAGTTCACGTGCCAGCTGCATGTCGGCGCCGCTGCGCGGGAAGGACACGGCCAGATAGTCGACGCCGATATCGATGGCGGTCTTCAGGTCAGCCTTGTCCTTGTCGGTCAGGGCTTCGGCAGACAGGCCGCCGCCTTGCTTGTTGATGCCCTTGTTGTTGGACAGCTTGCCGCCGACCTTGACGGTGGTGTGGATCTCGTTGCCCTTGAGCTCATTGACCTCAAGCACCACACGGCCATCGTCGAGCAGCAGCACGTCGCCCGCGACCACGTCATCGGCCAGTTCCTGGTAGTCACAGCCGACACGCTCGACGGTACCTTCATCACGGCCCAGGCCGATATCGAGAATGAACGGCTGGCCTTCGCTCAGCTTGACGGCGGTATCCTTGAAGCGCGCGATGCGGATCTTCGGACCCTGCAGGTCGCCCAGTACGGCGACGCTGCGGCCCTGGGCGGCGGCAGCCTGACGTACGGCCTCGGCGCGCATGCGGTGATCTTCGGGGCTACCGTGGGAGAAGTTGAGGCGTACCACATCGACTCCGGCACGAATCATCGCGTCGAGCACACCCGGCTTGTCACTGGCAGGGCCGAGAGTGGCGACAATCTTGGTGCGGCGGATCGGGCCGTTGAACGCGTGCGGCATGAAAGCATACTCCTTGAACACTGGCGTGATGGACTGGCTGAAAACGCAAACCAGGTTGTTGTCATTTTACTACATTGAAGGCTGAAAGGGAGCCTGTCGAGTATCGTCGGCTGTCGTTGTCCATTCTCGTGATCACGATCGGGACTGCAAGGGTTGACGTGAAGTATGCCGAGCGATTGTTGCGAATACGTTGTCGCGGGTACGCGGACATGGGCTGGGGCGCTAGGGTATGCCGCGCTGCGCAATGCGGGCGCGGCCCGTCATTTCGAGGCCTGACGGCCAGGCGTCGCATGTTCTCTGCGGCAGTGTCGTGGTGACCGCCCCGTCACGCCAATGTCCGCTGGCTGGCTTTCACTGACAGCCATTCCAGTGCTACCTATATAGTGGCAATACCCTGCTGAGCGAAATTTCCGCGCATCGGTCCAGCGCAGTCCCCGTACCGGCCCCGTGTATCGGGCCCGTTGACCGCTGCCATGCGCTGATGGCCTGTGCTCAAGTCCGGCTCGGATGCCGGATTGCCACGCCCTCATGCCTGATGGCTGTCGATGTCGTTCGGCGCATGCCGCACGCTGACATGGCGGGTGGCATGGCATGTCTCGAGGTTGTCGCAGAGGCGCCCTGTCGAGCCGCCCTGACGAGGCGTCAGTCTCAACATTGCTGGTCAGCGCTGAAATGCTGGGGTAGGGTAGGCGCATTTTTCGGCTGGGACAAAACCCAGCGCGACGAGTCATTCGCCGGCGCAATCAGTGCCGGCCAGGAGATGCGAGCAACCATGGGCAAGTCACTGGTGATCGTCGAGTCGCCCGCCAAGGCCAAGACCATCAACAAGTATCTCGGCAACGACTTCGTGGTGAAGTCGAGTGTCGGGCACATCCGCGACCTGCCGACCAGCGGAAGCGGCAAGCAGGCCACCGACCCCAAGGAACGTGCCCGTCAGGCGGCGGAGACTCGCAAGATGTCGCCCGAGGTCAAGGCGGCTCACAAGGCGCAGAAGGCCAAGACCCAGTTGATCCGCCGCATGGGGGTCGACCCGGAGAATGGCTGGGAGGCGCATTACGAGATCCTGCCCGGCAAGGAAAAGGTCGTTTCCGAGCTGACGCGTCTGGCCGAGAAAGCCGACACCATCTATCTCGCGACGGATCTGGACCGCGAAGGTGAGGCGATTGCCTGGCACCTGCGCGAGACCATCGGTGGCGACGATTCGCGTTACAAGCGCGTGGTGTTCAACGAGATCACCAAGAAGGCGATCACGGCGGCCTTCGATGAGCCGGGCGAACTGAAGATGGATCGCGTGCATGCCCAGCAGGCACGCCGCTATCTGGATCGCGTCGTCGGCTTCATGGTCTCGCCACTGCTGTGGGCCAAGGTCGCTCGTGGCCTGTCCGCCGGGCGTGTGCAGTCGGTTGCCGTGCGTCTGATCGTCGAGCGTGAGCGCGAGATCCGCGCCTTCATCCCCGAAGAGTTCTGGGATGTCCACGCTGAGCTGGCCGCCGCCAGTGGTGAAGCGATCCGTTTCGAGCTGGCGCGTCAGGATGGCAATGCCTTCCGTCCGACCAGCGAGAAGGAGACGATGGATCGCATCGCGGCGCTGCGCACGGCCAAGCTCGCGATCACCAATCGTGAAGACAAGCCGACGCGCTCCAAGCCGAACGCGCCGTTCATCACCTCGACCCTGCAGCAGGCGGCCAGTGGTCGTCTCGGCTTCTCGGTCAAGAAGACCATGATGATGGCCCAGCGTCTCTATGAGGCGGGTTACATCACCTACATGCGTACCGACTCGACCAATCTGTCGGCGGACGCGGTGGCCACGGCGCGCGACTTCATCAACGAAGAATACGGCAGCAACTACCTGCCGGAAGCGGCCAACGTCTACTCCAGCAAGGAAGGCGCCCAGGAAGCGCACGAAGCGATTCGTCCTTCCGAAGTGTCGCGCCGCGCCACCGATCTCGCCGGCATGGAGCGTGACGCCGAGCGTCTGTATGAGCTGATCTGGCGTCAGTTCGTGGCCTGTCAGATGCTGCCGGCCGAATACCTGTCGTCCACGCTGACCATCGAAGTGGATGGCTACGAGCTGCGTGCCAAGGGCCGTGTGCTCAAGTTCGACGGTTACACGCGTGTCATGAAGCCGATGGGCAAGAAGGAAGAGGATCAGTCGCTGCCGGACCTCGCCATCGGCGAGAAGCTGGACCTGGTCGAGCTGCAGCCGCTGCAGCACTTCACCAAGCCCACGGCGCGTTACACCGAGGCCAGCCTGGTCAAGGAGCTGGAGAAGCGCGGTATCGGGCGTCCGTCCACCTATGCCGCCATCATCTCCACCATCCAGGACCGTGGCTACGTGGCGCTGGAAAACCGTCGCTTCTATGCCGAGAAGCTGGGCGACATCGTCACCGATCGCCTCAGCGAGTCCTTCAAGGACCTGATGGACTTCGGCTTCACGGCGCGCATGGAAGACTATCTCGATGAGGTGGCCAACGGCGGGCGCAACTGGCGCGAGCTGCTGGACACCTTCTACGCCGAGTTCAAGGCCGAGCTGGACCACGCCCAGTCCGAAGAGGGCATGCGTCCCAACCAGCCAGTGCCGACGGACATCGCCTGCCCGACCTGCGGGCGTGAGATGCAGATTCGTACCGCCTCGACCGGGGTCTTCCTGGGCTGTTCCGGCTACAACCTGCCGCCCAAGGAGCGCTGCAAGACCACCATCGATCTGCTGCCGGGCGATGAAGCCGTGGCGGCCGATGCCGGTGAAGATGCCGAGACGGATGCGCTGCGCGCCAAGCGTCGCTGCCCGATCTGCGCCACCGCGATGGACAGCTACCTGATCGATGAGCAGCGCAAGCTGCACGTCTGCGGCAATAGCCCGGACTGTGTCGGTCACGAGGTCGAGGAAGGTCAGTTCCGCATCAAGGGCTACGATGGCCCGGTGATCGAGTGCGACAAGTGCGGTTCCGACATGCAGCTCAAGACCGGGCGTTTCGGCAAGTACTTCGGCTGCACCAACGAGAATTGCAAGAACACCCGCAAGCTGCTCAAGTCCGGTGAAGTGGCGCCGCCGAAGATGGACCCGATTCCGATGCCGGAACTTGCCTGCGTCAAGGTCGAGGACCACTACGTGCTGCGCGATGGCGCCAGTGGCCTGTTCCTGGCGGCCAGTCAGTTCCCCAAGAATCGCGAGACGCGTCCGCCGCTGGTCAAGGAGCTCAAGGCGCACGCCGACGAGCTGCCGGAGAAGTATCACTTCATTCTCGAGGCCCCGGATCAGGACCCGGACGGACGTCCGGCGCAGATTCGCTTCTCGCGCAAGGTCAAGGCTCAGTACGTCATGACCGATGAGGAAGGCAAGGCGACCGGTTGGAAGGCGACCTACGACAACGGCCGCTGGGTCGTCGAGGACAAGCGCAAGGGAGCCAAGAGCTGATGAGCCAGCGTGCCCGTACCAATCAGCTGCTGTATCAGGCCGAGTTGCTGCTGGCCCAGTCAGCAGCCTCTGGCGACGATGAGCATGCCGTGGCGCGTCGCATGGCCGGTGAAGAGGGCGCGCTCGCCCTGCTGGAGCTGGCGCTGGCGTCATTGCTGGAAGAGTGTGCCGTGACGGCGCGCTGGCCAGAGGGAAGCTGGCGCGAGCGCCTGGCGTCGCCGCCGACGCCCATCGCAGAGGTCGAGCAGCTGCGCAGCCTGCTGGAGCGTCCCGACAGCTGGTTGTCTGAGCTGGTCGCGGATGTGACCCGCCTGCATGAAGAGGGCGGCGTCGCTCGCCGCGAGGAATCGCGTTCGCGTGGTGATGGTCTGATCATCGCGGCAGCCTCGAGCGCCTCGCTGGCCGAGCGTCTCAGCGCCGCCATCACGGCATTCAAGGCGCTGCTGCCGCAGCTGCGCGAGTCGAGTGTCGAGTGGTAGGTCAAGGCGTTGATCTGGTGCTGCACGCTGGTGATGACTGGCGCATGGCAATCGGGTGACGTTTCGCCTTCACGGGTGCTAGACTGATCGCATTGTGGCAAGCCCTGCATTCTCCGGTACGACCATGGCTCTGGCTGTGGTCGTACTTTTTTCTGCGTCGCTGATGGCAGCGCGGTGCCGGGCTTGCCAGCCGTCGCGCTGACGATTACAACGACGCCGGTATCTCGCGAGATGCCGTGCAGGAGGAATGACGTGTCCGATCCCGCCGTACTTGAAATTGTGCAAATGGAAGATGGTGAAGTGATTCTGCGCGCCGCGGAAAGCGAAGGTGAGCCGCTGCTCAGTATTCGCATTTCGGACGAGGCCGCTGATCTGCTGCGTGACAATCGTTTCGAGGTCGCGCGTGAGATGATCGACCACGCCATCACCCGGACTCGCCTCTGGGATGGCGAAGAAGACGAGGACGAGCAGTCGGAAGGCATCGTGCACTGATTCATCGCTCGCGCTTCGCGCACAAAAAAACCCGCCTCGAGGCGGGGTTTTTTGT